>NZ_JBWKSN010000001.1:0-625850 GCF_059419825.1 Pseudomonas sp. GW821-FHT05D12 | reverse complement strand
AGCTAACCAATACTAATTGCCCGTGAGGCTTGACCATATAACACCCAAGCAATTTGCTTGCTTCGAGCTGAAAGGCAAAAGAGCACCAGATTGCGGTGTGTGAAGACGAAATGAACCGAAAGTTCGACGCTCACAAAACACCGAAAGCTATCACATACCCAATTTGCTGAAGCGAGGCCACATGGTCACGACTCAGTACCCGAATTTCTTGACGACCATAGAGCATTGGAACCACCTGATCCCATCCCGAACTCAGCAGTGAAACGATGCATCGCCGATGGTAGTGTGGGGTTTCCCCATGTGAGAGTAGGTCATCGTCAAGATTAAATTCCAGAACCCCTGTTTGCTAACGCAGACAGGGGTTTTGTTTTGGGCGGTCGAAAAGTAAGTTGGCCGCCGCAGCCCCCGCCATCAGCTCAAGCCGTCCTAACCCCGCGATTCCCCCTATCCGGGATGTCCATGTGGGTCCCCAAGCCCCGACAAATTTGCACAGTTATTTCTGAACCAGACCACTAGAATAGGCACCTAACCTTTTTTAGAGTCAGAGCCCTATCTATGCCCGATCCGGTTGATGCCCCTGAGGTGTCGGGTTTACCACTGGACGACCTGGTGGCATGCCATGAGTGCGACTTGCTGATGCGCAAACCCAAGCTTGCCCTTGGCGAAAAAGCCCAATGCCCGCGTTGCGGTTACGAGCTGTACGCTCACCGCCACAATGTCGTTGAGCGAAGTCTCGCCTTGGTGCTCGCGGCGCTGTT
Source organism: Pseudomonas sp. GW821-FHT05D12 (assembly GCF_059419825.1). Classification (NCBI taxonomy): domain Bacteria; kingdom Pseudomonadati; phylum Pseudomonadota; class Gammaproteobacteria; order Pseudomonadales; family Pseudomonadaceae; genus Pseudomonas; species Pseudomonas sp. GW821-FHT05D12. The sequence continues at coordinate 625,092 of NZ_JBWKSN010000001.1, read as the reverse complement.
GCTGTACATCCCCGCGAACTTTTTGCCCATCATGCAGCTCAATCTACTCGGGCAGTCCTCGGAAGACACCGTGTGGAGTGGCGTGGTCGGCTTGTTTGATACCGGCATGCAAGGCGTCGCCGCCGTTGTGTTCCTGTGCAGCATGGGGATTCCCTTGCTCAAGCTGCTCTGCCAGCTCGCAGTCCTGCTCAGCATTCGTTGGAAGGTGGGCCGCAGCTATGGGCTGTTGCTGTACCGCATTTACCACCACCTCAAAGACTGGGGGATGCTGGAGGTCTACCTGATGGGCGTACTGGTGGCGATCGTAAAGCTCGCCGACATGGCCTCTATCACGGTCGGCTTGGGGCTGGTGTGTTTTGTCAGTCTATTAGTGGTTCAGGTACTGCTTGAGGTGGTGATGTCGCCCCACCAGGTCTGGCAAGCGTTGTCAGGAGAGGATGATCATGCGGGCGATTGATGCAGGCATTCTGATTTGTACCGAATGCCACGAGTTGAACAAACAGGCAGCGGACACCGATGAGCAAACCTGCACTCGCTGCGGTGCGCTGATCCATGCCCGGCGTCCAAACAGCCTCACCCGCACCTGGGCGTTGTTGATCACGGCGGCCATTTTGTATATCCCGGCCAACCTGCTGCCTATCATGACCATCAATTCCCTCGGCCAGGGGGATCCCAGTACCATCATGGCCGGTGTGATCCAGTTGGTGCAGCACGGTATGTTTCCCATCGCGGCGGTGGTATTTATCGCCAGTATCCTGGTGCCCACGTTCAAGCTGGTAGGCATTGGCCTGCTACTGTTCTCTGTACAGCGCCACCAGCCGCTGTCCGCGCAACAGCGCATTGTGATGTACCGCTTCATCGAATTCATTGGACGTTGGTCCATGCTGGATATCTTCGTGATCGCCATCCTGGTGGCGGTTGTAAACTTTGGGCGACTTGCCAGTGTCGAGGCAAACCTCGGCGCCGCGGCGTTCGCCAGTGTGGTGATCTTGACGATGCTTGCCGCAGTAACTTTCGATCCCCGACTGATTTGGGATAACACGGAGTCGGACGACGACCATGAGTGATTTGCCTAAAGCTAAAACCCGCCCGGCCTCCAACTGGTCGGCCATTTGGGTGTTACCCCTGATTGCCCTGATCATCGGCGGTTGGTTGGGGTGGCGCGCCTATTCCCAACAGGGCATCGAGATCCAGGTGCGCTTTGAAAGTGGCGAAGGTATCCAGGCCAACAAAACGGAAGTGGTCTACAAAGGTATGTCCGTGGGCAAGGTCAAGACCTTGGCCCTGGACGACGAGGGCAGTAACCGCGGGGTGATTGCCACCATCGAGATGAACAAGGACGTCGACCAATATCTCAAGACCAATACGCGCTTCTGGCTGGTCAAGCCGAGTGTCAGCCTCGCCGGTATTACCGGCCTGGAAACCTTGGTGTCGGGTAATTACATCGCTGCCAGCCCGGGTGATGGTGAGCCCACGCGCAAATTCAAGGCGCTCTCCGAAGAGCCGCCGTTGTCAGACGCCAAGCCCGGCCTGCACCTGACCATCAAGGCCGATCGCCTTGGCTCGCTGAACCGTGGCAGTCCAGTGTTCTATAAACAGATCCAGGTTGGCCAGGTCAAAAGCTACCTGCTTTCCGAGGACCAGAGCACCGTAGAGATCAAGGTCTACATCGAGCCGACCTACGCGAGCCTGGTGCGCAAACACACACGTTTCTGGAACGCCAGCGGCATCAGCATCGACGCCAACCTTTCCGGCGTGAAAGTACGCAGTGAATCGCTCTCCAGTATCGTCGCCGGCGGTATTGCCTTCGCCACGCCGGAGAACCGCAAGGACAGCCCGCCGACTGATCCGAGCCTGCCGTTCCGCTTGTATGAAGACTTCGACGCCGCCGCTGCTGGCATCAAGGTCAAGGTCAAGCTCACCGACTTCGAAGGCCTGCAGGCTGGACGTACGCCCGTCATGTACAAAGGCATCCAGGTCGGCAGCCTGAAAACCTTGAAGATCGACCCTGACCTGTCCAGCGCCAATGCCGAGTTGACGCTCGACCCATTGGCCGAAGACTACCTGGTGCAGGACACCCAGTTCTGGGTGGTCAAACCCTCCATCTCCCTGGCGGGCATCACCGGGCTGGAAGCCCTGGTCAAGGGGAACTACATCGCCATTCGCCCTGGTGACAAAGGCAGCGCGCCGCAACGCGAATTCGTTGCGCGGGCCAAGGCACCGCCGCTGGACCTGCGCTCCCCAGGCCTGCACATGGTGCTGTTCACTGACAACCTCGGCTCCCTAGATGTCGGTAGCCCGATTCTCTATAAACAGGTCAAGGTCGGTTCGGTGCAGAGCTATCAGTTCTCGCGCAAGAACAAGCAACTGGTGATCGGCGTTCATATCGAGAAGGAATACGAAAACCTGGTCAACGGCTCGACGCGTTTCTGGAATGCCAGCGGCGTCACCCTGACCGGCGGGCTCACTGGCGGCATCCAGGTGAAAAGTGAATCCCTGGCCAGCTTGATGGCGGGCGGTATCGCCTTCGAAACCCCGGAATCCAATGTGCCGCTGAAAAAGCGCATCCCGCGCTTCCGTCTCTTTGCCGATCGCGAGGCCGCCAATCAACGCGGCACCCTGGTGACCATCAAGGTCGACCGCGCCGACGGCATGCGTCCTGGCACGCCGGTGCGTTTCAAAGGCCTGGATGTCGGCAAGATCGAGAGCGTCGACCTGAGCGCCGATATGCAGTCGGTGCTGCTCAGCGCGCGCATCACCCAAGTGGCGGATCGCATCGCGCGTGTCGGCAGCCAGTTCTGGGTGGTAAAGCCTGAGCTGGGCCTGATGAAAACCTCCAACCTGGAAACCCTGGTTACCGGGCAGTACATTGAGGTGCAGCCGGCGGCGAAAAATGCCGGTCCACAGAAGAGCTTTGTCGCGCTGGATCAGCCGCCTGAAGCGGTCCACCAAGAGGCAGGCCTGAGCCTGACACTCAGTGCCGCACGGCGTGGTTCGTTGAAGGAAGGCGTACCGGTTACTTACCGCGAAGTCACCGTGGGCAAAGTCACCGGCTACGAGTTGGGCCAGACCGCCGACCGCGTGCTGATCCACATCCTGATCGAGCCGAAGTACGCGCCGCTGGTACGCGGTGGCAGCCGCTTCTGGAACACCAGCGGTTTCGGTCTCGATTTTGGCCTGTTCAAAGGCGCAACGGTACGCACCGAGTCGTTGGAGACCCTGGTCTCCGGCGGTATCGCTTTCGCCACGCCGGACGGCGAGCGCATGGGCAACGCTGCACGGCCGCAGCAAACCTTCCCGCTGTTCGACAAGTTCGAAGAGGAATGGCTGACTTGGGCGCCTAAAATTCCGCTCGGCAAATAAACCGAGGCGAGGCTATCGCGGGCAAGCCCGGCTCCCACATTCGACTGCATTCCTATAGGAAAACCCGGTCAACTGTGGGAGCCGGGCTTGCCCGCGATGAGGCCCTCAGCAACACCAAAAAAAAGGCCGCGATCCATAAGATCGCGGCCTTTTTGCATTTCACTGCTGCCGATCAGACTTCATCCAGCTCCGGCTCGTCCGCCTGCACATTCACCGTCGCCTTCACCACATCGTGACGACGGATGTACTTCCAGTCCGCCTCATCAATGTAGATCCCATTCGGCCCGCTGCCGCCTTCCAGGTCGATCGCCACTTGCGCAGACACTTGCGGTTTCACACTGGCAAGGATCGGCACAAAGCCCAATTGCAGACTGGTTTCGAGCAGCGCCGCCTGGTTCTTTTCATCGATATCCGCGGCCTCGTCGAGGTAGTACGGCAAGCGCACGCGCCCGGCCTGGTCACGGTCCATCAAGTGCAGCAACAAGTACATGTTGGTCAGCGCCTTGATGGTCATGGTGGTGCCGTTGGATGCCGCGCCGTCGATGTCGGTGTGGATCACCGGCTGGCCATGCACCTTGGTGATCTCGAACGCCAGCTCGAACAGGTCCTTGAGGCCCAGCTGGTTATGGTTGGCGGCTACCAGGCGGGCCAGGTATTCCTTGGCCTCTTCGTTCTTATTGTCCTGCTCGGCGCTCTGGCTGAGGTCGAACACCGACAGGGTCTCGCCTTCTTCATACTGACCGGCACTGTGGATGATCTGGTCGATATGCTTGAGGGCTTCCTTGTTCGGCGCCAGCACGATGCGGAAGCTCTGCAGGTTGGAAACCTGGCGCTTGTTGATCTCGCGGTTGAACAGCGCCAGCTGGTGTTCCAGGCTGTCGTAGTCACTGCGGATATTGCGCAAGGTCCGCGCAATGTCGGTCACCGCCGCACGGCGGGCCTTGCCCAGGGTCAGGGCTTCGTCGGTGCGGTGGGCATAAGCGTTGATCAGCAGTTGCAGGCGACGCTCGACGTCATCCTCGCTGTCGAACTTGGCCACGCCCTTGAGGCGCACCTGGGCGTACAGCGCTTCGATCTGGCCATCAGCGCGCAGCAGGCCTTGCCAGCTGTCCTGATAGTCATTGAGCAGCGGCAGCAGGTTGTCCATGGAGTCGTCGACCGGGTCCATGAACGGCGTGCCGAATGGCAGGTCTGCTGGCAACAGCTGGCGGCGGCGCAGTGCGTCGTCGAGGGTGCGTTGCTTGGCTTCCATATCACCGATCTGCCGGCCGACCAGTTGCAGCTTGGCCGACAGTTGCTGGACACGCTCGGTGAAGGCATCACTGGAGCGCTTGAGCTCATCCTGCGCGGCTTCCATCTGCGCCAGGCTTTCCAGTTTCTCGTCTTCTTCGGCGCTCAGGGTTTGCGCGCGGCGGAAGTCTTCCAGCGCCTTTTGCGCGTCCAGCACCTGCTGATACAGCGCCTCGGTCTGAGTCTTGCTCGCGGCGCGGTCAGAGGCTACGGCCTGCTGGGTCTTGAGTTGCTTGAGTTCTTTTTCCAGGCGCTCTTTCTGGTCGCGCAATGCCGCGCGATCCGCCAGGGCCTGCAAGGCCGGTGGCTCGATGTGCGAGATGTCGATGGACAGGCCCGGCACTTCGAAGCGCTCGCCCTTGAAGCCATCGAGGATCAGCTCCAGGGATTTGACCCACTGCCCGTCCTCGTCCAGCGTGATCCCATGCTCACCCAATGGCAGGCTGAACAACGAACTGTTGAACAGGCGCATCAGGCGCTCGACATCCTGCTGTGAGAATTCTTCGCGCAGTTTGGCGTAGCTGTTGTTGTCCGCATGATCGAGCTGCTGCTTGACCGACTTCAGGCGTTTTTCCAGGTCGCGCAAGCGCTCGTCGAGGTCTTCGGCGCTGAACTGCCGCGACTGCGCCAGGGCGCCCGCCAGTTCGTCGTGAGCATCCTTGGCCGCCAGCAGTTGCTGCTCGAGCACCTTGACGTCATCCACCAGGGCGAAGCGATGCTTGAGCACCGACAGCTCACCCAGCCAGCGCTGGATGCCGCTGATCTCGCGCTCCAGGCGCATCAGCTCCTGGGTGCCGCCACGCTGGTCGTTCTGCAGCGCATCCTGCTCGTTGCGGTAGTGTTCGGCCTGGATCGTCAGCTCTTCCTTGCGCGCACTGGCGTAGTCCGACCAGGTGCCCAGCAGCGAGTCCAGCAGCGGCGACAGCCGATGCAGCTTGCCACGCAGGATGTCGCGCTGTTTCACGCCATTGGCGAGCGCCTCGACCAGCGGGCCGGCGGCCACCAGCGAGTGGTAGTCCTGTTCCATGCGTCGCACGTCGCGGAAGGCTTCTTCGCACGCTGCGATGTAGTCCACGCTGCCCGAACGCAAGCTGTGTTCGAATGCATCGAGGAACAGCTGCTTGAGCTTGGCCGCGGTGATTTCACGCATGTGCAGCAGGTTGATAAACAGCGCGCGGAAGGTCTTCAGGCTCTGCTCGCTGGTGGAGCGCAGCGGGATCAAGGTCAGGTCCAGCGGGATCGACGTATGTCCGCCGACCAGCAAACGGCGCAGTTCATCCGGCTTGAGTTCGTAGGCTTTCAGGCCTTCGCGCTCAAGGTTGGTGAACAGCTCTTTCTGGCGCAGGCAGGTATCGTTCTTCTGGTAATGCGCCAGGTCGAGCTTGCCGGCATAGGCAAAGAACTGGTGACCGAAACCGCCGCCCGGACCGCGCCCGACCACGCCGATCACGTGAGGGCCGTGGGGCAGCGACACTTCCACGAGGATGTAGCTGGTGTCGGTGGCGAAGTAAAAGCGCCGCGATTGTTCCAGGGTGTACTTGCCGAAACTCATGTCCGACATGCGCGCCAGGATCGGGAACTGCAGGGCGTTGATCGAGGCGGATTTACCCAGGTTGTTCGCGCCATACACCGACAGCGGCTCTTCCAGCGGGAACAGGCCCAAGCTGTAGCCGGCGGTGTTCAATAGGGCAAAGCGGCGGATGCCGTAGCGTTCCTTGCTCATGCGTCGGTCTCCTGTTCTTCGGCAATGGCGCGGGCCAGGGCGTCTTCTTCGCTTTCGTCGGCAAAGTCGCTGAGGTCCAGCGGGTCATCGGTCTTCAGCAGTTTTTCATCGCTGTCTTCGTCGATGATCACCGGTGCCGGCAGCGGCAACACGCTGTGCACGCTGGCGGCGAGATCGCGGTCCTGTTGCACCGACAGGCACACATCGAGGAAGCGGTGCATCGGCGGCAGGAAGCGATAGATACCGTTGTCTTCGCTGGCAAAACCCAACTGGGTCATGCGGCGCATGATTTTTTCTTCGAGCTCTTCCTGGGTCTGCACTTCGGCCTGGATAAACAGGTCGCGGTACTTCTCCAGCAGCGATGGCAGCTCATCGCGGCCGAGGCTGCCACCGTCGAGCACGGCGATCGGGTCACGGCCCTGGTCGGCCAGGTGCTCGACGATGATGAAAGTGAACAACGCCAGGCGCTGGGCAGTCTTGTTGACCTGTGCGCTGGCAATCGCCGAATCCGGCACGAAGTAGTAGAAACCACGGGTGTCACACACCAGCTCAAAGCCCAGGGCCTTGAACAGCGTGCGGTACTGGTCCTGGAAGTTCGACAGTTGCGCGTACAGTTCCGGGTCGCGGCGGCTGACGTGGTAACCCTTGAACAGCTCGCGAAAGATCGGCGCCAGCTGGGACAGTTCGGATAGATCAAGATGCATGCGAAGTCCTTACATTAGCGGTGCTCGCAGAGTTCTCGGCGGCGTCAGGCGTGGCCGGGAGCAGGGCGAATGAGCGCAGGCTGACCTGGTGCTCGTGCGTGTGGTAATCGCGGCGTTCCAGGCGTTCGCGCTTGAAGCGTTTTTCGCGGGACAGGCGTGAGAACCAGTACAGCAATTCGTCGGTGGCGCCGTCCGGTTCCTGCTCCAGCAGCCAGGTCATCAGGTCCGGCATCGGCAGCGCGTCTTCGCAGCGCTCGAGCATTTCCTTGACCGTGCGCGGTGCACGCTGGGCGTCGCCCTTGTGGGATTTGTGCGCCTTGGGGAAACGCGCCGGTTTCGGCTCGAAATTCGCCAGGGCATACACATAGGCCTCGACCTGGCTGGCGCTGCCGAGGAAGGTGCTTTGCGGCCGGGTAAACATTGGCATCGCCGCCTGCGGCACGGCGTCCAGGCCCTTGCGACGGATGGCCGACAAGGCCAGCGCCGCGCCACGGGTCACGGCGTTGTGCCGGCGCGCTTCTTCGCGCAGCGGCAGCAGCAGCTCGCGGGCATGGCGCAAGGTCAGCTGGGCGCTGGTCTGCATTTCGAGGATGCGCGCGTGGGTGCGCAGCAGCATGTCGTCGTCCACCAGGTGGCCGAGGCGCTGCTGCTCGGTGAGCATGCGCAACAGCACGTTCTCGACCTTGCGCACGCCTTGTTCGAAGGCGCCGTCGGCGTTCACCAGTTGGATCATCGGTTCGACGTATTCATCCCAGGTCGCCAGTACTTCGGCGTAGCGCTGGCGCAACGGGATCTGCCGGTCGCTGGTCTTGGCGCGGTCGGCCACGGCGGCGAGGGCCTGTTCGTCGTTGGCGAGTTTTTTCAGTACGTCGCGCACGCGCATATCCAGCAGGCGCAGTTGGCGGGCCAGATCATGGCCATCACGGATGTCGAAGGCGTCCTGGATGTAACCGGCCAGGCGCTCGAGGTGGCGCAGGTAGGCTTCGATTTCCAGGCACAGGCCAAGCCGGTGCTCCTTGCGAAGATAGGCGAGGAAGTCATGGATCTGGGCGTTGAGCTCGAAACGGTTCGGGCTCTTGGCGACAGGCACCAGGATATCCAGGCGAATCCACACGTCCAGCAGGCTGGTGATGTCCTGGGGCGTGCTGTCCAGTTGTTGGGCGGCCAGTTGAGCGCGCAGCTCGCCGAGGCTCAGGGTGCCTTGGTCGAAGTGTTCGCACAGTGGCTCGAGTAAGGCCCAGTGTTCGGCGAGGGCGCGCAGGACGCGCTTGGGTTCGATCATGGGAATGGCCGGCTGGTTGGCGATTAAAAGTCGCGATTGTACTGCATCGGACGCGGGATTTATCCACAGCCGGTCAGTGCGCAGTGGGCGATTGTTACCGAACAGCGGTAGAATCCCCGCTCTTAACTTATCCACAAGTGGCCGAGCTGTGCTTATCGAGTCCCGACGTCGCGCTTACTTGACCGCCATGCAGGTGGTCAATTGGCTGCCCCGCACCGAACTGCCGTTTGCCGCGCCGTCGCGGCCCGAGCTGCTGGAGGCGTTCGAGCCCTATGAGGCCTTGCAAGCGTCCGGCGAGGAGGCTGCCGCGCCGGTCGCGGTGGTAAAGCCCGCTCCCGAGGCGCGTCCGGCGGTCGAGCGGGCCAAGATCGAAGTGCCACGCCCGTCACCGGTGGCCAAGCCGGTGGTGGCTGAAGAAGCCGCGCCGGTGGTCAAGGCTGCGGTGGTTCCGCCGCCGCGTTTTGCCCTGCAATTGCTGCGCGCCGGGCGTTGCCTGCTGCTGGTGGAATTGCCCACCGGCGAGCGTTTCCAGACGCGCGATCCTGCCTACATGCTGCTCAAGGACATGCTGCGCGCCGCCGGCCTGCCCGACAGTCCGCAGATCGTCGGCGATCCGGTGCGCTGGCCGCTGTTGGTACGCGGCACCATGGACCAGGGCCCGGAAGCCGCGCGGGATTTTGTCCAGGGTTTTGTCTCGGCGCGCCTGGAGGATGAACCCTGCGTGTGCCTGTGGCTGATCGGCCTGCCCGCCGTACGATTTGCCGGCGAAGCGAATGCCGAGTCCTGGTACCGCGAGCTGCAGGTCGAAGGCCTGGGCTCCGTGTGGGCCCTGCCGGGCCTGGAATTATTAATGGAAGAGCCACAGCGTAAGGCTGATGTCTGGCAAGCCATGCGCCGGCTGATGGCGCGCTGGAAAACAACCGATGAGTGAGGCTTTATCCTTCCGCCCGATGACCGAGGCTGACCTCGACGCCGTGCTGAAAATCGAATACGCGGCGTTCAGCCATCCCTGGACCCGCGGGATCTTTCTTGACGGGCTGGGCAAGTACCAGATCTGGCTGATGTTCGAAGGCGAGCAGCAGGTGGGCCACGGCGTGGTGCAGATCATCCTCGATGAGGCGCATTTGCTGAACATCACCGTCAAGCCGGAAAACCAGGGGCGTGGCCTCGGCCTGGCGCTGCTGGAACACCTGATGTCCCGCGCCTATGCCGCCAATGCCCGCGAATGTTTCCTGGAAGTGCGCGACAGCAATACCGGCGCGTTTCGCCTGTATGAACGCTATGGCTTCAATGAAATCGGCCGTCGTCGGGACTATTACCCCGCCGTAGGTGGCCGTGAGGATGCGGTCGTGATGGCCTGCACCCTGGTCGATTGATGCAGGAGCCCGGCTTGCCGGCGATGGCGATCTCAACGACGCACTCGCCCGCAAGCCGGGCTCCTACAGGTTGACGGGGTATCAGCGGTTGCCGTCTACCGGGTCGATATCCGCCAGCTCAGCCTCATCCAGGCCATTGCCGCCGCCAATCTCGTCTTCATCGACGATACTCAGGTCCCAATCCGCCTGCTCACCTTCGCCGGCTTCCTGGGCATCCCGCGCGCCGTCTTCATGGATCAGCGTTTCCGGGCTCATATCATCATCCGTCGACTCATGATCATCGGTTGAAGCCCCGGTCAACCCGGCCTCGCGCACCCGCTCGTCGGGCATCAAGTGCTCACGCTCACGGCGGGGGATTTCCTCGCCGATCTCCGCCGTCGGCTCTTCCTGGTCAAAGTCCAGCTCGCGCATCTCGCCCATGCGGTCTTCGTTGTCATCAATCGGTTCCGGCTGCGTAGCGCCGTAGGGACGTCGTGATTCAGTCATGGCCAATCCTCATGCTGTGGGGCTTATAGTGTGTGGACAGGCGTCGTTCGCTAAAGATTCAAGCTAATTGGCAATCGGTATTCTTTCGCGGCGGCGTGACCCGGACGAGCGGTCGTCTGTCAAAGCTGCGCATCATTCCTGAGGCTTTCCCTGATGAACGAACTACAAGACCTGCTTGATAACAATGAACGCTGGGCGGATGCGATCAAACAGGAAGATCCCGAATTCTTCGCCAAGCTCGCCCGCCAGCAGACCCCGGAATACCTGTGGATCGGCTGCTCCGACGCCCGCGTACCGGCCAACGAGATCGTCGGCATGCTGCCGGGCGATCTGTTCGTACACCGCAACGTGGCCAACGTGGTGCTGCACACAGACCTCAATTGCCTGTCGGTGATCCAGTACGCGGTTGACGTACTCAAGGTCAAACACATCCTCGTCACTGGCCACTATGGCTGCGGCGGCGTGCGCGCCTCGATGCAGGACCGCCAGTTCGGCCTGATCGATGGCTGGTTGCGCACCATTCGCGACCTCTACTACGAAAATCGTGACGTGCTGGCGCAGTTACCCACCGAAGAGGAGCGCGTCGACCGTCTGTGCGAGCTCAACGTGATCCAGCAAGTCGCCAACGTCGGCCACACCAGCATTGTGCAAAATGCCTGGCACCGTGGGCAGAGCCTGTCGATCCATGGCTGCATCTATGGCATCAAGGACGGCCGCTGGAAGAGCCTGAACACCACCATCAGTGGTTTCGAGCAACTGCCGCCGCAGTATCGCCTGCGCCCCTTGGGCGAAGCCTAAGGCCGTTTGCGCTCGCGCCACTGCACCATGAACTGCTGGCCCTCGGCATTCAGGGGTTCGTCGCGACCGGTGATCCAGCGCCGGCAGTTCAGTTCGCCGCAATGGCACTTGAACTGCCGGAACAACGCATCCTCGGTGCTGGCGTAATCCAGGGTCAACGGGGTGCCGGCGCCTATGGGCTGTACGGTCCAGAGTTCCAGGTAGGTGGTGTCGAAAAACACATTCGGATTGCACGAGTGCCTGAGCAGGCCGCAGAACCAGCAGTCGTATAAATGGATGCGCGGCGACAGTTGCAACGTGTGCGGGCGCCGCTCGCTCACGGCGTAGCCGGAGACCTGGGCAATTCGCATGCGTCCGTCAAACGCGATGCGTGCCTTGACCCCGCTGCCGGTACTGTCGCTACCCTGCATGACCTGGAAATGCCGATACGACGGATAGCCTTGCTCAACGAGCAGTGTCTTGAAGGGGTACAGGCAGTCATTTGCAGCCGTTTTAGCCTTATCCATGGCCTGAGTTTTCATGACTCTCCTTGGTGGGCTGCATGGACCTGCGGATGGTGGCTGACTACCAGTCTTGCAGCAGATGGGGGCGGCACAAGATTCGCCGAAGATCGATCCGCTGGCTACTGTCAAACCTGACAGTAGCCAGCGGATTTTTTTTGTGCGCTTTATAGGGCGGGGACGCTGATTTCCGGGGCGGGGGCGGCATTCTTCAGCTGCCTGAGCTGGGCTTTGATCGCGGGCGTGGCGCATTTGGCATTCGCCTTTTCCGGCGACAGGTTGCGCACCGAGGTATAGAACAGCTCGCAGGTCTGCTCCTTACGCGTGACCTGCCACGTGTTCATGCAGGCCTTGAGCAGCACATTGGGATCACTCGCCGGTTTCTGGCCCATCCCGGCCTGCCAGCAGGCTGCGCTCAGGTCCTGGCCCATCACCGTCAGGCCGGCTTCATCGGCTTTTTGTTCATTGCCGTCATAGCTGGCGGGGTCCGCCGCATACCAGATGTAGCTCGGGTGATTGGCGCCCAGTACCGAGACACTCTTGCCTGCGGCCGGGCTGATCTGCACAAGGCCCAGTACCGCCACGGACGGCCCGTATTGTTGCTTGATCCAGGCGCGCACCGGCGAACCGAACGCCACCATCGGTAACGAGCCGTTGGCCGGCAGGCTCAGCTCCCGGACCATGCGCGTCTGGTAGTCGGTGAAGTAGTCGTAGACGTTTTCCAGGTCCTTGCCCGCCGTGGACGGGGCTGCAATGGGCGCGATATCGATGATGGTCTGGTAGGCCGGGGTTTCGCCGGCCGGCACGCCATTGTCAGTGAGCAACGTGGCCCAGCGGTCGGAGGTGGCCGATTCCAGGTAGTCCTGGGCCTGGGTCAGCGAGTAATCCGGAGGGAAATGCAGCAACTCGATGCTCTTGCGTTTTTCCAGGGCCATGCCCAGCGGCAGGAACAGGTACCAGTTGTAGGCCCACTTGCCGTCGCTGTTGAGCTTGCTGGCGCCCTGGTAGGCGAGGTCGGCGGTGTCGAGCAGCGCGGTGAGTGGCTTGCCATAGTCGTCGGGCACACCGCTGAAGGTGGCCGAGAGCTGGTCGTCATGGGTCTTCACACTGACCTTGGCTCGACTGTAACCGTCACGCTGCAGGCTCTGGTTCAGGTAATGCTCCACGGTCTGCTCCAGCGTCCATGGCCGAAAGCAGATCACGTTGCAATTGTTGGGGAAGGCGAACAACTGGGTGACGCGTTGCGTGCTGCCCAGTGGTACCTCGATATCAGCCTGTACGACCGCACTCGCCAGCAGTGCGGCCAGGGTGCAGGACAGCCTGGTCGGTTTAAACATGCTTGATTCCTTGTCAGCGAAGGCCCGTCTGCGCGGGATGAAAGCGCCACCCTTCAAACAGTAGCGGCTGACCAGGAAAATGCGTGCTAAATCGCCAGGCGTGTCGCTATTGGATAAGAAGCCTACACGTTGAACTGCAACGCATTGCTCAAGTCACCCATGGGTTTCTGGCCGCGGGCGATCATCGCGTCATCGCGCTGCTTGAGACCGTCGAGCGTCTCCAACTGGAAAACCCGCGTAATCAGCCGCAGGATCGACGCGGTGTCGTAGACCGTATGGTCGACCGTGCCTTTGCGTGCAAAGGGTGAGACCACCAGTGCCGGAATCCGCGTGCCCGGGCCCCAGCGGTCGCCTTTGGGCGGCGCCACGTGGTCCCACCAGCCGCCGTTTTCATCGACTGTCACCACCACCACCATGTTTTTCCACTGTGGGCTTTCCTGCAGCACCTTCAACGCACGGGCGATATGCCGGTCGCCGGAGGCCACGTCGGCATAGCCGGCGTGCATATTCAGGTTGCCCTGGGGCTTGTAGAAACTCACGGCCGGCAGCTTGCCCGCCTGGGCGTCGGCGAAGAACTTGTTGGTGCTGGACTCATCGCCCAAGCCGCCGTCACGCAGACGCTTGTCACGCTCTGCGCGGTGCTCGGGACCTTGCTGCTTGAAGTAGTTGAACGGCTGGTGGTGGTACTGGAAGTTGGGGATTTTCGGAATGCCGCCCGAATCCTTGAACTGCTCCAGCGTGGCCTGCCAGGCGCCGGCGTACCAGGCCCAGTCGATGTTCTTTTTCGACAGCTTGTCGCCGATGTGCTCGTGGGTTTGCGGCACCAGCACGTTGGGCAGGTCGGGTTTGGAATAGTCCGGGTTTTCCGGGTCGCGGATCCAGGTTGGCCAGTAGGGCGGAGCCAGGGTGTTTACGCCGTAGCCGTCCGGCGTCAGCGCACTGGGGCCGAACTGCGGCGGGCCGGTCATGGCGCTGGCCGGGGACTTGTCCAGCGGCTTGAGGCGCGGGTCGGTGGGATCCTCGCTTTGCAGCGTGGCAATCTGCGCCTTGGCCACCGATTGCGCGGCATTCGGATAAAACGGCGCAGTGGCGCTGATCAGGTATTGGTGGTTGAGGAACGAGCCGCCGAACGCGCCCTGGAAGAAGTTATCGCAGAGCACGAACTCCTTGGCCACGTCCCACAGGCGCAGGGAATAGCGGCTCTGCGCGTAATGGCCCATCACCAGGCCGCCGGAGTCGCCCCAGGCGACGAAACCGTCATTCTTGCCGCCGTTGATCTGCATCTGGTTCTGGTAGAACACGTGCCACAAGTCGCGGGTGACCAGGCTCAGGGGCAGGTCCTCGGCGTTCGGACCCTTGAGGGCAAACGGCGCGTTGGGCAGGTTTTCCTGGAACTGCACCTCGTTGGGATAAGTCACCCCGTCCACGCTTTGCGGGCCGACTTGCAGCACGCCGCCCCAAGCTGGGGGCAGGGTGGTCAACAGGCTGCCATCGCGATCGCGCTGCTGGTATTGGCCGGCGGAAAGGGCCGACAGCGGCTTCTCCAGGCCGGGGAAATCCGCAAACAGGTTGTTGAAGCTGCGGTTCTCGGCGTAGATTACCACCACGGTTTTCACCTGGTCGCGCAACGCCTTATCCAACTCCTGCGGGGTCAGTGGCCGCGTCACCGGTTTACCCGGGGCTTCGCCGGTATTGCCACAAGCACTCAAGGTCGCGCCGACCCCCAATACCGCCGCGCCCCCTAGGAAGCGCCGGCGGCTGGTGTCTACCGGCGGTTGGGCTGCGGAATCTGGGGCAGGGCGGTCTTCGTGCTCGTCACTCATTGCGGGGAGTCCTTGCGGGAGATTGTTGCAAGATATTTCGCAGGACGGTAGCAACGCAATGTGACGGAATTAAGGCAGCTGCAAGCTACAAGCTACAAGCTACAAGCTACCAGCTTGAGGCTTGCGGCTTGAGGCTTGAGGCTTGAAGCTTGAAGCTGTGACCTACGGCATGACGGGGGGGAGATATTTCAGTGTCGTCCCGAGTGCCCACAGCAGGAACAACACCAGCGGCGTGTGTACCAGCAGTTGCACGAACGAAAAGCCGATCAAGTCTCGCGCTTTCAGCCCCAATACCCCGAGCAGCGGCAGCATGTAGAACGGGTTGATCAGGTTCGGCAGCGCCTCGGCCGCGTTGTAGATCTGCACCGACCAGCCGAGGTGGTATTGCAAGTCATTGGCCACTTGCATCACGTAGGGCGCTTCGATGATCCACTTGCCGCCGCCCGACGGGATGAAGAAGCCCAGCACCGCCGAGTACACGCCCATCAGCAGGGCGTAGGTGTCGTGGGAGGCGATGGAGGTGAAGAAGGTCGAGATATGGTGCGCCAGGGTCTGGCCGTCGCCGCCCTTGACCACCGTCATCAGGGCGGCGATCGAGCCGTACAGCGGGAATTGGATCAGCACTCCAGTGGTGGTTGGCACGGCGCGGGCCACTGCGTCGAGGAAGCTGCGCGGGCGCCAGTGCAGCAGGGCGCCGACCATGATGAACAGGAAGTTGTAGGTGTTCAGACCCGAAATCGCGCTGATTGCCGGTTTGGTCGAGAACTCATGGAACAGCCAACCGGCCGCCAGCAGCGCCAGCAGGACGGTCAGGAGTGGGCTGTGTTCGAGCCATTCGCCCGGGCGAGTGGGAGGCTGCGGCTTGGGCAGGTTGAAAGCCGGGTCGACGCCGCAGGCCTTGGCGTCACGCGCGCTGTTCGGGCCCGGGGCGGTGGCATAGGCGATGATCAGCGAGACCACGATCAGCGCCAGCAGCAACACGCCGGATTGCCACAGGAAGATGGTCTCGGTGAACGGGATCATCCCGGTGATCGACAGGATCGACGGCGGCAAGCTGGCCGGGTTGGCCTGCAGTTGCGCGGCCGACGACGACAGCCCCAGCGCCCACACCGCGCCCAGGCCCAGATAGGCCGCCGCACCGGCTGCGCGGTAGTCCATGCGCAAGTCCGTACGACGCGCCAGTGCGCGCACCAGCAAACCGCCGAACACCAGGGACAGGCCCCAGTTGAGCAGCGACGCCACCATCGAAATCAACGCCACCCAGGCCACGGCGGAGCGGCCGCTCTTCGGGATGCGCGCCAGGCGGTCGATCAGCTTGACCGCCGGCGGCGAGCTGGCAACCACGTAGCCGCCGATCACCACGAAGGCCATCTGCATGGTGAACGGAATCAGGCTCCAGAACCCATCACCAAAGGCCTTGGCGGCCTCGGTCGGCGCGGCGCCCATGCCCAGGGTCGCCACGGCGACGATGATCACGGCGAGGGCGGCGAACACCCAGGAGTCGGGGAACCAGCGTTCGGCGAAATTGGAACAACGCAGGGCAAATCGGGCATAGCGGCTTTCTTCGATAGCATCGGCCACGAGTCTTTCCTCTTGTATTTATTATGGTGTTGGCAGTTTTACGGCATGTTCCGCTACGGCCATTCATATGGGAATGCAGTTATCTTCATCGATCCATGAGGAAAACAAATATATCTGCCGCGATTGCCATCATCCGGCCCAGCTCATAACCTGCACGCCATTTTGTTTGTCTGCCGAGCCATCACATGACTGCCACCTTTTCTCCACAGGCGCAGCGTTTTTCCCGCTCCGACTACAAAACCCTGGGCCTGGCCGCCCTCGGTGGCGCGCTGGAAATCTACGACTTCATCATCTTCGTATTCTTCGCGCTGACCCTGAGCCAGCTGTTTTTCCCGCCGGAAATGCCCGAGTGGCTGCGCCTGCTGCAAAGCTTCGGGATCTTCGTCACCGGCTACCTGGCACGCCCGCTGGGCGGCATCCTGATGGCGCACTTTGCCGATCACCTGGGGCGCAAGCGCGTGTTCAGCCTGAGCATCCTGATGATGGCGTTGCCCTGCCTGCTGATGGGGATCATGCCCACCTACGCGCAAATCGGTTATTTCGCACCGCTGATCCTGCTGGTGCTGCGGGTGCTGCAAGGTGCCGCGGTCGGCGGTGAAGTCCCCAGCGCCTGGACGTTCGTCGCCGAGCACGCGCCGCCGCATCATCGCGGCTACGCCCTGGGCTTCCTGCAGGCCGGCCTGACCTTTGGCTACCTGCTCGGTGCGCTGACCGCTACGCTGCTGGCACAAGTCTTCACCCCGGTCGAAATCCTCGACTACGCCTGGCGTTTTCCCTTCCTGCTCGGCGGTGTGTTCGGCGTGATCGGCGTGTGGCTGCGCCGCTGGCTGAGTGAAACCCCGGTATTCCTCGAAATGCAGGCCCGCCGCCACGCGGCTGCCGAACTGCCGCTGCGCACGGTATTGCGCGACCATCGCGCCGTGCTGCTGCCGGCGATGGTCCTCACCTGCGTGCTCACCTCGGCCGTGGTCGTGCTGGTGGTCATCACCCCGACCATGATGCAGAAAACCTTTGGCATGAGCCCCAGCCACACCTTCGCCTTGAGCGCACTGGGCATCGTCTTCCTGAACATCGGCTGCATCCTCGCCGGCCTGCTGGTGGACCGCATCGGCGCCTGGCGCGCGGTGCGGGTCTACAGCGTGTTGCTGCCGTTGGGGGTCGCGCTGCTCTACGCCAGCCTGATCAACGGGGGCGTGTGGCTCGGCGCGGCCTACGCCGTGGCGGGCTTGAGTTGCGGGGTGGTGGGCGCGGTGCCCTCGGTGATGGTCGGGCTGTTTCCGGCGCCGGTGCGGGTGTCGGGAATTTCCTTCACCTACAACATCGCCTATGCACTGTGGGCGAGCACTACGCCTCTGCTGCTGATTGCGCTGATGCCGACCAGCCCGTGGATTTGCGTGGGGTATTGCGTGGTGATGGGCGCGGTGGGGGTGGGAAGTGTGGCGCTGTTTGGCAAGCGCCACACCCTGGTTGGCTGAAACTCAGGTCAAAAAGTGCCAGAGCAGCAGGGTACCGATCAGGCCGACGACCGACACAATCGTCTGCAACACCGACCACACCCAGATCGTCTGCTTCAACTGCAGGCCAAAGTACTCACGCACCATCCAGAACCCGGCGTCGTTGACGTGGCAGAAGAACACCGAGCCGGCGCCAATCGCCAGTGCCACCAATGAACTCTGGGTGGCGGCCAACCCGGCCATCATCGGCGCGAGGATACCGGCCGTGGTGGTCGTGGCGACCGTCGCCGAGCCGGTGGCCTGGCGCAACGCCACGGCAATCAACCAGGCCAGCAACAGATACGGCATGTGGGCGCCTTCGGCGACTTTGCTGATGGTCTGGCTGACGCCGGCGTCGAGCAGGGTTTGCTTGAGGCCGCCGCCGGCGCCGATGGTCAGCAGCAGCACGGCGATGGGCGCGAGGGCTTTGCGCAGGGTGTTGCCGACTTCGGCGCGCGGCATGCCGGCGGCCCAGCCCAGGCAGATCACGGCGGCTATCACCGCGAGGCCGAGGGCGATCAGCGGTTCACCGAGGAATTTCAGGGTCAGGCCCACGGTGCTTTCCGCCGGCAGGGCGACTTTGGCCAAGGTGCTGCCGAGCATCAGAATCACCGGCAACAGGATGATCAACAGCGACACGCCAAAACTCGGCTGGCGCGGCGCCTTGGGCGGTGCACTGAACAGTGCGCCGATGTCGGCCGGCTCATCCACGTGCAGGCGCTTGGACAGCCAGTTGCCGTAGAGCGGGCCGGCGAGGATCACCGCCGGCACCGCCAGGCAGAAGCCCAGCAGCATGGTCAGGCCGAGGTCGGCGTGCAACGCGCTCACTGCAATCAGCGGCCCGGGGTGCGGTGGCATCAAGGCGTGCAGGGTGGTCATGCCCGCCAGCGCCGGAATGGCGATTTTCAGCAGCGGCTGGTTCGAACGCTTGGCCATCACAAAGATGATCGGCACCATCATCACCAGGCCCACTTCGAAGAACAGCGGCAGGCCGATCACCATCGCCACCAGCGCCATCACCCATGGCAGCGACTTGCCCTTGCCCAACCCCAGCAGGGTGGTGGCGATGCGGTCGGCGGCGCCGGATTCCGCCATCAGTGCGCCGAGCATCGAGCCCAGGGCAATGATGATCCCGGCTTCACCGAGGATCGCCCCGGCGCCTTTGCTGAAGGCCTTGGCCACTTCTTCCGGCGGCAGTCCGGCACCGACCCCGGCGATAAAGGTGCCGATCAGGATCGACAGAAACGGTGGCAACTTGGTCGCGCTGATCAGCACGATGATGCTGGCGATGGCCAACAGGACGCAGAACATAAGGCGGGTGTCGTGAACCATCCACGCGGCAGTCGATAACTCCAAAACGGGACTCCTTATCGAACAGGTTGGGGAAATTGTTTCTTTTTGTTTCCTGCTCGAAAAGCATACCTGATACAACGGTTCCAGAGCGTACCTGTGCGATTTTGGTGCGCTCGACAATAACGTGCCAATGGCCCGCCGATGACAATTGTGCAACCTATGGCAATGAGTCAGGCCTATAGCTCTATGCTCACCCACACACCTGTGGGAGCCGGCACGCCAGCGCCTGCCGCCACCAACATCACGAGGGTTGCTCATGAGTGCAGGACACAGCCACGCCCAAGTCCGCGCGGGCCACGAGCGCAAGTTATGGTTCGCCCTGGGGCTGACCACCAGCTTCATGATTGCCGAAGTCATCGGCGCCTTTGTCACCGGTAGCCTGGCGCTGCTGTCCGACGCCGCCCACATGATGACCGACGCCCTGGCCCTGGCGATTTCCCTGGTGGCCATTCAGGTCGCCAAGCGCGCCGCCGACCGCAAGCGCACCTTTGGGTATGCGCGGTTTGAAATCCTGGCAGCCGCTTTCAATGCACTGCTGCTTTTCGCCGTGGCGTTTTACATTCTGTATGAGGCCTATCAACGCCTACAGGCGCCTGCGCAAATCCAGTCCACCGGCATGCTGGTGATTGCGGTGCTGGGGCTGATCGTCAACCTGATCGCCATGCGCCTGCTCAGCGCTGCCAGCGGCGAGAGCTTGAACGTCAAGGGTGCCTACCTGGAAGTCTGGAGCGACATGCTCGGCTCCATCGGCGTGATGATCGCGGCGGTGGTGATCATGTTGACGGGCTGGGGTTGGGTCGACTCGCTGGTGGCGGCAGCCATCGGCTTCTGGGTACTGCCGCGCACCTGGAGCTTGCTCAAGGAAAGCATGAACGTACTGCTGCAAGGCGTGCCGGACGGTATCGATATCGACCAGGTGGAGCAGGCCATTCGCGCCATTCCCGGGGTCAAGGATGTGCATGACCTGCACATCTGGGCACTGACCAGCGGCAAAAACGTGCTGAGCACACATCTGGTGACCGATTCGGCGCTGGACACTGAGCACAAGATCCTCAGCCAGGTGACGGAAATGCTGCATGAACAATTCGATATTTCCCACGCTACCGTCCAAGTCGAAGGCGACGGTTTTGTGCACGACGAACATGACGAGGTGCACGCCTGATCCTGGCTAACGGATTTGTAATGTTCTGCCCACCGCCCTGATAAGTACCGAAAGCTACATTGCCCCCCGCTGGGAAACCTCAGCGACTTCATGGGCGTGGAACTTTCGTTATGGCAATTTCTGTTAGAACACTGTTGGGAGCGGTGGCGTTGTGGGGCGTCGCTGCGGTGGCCCAGGCGCAGACCCTCACCCTCGATGCAGCCCTGCAAACCGCCTTCGCCAACAACCCCGACCTTGCCGCCGCGCAGTGGGATATCGACATCGCCGAAGGCGGTCGCCAGCAGGCGGGCTTGATCCCCAACCCGGTGGCGTCCTGGGATGCCGAAGACACGCGGCGCGATACGCGCACCACCACGATCAAACTGAGCCAGACCCTCGAGTTGGGCGGCAAGCGCGGTGCGCGCATTGACGTGGCCACGCGTGCCCAGGATGCCGCAGCGCTGACCCTGGAGCAGCGGCGCAACACGCTGCGCGCCGAGGTGATCGACAGCTATTACGGCGCCCTTCGCGCCCAGGAACGCCTCGACCTGGCGCAACGTTCCATGGCATTGGCCGAGCGTGGCCTGGTGGTCGCCAACGGGCGCGTCAGCGCTGGCAAGTCGTCGCCGGTGGAGGCCACGCGCGCCCAGGTGCAGCTGTCAGAGATTCGCCTCGAACTCAACCGCGCGCAGATGGGCCTCACCGACGCCTACCGCCGTCTGGCCGCGAGTACCGGCAGCGCGTCGACCGACTTCCAGGCCGTCGCCACACAGCCTCAGTCCACCCCTTCATTACCGCCGGCGAGTCAATTGCTCGCACGCCTGGAACAGACCGCCGAGTTGCGCCTGGCCGAACTGCAGATCCTGCAGAACGAAGCCAGCGTGGGCCTGGAAAAAGCCCAGCGTATTCCCGACCTGGATGTGTCCATCGGCAGCCAGTACGACGCCAGCGTGCGCGAGCGGGTCAACCTGGTGGGCGTGTCGATGCCGATCCCGCTGTTCAATCGCAACCAGGGCAATGTCCTCGCCGCCAGCCGCCGCGCCGACCAGGCCCGCGACCTGCGTAACGCCGCCGAACTGCGCTTGCGCACCGAAATCCGCCAGGCCCTGGACCTGTGGCACACCGCCAATACCGAAGTGCGCGCGTTCAACCAGCAGATCCTGCCGGCTGCGCAAAGCGCGGTGGACAGTGCCACGCGGGGCTTTGAAATGGGCAAGTTCAACTTCCTCGAGGTGCTGGACGCCCAGCGCACGCTGATTGCGGCCCGCACCCAATACCTCACGGCAACCGCCCAGGCCACCGAGGCCTGGGTGCGTATCGAACGGATTTACGGCGACCTCGCCCGGTTTTGATTTTTTCTGGAGTGGCTTATGAACAAACGACACGGCGTGGCGCTTGCCGTCGCCCTGGGCCTGATGCTGTCTGGCGTAGCCGGCGCCGAGGAAGAGGAAGGCAAACTTGAACTCACCGAGCAGCAGATCGAAGCAGCCGGCATTCAGCTCGCCCAGGCCCAGCCCCGGCAGATCAGCACGTTGCTGACGCTGCCGGGAGAGGTGCGTTTCGACGAGGACCGCACCTCGCATATCGTGCCGCGTGCGGCCGGGGTGGTGGAGTCGGTGCGGGTCAATCTCGGGCAATCGGTGAAGAAAGGCGAGCTGCTGGCGGTGATCGCCAGCCAGCAGATTTCCGATCAGCGCAGTGAGCTGGCCGCCAGTGAGCGGCGGGTCGAACTGGCGCGCACGACCTTCCAGCGCGAGCGGCAATTGTGGCAGGACAAGATTTCCGCCGAGCAGGACTACCTGCTGGCGCGCCAGACCCTGCAAGAGGCCGAAATTGCCCTGAACAATGCCCGCCAAAAGATGACGGCCCTCAGCGGCAGCGCCGTGCTGGTGGGCGGCAACCGCTATGAATTGCGGGCGCCTTTCGCCGGGGTGGTGGTGGAAAAACACCTGGGTGTCGGCGAGGTGGTCAGCGAAACCAGCAACGCGTTCACCCTCTCGGACCTGTCCCAGGTGTGGGTCACCTTCGGCGTGTTTCCCAAGGATCTGAACAAGGTCCGGCTCGGCAAGCCGGTGAAAGTCAGCTCCACCGAAATGGGCACCGAGGTACTCGGCAGCGTGGCTTATGTCGGCAATTTACTCGGCGAGCAGACGCGCACCGCCACCGTGCGTGTGACGGTGCCCAACCCCGACGACGCCTGGCGCCCAGGGCTGTTCGTGACGGTGCAACTGGCCACCGACACCTACCAGGCCAAGGTCGCCGTGCCGCAAACGGCGATCCAGACCGTCGAGGACAAACCGTCGGTATTCGTGCGTACCCCGGACGGTTTTATCACGCGCCATCTCGAACTCGGCCTGAGTGAAAACGGCTACGTCGAAGTGCGTCAAGGCCTCGATGCCGGGGCGCAAGTGGCCACGGTTGGCAGCTTCATCCTCAAGTCCGAACTGGGCAAGGGCTCGGCCGAGCACGCCCATTGATCCCGCGAGTGATTTCTCATGTTTGAGCGCCTTATCCAATTCGCCATCGAGCAGCGCATCATCGTGCTGCTGGCGGTGCTGTTGATGGCCGGTGTCGGCATCGCCAGCTATCAGAAACTGCCGATCGACGCGGTGCCCGACATCACCAACGTGCAGGTGCAGATCAACTCGGCGGCGGCGGGTTTTTCGCCGCTGGAAACCGAGCAGCGCATCACCTTTCCCATCGAGACCGCCATGGCCGGGTTGCCCGGCATGCAGCAGACCCGCTCGCTGTCGCGCTCGGGCCTGTCGCAGGTGACGGTGATTTTCAAGGACGGCACCGACCTGTTCTTCGCCCGCCAGTTGGTCAATGAGCGCCTGCAAACCGCTCGCGAACAATTGCCGGCCGGCATCGAGACCGCGATGGGGCCGATCTCCACCGGCCTCGGCGAAATTTTCCTGTGGACCGTCGAGGCCGAAGACGGCGCACTCAAGGAAGACGGCACGCCGTACACACCGACAGACCTGCGGGTGATCCAGGACTGGATCATCAAGCCGCAACTGCGCAACGTGCCCGGTGTGGCCGAAATCAACACCATCGGCGGCTTTGCCAAGGAATACCAGATCGCCCCCGACCCCAAGCGCCTGGCGGCCTACAACCTGACCTTGAGCGACCTGGTCACGGCGCTTGAACGCAACAATGCCAACGTCGGCGCCGGTTATATCGAGCGCAGCGGCGAGCAGTTGTTGATCCGGGCGCCGGGACAAGTGGCGTCCATCGACGACATCGCCAATATCGTCATCACGAGCGTGGAGGGCACGCCGATCCGGGTGCGCAATGTCGCCCAGGTCGAGATCGGCCGTGAATTGCGCACCGGCGCGGCCACCGAAAACGGCCGTGAAGTGGTGCTGGGCACGGTGTTCATGTTGATCGGCGAAAACAGTCGCAGCGTGTCCCAGGCGGTGGCGAAAAAACTCGAGAGCATCAATCGCTCGCTGCCCGCAGGGGTGGTAGCCGTCACCGTGTATGACCGCACCAACCTGGTCGAAAAAGCCATCGCCACCGTCAAGAAAAACCTCTTCGAAGGTGCGCTGCTGGTGGTGGCGGTGTTGTTCCTGTTTCTGGGCAATATCCGTGCGGCGCTGATCACCGCGATGGTGATTCCCCTGGCGATGCTGTTCACCTTTACCGGGATGTTCACCAACCGGGTCAGCGCCAACCTGATGAGTCTCGGTGCGCTGGATTTCGGCATTATTGTCGACGGCGCGGTGGTGATCGTCGAAAACGCCATCCGCCGCCTGGCCCATGCGCAGCAGCGTCACGGCCGCCTGCTGACCCGCAGCGAGCGCCTGCATGAAGTGTTTGCCGCTGCCAAGGAAGCCCGCCGCGCGTTGATCTTCGGGCAACTGATCATCATGGTCGTGTACCTGCCGATCTTCGCCCTCACCGGCGTGGCCGGGAAGATGTTCCACCCCATGGCCTTCACCGTGGTGATTGCCTTGCTGGGTGCGATGATTCTGTCGGTGACCTTTGTGCCGGCCGCGATTGCCCTGTTCGTCACCGGCAAGGTCAAGGAGGAAGAAAACCTGGTGATGCGCACCGCGCGCCGGGCGTATGCGCCGGTCCTGGATTGGGTGATGGGGCGTCGTCCGCTGGTGTTCGGCCTGGCCGTGTTGACCATCCTCGCCTCGAGCTGGGTAGCCAGCCGCATGGGCAGCGAATTTATCCCCAGCCTCAGCGAAGGCGACTTTGCCCAGCAGGCCTTGCGCGTGCCCGGCACCAGCCTGACGCAATCGGTGCAGATGCAGCAGCAACTGGAAAAAACCCTGATGGCCCAGGTGCCGGAAATCCTGCGGGTATTTGCGCGTACCGGCACCGCCGAAATTGCCTCGGACCCGATGCCGCCGAACATTTCCGACAGCTATGTGATGCTCAAGCCGAAGGACCAATGGCCGGACCCGAACAAGTCCCGCGAAACCCTGATCGCCGATATCCAGCGCGCCAGTGCGATTGTGCCGGGCAGTGCGTATGAACTGTCGCAACCGATCCAGCTGCGTTTCAATGAGCTGATATCCGGGGTGCGCAGCGACGTGGCGGTGAAGGTCTTCGGCGATGACATGGCGGTGTTGAACGCGACGGCCGGGGAAATCGCCGAGACCCTGCAAAAGCTCGAGGGCGCCTCGGAGGTGAAGGTGGAACAGACCTCCGGCCTGCCGGTGCTGACCATCAATATCGACCGTGACAAGGCCGCGCGCTTTGGCCTGAATGTCGGCGACGTGCAGGACACCATTGCGGTTGCCGTGGGAGGGCGCCAGGCCGGTACGTTGTACGAAGGTGACCGACGTTTTGACATGGTCGTGCGTTTGTCCGACGCACTGCGCACCGATATCGACGGCCTGTCGCGGCTGTTGATTCCGGTGCCGGCGCTGGCGGGTAACGCGGCCGGGCAGTTGGGGTTTATCGCCTTGTCCCAGGTTGCCAGCCTGGACCTGGTCCTCGGCCCGAACCAGATCAGCCGCGAAAATGGCAAGCGCCTGGTGATCGTCAGCGCCAACGTGCGTGGGCGTGATATTGGCTCGTTCGTGGCAGAGGCCGAAACGGCGATCAGCGCGCAGGTGAAAGTGCCGGCGGGTTACTGGACCACCTGGGGCGGCCAGTTCGAGCAGTTGAAGGAAGCCTCCGAGCGCTTGCGCATCGTGGTGCCGGTCGCCCTGCTGCTGGTGTTCGGGTTGCTGTTCATGATGTTCAACAACCTCAAGGACGGGCTGCTGGTGTTCACCGGGATTCCGTTCGCCTTGACCGGTGGGATCATGGCGCTGTGGCTGCGGGATATTCCGCTGTCGATCTCGGCGGGGGTGGGCTTTATTGCCTTGTCCGGCGTGGCGGTGCTCAACGGGTTGGTGATGATTGCCTTCATCCGCAACCTGCGCGAGGAGGGGCGTTCGTTGTCGGTGGCGATCCACGAAGGCGCGTTGACCCGTTTGCGCCCGGTGTTGATGACTGCGCTGGTGGCCTCTCTCGGGTTCATCCCCATGGCCCTGGCCACCGGCACCGGCGCCGAAGTGCAGCGCCCGTTGGCGACGGTGGTGATCGGCGGGATTATCTCTTCTACGCTACTGACCTTGCTGGTGCTGCCGGCGCTGTACCAGTGGGCGCATCGCAAGGAAGAGGAAACACCAGGTCGAAGCGCGTAAAGCGCCCGGGCTGGCTGCTGACGTCGGCGTGCCCCTGATGCAGGCGCATGATCGACTGCACGATGGCCAGCCCCAGCCCGGTGCCGCCCTCGGCGCGGGTACGGCTGCTGTCGGCGCGGTAAAAGCGTTCGAACAGGTGTGGCAGGTGGTGAGCTTCGATACCACGGCCGGGGTTGCCCACCGACAGCGAGACGCTGTGGTCGTAGCTTTCCACCAGCAGCAAGACCGTGGAGCCCTCGGGCGTATGGCGAATCGCGTTGGACAGCAGGTTGGAAATCGCCCGCTGGATCATCAGGCGATCGCCCTTGATCCAGGCGTCGCCGCGCAGGCTCAGGCTCACGCGTTTGTCTTCGGCGCTCAGGGCGAACAGCGCCATGACCCGCTGCGCTTCGGCACCCAGCGACACCGCGTCGAAACCCGCCCGTGCAGCGGGGTGGCTGACCTGGGCGAGAAACAGCATGTCGGAGACGATGCGCGACAGGCGTTCCATTTCCTCGGCGCAGGATTCCAGCCCGGCCTTGTAGGCCTCGCCGGGACGCTCGCGGGACAGGGTCACCTGGGCCTTGCCCATCAGGTTGGTCAGTGGCGCGCGCAGTTCGTGGGCGAGGTCATCGGAGAATTGCGACAGCTGCTGCACACCGGCGTCGAGGCGATGCAGCATGAAGTTGATGCCTTCGGCCAGCTCGCCCAATTCCTTGGGCAGGTTGTCCAGCGACAAACGGTGTGTCAGGTCCTGGGTACTGACCTTGGCTGCCACGCGGCTGAACTGCTGCAGCGGCGCGAGCCCACGTTGCACCAGCCACCAGGCGCCCATGCCGATCAGGAGCAGCAGCATCGGCAGCGCGATTACCGTGGAGCGCAGGTAGGCACTGAGCAGGGCCTCATCATCGGAGCGGTCCAGCGACAGCAGCACGCGCACATTTTCGCCGCTGCGCAACGGCATCAGCCGCGTGGCACTGAGGATGCGATTGCCGCGCCCATCCACCCAGTTGAGGTAAGCCAGGGTCTTGCCGGCGGGCACGTCGAGCAACAGCGGTTGCTGGGGCTTGGCACCGACGCTGAGCAGCACCGGTGCATCGGGGGCGCCGCCGATGATGGTCAGGTAGATGTTGTCGTGGCCCATCACCAGGTCGAGCAGCGAATGGGGGCGGGCGGCAATATCGTGCGGCTTGAGGTCCTGGCCGAGGCTGTGTTCCAGTTGCTCCAGTTTGTTTTCCAGGCCCTTGCGCGCGAGCTTGTCCAGCTCGTGGGTCAGCGCCAGGTAAGCCAGGGTCGCCAACAGCACGACCAGGCCCGCGCCCATCAGGCTGACCGTCAGCCCCAGGCGCATCGACAGGCTGCTGGTCCTCATGGGCGTGCCTCCAGCACGTAGCCGACGCCGCGAATGGTGTGGATCAGCTTGACCTCGCTCTGGTCATCGACCTTGCCGCGCAGGCGACTGATGGAGACTTCCACCACGTTGGTGTCGCAGTCGAAGTTCATGTCCCATACCAGGGAGATGATCTGCGTGCGGGTCATTACTTCGCCGGCCTGGCGCATCAACACGTGCAGCAAGGCGAACTCCTTGGTGGTCAGGTCGATCCGCCGGTTGCCGCGATAGGCGCGATGGCGGCGCGGGTCCAGCTCCAGGTCCGCGACACGCAGCACGTCCGGCAGCGGGATGTGCTCGCTGCGCCGCAGCAACGTGCGCACACGGGCCAGCAGTTCGGGAAACTCGAAGGGCTTGACCAGGTAATCATCGGCGCCCATGTCCAGGCCCTTGATCTTGTCGGCCAGCCGGCCGCGTGCCGTCAGCATCATCACGCGTTGATTGCCGTCGCGGCGCAGCTGTTCCAGCACCTCCCAACCGTCGGTGTTGGGCAGGTTCACGTCGAGAATCACCAGTTCATAAGTGTGCTGCCTGGCCAGGTGCAGGCCATCGATGCCGCTGGCAGCGCAATCGACGACATAGCCACTTTCGGTCAGGCCCTGTTGCAAGTAGTCAGCGGTTTTCTGCTCGTCCTCAACCACAAGGATACGCATGGGGGGTTTACCTTTTTTTACGAGAGGGGAGGTCCATGTCCTTATGGAATGACGTGTTCGGGGTAGGGGAAAATTCTCAACCGTGAAGTCGCTTCAGGGTCAACTGCGACCATCGGCCGCATAAGGGCGTGCGCAAAAAAAACGCCCCGACCGGGGCGTTAAAAATCCATCTCTTTCCAAAGGAGCTACACAAAAGCTTCAGAGATGAATGTGCTCGGTGTATGACGCGTTGAGTCCACTATAAGAAGTTCAACTTAACGGGAAGGTGGGCCCAATATTACAGTTCTGATACCTGGCTATTTGTGAACAGATGTTAGTTAACCGCGAACGACTGTAACGACTCACAGCGCCACCAGCGGGTATTCGGCAATCAGGCGAACTTCCTCCAGGTCGGATTCGAACGCACTGGAGCGCACCGTGGCCTGGCGCAGGCGCAGCGACAAGTCCTTCAGCGTGCCACTTTGCACCACGTACTTGGCCTCGACATCCCGCTCCCAGCGACGTTGGTCGGTGAGTGGATTGCCGGCCGCGTCGCGGCGCATATACACCGCGTTGGCGTCGCTGTAGTCGGCGCCGGTGCCCTTGCCGTAGCGGGTCATGAACGACAGGCCGGGAATGCCGAAGGGCTGCATGTCCAGGTCGTAGCGCAGCATCCACGAGCGCTCCTTGGGGGAGTTGAAGTCGCTGTACTGGATCGAGTTGTTGAGGAAGATCGAATCCGACTGGCGCAGGTAATCGAAGTCGTCATCACCGTTGTTGCGCTGGTGCGACACGGCCAGGCTGTGGGCGCCAACCTTGACGCCGAGCCTGGCGCTCCAGATGGTGTTGTCGAATTCGCCAAGCAGCTTTTTGCCTTCATCCACCGCCTTGTAAAGGTTGACGTCGCCGAACAGCGAGACGTCGTCGGTCAGTGGGTAGCTGGCGGCGCTGCCCGCGTAATACTGGTCCCAGGCGTCTTTCAGGCGGCTGCTGTAGAGGCTGAAGCTGAGGTGCTGGTTGAGGCTGTAGTCGCCGCCGAAATAGCTGATCCAGGGCGAGTCGACCTTGCCTGCATAAAACGTTGCAAAGCCTTTATCCATGCCGCTTTCGCTGGGCTGGCTCATGCCGCTCAAACGCCCGCCCTGCAGGCTCAGGCCTTCCAGGCTGGTGTTTTGCACGGTCACGCCACGAAAGCTTTCCGGCAGCAGGCGCGAATCGCCATAGGCCACCACCGGGTTCAGCGGGAATACGTCGCCGGCCTTGATTACCGTGTCCAGCACGCGCAATTTCGCCGCGCCGCCGACCTTGCTGTAGCTGTCTTCGGGATGGTTGTCGCTGTCCACCGGCAGCACGCCGAACGAGCCTTTGCCACCGCTGCGGCCGGTGCCCGAGTCGAGCTTCAGGCCGACCATGGCAAACGCATCCAGGCCAAACCCCACCGTGCCTTGGGTGAACCCGGATTCGAATTTACCGATGAACCCCTGGGCCCAGGCTTCGGAGTAGCTGTTGCCGGTGGGGCTGGACTGGCCCTTGCGGTCATCGCGATTGAAATAGAAATTGCGCGCCAGCACGTTCACGCTGCTGCCTTCGATAAACCCTTCGGGTTTTTCTTCGGCCGCCACGGCGGCCAGCGGCAACGTGGCGACCAGTGACAGGGGAAGGGTGTAATAACGGATCCGCATGTTTCGCTCCTCGGTATTGGCAGTGATCAGCTTCTTATGGAGGCGGGCGTTCTTATTGATCTGGCCCGGGCTGATAGTTGCAAACCGTGGATAACGACTGGGTGGCGGCAACATTACAATTCTGGAAACTGGTGGCCACCTAACAAATAAGTAATGTTCTGGTGAACATCGCGTCAGGGTTCGCTGGTTAGTCTCGGCACTGAACTTTCAGTCGAGGAACCTGTGATGAACTTTTATGCAATCGCCCTGGGTGTATTTACCGCAAGCCTGTCATTGGGCGCATTGGCCGAAGGCGGCGGTGATCGCACTTTTGCGTTGATGATGGAGCGCAATGAAAAAGCCATGGCCGACTACGCGGTGAAAAACGGCAAGCCGGCGCCCGAGGTGCAGGCGTATCGCTACGGCATGAAACTGGACATTGCCAAGGTGATCAACGTGACGCCGCCGATCCGCGCGTGCAATCCCGTGCCCTCGCGCATGACCTATGAAGACTCCCGCGGCAATCTCAATACCCTGGAATATCAAGTGATGGGTGTGTGCCGAAATAACGGCAGTTGATGGATCCAAAAAAACAGTGGGGCCCACGCAAAAAAGCGCTTCAGAAAACGCCGCCAGCGCCGATGCAGGTCAGATCACTCTCCCCAAATGACCATCGGTGCCCCATGTTCAACACCCGTTTGAAGCAGGAGCTGTCGGCTCTTCGCGAAGAATTGTCCAGCTTGCAACAGGTCAAGGAGAGCCTGGAAAGCGAAATGCTGTGCCTGACGCTGGACGCCGAAGGCCGGGTGGAGTGGGCCAACGCCAACTTCCTGCAGGAACTGGTGTACGCGTCGAGCAACATTCTCGGTCGTCCGATCGAAGACCTGGTGCCCGATCACGTGCGCAATGATGAATTCCATCGCCGCTTCAAGAACGCCCTGGTGCGCGGTGAGCATTTCGCCGGTACCGTGCGCCTGATGCGCGGCAATGGCCAGGAGGCGTGGCTGCGCTCGATCTTGCAGCCGGTGCGCAGTTCGGAAGGGCGCATCAAGCATTTTTCGATCTACTCCAGCGACCTCACCCGCACGATCGAGGCCTCTCGCGAGCATGAAAACCTGATCACCGCGTTGGTGCGGTCCACCGCCGTGATCGAGTTCGACCTGGGCGGGCACGTGCTCACTGCCAACGATCGTTTTCTCGGCGGCATGGGTTACAGCCTCGCGCAGATCCAGGGCAAACATCACCGTATGTTCTGCGCGCCGGAAGAGTACAACAGCGCCGAATACCAGCACTTCTGGAAGCGCTTGAACGCCGGCGAGTTCGTCGCGGCGCGCTTCAAGCGTGTGGACAGCCATGGCCGCACCGTTTGGCTGGAAGCCACCTACAACCCGGTGCTGGATGCCAACGACCGGCTGTACAAAGTGGTCAAGTTCGCCACGGTGATCACCGACCAGGTCAATCAGGAGCAGGCCGTCGCTGAAGCAGCGAACATTGCCTACAGCACGTCGTTGCACACCGACAGCAGTGCCCAGCGCGGTACCACGGTGGTGACCCAGGCGGTGGACGTGATGCGCGATCTGGCCAAGCACATGCAACAGGCCGGCGAGGGCATCGAGGCGCTCAACGCCCAGTCCCAAGTGATCGGCACCATCGTCAAGACCATCAGCGGCATCGCCGAGCAGACCAACTTGCTGGCGCTGAACGCCGCCATTGAAGCGGCACGCGCCGGTGAACAAGGGCGTGGTTTCGCGGTGGTGGCCGATGAGGTGCGCCAGCTGGCGTCACGTACCAGCAAAGCCACCGAGGAGATTGTCGGCGTGGTGCGCCAGAACCAGGACATGGCCCGCGATGCGGTGACCCTGATGACTGATGGCCGTCTGCAAGCCGAGCAGGGCCTGGCCCTCGCAGCGGAGGCGGGCACGGTCATCGTCGAAATCCAGGACGGTGCGCAAAAAGTGGTCAGTGCAGTGGGACAATTCGCAAACCAGTTGTCGAGCTGAGCCGTGGGGCTTGTGCTTGAGGTATCGTAGGTTTTTTCCGCTTGAAGAGCCGATCCTCCATGAGCCCTACTCACCGCCGCCCCGTTCCGCTGTCCAAGGCCTACCGCCTGCTCAACCATGGGCCTACCGTGCTGGTCAGCGCGGCCCACAACGGCCAGCGCAATATCATGGCCGCCGCCTGGGCGATGCCGCTGGATTTCGAACCGCCGAAAGTCGCGGTTGTATTGGACAAAGCCACCTGGACCCGCCAACTGCTGGAAGGCGCCGGCACTTTCGTGCTGCAGGTGCCTTGCGTGGCCCAGGTCGATCTGGTCCAGACCGTTGGCAACACCACCGGCTCTGAGACGGACAAATTTGCCGCCTACGGCCTGCACACCTTCAGTGGTGAACACACAGAAGCGCCGTTGCTGGAAGGCTGCGTGGCCTGGCTGGAATGCCGCCTGCTGCCCGAACCGCACAACCAGCAGGCCTACGACCTGTTCCTGGGTGAAGTGGTGGCGGCCTATGCCGACGAGCGCGTGTTCAGCGACGGCCGCTGGCATTTCGACGGGCATGATCCGCTGCGCACCTTGCACCATGTGGCGGGTGGGCATTTCCTCACCATCGGCGCGCCGATTGACGGTAAAACCTTGCCTTGAGACAGCCCCCGCAGGCGCCGGCGTGCCTGCGCCTGCAGGGTTACCATTGCGCCTGGCCGAGGGCTTCGGCAAACGCCATCAGTTTTGGCGAGTACTGTCGGGACGGCGGGTAAACCAGCGAGATCGCCCGGCGGCGGCCCGCGAAGTTTTCCAGCAGCGGCACCAGGCGCCCAGCGGCCAAGTCGTCGCGCACGGCAAAGTCCATGACCTGGGCGATGCCGAAGCCACCGACGGCGCCGTCGACCAGTGCATCACCGATATCAAAGATCAGCCGCCCTTCGACACTCACGTCCTGCACCTTGCCATCGAGCATGAACTGCCAATCGACCATGCGCCCGTTGCGCAGATTGCGCACGGTCAGGCAGTTGTGGTCCTTGAGTTCGTCGACGCTCTGCGGCGTACCGAAGCGCGCCAGGTAAGCCGGCGAGGCGACCGTGATCCAGCGCAGCGGCGCCAGCGGGCGGGCGATCAGGCGTTGGTCCTGGATCTCGCCGGTGCGCAGGAGCGCGTCGAAGCCTTCATCGACGATGTCCACCAGGCGGTCGGTCATCACTGCTTCGATGCGCAACGCGGGGTAACGCAAGGTCAGCTCGCCGATCACCGGCATGACCACCTTGCGCCCGAACAGCGAGGGCGTGCTGATCTTCAACAGGCCGGAAGGGGTGCTGCGGCGGTCGAGCATCAGCTTTTCGGCCTCGGCCAATTCTGCCAACAGCGGCGCGCTGCGCTCATAGAGCATCTGCCCGTCGGGCGTCAGGCTGACGCTGCGGGTGTTGCGTTGCAGCAGGCGTACGCCCAGTTCCTGTTCGAGGCGCGAAATGGCGCGAGACAGGCCCGACTGGGTCAGCCCCAGGTCTGCGGCCGCGCGCGTGAAACTGCGGGTTTCGGCCACGCGGACTAACAAGCGAACTGCGTTCAGATCCATGATTAAAGTCATTACTGAAAGAGTGATTGCGCTATTTATCATCTGTTTCGCATAAAAGACACTGGCGGCTTCTCATTTTCGGACAGGACGCTGTGATGTCTCCCTCTCGACCCTCAGGCTGGATGCTGATGCTGCTGGCCACGGCGCAACTGATTATTGCGCTGGATGCGACCATCGTGTTCGTGGCGCTGCCGCAGATTGGCGCGCATCTGAACTTCTCCGCCGCGCAATTGCAGTGGGTGGTGAGTGCCTACAGCGTGGCGTTTGGCGGTTTCCTGCTACTCGGCGGGCGCGCTACCGATCTGCTTGGCAAGCGCCGTCTGTATCGGGTCGGCCAGTCGTTATATGCGCTGGCCTCCCTGGCTGCGGTGCTCGGTGGCAGCGCCGTGTTGCTGGTGCTGGCGCGGGCCGTGCAGGGGGTGGGCGGGGCATTGTTGTTCCCGGCGACCTTGGCGCTGATCAACACCCACTACGCCGAAGGGCCGGCGCGCAACCGTGCGTTTGCCGTGTGGAGCGCGGCGTCGGCGGCAGGCCTGGCGCTCGGCGCGCTGCTGGGTGGCGTGCTGACCCAGGCCTGGGGGTGGGAGGCGGTATTTTTGGTCAACGTGCCGCTGGCGGGCGGTTGCGCCTGGGCGGCGCGCTACTGGATCCCCGCCGATGGCGAGCGTGCACGCGGGCGCAACTTTGATGTGAGTGGCGCGTTGACCGTGACCGTTGGCGGCACCTTGCTGGTGTTTTCGCTGGTGCAGGGGCCTGAATGGGGCTGGACGGCGCCGTCTACGCTGGGTTGCCTGGGCGTGGCGTTGGCGCTGCTCGGCCTGTTCGCCTGGATTGAACATCGCGGCCGCGACCCACTGATGCCACTGCGTTTGTTTGCCTATCGCGAGTTGCGCATGGCGATGGTGCTGACGGCGGTGTTCATGAGCAGCTTTGGCGTGCAGTACTACTTTCTCGCGCTGTATTACCAGCAGGTCTACGGCTACAGCGTGCTGCAGGCAGGGTTGGCGTTTTTACCCGCGACCCTGGTGTGCACGTTCGGGATCTGGCTGGCGGAGCGTTCGCTCGCCCGGTTGGGGTTACGCAACACGTTGGTCTGCGGGCAGCTGGCCGGTGCCGTGGGGATTGCGCTGGTGTGCTGGGCGTTGCCGACAGGGGTGGGGTTCTGGTCGCTGCTGCCGGGGATTTTCATCCTGAGCATCGGCCAGGGCATGACCTGGACCGCGATGTGGGTCGCTGCGGGGCTGGGCATCCGACCAGGAGAGCAAGGCGTGGCGGCGGGAATGGCGTCTACCAGCCAGCAGATCGGCGGGGCGCTGGGCCTGGCGGTGCTGGTGTCGGTGGCAAATGCCGGGTCGAGCCAGGCGGCGGGGATCGAAGCGGCGATGGGCTGGAGTGCAGCGATTGCCTTGACCGGGGCGCTGCTGGCACTGGGGCTCAGAGCGCGCGCACCGAAGCCGGACGCGTTGCTGGAAACCACGTAGATCAACGGTAGGCGTGGGTGTATTCCAGGCCAGGCCAGGCCCTCAGCGCCCGAGCATCTTCACCCAGCGCGAGGGCGGCATGCCGTAGGTGCTGCGAAATTGTCGGGTCATATGGCTCTGGTCGGTGAACCCGGCGGTCAACGCCGCGTCCACCAATGACTGGCCCTGGGCCAACAGGCTGCGCACCAGGTCCAGGCGGCGCATGGTCAGGTAGCGATACGGGCTGGTGGCGAACAACAGGCGAAAATCCCGCGATAACGCCCAGCGGTCGCGACCGGCGTGCTCGGCGATTTCATCCAGGGTGATGCTGCGGCCCAGCGCGCTGTGGATAAATTCCCGCGCGCGCTCGGCGGCCACGTAATCGAACGTCTTGCGACTGGCAATCGCGCCTGAGGCATTGCTCAGGGCCTGCGCCAGGTCGAACATCGCGTCCTGTTCCTGCAGCGGGTCGATCGGGCAATCCAGGCTTTGCAGCAGCACTTCACTGGCACGGTGCAGCCACGGGTCGCTGGACAATCCGCCAGGAATGAACGGCAACGGCTTGCCGCCGATGATCTGCTGGATCAGCGCCGGTTCCACATAGATCATCCGATACTTGAAGCCTTCCTCGCTGCCGGCGCGCCCGTCGTGGGTTTCATCGGGGTGAATCACCATGGTCGTGCCAGGCATGCTGTGGGTCATGCCGCCGCGGTAATGAAAGCTCTGTACACCGAACAGCGTGCGCCCGATGGCGTAGGTGTCATGGCGATGCGGGTCGAAGGCGAAGCCGGCAAAGTACGCCTCGATACGGTCCAGGCCGCTGGCGTGCGGCGCGCGGTGCAGCCAGTCGAGGATAGGAGTCGGTTTGCCCATGGTGGCTTGTCACAAAAAAGGGATGGAAACACGTTAACCCAGTCTGCATTCCTTGTCTGCCGGGGTCTTGTACGATTGTGCAGGTGCCGGGCGAGGCCTATGATCCTGGCTCGTGCCTTGCACTGATGGAGCTGCCCCGATGGATTTTTTCGACCCCGCCTACGTGGCGCCGCTGGTCTCGCTGGCCCTGCTGTGGACCGTGGCGGTGGTGACGCCCGGCCCCAACTTCTTCAACACCGCGCAGCTGGCCGCCAGCTGTTCGCGTCGTCATGGCGTGGTGGCATCGGCGGGCGTGGCCACCGGCACGATCATGTGGGGCCTGGCGGGTGGCCTGGGCATCAAGTCATTGTTCACCGCCGCGCCGATGCTGTACCTGGCGTTCAAGATCATCGGCGGCTGCTACCTGATCTACCTGGGGCTGAAGCTGTTCAAGCGCTCGGCACCGGCCATGGGTCACAACCTGCTGGCAGACGAACCCCGGCGCTCGCTGTTTTCCGCCTGGCGCCTGGGCCTGCTGGGCAACCTGTCCAACCCCAAGGCCGCGCTGTTCGTCGCCACCATCTTCGCGTCGACCATGCCGCCTTCGCCCTCGCCGATGCTGTTGACCCTGGCGGTGATCACCATGGCCACGTTGTCATTCAGCTGGTACAGCAGCGTGGCCCTGGTGTTTTCCAGCGAGCGCATGGCCAACCTCTACAGCCGTTCGCGCAAATGGCTGGATCGTTTTGCCGGCGGTTGCTACGTGTTGTTCGGTGCACATCTGGTAGCGAATCGCTGACCGCCCGTGGTAAGAAGCCTTACTTTCAACAGTGAGGCCGGTTCATGAGCAAGGTGCGCGTAGGTATTATTTTCGGGGGGCGTTCGGCCGAGCACGAGGTCTCGTTGCAGTCGGCGCGCAACATCGTCGATGCGCTCGACCGCACGCGTTTCGAGCCGGTCCTGATCGGCATCGACAAGGCCGGCCACTGGCACCTCAACGACACCTCGAACTTCCTGATCAACCAGGAAAACCCGGCCCTCATCGCGCTCAACCAGTCCAACCGCGAACTGGCGGTGGTGCCCGGCAAGGCCAGCCAGCAAGTGGTGGAAACCTCCGGCAGCAGCCTGCTCGAACACATTGATGTGATCTTCCCCATCGTCCACGGCACCCTCGGCGAAGACGGTTGCCTGCAAGGTTTGCTGCGCATGGCCGACCTGCCTTTTGTTGGGTCCGACGTGCTCGGCTCGGCGGTGTGCATGGACAAGGACATCAGCAAGCGCCTGCTGCGCGACGCCGGCATTGCCGTCACCCCGTTCATTACCCTGACCCGACGCAACGCCGCGCACACTGCATTTGATGCCGCCGTGCGCAAGCTCGGCCTGCCGATGTTCGTCAAGCCTGCCAACCAGGGTTCCTCGGTGGGCGTGAGCAAGGTCGGCAATGAAGCCGAGTACCACGCCGCCGTCGAGCTGGCGTTGGGGTTTGACGAGAAAGTCCTGGTGGAGTCGGCCGTCCAGGGGCGCGAGATCGAATGCGCCGTGCTCGGCAACGACAACCCCATCGCCAGCGGCTGCGGCGAGATTGTGGTGAGCAACGGTTTCTATTCCTACGACAGCAAATACATCGACGCCCAGGCCGCCCAAGTGGTGGTGCCGGCGGATATCAGCCACGACGCCAGCGAGCGTATCCGCCGCCTGGCCATCGACGCCTTCGAAGTGTTGGGATGCGCCGGGTTGGCCCGCGTCGACGTGTTCCTCACTGAGGACGGTGAGGTGCTGATCAACGAAATCAACTCGCTGCCGGGTTTCACCCGCATCAGCATGTACCCCAAGCTGTGGCAGGCGGCGGGGATGAGCTACAGCGAGTTGGTGAGCCGGTTGATCGAGCTGGCGCTGGAGCGGCATGCAGCGCGCAAGGGGCTGAAGATCAATCGTTGAGCGCCGCGGGCTATCAGGTGGTCAGGGGCGGCGCGCGATCCACGAATAGATCAAGGTCTTCGCCTCCTCCGGGTGATGTGTCCTTCTGCGGTAGCTGGCAAACGTCGGCGACGTGCAGTACGTGCACACCTCGCTGACCTCGATCTGCTCGCGCTCGACCCCCGCCGCCTGCAGCAACATCAGCGCATACCTGCTCAAGTCAAACCACGCGCTGTCGCTTTGCCTTGCTGCAGGCGGGGCAATTTCGGGTGTCTGCCGCGGTGCCGGTTGCACGCTGCTCCACGGTGCCTGGCGGTGCTGCCACAGGTGCCCTTGCTCCGCCTGGAACTGGGCGATAAACCCTTCGCTCACTTCATAACAACACGGCTTGATCGACGGCCCGATTGCCACCTGCAGTTGATCGGCCGCGATCCCCTCGGCGGCAAAGCGCTGCACCGCGTTGGCGATAATCCCGCGTTGCAGGCCCTTCCAGCCGCCATGCACTGCCGCTACCTGCTGAGCGTCTTTGGAGGCGAACAGAATGGGCAGGCAGTCGGCGGTGATCACCGCGATGGGCTGGTGCGTGTGGGTAAACACAGCGTCAGCCTCGATGGTATTGGCCACCTGGCCCGGCTGCCACTCAATCACCGAGGCGCTGTGCACCTGCTTGCAGATGAACACCTCGTCCGGGCGCGCCGGGTCATTGATCGCACAGAAACCGTGGTCGACGCCGGCAATGGCGCCGAGATTGTTTGCCTGTTGCAAGGGCTGTTCTCCGCTCAATAAATCAGTCGCCGACCGCTTCGCCTTCGCGCCGAGGGTCGGCGCCGCCGCTCAGCGACACCTTACCCTGGGCGTCGCGCGTGCGGACGATGGCCTGGATGCCGCTGGTCATGTCGATCTCGCTCAATGCATGGCCCTTGTCCTTCAGCGCTTGTTTCAACGCCGGGCTGAACAGTCCTTGTTCGAGTTCGGTGGCGCCATTGCGACTGCCGAAATTCGGCAGGCTGATGGCCGCCTGCGGGTCGAGTTTCCAGTCGAGCATCGCCACCAGGGATTTACTCACGTACTCAATGATCTGTGAGCCGCCGGGCGAGCCGACGGCGGCCAGCAACTCGCCGCTCCTGCGATCAAATACCAGCGTCGGGGCCATGGCCGAGCGTGGGCGTTTGCCCGGCTCGACACGGTTGGCCACCGGCTGGCCGTGTTCTTCGGGGATAAACGAGAAATCGGTCATCTGGTTGTTGAGCAAAAAGCCCTGGACCATCAGATGGGAACCGAACGCCGCCTCGACGGTGGTCGTCATCGACACGGCGCCACCCAGGTCATCCACCGCCACCACTTGCGACGTGGAGATGCGCAGCGGCGAGCGGTCCGGCGCGTAGGCGACCTGGATGCCGGCAGGCGTGCCGGGTTTGGCGATGCCCATGCTGCGTTCGCCGATCAATGCTGCGCGTTTGGCCAGGTAGTCCGGTGCGACCAGACCGGCCACCGGCACCGGTACAAAGTCGGCGTCGGCGACGTACAAACCACGGTCTGCGAAGGCCAGGCGACCCGCCTCGGCAATCAGGTGCACGGCTTCGGGCGTTGGCTCGAGGCCTGCGGGGGAGGTGCTTTTCACCGGCGTCATGGGTGCGATGGCCAGGCCCGGATCGCGGGCTTCGAGTGCCTGCAATGTACCGAGGATTTGCGCGATGGCGATCCCGCCCGATGACGGTGGTGGCATGCCACACACGGTCCACTGTTTGTAGTCGCTGCACAGGGGCGTGCGCTCCTTGGCGGTATAGCCCTCAAGGTCTGCCACCGACAGGCTGCCGGCATTGCGATTGCCCTGGACCTTGCGCGCGATCTCATCGGCAATCGGCCCGTGGTACAGCGCGTCCGGGCCCTCCTTGGCGATGCGCTTGAAGACGTTGGCCAGCGCCGGGTTTTTCAACAGCGTACCGGTGGCCTTGGGCGTGCCATCGGCATTCAGAAAGTACGCGGCCATTTCCGGCGACCGGGGAATATGGCGGTCGGCCGCGATCAACGCGTGCAAGCGCGGGGAAATCGCGAAGCCCTGTTCCGACAAGCGGATCGCCGGCTCGAACAGCGTGGCCCACGGCAGGTGCCCGGTCTTTTTGTGCGCCATCTCCAATGCCCGCAGTACCCCCGGCGTGCCCACCGAACGTCCGCCGATTTGCGCCGCGGTGAAGGTCATCGGCGTACCGTCCGCTTTCAGGAACAGCCGCTCGGTCGCCCCGGCCGGTGCCGTTTCACGACCGTCATACGCGTGCACCTTATCTCCGTCCCACACCATGATGAACGCCCCGCCGCCAATACCAGAGGACTGCGGCTCCACCAGCGTCAGCACTGCCTGCATCGCAATGGCCGCATCGATGGCCGAACCACCCTGGCGCAACATCTCCCGCCCGGCTTCGGCCGCCAGCGGGTTGGCGGCTGCCGCCATATGGCGTTCGGCGTGTTGGGGGGTGAGGTCGGTGCGGTAGCCCGAGCCCAACTCCGGTGCCGGCGGTTGCTCGCTGACGGGGGTGTGACAGGCCGCCAGGACGAGAGCGGCGGCAATCACTGACAGTTGACGGCGGGAAATCAAAAACACGCGCTGAACTCCGTTCATTTTGAGAATGATCTGGTTTTCCTGTGGGGGGACTTTACCGCAGCGGTGAATTGGAGGCGTGCTGGATTGACTGAAAATTCTGAAGAGCCCGCTCGTTGCCGGTGTGTCACCGGATGTCTTTATCTCGGCCTGCACGAAAGTTGAATCTGTTCCTCATGAGGGTGCTGCTGTCGTTGGAACCAATGGTTGAAGGTGTCCACTAGGTAGTTGTCACTCATCCGCTTGAGGCACTCGTTATGCATCGTGGGTTAGACGGTCTGCTCAGGCTGCACCAGAGCATTGTCGAGCGCTCAGTAAGGTCGATTGGAGAAGCGCCGCCAGGCCCGAGCCCGACCTCACTGCCGGAAATGCAGGGGGCTCATTATCAAACGCTGAACCCGGCCTCGATGGTGTTCGACGTCAGCATCAAAGGCGGGCAACTCCAGGCTGACAGTACAGCCACAGGCCGCGATGTCGCCCGTCATCTCAACGCGCCAGGCAAACGCTATACCGCCGATGGCTACTCTGCTGAGCGCGGCAATACGGTGCGTTTCAAAGATGAGCGACAGTACCTGTTTCATATTCAGTCCACGCCGGCTGTCGCAGCGGTATTCAAGAGCAGTCTTGCCAATCCGGCCGGCGGTGCAGGCTCGGTAGCGTCCTTGAGTAACCCCGGCCGAGCGCATCTGGCAAGCGTCAGCGGGATCCACACGACTGTCGAGGGCAAGCAGTTTCGCCTGGATAACGAGCGTCTTTATCGCTTTGAACCGATCACGCTGTCCTGGCTGCCCGACGCCGATGCACGTGCATACAGCCGCATTGGTTTGACCCGGGAAGGGCAGTTGCTGAAAACACCTCAGGGCTCTCTGGACAGCAGTGCGCAGCGCCAGGGTTCGGTGGTATTGAGCCAGGTCCAGGGCGTCTCTGCCCTGCACATTCAGGGCACCGGCGCGCCGGCTGTGCGTCCGTTGGATGAGGCCGGCGTGCCTGTGCCGCTCGCGCGGATCGGGCTGGCCGGTAGTACCCTGTATGGCGCGACGACTGACGGCGAACTGCTGCGCGCAGATGTGCGTCAGGCCAGGGGCGGCGTGCTGCCGATGGCGCGTCAATCGGTCGAAGCACTGGAGCAGGCGCTGAAGGGCAGTGTCAGAGTCGAAGGTTTCTTTCATGATGATGCAGGGCAACTCAATGCCCAGGTTCGCGATGCCCGCGAGCAACTGCATAGTTCGCCCTTGAATGAATCAAGCGTATTGCGCCCGCACTGGAACCTCAGTGACGTGTTGGTCAAGGGCATCGAGAAAGGTCTGCCCTTGCCCAGCCGGCAGGCACTTGCGGCCTCGATCGATCTCGGGCTGCGGGGCAAGGTCGCACTTGATTCAGGCCGGCTGTTGAGCTGGAACGCGGGTGCACAGCAATGGGATAACGCCCGGCAGCCGGGCGTCGAGCGTCTGGAGCGTGGCCTGGATGGACGTGCCTATGTGCTGCAAGAGGGGCAACTGAAAGCGGTGGCGATCCAGAAAGTGCGTGATCCGGTTTTCGAGGGCGCCAGCCATGACTTGGCCGCTCTGCCCAAGCCCCGTCCTCACGTGTCGCTGGTTGAGGTACTCGCTGGAAAAAGTCAGAGCCCCATCGCCCACTTTGCAGTCGCCGATGGCCGTCATTTCGTAACGGCCAATCAAGACAACGAACTCCAGGTTCATCAGGAGGGTGTCGTCACCCCATTACGGCTGTCACCGCCGCTTGCGATAAAGGCACTGGCGCTGGATCACGAAGGGCATCTCTACGCACACAGCCAGGGTGACGAGTTGTTCAGGGTTGATCGCGAGGTTTGGCAAGGCAGCGCCAGGGGGCCGCATCGCTGGGCCAGGGTTGAACTGCCCGAGGGCCGCCCCTTGGAATCCTTGCGGATGGGGGCTGACAAACACTTGGTTGCCGGCTGGGATAAGCAGTTCCATCGATTGGATCGCTCGGGCCCAGAGTCAATGAAGGCGGGGCCCTTGCAACCGGTGGCGGCGGTACCGTTGCTGTGCGATACATTGGCGAGTGCTCAAATGCGCGCGCAGTTTCCAGGCGGGGCATTGACGGCCAGCAGTCATGTGATGGGGCAAACCCGTGAGGGGATTTCGCACAAGCGCAGTTTTTTTCAAGGGATCAAGGCGCACTTTCACCCTTTGGAGTCCCTCAGCCAGACAGGCAAGGATATTCAGCACCGTGTCAGCGGCCGTCGCGGGCTGGAGGCCGTCTACGCTGACGATAAGCAACTGCACGAGCGGCTCAAGCCCCTGTCGAAGAGCAAGCCGGTTGCGGCTGACCTGAGTGCGCGCCTCGTCGCGCTCAGCGTACCCGGCCCGCGCCAGGCGTTGGCCAACCAGATCAGCCAGGCGTTGGCCCGTGTGGACGCGAGCAGCCAGGCCCGCGCACGCCTTTTAGGCGATGTGCATGGGCTGGCGTTTGACTCGCGGCCCACACTGAGCCGGACAGTGGTCAACCCGGAATCGACGCTGCATCAACTGCATCAGGCGTTCATACGGGTCTCACCCTCATCGGAAAAAACCACCGCTGCGCTACTGGCCAATCTCGAGGGGCAAGACTTGACGTTGCCCCAATGGAAACCGGAGCGTAAGCGAGACCTCACTCACCCTGGCGCCCTCGTCGAAGGCGACCTGATTCATCACGCCAACACGCTGAGGAAACTGACTGATCTGGCGGAGAAACTCGACAGCGTTTCCGGATACAGCCCAAGCGCCCTGAAGCGCATAGAAGGCTCCGTGAGCGCGGTCATCAAGGATTTTGACCAGAGCCCGTTGCATCAATTGTCACGTCAGAACGTCGTCAGTTACGCGCAGGCAGAGACCCTCTACGACAACTTCAAATTATTGGCCAAGGACCTGGGTACACCGGGATCCGCTTTGCATTGGCACCTCTCGACGCTGCTCGGATTGCCCGTCGATGCTTCCCTCAAGGACGCACTGACGCAGCAAGTGCAACGACTGGAGAGTGGTCAAACCCTTGGCTCCAGCCGCACCCAGGGCAAAAGCCTGGGCTTGATGGTGACGGGGATAAAACCCGTCGCCCCCGTGGAATTTTTCCTGGGCGCCTCCAAGTCCCATACCAACGGCGTCAGCATCAGTCGCACGGATAAAGGCGCGAGGGTCGAGATCTCGATGGACGACACACGGCGGTTGGCCGCTTCGGTGGCTTCAGGGGTGACGGTGGGGCGGGGCACCCAAGCGTACGGGCCGGGTTTGAGAGTCGCGGGGGAATTGACGGCAGCGGTTGCGAAAAACACCGGTTCGAGCATCAGTTTTGACGTGAAGGAGGCGGACTTCGGCAAGTTGATGTCGATCCTCACCCACCCATCGGGTGGTCTCCACGATTTGCTGGCGCTGGGAGAGCAGCACGCTGCCGGGCACAGCTCCAAGCTGAGTGGTGACGTTAACCTGGATGGACTTGCGCAGTTGCGTGTGCTCTACAACCCCCAGGAGAATATTGCCGAGCTGGACTCAGTGATACGCGCAGGTATCGGCGGGCTGGCGAACCTCAATCTTGCGCATGCGGACAAGAGTCAGTCCACTACGCGCACGGCGGCGGGCACCAGTCACGCCGAGGGACGCAGCGCACAATGGCTGAGGCAGGGTGGCGTGGGTTTCAACGTTGCGCCTTTGAACGCGCTGGCGTTGGGCAGGGTTGAAACTGGCGGGCCAGCTGCTGCCGTTTTTGCGTTGCCGGAAATATCGGTCATGGTGAAATTTGATCGGAGCCAATCACAGGCATTCAGTTTCTCTTTCAAGCCGCCACACGCGGTGACTCAATCGCAGATCAATGACCTGCGACGCAGCCTTTCGCTGTATTCGCCGCAATTCAGACAGGACTTGGCCGCTACGGAACGGCCGGGGGCCACGACGGATGAACAGTTGGCCAGCTTGCAGGGGTTTCTGGCGACTCATCCGCCCCTGGCGACCAAGGCGGACGCCTACCACGCGATTGGCCAGTCGTTGGATAAATTAATGACCCAACGGGACCTGATGAAAAGCGGGCTTCGCCAGCTGGCATCGGTGGAGTCTTCCGTCACACGTGTGGGCTTGCGGGACAACGGGCAGCATGCCTGGTTGGATGATGTCGCGCCTGCCAACAAAGTGGCCATCGAACAATGGGCCAGGGACGACCCGCACTTTGCCCAAGTGCTCGATCAGCTGCAGCATGGGGAGGGCACTTCAGTGCGACTCGGCATGGAGCTGAAGCCGCAGGTGCTGCGCGCGATCGAGCACAGCCACCTTGCGGGTAAAGGCACCGAGGCGTTGATCAAGCACGCACTCAATGACCGCAACAACCTACGCGTAAAAAGTATGAGCATGAGCTACACCGCCACCCAGTCCCATAGCATGTTGCTACCGGCGATGACGAACCTCAGCTTTTCCAGCAGCGCTGCGCTCAGCCACACGCAAAAACACGTCAACGTCGATCTGGAGTACGGCGTGAATGCGGATAAACCCTTGAAGATGAACCTCAACGATACGTTGAGCCGTTTGCCCCGGCACGATCTGACCCTTGATTTGGCCAGCCAGCGCATCAGGACGCCGCAGGCCGTTAGGTAAACGAGGCGCAAGCCGTCAAGCAATGCCGGCTTGCGCCATGCCCCGTGCTTTTCTACAGGTAAAGAGTGCCCTGCATATACAGCGCGGCCTTGCCGGAAATAATCACTCGGTCGCCCTTGAGTTCGCAACGCAATTGGCCGCGACGCTTGCCCCCCTGTTCGGCGGTGAGTTGCTGTTTGCCCAGGCGCTCGGCCCAGAGTGGCGCCAGCGAGGTGTGCGCGGAGCCGGTGACCGGGTCTTCATTGATGCCCACGTTCGGGCCGAACCAGCGCGAGACAAAGTCAAACCGGGTGCTTCGGGCCGTCACCGCGATGCCGCGTTTGGGCAGGCCCTTGAGGCGTGCGAAGT
The DNA here is from genome assembly GCF_059419825.1 of Pseudomonas sp. GW821-FHT05D12. Lineage (NCBI taxonomy): Bacteria > Pseudomonadati > Pseudomonadota > Gammaproteobacteria > Pseudomonadales > Pseudomonadaceae > Pseudomonas > Pseudomonas sp. GW821-FHT05D12. Next base: position 580,198 of record NZ_JBWKSN010000001.1, on the reverse strand, counting down.
CTGGTGTGAGCGCGGCGACCTGGGCCTCATCGTCGACCACGACGAGGTAGTCATCGGTGCCGAATACGTGCGCGTTCTCGATCCCCAATGCACTCAACATCCCGCTGGGCGGTTCGCAGCGCTGCGGCTGCTTGGCCGGGAAGTCCATCGCCAGTTCGTCGCCATCGCGCGTTACCCGAAGCTCGCCGCTGCGGGTGGCAAAGCGCAGCACGTCAGGCGCATTCCCCACTTGATGGATCAGCACCCACGCCGCCGCCAGCGTGGCATGACCGCAGAGGTCGACTTCGACTTCCGGGGTCAGCCAGCGCAACTCGTAGAACTCGCCACGGGGCACGAAGAACGCCGTCTCGGACAGGTTGTTTTCGGCAGCGATGTTGTGCAGTTGCTCATCGGGCAGCCATTCGGTGAGCGGGCAGACGGCCGCCGGGTTGCCGCCGAAGACGTGCTGGCTGAAGGCGTCGACTTGGTAGATATCCAGTTTCATCCGGGGCACTCCGTGTATGGGGAGGCTGGACACTAACAGTGGCTGAGGGGAGCGTCAAAATACAGATGCGCAGTTTTTTTGCGCGCATGCCCCCGTTCAGCCCAGGCGCAAGACCATTGCGCCGGCGGCAATGATGCACGCGGCGACGATGCGCACTCGCGTGAGATGTTCCTTGAGCACCCACGCCGAGATCACCACGCCAAACAGGATCGAGGTTTCCCGCAGCGCCGATACAGTGGCGATGGGGGCTTGCGTCATCGCCCACAGGGCCAGCCCGTAGGACGCCAGCGTGCCGGCTCCGCCGACGAGGCCGAGTCGCCCATTGCGCAGGACGTAGCGGCAAAACTCCACCCGCCGGGTGACTAACGCCCAGGCGGCAAGCGGGAGGCCGGTGAGCAGGAAAATCCACAGTGTGTAGGCCGCTGGCGCACCGGACTGACGCACACCCCAGCCATCGATGAGCGTGTAGCCGGCGATCACGCCGGCGTTGACCAGTGCCAGGATCAGCCCTTTTCTCTGCCCGGCCGAAGGGCCGGCAGCCATGCTCAAAATGCCGAGGGAAATCACCGCAATCCCGAGCCAGGCAGACGCCGATAATGGCTCGGCCAACACCAACACGCTGACCACCGCCACCAGCAACGGCGCGGTGCCACGCATGATCGGGTAGGTCTGGCTCATGTCGGCGATGCGATAAGTCGAGGCGACCAGTACGAAATACACCACCTGCAAAACCACCGAGGCACCAATGAACGGCCAACTCTCCTTCGCCGGCAGCGCCAGGAAGGGGACGACAGCCAACGCAATCAACGACGCGACGGACGCGATCATGCAGGTGGTCATCAGTTTGTCTGTGCCGCCTTTGACCACCGCATTCCAGGTAGCGTGGAGCGCCGCGCCGAGCATGATGATCGCGAAGACGTCGAGGCTCATGAGTTGCGGCTTGTGTTATCAAGCATTGCCATCGCCATGTGGGCTCTCCCATTTGCTTGTCAGTAGGCTTTTTTCTAGCGTTCGGCGCCTGGTGGGTGACCAAAGTAGGCCTTGTATGCATGGTTGAAGTTTGCGGGATTGGCGTAGCCCAGACGGTAGGCAATTTGCGCCACCTGCCACCTGCGCTGGCGAAGCAAGTCGCGAGCAAGTTCCATGCGTTGCTGACGCACATAATCCAGCATCGACTGGCCGTAGATTTGACTGAACGCCCGACGCAACGTGGTTTCTCCCACCCCCAGGCTTCGGGCCAGCGCTTGAGTACCGGGAGGGTCAATGAGGTTTGCATCAAGTTGAAAACGCGCTTCATGGGCCAAGTCTGACTGACCGCGCACGGCAGGCAGCGGCTTGGCCGAATGGGGAGCAAGGTGCGTGGCCAACTCTATCAGTGCTGCCAGACTCAGGCTTTCCTGATTGAGGCGCTCCAGAGCCCCGCGGTACGGAGAGTAGTAAATGCGCTCCAGCAAACGCCCCAACGCAGGACAGCCGCGAAGCGTCGAAAACTGAATGCCGTCGTTAAGTAGACTGAGTAAGGGCTGGAGTGATGAGTCTTCCTCGGACAGCTCGCGCAAATAATCGCCGGCGATCCGCAGTCCGGCCATACGCGCATGACTGCCGGCGGGCAGTTGATCGACGGTCTCCATACTTTCACTCAGCCCCAGCGCATGGACTGCACCGGTGGTGTATTCATTGAGCACACCGTCGACCCGATGCTGCCACTGTCCGCCGAGCACATGCACGATGCACACACTGTCGGGCAATATCTTGTGGATAGTCAGCGGCTCGGGGAACTGCAAATCACAGTCGAAATACTGCAGATCTGCCCGCACTGTTCGTGCCCGGTAGTGGCCGACGGCAGAGCCAACAATCTGACGAGCGCTGTCGTCGAATACGCCGGCTTGATCTAGAGCGCCCGGGTGATCGAAAGAAAAGTGCGTATCAAGATAAGGATTCTGGCGTTTCATCGAGAAGGGCTTGATCACTTCCTTGCATGTCCGCCGCATTGTACCCCGTCAGGTGTCGTTGTGAACCGCAGCCTTATAGTTGTGCGCAACGGCCTGCACGGTTGGCAGATCGCTGAGGGTGAATTTCAATGGTTGGCCATGAAATTCAAGGAATCTGAGTATGCTGATTTTTCGCAAATGGGCTGCCGTGCTAAGCATGGTGTTGGCCGTCATGACGGGCAATACCTTCGCTCAAGATCGCCCAGACGTAGCAGATAAGGTCGCTGCGTATTCGGGTGAGGCCGGTGTGAAAGTCTGGACGCTGCGTATCGGGGCGCGTGAAGAAAATCAGGCACTGGTGCAAGTGGAAGGGGCTGACCACGACTGGAATCTGAAAATTCAAAAGATGTCTGTCGAGAAGACCAGCAAGGACACGCGCTATTACACCACGGTAGACGGTCAGAAGTTCGTCGTACTGATTCTGCAAAATGGCTGGGGAGAACTGTACTTGCCAGGCGAAGCAAAAGCGCTGGCCGTCGCCTATAACGAAGCCCTGGCGAGTCAGGGCAATGCGCAAGCGTTTCTCACTGACTATCTCCAGGCGAACTGAGCCATGAGTCTGTTGAGACGATGGTCATGGGGCCTGGCGATGTTGTTGCTGCCGCTGGTACTGATGGGTTGGAGCAGCATTCAAAGCTGGCGGGCCGGCAGCACGCTGGAAGAAGCGCAAGTGATGCGCCAATGGCTCGCCAGCCCGAGCGATGAATTGAGGCAGAAACTGCCGCAACAATGGCGCACAACGCCGGCGCTCTCGGACGACAGTCTGCGCGGCTACCTGCAGCGTGAGGTCGCTCGGGCCGATGCTGACCAGGGTTCGGTGCACATGCGTCAGGTCTTGGCGTTTCTTGGCTACTGGCTGGCAGTCGCGGCCGTGCTGGCAGGCTCCGCTACCTGGGTAAAACTGCGCCTGGATGCCTGGCGCGCACTGCGCTCGCGGGACTTTCTTTATGATCGCCTGGTCTTGAGTTGGCGTGCGCTGGGACGGTGGCTGGTGGTCTACACCGGGTTGATTGTGGGGTCGTTGGCAATGGCCCTGCTGTATGAAGTCAGCTGGGGCTGGAGCAACCGCCAGAACAGCGGCATGGTGATACTGCTGGTCGTTGTGCCCTTGCTGGTGATGCTGTACCTGGGCGTGCTATTGATCGGGCGCCTGCGTCGGCAATGGCAGGATATGGAAACGCCGCAATCCGGGTTTCTGGGGCGTTCAATCAGCCGGGCCAGCGCCCCGGCCTTATGGGCATGGATCGAAAAACTGGCAGCCGTCACCCGCGCGCCTGTGCCAGACCACATCGTGATTGGGGTCGACCAATCGTTTTTCGTCACCAGCGTCCAGGTGGCCCTGCAACCGTCGGGACAACTGTTGACGGGCCGTACGATGTACCTGCCACTGACTTTCCTGTCGACCTTGAGCCAGGAAGAAGCAGCCTCGATTATCGGCCATGAGCTTGGCCACTTCAGCAGCCGCGACACTGAGCGTGGCAGTGAAGCTGGGGCGCGGTTCAGCCTGATGTACATGCATTTCCTGAACATCAGTGCGGTGGATGACATGCCGTCCTGGATCGAACGTCCGGCGATCTGGATGACGTGGCGCTTTTTGCATCACTTCCAGATTGCCGTGCACCACTGGAGCCGTGCGCAAGAACTGGTGGCGGATAAGGTCGGCGCGCAAATTGCCGGTGAGCGACTCTTTTGCCAGGCGCTGCTGCGCGTCATCGCCCTTGATGCCGAAGTCAACAAACTGCTTGGCCAGCGTACCCACACAAACTTAATCCAGGCGTTAGCAGAACACCTTCGCCAGGCTCCGGTGATCTTGAACGAGGCGGTGATGGATCACGCGATCGCTCATCCGTTCGATACCCATCCACCCACTGCCGTGCGCCTGCAGCAACTGGGTGTGGTTCTCGACGACCAGTTGCTGGCCCAGGCAACACGGACGCCCACCGCGCACGACCGGCAGTGGTTCAGTCAACTCACTCATGATCCGCAGTCGGCTGAAGATGCCAACAAGAATGGAGTACCGGTATGAACCACCCTGATGATCCACTGGCCAGCCTGGCCCAATCCCTCACTGAGGATTTTAATCAGCACACTGGCGATCAGTTGCAGGCAGCCATCCAGGAACGCGAGGAGTGGTTGGCCGAGGTTCCCGCAGTCACCGAACTGGCCTACCCACGCAAGGTGCGCCGCACCCTGTTGCTCTTTTCAGTGTTCGCTTTCGTGATGGCTGGCGGGAGTGCATGGGATGGTAAAAACGCGTTCATGGGAGGCATTTTTGCAATCGTGGCGTTGGTCTTGCTCAGTGGGGTGTGGCTGCACCGTCGGGCCGGCGAAGAAATCCTGATGCGCCTGACCCATAGCCACTTGTGGTTTCGCAACCTTGATGCAGACATCGATCTGCTGGATATCGGCGATATCCACATCAAAGAGGGCCGAGTAAAGCTATGGATCACGCTGACATTGCGCGAGGGCGCCCCGCTGCCCGCCTGCAAAAACGCCGCGGGCCCACTGATGCCTCACGTCAAGATCAAGCGCTCCCGGGAGCCACAGATATGCCTGACGCTGTTCGGCCTGCAACTGAACGGTAAAGTCCTCACTGGCGAACAAGTGCTGGAGATGCTGGACACCTACTGCAACGCGGCGCGTGTAGAAGGTGAGTTGCGGGCGTTGAAGGCTTCCTGAAGGGGGAAGGGGCTACACCTGTGTGTGACGAGGGAGCTCGCTTCCTCGCCACACACATTGATGTATTCGACAGTTTCAGCGGCTTGCCTCGGTACGCCACAGCACAGGCCAATAAATCTGCTCCAGCCCCATGCAGGTGTTCATTTCAGCCGCATGCGTCAGCGTGAAACCGTTACCGTCGTAGCGCCAGCGCAGCGAAGTACCACAACCGCCCATGCCCATCGCCATTGCCTGGCTGCTCAGTTCACCCGTGGCCGGATCAAAATCGACGAGGCCGTTGGGCTCTCTTTCCGACAGATTTGGCACTTCGGCGACCCGTGCTGGGCGCGCCTGCTCAGGGTGGTCCAGGGGCGCCTGGTAGATATTGTAGAAACAGTTGTATGCCCCACAGCCGGTCTCGATGATCACCAGCGCTTGATCTGCACTCAAGGCATAGGCGTTTGCTTTTGGCGCAACGCCTTCATTCAGATCCTCCTGCCACTCCTTGCGCGTGGCAGCCACCACTGCATCCGCGACCTCTTTTGCCCTGTCCGGGGTAAGCGCAACGGGTGCCTGCCAACTCGGCACCGGCGGTGCAGCAGGTGCTTGCGGCACGCTGCTGGCGGGCGCCTGTCCCTTGGAAATCAGTGCGTCCTGTGTGCCAACCCGCCCCTGAACCGAGTCGATCAGCAAAAGCGCCGCGCTCATCCCGTTTAGCGAGGCGACGGAGGTACCGCCCTCAATGGGCAAAATCAACTCCCGCCCGTTGCGCAACTCTGCAATCAAGGCGTCGGCATTTGATCCGGTCAGAGCAAACACCTCAGATACCTCACCTTCTTTGCGTTCGCCAGGCTCGAATCGATTTTTCAGCGGTTTGCCATCGAGTGTGGGTTGACCACGGGTGGCGTTGTAGCTGAACACGCCTACCCGCAAGTTTCCCTGCGGGCCGGCTTCACGCGTTACACGCAGGCTGAACGTCGAGATGCCGATATCGTCGCGCTCCGGGACGGCACCGATAGCCGTGCAGGTACGCGTGTTATCACAGCCGATAACCCAGTCCTTGATAGAACGCTCCAAAGGGACATCATCGGCGGCGTTCGCACTGGTAACTGCAGCAGCCATCAGGAATATGAGAGGGAGTCGGGTCATCAAACAGGTGCCTGTAGACTGGAAAAACTCTATTAGGGCAGGGTTCTTCGCGAATACCTATTGCATGGCCGTTACACACAACAGAAATATCGCCTGGAACAATCGGCACGGTCTTCCAGCCAGCGGATAGGCACGCTGCGACGCTCTGTCCCGACGGTTCCGGTTGCAGAAGCTGTGCTCGCATCGCGACCGGGATCTCTTAGAGGGTGAGCGATGGCTTTTGGCTGCCGTTCGACAATGAGCGCTGCCGGCCAAAAGCAGTTCCTTGAGAGGTTGGCCACCCGATAACCCTGTTAACAATTATCAAGATTGGCGGGCGCCGGGCGACTCGGTGACGGAGATCACTGTGATAGATGGCAACCAGGTGGGTATCAAGTCACGAGTTAAGCGGTAATACGCCGTTTACACCCCAGTCATCAAACTATGCGGGCAACAATATCGCTGCGGATGAGGCCTCCTGCGGCCAAGCCCTGAAGCTTTTTCACCAGCAATCCTCGCTCAATTTTCGGCGTTACCGGGTCGACAATCTGATATTGACGATCGCACCATTGCTCAACTTGACGAAGCCAGAAAACGTTCACAACGGGCTCTGTGTCGAGCCGTTCCAACAGATATGCCACCTGTTGCCATCCCGGCTTTAATTGAAGTATCGCTTGGCGGCGGGCTGTCGACAGTTCATGCCAGTCTTGATCTAACTTTGCGCCCACTCCTGCACTCACGGAACTCCATGGTTGTTTGTCTAGTGCCGTCACCGCAGCGCGAAACACTTTGTCCGACGGATCATCAAGCGCCTCAAACAGTTCGGGCAATTGGTCATCCCCGAGCAGGCGCACAGCCGCATGCCGTACGGTGGAATAACTGGAACGTAGCGCTTGTGTCAGCCATCGTTCGTCGAGGTCGGCGTTAAGCTCTGCTGCCAGGCCAAGAACACCGAGCCAATCACGTTTCCCTGTGGGCAGATCCTGGTTCATCCGTTCTGATAGTACCGCCAGTGTGTCGACGTTATTACGGGGTGCCTCAAAGCGTGCCAGGCTACGGATCGAGGGCGATGCATCCAGCAAGGCCTGGCGTAAAAGCTGCCTTGGATTGTCGAGCAATGGGAGCAGCGCGCGTAGTACGCAGACCCGTACTTTGGCTCCTGGCTGCGACAAGGCTTCAAGCAGCAATGGCGAAGCTTGCGCAACTGGCAGCTCCTGGCATGCAGGCACGGCTGCTAGCCTTACGGTCAGCTCACGATGAGCCAGGGCGCTACGGAGAAGGGCTTCTGGAGCGGTATTTTTTTCCAGCAAAAGCGCAAACAGATAGCGCGCAGCTTTTCCTTGCCGGGTAAGGAAATTTACGTAGACCTCATCTTGGATTTCGGGCGACTGTAGTACATCGCGTACGGATTTTAACGTGGGGCCATGATCGGCTCTCTGCCGCGCTGCCAGCGCCATAAGAGGCTCCAGCGCAAATAACAACGCTTGAGTCTGCGAGGTCGACAGATAGTGATTCATGCTGACTAACGCCAAATCGCGAATCTGCGGAACCCAATCATTCAGCCGATTTATCAAAGCCACTAACGCTTCCGGAGACGGGTGGCTGCACAATTCCCTGACTGCGACTTCTCGAATGAAACCGTTGTAGTGGGTGCTGAGTTCTACCCAGGTCTCTTTGCTCTTGGCATTTTTGAGTAGTTCCAAGGCTTCGTTGCGTCGATGTTCAGACCATGAGGAAGCAGGTACTGGTTTGTTCCTCAGTCTATCTAGCCACTTCTCTATGGAGGTCATGCTTCAACCTTTTCTATACGCTTACGCGGGCGTTTTGACAGATGGTAACCGTACGAGGTGGTGGACTTGTCCCCTCGGTTTAATTATTTGTGGGGGATACACCGGGGGATGGTATAGGGGGGATGCAAGGAGAGATAGCCAGACACAAGAAAGCCCGCACGAGGCGGGCTTCTTGAGGTGGTTTAGAGACTCATGTAGACATCTGTAAACCGGTACTTGGTGGCTACACAGGGACTTGAACCCCGGACCCCAGCATTATGAATGCTATGCTCTAACCAACTGAGCTATGTAGCCAAGTGGCGCGCATTATTCGCGTAGAACGACAATGCGTCAAGCGTTTATTTTGAATTTTTATCTACGCTTTCAACTGTTTAACCTGAATGGGCGGATCTGGCGACGAGTGGTGCGCCAATTCGCGGTGGCGTGCAGTGCATCCGTCGCGCTGACGACTGTCAGGGGGCGCGCAGTCGTTAGCGTGCTAACGGGATAGCCTTCCCACCGGCAAAAGTGGCACATTGTCGCACCTGCACCTGTGCACTTCCCCCTGCGGTACGGAAACCTTCCCATGGCTTTGAACACTCCCACGACCACCGGACAGACCAGCCCGCTGGTGATGCGCATCATCGGCGCGGTGGCGCTGGCCCATTTGATCAACGACCTGATCCAGTCGGTGCTGCCGTCTATTTATCCGATGCTCAAGGCCAGCTACGGCCTGACATTCACTCAGGTCGGGCTGATTACCCTGACCTTCCAGCTCACCGCGTCGTTGTTGCAACCGTGGGTGGGGTATTACACCGACCGGCATCCGCAGCCGTTTCTATTGCCATGCGGGATGATCTGCACCCTGGTGGGCATTCTGATGATGTCCCAGGTGGGCAGTTTCCCGCTGATATTGCTGGCGGCCGGCCTGATCGGTATCGGCTCCTCGACCTTTCACCCGGAAGCCTCCCGTGTGGCGCGGTTGGCTTCGGGCGGGCGCTATGGCCTGGCGCAGTCGACGTTCCAGGTTGGCGGGAATGCCGGTTCTGCATTCGGCCCGTTGCTGGCGGCAGCGATCATTATTCCTTTCGGGCAAGGCAATGTGGCGTGGTTCGGCCTGTTCGCAATTTTTGCGCTGGTGGTGCTGTATGCCATCAGCCGTTGGTACCGCAACCACCTCAATCTGTTCAAGCTCAAGGCCGGCCAGGCGGCCACTCATGGCCTGTCGAAAAAGCGCGTCATGAGCGCGTTGGTGGTGCTGGGCCTGCTGGTGTTTTCCAAGTATTTCTACATGGCCAGCATCACCAGTTACTTCACCTTTTACCTGATCGAAAAGTTCGACCTGTCGGTCGCCAGCTCGCAGTTGCATCTGTTCCTGTTTCTCGGTGCAGTGGCGGCGGGGACGTTCTTTGGCGGGCCGATTGGCGACAAGATCGGCCGTAAGGCGGTGATCTGGTTTTCGATCCTTGGCGCGGCGCCCTTTACCTTGTTGATGCCTCACGTGGACTTGTTCTGGACCAGCGTGCTCAGCGTGATCATCGGCTTCGTGCTGGCCTCGGCATTCTCGGCCATCGTGGTCTATGCGCAGGAGTTGGTGCCGGGCAATGTGGGGATGATTGCGGGGGTGTTCTTCGGGCTGATGTTCGGCTTCGGTGGGATCGGCGCGGCGCTGCTCGGGCACTTGGCAGACATTCATGGTATCGAGTACGTGTACACGCTGTGCTCGTTCTTGCCGTTGTTCGGGCTGCTGGCGATCTTCCTGCCGCGTACCCGCAAGTCCTGAGGGCGTTGGGCAGATATCCCTGCCGCCCAACACCAGGCTTGTGCTACGGGTAGGTCGAATTGCGGGTGACGCGTTTGAGTTGTTCGCGTGCCCGCGACAGGCGTGAGCGAACGGTACCGATCGGAATGTCCAGCACGTCGGCAGTGTCCTGGTAGCTGCCGTCGGTTTCCAGCGAGGCGTACAGCGTTTTACGCATTTCGGGCGGCAGGTGGTCAATCGCGCTCAGGGTATTTTCCAGGCGGCGGTTGACCTCGAACTCCCAATCCAGACTGTTGTTTTCTTCCTGGCCATGCCACAGCGACTCATCGAATTCGCAATGCACAGGCTTGGCATACATGCGCCGAAAGTGATTGCGGATCAGGTTCTGCGCGATGCCGCACATCCAGGTGCTGAGGGTTGCCGTGCCGCTGAACCGTTCGCGATTGCGCCAGGCCTCAAGGTAGGTCAATTGCAGAAGGTCGTCCGCATCTTCCGGATTGAGCACACGCTTGTGAATGAAACGCCGAAGTTTTTTTTGCTGGTCGTCGGTCAGGTGGAGCATGAATTGAGGCGAGCTGCCAACGAGATGAGCTAAAGCATCAATAGGGATATTCATGATGTTTTCCTTTGGGTAGACGCAGTCGAAAGGATGTCGACAGGAACCCATTAGCACTGCCTGTGCCAATCATGAAAAACCTAATAAAGCATTGATTTATATATAGAAATATCTTGAATTGAGTCAATTTTGAGCAAGTTCTTGCACTTCTCGACGAGGCTTTGTGCAAGTCTTTTCAAGTGCGCGTTGATGTGGAATGCAATGGAACCGTATGCATCTGTTTCGCCACACAGGGAAACACTCTTCCTGTGCCGGTCTGAACACTATGTCCATAGACGTCAATTCAAAAAGCGATGTGCACGCCATCCCGCGCCTTGACTCACCCGTCATCAGTAAGACCTCCGTGCCGGTGCCCGACAAAGGGGTGGATGAGCTCGCGTATCTGTTCAGTCAGGAAGTGGAAGTCAATCAGCGCTTGTTGGGCGAGCGGAAGATAGGCACGCGTGTGCCCCCGATCCAACAGATCATTCAGCTTTACGAACAACTGGGGCACCCGGCGCAGGCGACCCTGGCATCTATTTCGCTTCGCCTCAGGCTGCAATTGCAACAACAGCCTGCGGTGACCAAGCTGCTCGCGCTCACGGGCGGAGACCCTGCACGCGCGTTCGTGGTCCTCAAGCATGTGGCGGCCCAGGCGGACGCTGAAGCGCGCCCGACCGAGGCGGCCCTGGCGCGCGAGGCCATTGCCAGGCTGGAGGTCGGGTTCAAAGGCGAAATCCAGGCGGGCCTGAACACCGCCTTGTCATTGCAGGCGGCCGGTCTCGATCCGCAGGCGCGTCAGGAGCTGCGCATGCTCTACTACGCCAGCGTGGTCGTGCGTCAATCCCCGACCCTGATGATGAAGGAACTGCTCAGGCTCTACGGTGGCGAGCGGTTTCATGTTGGCCTCCAGGCGATGCGCAGGGCCTTGGCGGATGATATTGCGGCATTGGTGTCGTCGAGGCCGCTGCCGTTGTTGCGCACCTTGTTGCTGAGTCTCAACAGCTGCGGGCAGTTGAATGGCGTGTGGGCCGGTTGTCGGGCATTGATCGAGCGCCTGGCCATCGCGCATGACCCGGTGGAGCTGTTGCAGCGCATGCTGACTTACGCCGGCAGCGGCATCGACTCCACTGAACTCCTGACCTTCGGCCATGACCTGGGCGGTGGTCCGGCCTTGCGTCAACTGGTCGCCCTTCACGCGCTTCATCCGCTGTTCAAGCAGTTGCCCTTGGCCTTGTGGCCTGACAGGCAAGTACGCCAGGACACCCTGCAACGGTTCGTGGCCGTGATGGACGAGTTGGACCTGCACCTGCGCGGGCGCACACGGTTTACCGTGGTGCCGAGGTCCCTGGCGTGACCGTGCTACTGGCCATCAACCGTGTATTGCTTAAAGTTGCCCAGCGCGCCGAAGTGCTGGGCGCTGTCGTGGTCCTGGCCATCGTCTTCATCTTTATCGTGCCGCTGCCTACCTGGCTGGTGGACATTCTGATCGCGCTGAATATCTGCATTTCCTGCCTGTTGATCGTATTGGCGCTGTACCTGCCGGGGCCCCTGGCGTTCTCCTCGTTTCCGTCGATCCTGCTGTTGACCACCATGTTTCGCCTGGCGCTGTCGATTGCGACCACGCGCCTGATCCTGCTGGAACAGGACGCTGGAGACATCGTCGAGGCCTTCGGCAATTTCGTGGTGGGGGGCAACCTGGCCGTGGGGATGGTGATCTTCCTGATCCTGACCCTGGTCAACTTCCTCGTGATCACCAAGGGCTCGGAGCGGGTCGCCGAGGTCGCCGCGCGGTTCAGCCTGGATGCAATGCCCGGCAAGCAGATGTCGATCGACAGTGACTTGCGCGCGGGCCTGATCGACGGAGCACAGGCACGCGACAAGCGTGAGCAGCTATCCCGCGAGAGCCAACTGTTCGGGGCCATGGATGGCGCCATGAAGTTCGTCAAGGGTGACGCCGTCGCCGGTTTGATCATCGTGGTCGTCAACCTGTTGGGCGGCTTCTCCACGGGTATGTTCCAGCACGGCTTGAGTGCTGCTGATTCGATGGCGTTGTACTCGGTGTTGACCATCGGCGATGGCCTGATTGCACAGATCCCGGCACTGCTGATCTCCCTGACCGCCGGCATGATCATTACCCGCGTGGCACCGGATGCACGCAGGGGGGTGAGTAACATGGGCGCCGAAATCGCCCGGCAAATGACCAGTGAGCCCAAGAGTTGGATGATTGCGTCGGTGGGCATGCTCGCGTTTGCAATTGTCCCCGGTATGCCGACCGGGGTATTTATCTTCATTGCGCTGATCACCGGCGGCCTGGGTTATTACCTGATGCGCAAGCGTCAGCAAGAGGCTAAGCCCGCCGCTGAGGCGGCTCCCGCGGTTCGTCCCGAAGAAAATGGCCAGGAGGATCTTCGCGGGTTCGATCCTTCGCGACCCTACCTGCTGCAATTTCCCGCGGCGCTGCGCGGGACGCCCGAAGTCACCGAGCTTATCCATGGCATCCGCCAGTCTCGAAATTCATTGGTCGCCAACATCGGCCTGACGTTGCCGCCGTTTGAAGTCGAACTCGATGACACCCTGGCCAACGATGAAATGCGGTTTTGTGTGCATGAAGTGCCGATGGTCAAGGCTTCGGTCGTCAGTCGCCTGGCGGTCGACAGCCAGGCGCTGACGGTTGAGCCGGCTGATGGGATACCGGGGCTGGTCGATCGCGATGAACAGGGCTGGGTCTGGCTGGCGCCCGATGATCCGTTGCTGGATGACCCGCAATTGGAGCGCTTCACGTCGACGGAGCTGATCCTCGAGCGCATGAAAAAAGCCATGATGCTCAGCGGGCCGCAGTTCCTGGGGATCCAGGAGAGCAAGTCGATCCTCGGCTGGCTGGAGCATAACCAGCCGGAGCTGGTGCAGGAGCTGCAGCGCATCATGCCGCTGTCGCGTTTCTCGGCGGTGTTGCAACGCCTGGCCGGCGAAGGCGTACCACTGCGGGCTGTGCGGCTGATTGTCGAGTCACTGATTGAGTACGGCCAGCATGAGCGTGAACCGGAAGCCCTGGCCGACTATGCGCGCATCGCCCTCAAGGCGCAGATCTTCCATCAGTACCGAGAGGCCGACGGGCTGCATGCCTGGCTGCTGTCGCCACATTCGGAAAACATCCTGCGCGAGGCACTTCGCCAAACCCAGACCGGCGTGTTCTTCGCCCTTGAGGACGAATACAGCGCGGCGTTGATCAACCTGCTCAATCAGGCCTTTGCGATAAGGGCAAAAAGCAAGAGTGTGATGCTGGTCGCGCAGGACCTGCGCAGCCCTTTGCGCACTCTGCTGCTGGAAGAATTCAACCATGTTCCGGTGCTGTCGTTTGCCGAATTGAGCAGCACCTCCAAAGTCAAAGTGCTGGGACGTATCGACCTGGGCCAGGACGAACTCATGCGTGGTGCAGTGGCATGAGTCTTTGGCGTTGGCCAGCGTGGAGGGGGCGGTGATGTTTGAATTACGCGTGCTTGATGGACAGCGCCAGGGTGCTGCGTTGCCGCTGTTTGGGGAGCAGTGGAGCATCGGTGCCCATCTGGACGCTGACCTGGTACTCAATGATCCCGAGGTGGTCGAGCAGCATGCGCGACTGCGGCTTATCGATGCCCAGTGGTCGGTGCAGGCCGAGGCCGGGCTGTTGCAGAGCGCCGAAGGACAGGTACTGGCACAGATTGCGAACCTGGTGCCGGGGGTTCCGTTTTCGGTCGGAGGCGTGCGCTTGTGTGTCACCTTGGCCGATCAGCCCTGGCCGCAGGCTGCAGCCCCCGTGCAAGCGCCACCGCCGCCCGCCAGTGAACCCATGCCGGCGCTGAAGTTGTCGTCCATATCCCATTCGCAGCAAAAGCGCTTGATCAGCCTGGTGCTGGTCGTGGCGGTGATCATCGCGGTGATGAGCATGCTCCCCACCGGGGAGCACGATGCACAGGCGTCCTTGATGCCGCCGGTGGTTCAGAAACACGAGTTGGCATCGCCGTTTGAAGTGCGCCAGCAGCTGCTGAAGATGCTCAGCGAGCGTGAGTTGGGCCAGCGAGTCAGCTTGCAAGTGATCAATGGCCAGGTCGCGCTCAATGGGGATGTCTCCCAGGACGATGTGGAGCTGGTGGCGCGCATGCTCGCCCGTTTTGGTGAGCAGTTCGACAGCGCGGTGCCGGTGATCAGCCGTGTGCGGGCACGTGACTCGGCGCTGCCGTTCAGGATTGTGCAGATCGTCGGAGGGCCCAATGGCCATGTGGTCCTGGACGAGGGCAGCCGGCTGTTTGTCGGTGATGAAGTGGAAGGGTTGCGACTGGTGCTGATCGACAACAGCAAGGTGGTCTTCGATGGTGTGCAGCGTTACGAGGTGCGCTGGTGAGTACGGAATTGCAAGCGCGGCTCGACGTTTGGCAGCAGCGCCAGGCGCAATCACTGAGCAACTTTGCACCGGTGACGGTGCGCGGGCGAATCCAGCGCGTCAACGGCATGCTGCTGCAGTGCCGGCTGCCCCAGGCGCGTATCGGTGACTTGTGCCAGGTGGAGAAAAACCCGGGGGAATTCATGCTGGCCGAGATCATCGGCTTCGATAACCAGGACGCGGTACTCAGCGCCTTGGGCAACCTTGAAGGCGTGAAGGTGGGCGCCAGCGTGGAGCGCCTGGGGGTATCGCATCGGGTGCAGGTCAGCGATGCCCTGCTGGGGCAGGTGCTGGATGGGTTCGGTCGACCGATTGCGGGGGAGGGCCCCAGTGCGTTTGTCGAGTCTGACCTGCCGGACACCAGTGCCGTGTTGTGTGAAGCGCCATTGCCCACCGAGCGGCCGAGGATCCACCGCGCACTGGCGACCGGGGTACGTTCGATCGATGGCTTGCTGACGCTTGGCGAAGGTCAGCGTGTAGGCCTGTTCGCCGGTGCGGGGTGCGGCAAGACCACCTTGCTGGCCGAAATCGCCCGTAACGTGGAGTGCGATGTCATCGTATTCGGCCTGATCGGCGAGCGGGGCCGCGAGCTGCGTGAGTTTCTCGACCACGAACTGGATGATCAACTGCGCGCCAAAGCGGTGCTGGTGTGTGCCACGTCCGATCGCTCCAGCATGGAGCGCGCCCGCGCAGCCTTTACGGCCACCGCATTGGCCGAAGGGTTCCGGCGCAAGGGGCAGCGGGTATTGCTGCTGATTGACTCGCTGACCCGTTTTGCCAGGGCCCAACGCGAAATCGGCCTGGCTGCCGGCGAACCCTTGGGGCGCGGCGGTTTGCCACCCTCGGTGTACAGCCTGCTGCCACGGCTGGTGGAGCGCGCGGGTCTGACGCGTGACGGCGTGATCACGGCGATCTATACGGTGCTGATCGAGCAGGACTCCATGAACGATCCGGTGGCCGATGAAGTGCGCTCGCTGCTCGACGGCCATATCGTGCTGTCACGCAAATTGGCCGAGCGCGGGCATTACCCGGCAGTGGATGTGCTGGCGAGCCTTTCGCGGATTTTAAGCAACGTGGCGACACCTGAAGACATCCAGGCCGGTACCGGATTGCGCCGTTTGTTGTCGGCTTATCAACAGATCGAACTGATGCTCAAGCTGGGTGAGTACCAACCCGGCAGTGATGCCCTTACCGACCTGGCGGTGGACAGCCGCCAGGCAGTCGATGGCTTCCTGCGCCAGGATCTGCGCGAGCCCACGCCGATGATGGTGACGCTGGAGCAACTCAAGGAGCTGACTACCCATGTCCCATTCTGATGTGTTGCAAGCTGACGTCGAGACGTTGCGGCGCCTGCGCCGGCATCGCGCCGATCGGGCCGAGCGAGCGCTGCGCGAGGCCAAGCGCGCCCAGCAGGCCCTGCTTGCGCATATCCAACAGGCCCAGGATGCGCTTGAGCACACGCGACTGGAGGAGGCCCGGCAAAGTGCCGAGTTGCTCAGTCGGCATCAAGGCCAAGTGATGACGCTCAAGGCCCTGAAATCCTGGGGCGCGCAGGAGCGCTCGTTATCGGCCAGTACCCGGCGAGAAATGGGCCAGTTGGAGGCGTTGCGGGGCCAGCAGGACGACAAGCAAAGCCGTGTCGGCACGGCACAGAAACAGGTCACCGAATGCCTGCGGCAAGTGGAGAAACTTCAGGAGTTGTCTCTTTTACTGGCTCAGGAGCCGATATGAACCAGGTTTCAAATAAACCCAGCGAGCGGCCACGTCCACGTGACGCGCGTGAGGAACGTGAGCCACGGGCCACCGGTGCAGTGGAGTGGGAGCAGGGTCGACTGTTCGCTCAGTTGTTTACCGATAACGATGAAGGCACCGGGTCGGGAGCGTCCCTGGCGGGAATCAAGACACCGGCCAATGTCGCCATGATCGAGGCCCTCGCCGAACAACTGGCACCGCGCATACAGGCCGGGGCCCAGTGGCCACTGCAGGCCGTGTTGTATCTGCCCCGGCTGGGGCGGATCAAGGCCAGCGTGCACCGTGAGCAGAGTGCCTGGACCATCGAGCTGGAAGCGGAGCATGACGCCACGGCCCGCTGGCTCAGTGGTGTGCGACAACAGTGTGAGGAGCGGTTTTCCGGCGCGCTGGGGCTGCCGGTCAATCTGCTTGTGCCTGACGCCGGGTGCGCATGCTAGTGCCGCTGCTGACTTTACCTTTGATCAAGAGCGATACCGTTGCCGCACGCCATCGACTGGGGCGCGGCTTGTGCCTGGCGTTCCAGGTTGCCGGCCAGGACGGTGAGCTGCGGCTGGAGCCGGGGCGCGCGTCCGCAGGGGCCAAGGCGGTGTGCTTTGAAACCGTGTGTGGCGTGCTGGCGCTTGCGGAAGCGGGGCCGCTGCTCAGCTTGCTGGGGGAGTGCCCAGTGACATTGGCGCCCTCCGGCAACGATCCGGATTCGTGGTTCTGGGCACTGTTCCAGCATCACCTGAGCCCGCAGGTGAGCGCGTTATTGGGCTACATGCGATTGCTGGAGACCGATCGCCCCAAGGGCTTTGGTTGCCGACTCAGCGTAACCCTGGGGGCCGCACGGGTCGCGAGCTATATGTGGCTGGCGCCCGAGAGCTTCCTGGCGTTATGCGAGGCGGGACCGTGGCGCGCCACTGCCGCGCCCATGCCGGCAACGTTCCAACTGGCACTCGCGGTGACCCTTGGGCGTTTGCAATTGCCGATAGCCCAGGCGCGTGGCCTGCGTACCGGTGATGTGCTGCTGCTTGAGCAGAGTTTTTTTCAAGCCCAGGGCAACGGCTACATACAGGTTGGAAAACAGAGGCTGCATGGGGGCATCGATGATGCTTGCGGGCCCTTGTGTCTGACCCTTACTTCTATTGAGGACACGTCCGTGGACGAAGAGTTTGCAGCGCCCCATTACTCGGGGTATGAGGAAGACGAGCCGGTGGTGGATGTCTTCGGCCATGAGCCATTCGATGAGCTGAGCATGGCGCTGAATGTGCGCTGCGGGACGTTGAACCTGACGCTGGGCGAGCTGCGAAACCTGGGGCCCGGCTCGGTACTGGGCATCAGCGGCTACGCGCCTGGCATGGCCGGTCTTTACTACGGTGATCGGCCTATTGGCCAGGGGCAGTTGGTGGAAGTCGACGGGCGCCTGGGGTTGCAGTTATCCCGTGTGTTGTTCGGCCAATGATACTCCAGGGGCTCGATCCCCTCGTTCTTGCGCTGTTTCTTGGGGCATTGACGTTGATGCCGATGTTGCTGGTCATCTGCACATCGTTCTTGAAGATTGTGATCGTGCTGATGATTACCCGAAACGCCATCGGTGTGCAGCAGGTGCCGCCGAGCATGGCCATCAATGGCATCGCCTTGGCAGCGACGCTATTTATCATGGCGCCGGTTGGGTACGAAATCGCCGAAAGCGTCAAGGCGTCGCCGTTGGACATGAGCAATGTGCAAACGGTACTGCAGACCGGTGGAGAGGCTATCAAGCCGTTGCGGGCCTTCATGCTGCGCAACGTGGACCCGGACGTGCTGACGCATCTATTGGAAAACACCGCACGCCTGTGGCCGCCACAAATGGCCCAGGAGGTGGAGCGCGAGGACCTGATCCTGCTGGTCCCGGCGTTCGTATTGTCGCAACTGCAGGCGGGGTTCGAGATCGGTTTCCTGATCTATATCCCCTTCATCGTCATCGACCTGATTGTGTCCAACTTGCTGCTGGCGCTGGGCATGCAAATGGTCTCGCCGATGACCATTTCCCTGCCGCTCAAATTGCTCTTGTTCGTGCTGGTGTCCGGTTGGTCACGGTTGCTCGACAGTCTGTTCCTTTCCTATCTCTGAGTGGCTTATGGAACCTATCGTGCTGTTCAAGCAGGGCATGTTGCTGGTGGTGGTGCTGTCCGCGCCACCGTTGATCGTTGCGGTGGTGGTGGGGGTGCTGACTTCCCTGGTGCAGGCGCTCATGCAGATACAGGACCAGACGCTGCCCTTTGGCGTCAAGCTGGTAGCGGTGGGCATCACGTTGATCATGACGGGGCGCTGGATTGGTGTGGAGTTGATCCAGTTGATCAACCTGACCTTCGACATGATCGGCCGTTCGGCCCTGAACTGAGGGTTTGCCTGTGCTGTTCTATCTTGAGTTCCTGCCCAGCCTGGTGATCGGCATGGCGCGTATCTATCCCTGCGGCATTCTGGTTGCGGCGTTTTGTTTTCAACATATACGCGGCATGCCCCGGCACACCCTGGTGATGGTCATGGCACTGATGCCCGCACCAGGTATCCATGCGGCGTTGGAGGGCCAGGATTACTCGGCGCTGATGCTCGGCGCCCTGGTGCTCAAGGAGCTGGCGCTGGGGGTGTTGTTGGGGGTGCTGCTGGCGATGCCGTTCTGGATGTTCGAGGCGGTGGGGGCGTTGCTGGATAACCAGCGCGGCGCCTTGGCCGGTGGCCAACTCAACCCTTCACTGGGGCCGGATGCAACGCCTATCGGACACTTGTTCAAGCAACTGGCGATTTTCCTGCTGATGGTCAGCCTGGGGTTGGGCGCCTTGACCCAGGTGATCTGGGACAGCTACCTGATCTGGCCGCCCACCGTATGGTTTCCACTCCCCGCGCCGAATGGCATGAGTGTGTTCGTCGGCCTGCTTGGCGATACCTTCACGCACATGATGTTGTACGCCGCGCCCTTCATCGCGGTGCTGCTGTTGCTGGAGTTCGGTATTGCGCTGCTGGGGGTTTACAGCCAGCAATTGCAGGTGAGTACGCTGGCGCCGCCGGTCAAGAGCCTGGCCGGTATTGGCATTGTGCTGTTGTACTTTGCGCTGCTGCAGGACCTGATTGTCGGGCGCATGCTCGAGTTGGGCGACCTTAAACATTCACTCGGGCTGTTGTTCAAGGCCGCGGTGCCATGAGTGATTCAGGCGAAAAGAAGCACCCGGCTTCAGCCAAGAAGCTGCGCGACCAACGCAAAAAAGGCCAGGTCGCGCAAAGTCAGGACGTCCCCAAGTTACTGGCGCTCACGGCCATCAGTGAGATCGCCTTGTTCACCGCCGAGACCAGCCTGCAACGCTTACAGCAAATGATGGTGTTGCCGATGTCGCGCTTCAACCAGCCGTTCGCACGAGCGCTGGAAGAAGTGCTGGTTGATGGGCTGGTCATGTTTTTCTCGTTCTCCCTGTTGATGGTTGGCGTGGTGATTGCCACGAAGCTGATCAGCAGCTGGATGCAGTTCGGGTTGTTGTTCGCCCCGGAAACCCTGAAGCTCGATTTCAATCGGCTCAACCCGGTCAGCCAGGTCAAGCAGATGTTCTCAGCCCAGTCGGTGATGAATCTGCTGATGAGCATCACCAAGGCATTTCTTATCGGCCTGATTGTGTACCTGGTGGTCTGGCCTTCGTTAGGGGTGTTGATCAACCTGGCGAACAGCGATCTGCAAAGTTATCTGCTGGCGCTGATAGCCCTGTTTCGTCACTTGCTGCACGCCTGTCTCGGACTGTTACTGGTGCTGGCGCTGATCGACCTGAGTTTGCAGAAGCACTTCTTCGCCAAGCGCATGCGCATGACCCAGGTCGAAGTCGTCAAGGAGTACAAGGACATGGAAGGCGACCCCCATGTGAAAGGCCAGCGCCGCGCGTTGGCGCACCAACTGGCCCAGGAGGAGCCGAAGGTCAAGCTGCCCAAGCTGGAGGAGGCCGATATGCTGGTGGTCAACCCGACGCACTTTGCTGTCGCCCTGTACTACCGGCCCGGTAAGACGCCGCTGCCGTTGCTGATCAGCAAAGGCACCGACGCCGAGGCCCGCGCGTTGATCGTACGAGCCAAGGCCGCCGACGTGCCGGTGATCCAGTGTGTGTGGCTGGCTCGCATGCTCTATACGAAACAGCTGGGCGCAAGCATTCCTCGTGAAACCCTGCAGGCCGTGGCGCTGATCTATCGCACCTTGCGTGAACTGGACGATGAAGCCAAGCGCGAGACCCTGGAATTGCCGGAGCTTGAGCGCCGCTGATCAGCGATTGGAAGGTGTGTCCAGGGCGCTCAGGTTGGCCAGCGACAACATCCGACTGAGGACCTTGTCGAGCGTACCAGGCACAGCAGGCAGTGCGTGCCAGATCACCAGGGCGTGCTGGGCGTCGAGGTAGATAAAACAGCCATCGTACAACGCCGCATGCTCAAAGCGCCGCTCCAGTACCCATTGCAGTTGCCCCGGTTGCAACACTTCGCGAGCGACATGCAACGCCAGCCCCGGCTGCTGGCCGGCTGGCTGTTTGCACACCTTGATTCCAGGCGCGAGTGACAGGTGAGCGGCAGTGCCGCTCACCAGATTCTGCAGAAACACCTGGCGTTGTGCGTCGGGCATTTCCGGGAGGCTCATCGTTCGAGCGAGATTGTTTGATAGTCCGCCCGTTCCCCGGCAGGACCAGGCTCGACGCGCATTTGCGCTGGCCACCAGATCACCATTTTGTCCTGGCTCGATTGCGGGCGAGAGCACGAGTCGCCCTTGCAGGTGGGGGTGCAGCCGGCGACGAGCAGCGCAGTGCCGATCAGGGTGACGCAGAGTAAGCGGCGTTTCATGGCGTAGCCTTTTGAGCGGGAGTGATCAAGGAGGGGCGGGGCACACTGAGGTGTTCATCCTTTACGACGGGGCGCATCGCGATAAATACCTCGGCTTCTTCGCCAGGCTTGAGCCAGGCGCGGGGCCAGACGCTGACGGCCAGGGTCTGCGAGTTGCTGCATTCCTTTTCGTCGATACGCACATTGCGCTTGAACTGATTGCGCAGCACCACGACGGCCACGTTGTACTCAGGACCCGCATACCACTGGCTGCGCTCGGTGTTCAGCGCGAGCAAATCCCGTGTACTGCATAAGGTGTTCAGCCCCAACGGCATCGGTGCAGCCTTGAAGGCCTTGGGGACTTCGCCACTGACCAGGTGCGCCAGGGTGCTGATGATGTCGCTGCGCTTGATCACCGGCTGGTGAGGGGCATAACGCCTGGCCAGCGGTGTGAGCGCGGCCTGCAAATCAACCTGGTCGGCCTGGGGCAAGTAGCGCGAGGGGTCGGCCTGGTCGCCGATGACCCTCGGGGTCAGGATGAACAGACGTTCACGCCGATTGTTCTGCCGTTCGGTCGAGGAAAACAGCGCCTTGCCCAGCAGCGGGATATCCCCCAGCAGCGGGACTTTGTTGTGCTTATCGGTGCTTTCAGTCACGTGGAACCCGCCGACCACCAGCGAACGCTTTTCCGCCATCACCGCCTGCGTGCTGACTTTGCCGCGACGGACATCCAGGTTGCCGGGGAGGGGGTTGGTCTCGTCGAAATTGCCGTCTTCGATATCCACCACCAAGTGGATCTGATGGCCGCCACGGCTGGTGATGACGCGGGGTACGACCTGGAAGCTGGTGCCCACGGTGACCGGCAAAATGGTGGCGTTCTCTCTACCGGGCGTCAGGTATTGCGTGCGGTTGAAGTCGATGACCGCCGGCTGGTTTTCCAGGGTAAGCACCGAGGGGTTGGAAACCATGGTTGCCAGCCCCTTGGCTTCCAATGCGCGTATGTCGGCATAGAAGCGATCGCGATTTTCAATCGTCAGTTGCGACGAGGTGCCCGGCGACACGTTGGCACCACCGCGGAAGCGGCTGTTCTGGAAACCCCAGTTCACCCCGAACTCACGCAACTGTGTGCGCTCGATATCGAGGATGATTGCGTCGATTTCCACCAGCTTGCGCGCCACATCGAGTTGAGTGATCAGCTCGCGATACATGGCCTGGCGTTCCGGCAGGTCATAGATCAGCACGGCGTTATTGCGTATATCGGCCTCGACGCGAATCCGACTATTGGAGACCGGGGCGCGTGGGGTGACCGCGGGGCCGATGTCCAGTGATGCCGGGTTGGCGTTAGCACCGAGCATCTGGCCCAGCAACGGGTTGCCTAGCCGGGGAATGTTGGGAGTGAGCGGAGCGGGTTGTGAGGTGGGACGCTGACTCAGCCCCGCAAGCGTTGAGGTGGAGCGCGGCTCCAACAAGCCGCGCAAAATACTGGCCACCCCGGGGATGGCGAGCTTCTCGCCGCGATAATCCACTAGGCGGTCCGCTGCATTTGCGAACTTCAGCGGATAACTCAGCACACTCTGTTTCTCATCCGGTGAACGGCGCTGGCTGCTGAACTGCTTGATCTGCTCGATGTAGCGTCGAGGACCGGAGACGAGCACTACGCCATCTTCGGGCAACTCACCCCAGCCGAAACGGCTGTCGAGCAGGCCGATATCGGTCAGCGCTTGCTTAAGGTCGGCAATGGTTTCGGAAGAGACTTCCAGGCGCGCTGATTCCTGCTGGTCCAAAGTACTGACATAGAGGGTGTTGTTGTACAGGTACCACTGGAAACGGTGCTCTACACCGAGACGGTCGAGCATCGATTGCGGGGTATTGGCGCGGATCTTGCCATTGACGTTGCCTTCCAGCAGGCCCTCGACTTGAAGTTGTGTGCCGAAGGTCTGGGCGAAGTCTTCGAGTACATCACGCAACGGTTTGTGCTCGGCTTCATAGGCGTAGGCGGTGTTTTTCCATTCGGGAGGGATAGCGGCGAAGCTATTTTCCACTGGGCTCAGCAGGCAGGAAAGCAAGACGAGGCTGTACCGAGATGTTCGTCGGGACGACACAACTGACGAATCTTGGCCCAAGCTGCGGCGCTTGTGGGTCTTGTTATTCATGGAGAGTTCTCTGGTTAGTACGAGAGTGAACGTAGCGAGGTGGATTTAAGGTTTTGCGCGGGGCGAGCAGCGCGGGCAAACGTGGCACGCCATGTGTCTCGTTGGTTGAGCAGGCTTTCGAGACAATCGAGCACGTGTTGTTTTCCCTGCCCGCTTCGCAAGGTTTGGATCAACCAGAGCGCACCACTGTCTGCTTTTTGACTCAATACGCCCTGAAAAAAAGCCAGGCTGGCTGCGCCTAGGCGCAGCCAATTTTGCAAGGTCGTGTTGTCTGAACGGCTAGCGGTCAGTTGAGCCCCCAATAGAATGAAGTCTCCTTGACGTCTTAAAGTAATTTCGTCCTCGCCCTCAAATAAATCGAGGGAATCTGCATGACTGTCCAACCAAGTAAAGACCAAGTCTTTCATTTTACTGAAAGCTTTCAAAGCAGTGTTTTAAACACTGATGCTCAACGCGAAGGTTATCAATGTAAAGCGAGTTGGAAACTGTCATTAGCTCGGCTAACTTATAGAATCGTTCTGCATCCTCTACACTCTTCGTCCCATCGATAGGGAATGAGTCAAAGTCTTTATAGGAGGACTTTGCGTATTTGAGGGCTTGCTCTGAAATCGATTTTGAGGAGTGCATGGGTTTCCTTTAGTTTCATTGTTAAGGTATTCGTTGGCCGATGAGTTTTGCCGCTACGCGGTTACAATTTTACGTCTGCAGATATTAGACATCGATTCGAAACGCTTCGCCTTGTTTGAAAAAAGTACCAAGCATTGAGCTCCAACTGATGCGAAAGTCTCCCTCATCAGTTTTTAATATCAGTGTTTGAGATGCAATCGTCTCATCAGCATGAAGTTTCCAGGCGGTGGTTGTATAAGAGGCAAGGTATTTTTTTATCTGTTCGAAGTCATGCGAGTTGCAGAGCAGGGTTGCGCTGACCTCCGGGATTTGAATCGCTAGAAGTTGCTTTAAAAGAGCCGTCAGCCTACTGGAGGCTACCGTCTCATCAAGCAGGTGGCGAATAGCCTCATTGGTAACCGAGTTGGCATATTGTTCGAGTTTGTCGCACATGGCTTGACGGTCGCGCTCCCACCGTTTGAGTTGAGCATTAGCGCGTTGCCATATTTCCAGCGAAGTCTCCTCATGCAACGCTTCGCATTTTTTTTTGTCAGGCTCAGCAGTTGTTCGGCTTGCGCACTGGCGTTTTTCAATAGATGGTCAGCCTGCTTCCAGTTTGCAAGTTCTTCCCGTGGAATCAGGCTGCATGACAACCTGGGCGCATCCTTGAACAGCTCAATGGTGCGTCGGCATAACATTACTGATCTCCTGGTGCGTTTGAGTCGGGCGGATCGGCTCACCTGATAATGACGTGGCACGCCAGACCACGGCCTGCCAGAGCGTATCTAGTCGGTTGTTTGCGTTCTCAAGACGCAGATGTCTTTTTTCAATCCCACGCGTCCGTTCACGGGAGAAGCGCAACCTGAGGCGCTGCCAGATCGGGGGGGCAAGCCAGCTATGGAGCAGGTGTAAAGGATCCGCATCGGGCGCCAGCATGGCCGGGGGCAGAGCCTTGGAAAGACGTACGCACCACAGGTGATGGCTGTCGCTCAAAGCGGACGTAGTTTCAGGATTGAAGGTGTCGTGAACCAGTGTCAGCGCTAGGTTGAGTTCTTCATTTGAAGCAAGGGCCAGTCGCAGTGCGGTTGAGTGGGGTGGAGGAGGTAAACAGGCCGCCACACCCAAGAAGTCACCCGGCATCATCAGTCTGCCCTGGCAAAGTTCGTCAATTGCAGTGTGTGGGCCGCTCCGCCAGTCTTCATGGGCGTACTTCCAAGGGAATGCCCACCATTGAGCCCAGGCCAACTGCTCATTCATTGAGTGGTCAACCCTAAGCGTCATGAGCCTGTCCGCTTGATTGGCTGACTACAGGCGACTCTTGTCCAAAACGATGACGTCGACGGTAAATGAATACTGCTGCGACCGCTGTCGCTATGGCCCCGAGCATAAAAACAACGAGGCTGTTTTGCCAAAAAACGAGATCCTCGCCGGGTATCAGGAAAGGGCCGAAATACACCAAGCGTTGCTGCTCCTTATAAGTGGTGGCGGGCACAAATATAACGGTAAGTTTTCGCGGGTTATCCATCGCTATGGTCATGCCTGGAATACTGCTTGCTACCATCCTGCGAACGCGTGCGTTGATGTTATCTGGGTCCATGCGTGAGTCATGTTTTATGAACACTGAAGCGGATGCGGGCTGGACCGGCTCACCTGGCGCGATGCGTTCCGGCAGCACCACGTGTACTCGGGCAACAATGACACCGTCAATGTTAGAAAGCGTAGCTTCAAGCTCTTGTGACAGGGCATAGATGTAGCGTGCCCGCTCTTCCAATGGCGTTGAGATAACTCCCTCTTTGCGAAATGTATCGCCCATCGTCGTTCTGGCCACTCGAGGCAGGCCAACGGCTTCCAATGTTCGTACTGCGCGTCCGATGTCGTTTGTGTTTACCGTCACGACGACACCATCTTTGGCCGGTTTTTTTTGTGCGCGAATGTGTTTATCTGCCAATTCTGCTATGACCTCATTGGCTTCTTGCTCAGAGAGTTGGCGATGAAGTTCGACACGGTCGCTGCAACCGTTCAACACAAGTACAATAGCCAAAAGTAGTGCGACAGACAAAAAGTTATTCATTTAGCATCATTGTAAGTTTGATATTTTGTCGATGCCTTGAGTCGTCTTGGCAAGGCACTTTACTAACAGTTGGGACGTCAGTTGGACATTGGAAAGAAGACTTGGGTATTTTCTGAATTTCTCTATGTCTAATTCGTTGCTGGTTGACTTCAGGAGATTCGCCATGTGTTTTTTTGAGTTTCTTAAGTGCGCTAAGGCATCTGTCAACACAGGGGACATATAGCGGGCAGCGGTCGGTGCGCTTGCCCCGGGCGCGTGTTCGAGAAGGGATGTAAAAAAACAGGAATCTCTGCTGCATATCGGCTCATCTCGTGTTGCATGGGCGGTATTGACAGCGGTATCGTCGGTGGAATCTACGTATGTTTCTAATTTCATAGAATACCTGTTGGATAAGCGTCTGCAGGAGATTTTTATGAGGAGTATTAGTGAAAACTAAAATTTGAATTGAGGGTACCTCTCGGGCTGATATGCCCGAGAGGTAAGTCGCCTTTATTGGAAGCTTTTGGCTGCCTGGTTGATACCAGATTTCAGTTTGGCGTCGAGTTGCTTCTTGGTGGTGTAGTCGTTGATTGCTTCACCCTTCTGAAAGTTGTCCTCAGCAGCACTAAGGATGGAATTTGTATTCTGAGATATTGGGTTGTTAGCTCCGTAATTTTGGGTTGGTCCAAAATAATTTCCGATTGTGCTCATGAAATGCTCCAGATATTAATATTCAAGGGTCATTGATTGGCCGATGGTCGAGATGAGAGGGGAGTTCAGGTTTCCTTTCGAATTAACCTCGGCACTGGATAAGTGGCATGCCGGGAGGAAGTTGTTCCATTTAATTATTGGGCTAAATGTTTCTAGATGTTTTGGCATTCAGGGGGCGGTTATTTTTTCTTGAACCATTGACGTAACGTATGCGTGATGCGCATGTATAACCATTACTGGTTGCAGGAAAATATTGCTTTTTGAAAGCAGACAGCTTTACCCCTGCGATATCTCCAGTTGTTTCATCCGGTAGTACAACGTGCGCCTGGCGACTCCCAGCTCCACCGCAACTGTAT
The DNA here is from genome assembly GCF_059419825.1 of Pseudomonas sp. GW821-FHT05D12. Taxonomy (NCBI): domain Bacteria; kingdom Pseudomonadati; phylum Pseudomonadota; class Gammaproteobacteria; order Pseudomonadales; family Pseudomonadaceae; genus Pseudomonas; species Pseudomonas sp. GW821-FHT05D12. The sequence continues at coordinate 552,960 of NZ_JBWKSN010000001.1, read as the reverse complement.
TTACACAGTGCTGATGGCGGTGCAGCGATTCTTCTATCAATGCCTTTTCAATTTGTTGCAAGCGCTCCTTAAGGCTTGCCTGGGCTTCTTGTTGGCTGCTCACGGTGAGGGAGAGCGGTGGCAAGCCCAACACGAACCGTTTGGCCGTTGACCGTAGTTCACGCACATTGCCGCGCCAGGTGTGGCGTAGCAGTTGTTGCAGCAGCTCGTCCGAAGGCGGTGGGGCGGTGCATTTGAAGTGGTCTGCTTCTTGCCGGATCATTTCCAGGAACAACGGAATGATGCGCTCGCGTCGCTCCCGCAGTGCCGGGAGCTGAATATTCACGACGTTCAGGCGAAAATACAGGTCACACCTGAAGGTGCCGTGTTCGACCATCTGGTGAAGCGAGTGCTGGGCAGACGCAATGACGCGCATATCCACAGGGATGAAACGGGTCGAACCCAGGCGCTCCACACCGCGTGATTCCAGCACGCGTAGCAGTTTGGTCTGCAGGTTCAATGGCATGCTGTCGATCTCATCAAGGTAGAGCGTACCCAGGTGGGCTGCCTCGACGAAACCTGCCCTGGATTGCATCGCCCCGGTATAGGCGCCGCTGTTGACGCCGAACAATTGGCTTTCCGCGAGGCTTTCCGGGATGGCTGCACAGTTCACCGGAACAAAATTACCTCGCCGTCCCGATAGACGATGAATCCGTTGTGCTAGCGTATCTTTGCCTGTGCCGGTTTCCCCCAGTAACAAAATGTCAATGTTGAGGGTAGCCGTGTTGTTTAGTGTGTTTTCAATATCCGGGCCTTCGATGAGTGAAAATGCCGTTTCATTTTCCATGTTGAAGGTGCCCGACATTGAAAAATGTTCCCTTCTAGCTATTACTCATTGTTAAAAGGACGTTATGCGCGCGGTGACCAGTTGCGTAGATTATAGGGGTTGTTATTCATTCTTAAAGAGGGTTTGCGGGCAATTGGTGTAGGAAAGTATCTTTCTGTTGTAGTGATGAAATCGTAGTGTTCCTGGTAGGCGCGAGGAGTGAGCAAGTCAAATAGGATAAGTCTGAAAGTATTTAATATTCTGATGTGAGCACTATATAAAATTAAATGCTTGTCCACAAAAAAGCCGATGCAATGCATCGGCTTTTTTATTGGCGGCAGGTATTAAAAGTGACGTTTACACGTTAAAACGGAAGTGCATCACATCGCCATCTTTAACAATGTATTCCTTACCTTCCAAACGCCATTTACCCGCTTCCTTGGCACCGGCCTCACCCTTGAACTGGATAAAGTCGTTGTAGGCGATCACTTCCGCGCGGATAAAGCCTTTTTCAAAGTCGGTGTGGATCACACCGGCAGCCTGTGGCGCAGTGGCGCCGACTTTTACGGTCCAGGCGCGGACTTCTTCGACACCGGCGGTAAAGTAGGTTTGCAGGTTGAGCATTTCGTAGCCGGCGCGGATCACACGGTTCAGGCCAGGCTCTTCCAGGCCCAGGGCCTCAAGGAACATGTCTTTCTCTTCGCCGTCATCCAGTTCGGCGATTTCCGCTTCGATCTTGTTGCACACCGGCACCACGATGGCGCCTTCTTCGTCGGCAATAGCCTTGACCACGTCGAGCAGAGGGTTGTTCTCGAAGCCGTCTTCAGCGACGTTGGCGATGTACATCACAGGCTTGGTGGTCAGCAGGTGGAAACCCTTGATCACGGCCTTCTCGTCAGCGCCCATGGTCTTCATCAGGCTGCGTGCCGGCTTGCCCAGGGTGAAGTGTGCGATCAACTGCTCCAGCAGGCCCTTCTGGACCACTGCATCCTTGTCGCCGCCCTTGGCGTTACGTGCGACTTTCTGCAATTGCTTCTCGCAGCTGTCGAGGTCGGCGAAGATCAGTTCCAGGTCGATGATCTCGATGTCACGCTTAGGGTCAACGCTGTTGGAGACATGGATCACGTTCTCGTCTTCAAAGCAGCGGACCACGTGGGCGATGGCATCGGTTTCACGGATGTTGGCCAAAAACTTGTTGCCCAGGCCTTCACCTTTCGACGCACCGGCAACCAGGCCCGCGATGTCGACGAATTCCATGGTAGTCGGCAGGATGCGCTTGGGATTGACGATGGCCGCCAGTGCTTCCAGGCGCGGATCCGGCATCGGCACGATGCCGCTGTTGGGTTCGATGGTGCAGAAGGGGAAGTTCTCCGCCGCAATACCGGACTTGGTCAAGGCGTTGAACAGGGTGGATTTGCCGACGTTGGGCAGGCCGACGATGCCGCAATTGAATCCCATGGTGTTTCCCCTCGGTAAGAGTCAGGCCTTCTGGCTGTGCAGGTTTTTCATCGCACGGTTCCATTCACCGGCGAAGATATCCGGCAGCACGCCGAGGGCAAAGTCGATGCTGGCATCGAGTTTTTCCTGTTCGGCGCGTGGCGCACGACCCAGGACGAAATTTGAAACCATACTGGCGACGCCTGGGTGGCCAATGCCGAGCCGCAGACGGTAGAAATTATTCTGATTGCCCAATTGCGCAATGATGTCGCGCAAGCCGTTGTGCCCGCCATGCCCGCCGCCAAGCTTGAGCTTGGCAACGCCGGGTGGCAGGTCCAGTTCGTCATGGGCCACCAGGATTTCTTCGGGTTTGATCCGGAAGAAACCCGCAAGCGCCGCGACAGCCTGGCCGCTGCGGTTCATGTAGGTGGTGGGAATCAGCAGACGAACATCCTGACCCTGATGCGAGAAGCGCCCGGTCAGGCCAAAATATTTGCGATCGGCCACCAGGTTCACACCTTGGGCATGGGCGATACGCTCAACAAAAAGGGCCCCCGCGTTATGCCGGGTCTGTTCGTATTCGGCGCCTGGATTTCCCAGGCCAACGATCAGTTTAATGGCAGTCACGACAGGGGCCCTTCCTTTGGAGTTGTGGATAACATCGCTACACCTGCGTGCGGCGAAAGTGGACGACAAGAGATCATTTACTCAAGAGTAAACGCCGCGTTATCGCCCGCTTTCTCGCTACGTTTCGGTCCGCGATGTTTCCTCAAGCTCCGGCAATACAGAGTGAATTACTCTGCAGCGCCTTCTTCAGCTTCTGGTGCAACGCGTGGAGCGTGTACGTTTGCAACAGCTTTGTCATCACCGTGAGCCAGTGCAACAAACTCAACGCCTTTAGGGGCCTTGAGGTCGGACAGGTGGATGATGTCGCCGATTTCAGCGTTAGCCAGGTCGACTTCGATGAACTCAGGCAGGTCTTTCGGCAGGCAGGACACTTCGATTTCCGAAGTAACGTGCGAGATTTCGCCGCCTTTCTTGATCGGAGCAGCTTCGCCAACGAAGTGCACTGGAACGATGGCGGTCAGTTTCTGACCGGCAACAACGCGTACAAAGTCAGCGTGCAGCACGTGGCCTTTGGCCGGGTGACGTTGCAGAGCCTTGATGATGACGTTTTGCTTGGTGCCACCAACGTTCAGTTCGATAACGTGGCTGTAGGCAGCATCGTTTTCGAGCAGTTTGGCGATTTCCTTGGCCAGCATGCTGATGGATTCAGGGGCTTTGTCGCCACCGTAAACTACAGCTGGAACCAGGCTTGCGAGACGACGCAGGCGGCGGCTCGCACCTTTCCCCAGGTCGGAACGCACTTCAGCATTCAGAGTAAAATCGTTCATGTTGTATCTCCAAAATAACCACATTCGCCCCAGCGTTTGCGACCAGCGCTAAAGGCGATATGGGCAAAAAAGCCCCGCCCCAACAGTATGCTGGGGCGGGGCGCTTTTCGTCAGTGAGGTGTTCCGACAGGTTTGACCCTTAACGGAACATCGCGCTGATCGATTCTTCGTTGCTGATACGGCGAACCGCCTCGGCAACTACCGGTGCGATATCCAGTTGACGGATACGCGAACAGGCTTGAGCTGCAGCGGACAACGGGATGGTGTTGGTCACCACCAGTTCGTCCAGCATGGAATTCTCGATGTTCTCGATCGCTCGGCCCGACAGCACAGGGTGTGTGCAGTAGGCGAAGACTTTAGCTGCACCGTGCTCTTTCAAGGCTTTGGCCGCGTGGCACAGGGTGCCGGCGGTGTCGACCATGTCATCAACCAGAATACAGGTACGCCCTTCGACATCACCGATGATATGCATCACTTCAGAGTGATTGGCTTTCTCGCGGCGTTTGTCGATGATCCCGAGATCCACGCCCAGGGATTTGGCAACAGCCCGTGCACGCACGACGCCGCCAATGTCCGGGGATACGATCATCAGGTTTTCAAAGCGCTGGTCTTCGATGTCATCCACCAGGACGGGGGAGCCGTAGATGTTATCTACCGGAATATCGAAGAACCCCTGGATTTGGTCAGCGTGCAGGTCAACCGTGAGAACACGGTCGATGCCTACCACGGTCAGCATGTCAGCTACGACTTTCGCGCTGATTGCCACACGTGCGGAACGCGGACGGCGATCCTGACGGGCATAACCAAAGTAAGGGATTACAGCTGTGATTCGAGTCGCTGAGGAGCGGCGGAAGGCATCAGCCATCACGACGAGTTCCATCAGGTTATCGTTGGTCGGAGCGCAAGTCGGCTGAATAATGAAGACGTCTTTACCGCGGACGTTTTCATTGATCTCGGCAGTAATTTCGCCGTCGGAGAATTTACCGACAGAGATGTCACCGAGAGGGATATGCAGCTGACGTACGACACGTCGAGCCAGATCGGGGTTAGCGTTCCCCGTAAAGACCATCATCTTGGACACGCGCAGTACCTAGAGGCTGAGGGTAACCTGGATGAGTATAGGAAAATGGCAGGGGCGGCTGGATTCGAACCAACGCATGGCAGGATCAAAACCTGCTGCCTTACCGCTTGGCGACGCCCCTGTATCTGTTGCAACGAGTACCCAGTACTCGGTTCCTTTTAGAGCAGACTTTGCAGCTTGCGATGCAACATCGAAACGTTGCTTCCCTTTGCTACAAACCCTGTAAGGGTCTCTGTAAGAAGGGCCGAGACTTTATCAGCTTCAGCTTTGCTTGGGAAGCCCCCAAACACACAACTTCCAGTGCCGGTTAATTTTGCTTCGGTAAATTTACCTAACAAATTCAAAGCGTTACGTACCTCTGGATAACGCCTTGCTACAACCGGTAAGCAGTCATTTCGACTGTTTCCCTTGGGAACGGGGCGCACTTTAATGGGAGGAGAGTTACGTGTCAACAGTGGATCTGAAAAAATTTCTGCTGTACTTACAGATACTTGCGGAACAAGCACGACATACCACGGCTCTTCGGGGTATTCGGGGCTGAGTTTCTCGCCCACGCCCTCGGCAAAAGCCGCGTGTCCACGCACGAAAACCGGCACGTCGGCCCCCAGCGTCAGGCCCAGCGCAGCCAGGCGATCGTGGTCCCAGCCGAGCTGCCACAAGTGGTTCAGACCCAGCAGCGTGGTCGCGGCATTCGAGCTGCCGCCACCGATCCCGCCGCCCATGGGCAAAATTTTATCGATCCAGATATCGATGCCCAGCGTGCAGCCGGATTGTTCCTGAAGTTTTTTTGCCGCCTTCACGATCAGGTTGCTGTCGTGGGGCACGCCTTCGAATTCGGTGTGCAGCTGGATCACGCCATCGTCGCGTACGGCGAAGGTCAGTTCATCGCCGTAGTCGAGAAATTGAAACAGTGTCTGCAGTTCGTGGTAGCCGTCTTCGCGACGTCCGAGAATGTGCAGCATCAGATTGAGTTTGGCCGGGGAGGGCAGGGTCAGGCGTTCGGTCACGTCATTGCCCCAACTTGCGCGGCTGCCATTCCTTGATCACCAGCGTGACGTCAAGGTCGGTGCCGTGCAGCTTGATGCGCTCGGGCAGCCAATAGCCGTTCTGCTGCACGTAGCTCAGGTATTCGACCTGCCAGCCATCCTGCTCCAGGGAGGCCAGGCGGCTGTCGCCGTTGAGGCTCAGGCGGCTTTTGCTGTCGGGCGCGGGCAAGCCGCGCACCCACCACACCAGGTGGGATACCGGCAGCTTCCAGCCCATCTGCTGTTCCAGCAATTCTTCCGGTGAGGTCGCTTCATAGCGGCCCTGGTTGGCCACTTCAAGGCTGACCTGCCCAGGTCGGCCGGTCAGGCGGGCAGCGCCTCGACCCAACGGACCGGACAGGCGAATGTCGTAGTAGTCCTGGCGTTGCAGCCAGAACAGGGTGCCGCTGCCGGAGTCTTTCGGCGCGCGAACCCCGACCTTGCCGTCGATTTGCCAGCCGTCGATGCTGCTGAGCTGGTCCTTGTGTTGTTTCCATTGCGCCGGGTTGCCCTGGCCCTCAACGGATTCTCGGCTGCCCATGCCCGCGCAACCGGCGAGCAAGGCGATGAAGCTGAAAACGATAACGTGGCGCAAGAACATAAGCTTAAAGGGTCTCGGATCCGGTCAGGCGCTTGATGGTGCCGCGCAGGATGGGGCTTTCGGGTTGTTCCTTGAGGAATTTCTCCCAGACTTGCCGGGCTTCGCGCTGCTTGCCATTGGCCCACAGCACTTCGCCCAGGTGCGCGGCGACTTCCTGGTCGGGAAAGCGCTCCAGCGCCTGGCGCAGCAAGCGTTCGGCTTCGTCCAGGTTGCCCAGGCGGTAATTCACCCAGCCGAGGCTGTCGAGCACCGCCGGGTCTTCCGGGTTGAGCTTGTGGGCTTGTTCGATCAGGACCTTGGCTTCGTCGTAGCGCGTGGTGCGGTCGGACAAGGTGTAGCCCAGGGCATTCAGGGCCATGGCGTTGTCAGGGTCGCGCTTGATGATCAGGCGCAGGTCTTTTTCCATCTGCACCAGGTCATTGCGTTTTTCCGCCTGCATGGCGCGTGTGTACAGCAGGTTCAAATCGTCAGGAAATTGCAACAAGGCTTGTTGCAGCACCTTCCAGGCGCGCTCGCCCTGATTGTTGGCGGACAAGGTCTCGGCCTGGATCAGGTAGAGCTGGATCGCATAGTCGGGTTCGGCGTCGCGGGCGGCGGCCAGGCGTTTTTCCGCCTCGTCGGTGCGCCCGTTGCTCATCAGGATGTCGGCCTGGCGCAACTGCGCCGGCAAGTAGTCATTACCCGGGCCGACCTGGGCGTATTCGAGCAGCGCAGCCTGTGGATCGTTGCGCTCTTCGGCAATACGGCCGAGGTTCAGGTGCGCCGAGTCCACATGGCTTTCCCGGGCGATCAAGTCTTCCAGGTAGCCCTTGGCCTCGTCCCAGGCCTTGGCTTCAAGGCACACCAGCGCCAGGGAGTAGCGCAGTTCGTCGTCGTCCGGGTACTGCTGGACCAGGTTGGCGAACTGCACTTTGGCGTCCTCCATCCGGTCCTGCTCCACCAGTGTGCGCGCGTAAGTCAGGCGCAGGCGCTTGTCTTCCGGATACTTCTTGATGCTTTTTTCCAGCAGCGGAATCGCTTCCTTGCCGCGATTGAGGTTCTGCAGCAGGCGCGCGCGCAACAGGATCGGCGCGATCTCGCCGTCTTCCGGCGGGTTCTGCTCCAGCAGCTTCAGCGCGGCTTCGGCTTCATCGTCCTGCTGCAGCAGCAAGGCCTTGCCGAAAATCAGCTGGCTGTTCTTCGGGTGTTTTTGCAGCAGGCGGTCGAAACTCTTCATCAGGCCATTGCGCGTGTCCTGGTCGGTGTCGGCAGCCGACAGCGCAAGGAAGTCGAAATGGGTGTCGCCCTTGCCCTGCAGGACTTTCTCCATATAGACCATGGAGTCGTCATAGCGGCCCGCGCGCGCCAGTTGGATGGCGGCGGCACGCTGCGCCTCCAGGTCGTCCGGCGCGTTTTTCGCCCAGATCAGCGACGTGTCCAGCGCAGCCTGATCGGCGCCCAGGTACTCGGCGATGCGAAACGCCCGCTCGGAAATGCCCGGATCCTGCGTGTTGATCGCCTGGGTCACGTAGTTATCCAGCGCAATGTCGAAACGATTGCGTTGCCCGGCCAGCTCCGCGCTCAGCAGGCTGAACACCGTTTCTTCACTGAATGAGGAATAAACCTTGGGCTTTTCAGGGGCGGGGGTGCTGTCTTCTACCGGCGGCGTACCGTCCGGCGACACGGGTGCCATGGCCTGGCAGCCGCTGAGGAAGACAAAAGCAAGGAGCAACGCGGAAGATCTATTCATATAGGAAGAGGACGACTAACCTGCGGTCGGATCATCATGACACAAGCCTTCGGCCAAACATAACCGAGTCTCAATGGATGCCTTTATAGACACAAGGCATTAGGACAATAGACGACGGTGGTTGTTCTGAATCTTTCGAAGTAGGACAATTGTCGGCTTCCCGACATCATCAGCGATATTGAATGGCCTTCCTCGCACTCGGTATTAACCACAAGACTGCCTCCGTAGACGTGCGCGAGCGCGTGGCGTTTACGCCCGAGCAGTTGGTTGAGGCCTTGCAGCAGCTCTGCCGGCTCACCGACAGCCGCGAAGCTGCAATCCTTTCGACCTGCAATCGCAGCGAGCTTTATATAGAGCAGGAACATCTTTCAGCGGATGTGGTACTGCGCTGGCTGGCCGATTACCACCATTTGAGCCTCGACGACCTGCGCGCCAGTGCATATGTGCATGAAGATGATGCGGCAGTTCGTCACATGATGCGCGTGGCGTCCGGCCTTGATTCGCTGGTGCTGGGCGAACCGCAGATTCTCGGCCAGATGAAGTCCGCCTACGCCGTGGCGCGTGAGGCCGGCACTGTCGGCCCGCTGCTGGGCCGCCTGTTCCAGGCCACTTTCAATTCTGCCAAGCAGGTGCGCACCGACACCGCCATCGGCGAAAACCCGGTGTCCGTGGCGTTCGCCGCCGTCAGCCTGGCCAAACAGATTTTCAGTGATTTGCAGCGCAGCCAGGCCTTGCTGATCGGCGCCGGCGAGACCATCACCCTGGTCGCCCGCCACCTGCACGACCTGGGTGTGAAGCGCATCGTCGTCGCCAACCGTACCCTGGAGCGCGCGAGCATCCTTGCCGAACAGTTCGGTGCCCACGCGGTGCTGCTGTCGGATATCCCGGCCGAGCTGGTGCGCAGCGATATCGTCATCAGCTCTACCGCCAGCCAGTTGCCGATCCTGGGCAAGGGTGCGGTGGAAAGTGCGCTGAAGCTGCGCAAGCACAAGCCGATCTTCATGGTCGATATCGCCGTTCCCCGCGATATCGAGCCCGAAGTCGGCGAGTTGGACGACGTTTACCTCTACAGCGTCGACGATCTGCACGAAGTGGTCGCCGAAAACCTCAAGAGCCGACAGGGCGCAGCCCAGGCCGCCGAGGAGATGGTCAGCACCGGCGCCGAAGATTTCATGGTGCGCCTGCGCGAACTCGCGGCAGTGGACGTGCTCAAGGCGTATCGTCAGCAAGGCGAGCGCCTGCGCGATGAGGAGTTGATCAAGGCCCAGCGCCTGCTCGCCAATGGCAGCAGCGCCGAAGAGGTGCTGATGCAACTGGCGCGCGGCCTGACCAACAAGTTGCTCCATGCACCCAGCGTACAGCTTAAAAAATTGACTGCCGAAGGCCGCCTCGATGCGTTGGCCATGGCCCAGGAACTCTTTGCCCTCGGTGAGGGCGCGTCAGACAGCTCTTCGGATAAAAAACCGCAATGAAAGCGTCACTGCTCAATAAACTGGACGTGCTCCAGGACCGTTTCGAAGAACTGACCGCTTTGCTCGGCGACGGCGAGGTCATTTCCGATCAAGCCAAGTTCCGCGCCTATTCCAAGGAATACGCCGAAGTTGAGCCTATCGTGGCCACCTACAAACACTTGACTAAAGTGCAGGCCGACCTCGAGGGCGCCCAGGCGCTGCTCAAGGACAGCGACCCGGACATGCGTGAAATGGCCGTGGAAGAAGTCCGCGAAGCCAAGGAAAAACTTGCCGAGCTGGAAGGTGACCTGCAGCGCATGTTGCTGCCCAAGGACCCCAACGACGGGCGTAACGTGTTCCTCGAGATCCGCGCTGGCACCGGCGGCGATGAGGCGGCGATCTTCTCCGGCGACCTGTTCCGCATGTACTCGCGCTACGCCGAGCGTCGTGGCTGGCGGGTCGAGATCCTGTCCGAGAACGAAGGCGAACACGGCGGCTATAAAGAAGTCATCGCGCGGGTCGAAGGCGACAACGTCTACGGCAAGCTCAAGTTCGAGTCCGGCGCGCACCGCGTGCAGCGGGTTCCGGCGACTGAATCCCAAGGTCGCATCCATACCTCCGCGTGCACCGTGGCCGTGTTGCCCGAGCCGGACGAGCAGGAAGCGATCGAGATCAACCCGGCGGACCTGCGGGTCGACACCTACCGCTCGTCGGGCGCCGGTGGCCAGCACGTCAACAAGACTGACTCGGCGATTCGTATCACTCACTTGCCGTCGGGCATCGTGGTCGAGTGCCAGGAGGAGCGTTCCCAGCACAAGAACCGTGCACGCGCCATGTCCTGGCTGTCGGCCAAGCTCAATGACCAGCAGACCAGCGCCGCCGCCAACGCAATTGCCAGCGAGCGTAAGTTGCTGGTGGGCTCGGGCGACCGTTCCGAACGCATCCGCACCTACAACTTCGCCCAGGGCCGGGTCACCGACCACCGGGTCAACCTCACCCTTTACTCCCTGGACGAGATTCTCGCCGGCGGCGTGGATGCGGTGATCGAGCCGTTGCTCGCCGAATACCAGGCCGATCAATTGGCCGCGATAGGTGAATAAATGACCATCATCGCCAGCCTGCTGCGCGCCGCCGACCTTCCCGACTCGCCTACCGCGCGCCTGGATGCCGAATTGTTGCTGGCCGCTGCCCTGGGCAAGTCGCGCAGTTACCTGCACACCTGGCCGGAAAAAATTGTCAGCAGCGAGGCCGCACTGACGTTCGCCGACTACCTGCAGCGCCGTCGTGGCGGTGAACCGGTGGCCTATATCCTCGGCCAGCAAGGCTTCTGGAAACTTGACCTAGAGGTGGCGCCTCACACGCTGATCCCGCGTCCGGAAACCGAGATGCTGGTGGAGGCGGCGCTGGAATTGTTGCCGGCCACGCCGGCCAAGGTTCTCGACCTGGGCACCGGCAGCGGCGCCATCGCACTGGCCCTGGCCAGCGAGCGCCCCGCCTGGCAGGTCACCGCCGTCGACCGAGTGCTGGAGGCCGTGGCCCTGGCCGAGCGCAATCGCCAGCGCCTGCACCTCAACAATGCCACGGTGCTGAACAGCCATTGGTTCAGTGCCCTGCAAGGTCATGCCTACGACCTGATCATCAGTAACCCGCCGTACATCGCCGACAACGATCCGCACCTGGTGGCGGGCGACGTGCGCTTTGAGCCGGCGAGTGCGCTGGTGGCGGGCCATGACGGCCTGGACGACTTGCGCTTGATCATCCGCGATGCCCCGGCCCACCTGAATGCCGGCGGCTGGTTGTTGCTGGAACACGGTTACGACCAGGCCGCGGCCGTGCGTGACCTGTTGTCCAGCCAGGGCTTCGAGGCGGTGGCCAGCCGCATCGACCTTGGCGGCCACGAACGCATTACCCTGGGACGCCGGCCGTGCTGACCGATCAGGAGCTGTTGCGCTATAGCCGACAGATTCTGTTGCAACATGTCGACATCGAAGGCCAGTTGCGCCTCAAAAACAGCCGCGCCCTGATCGTCGGCCTCGGTGGCCTGGGCGCGCCGGTGGCGCTTTACCTGGCCGCCGCCGGGGTGGGCGAATTGCACCTGGCGGATTTCGACAGCGTCGACCTGACCAATCTGCAACGCCAGATCATCCATGATACCGACAGCGTCGGGCAGACCAAGGTCGACTCGGCCCTGCGTCGCCTGGGCGCGATAAACCCCGAAATCAGCCTGGTTGCCCATCGCAGTGCGCTGGATGCCGATTCCTTGGCTGCAGCCGTGGCGGCGGTGGACGTGGTGCTCGATTGCAGTGACAACTTCTCCACCCGCGAAGCAGTCAACGCCGCCTGCGTGGCGGCGACCAAGCCGCTGGTCAGTGGCGCGGCGATTCGCCTTGAGGGCCAGTTGTCGGTGTTCGACCCGCGCCGCGCCGACAGCCCGTGCTACCACTGTTTATATGGGCACGGCAGCGACAGCGAACTCACCTGCAGCGAAGCCGGCGTGGTCGGTCCGCTGGTCGGCGTGGTCGGCAGCCTGCAGGCGCTGGAAGCCTTGAAGCTGCTGGCCGGTTTTGGCGAGCCGCTGGTGGGCCGCCTGCTACTGATCGACGCGCTGACCACACGTTTTCGCGAGTTGCGCGTCAAGCGCGACCCCGGCTGCAGCGTCTGCGGGCCGCGGCATGGTTAAGGGCGCGCCGATCGGTGTGTTCGATTCCGGTGTCGGCGGCTTGTCGGTACTGGATGAAATCCAGCAGCTGCTGCCGCATGAATCGCTGCTGTACGTGGCGGACTGCGGGCATATCCCGTACGGCGAGAAAACCCCGGGATTCATTCTTCAGCGCTCCCGGGCCGTCGCCGAGTTTTTTCGTAAGCGGGGCGCCAAGGCGTTCGTGATCGCCTGCAACACCGCCACGGTCGCGGCGGTCGCGGATTTACGCGTGGACTATCCCGAGTGGCCGCTGGTGGGGATGGAGCCTGCCGTCAAACCTGCCGCCGCCGCGACCCGCAGTGGTGTGGTCGGTGTGCTCGCTACCACCGGTACCTTGCAAAGCGCCAAGTTCGCCGCGCTACTGGATCGCTTCGCCACCGATGTACGCGTGGTCACCCAGCCTTGCCCCGGCCTGGTGGAGCTGATCGAGACCGGCGACCTGAACAGCCCGGTGTTGCGCCAACTGTTGCAGGGTTATGTCGACCCGCTGCTCAGCGTCGGCTGCGACACCATCATCCTCGGTTGTACCCACTACCCCTTCCTCAAGCCGCTGCTGGCGCAGATGCTGCCGCCCAGCATCATTCTGATCGACACCGGCGCCGCCGTGGCTCGCCAGCTGAAGCGTCTGCTCGGCGAGCGCGACCTGCTCGCCAGCGGCAATCCTCAGCCCGCACAGTTCTGGACCAGTGGCGATGTGTGTCATTTCAGAAATATCCTACCGACACTATGGAAACATCCCGGAGATGTGCGAAGCTTCAGCGCGTGAAAAATTCGTGAAATATCGTGATTCCAGGCTGAACTTCTGACACTGCGTAGGCTTCTATAGCGGGATTGCCTGTACAAAACCATATAACTTCGTTCGGAAAGGATGTTTCTTATGAAGCGCTTGTTCTGTTTGGCTGCGATTGCGGCCGCTGTGGTGGGACACTCTTTTTCGGCGCAGGCCGCTGGACTTGAGTTTGGCCTGGGGGCCACCAGTGATTCGACGCTCACTTACCGATTGGGGCTGACGTCGGATTGGGACAAGAGTTGGATGCAAAGTGATGTCGGTCGCCTGACCGGCTACTGGAGCGGTGCCTACACCTATTGGGAAGGCGACGACCGTGCAGGCGCGAGCAGCCTGTCGTTCTCTCCGGTGTTTGTGTATGAATTCGCCGGACAGTCGGTGAAGCCTTATATCGAGGCGGGGATCGGTGTGGCGGTGTTCTCCCGCACGCGCCTGGAAGACAACAACATCGGCCAGGCCTTCCAGTTCGAAGACCGCCTGGGTTTCGGCCTGCGCTTTACCGGTGGGCATGAAGTGGGCATTCGCGCCACCCACTACTCCAATGCCGGGATCAGCAGCAACAACGACGGCGTAGAGAGCTACTCGCTGCACTACACCATGCCGCTCTAAACACACATTCCTGTAGGAGCCGGCAAGCCGGCTCCTGCAGGCTGTAGTTCAATCAGCGATACGCTGTTGCAATGCCTTCGCGCTCGGTCAGGCATTCCGGCGCGCCCATCTCGAATTCCCTGCAAATCAGCGGCCGCCGCTCGTAGATCGTGCACATCATCGTGTCCCGATCCAGCGCCGCGCACCAGCCATCGTCCAGGCGCAGCATGACTTCGCCGCCCCAATCGTCCGTATCGATATAGCGCTCCGGCACGCCTGTGTCCGTGATCAGCAGCACTTCCAGCTGGCAGCAGCAGGCCGCGCACGTCGAGCAGGTAACGGCGGGTTCGGTGATTTGGGTATGGGGGATGTTGGTCATAGGCGTGCAGTGTAAGGCAAGGCGACGATGCGCGTATGACTGCTCTGACGGACGTCAGTGCGCCAGTTGCCCGGCAATCCAGTGCAAGACCGGAAATATCACGGCCCAGAGCAGGGCGAGGCCGATCAGGGTGGCGGCAGTGCCGTAGCCAAAACTGACCCCGGCCAACTGGCTGCCTGCGTAATACGACAACGGCCCACCCAGCGCGCCCAGCAGGCTGGCACGCCACCAGGGCTGGGCGCTCCAGGCCAGGCAATGGCGCAAGGTCGTGGCCAGCAGCGCCCACAGCACAATCAACCAGAAGGGAATCAACGGCCCGGGCGCGCCGAAGTGAAACACGCCGAAGGAGCCCAGTGACGTATCGATGACTGTCCCCAGCAGGGTCACGGCGAGAATCGCCTGGCCTTCGCGGGACCAGGCACTTATCCACAGCAGATGGAGGGCCAGTACCGCCAGTCCCACCAGCAGCCAGAGGCTGTCCCCACCCAGTACACAGGCAAACCAGCCGCACTGGAAGAGCACGGCATTGGCCACGGTCTTAAGCACTGAAGCGGCCAAGCAGCGGTGGGTTGATGGCCGACGGCTTGGCCAGCAGCAGTTGCGCGGTACCGATGGTGCGCTCCATGAAGCCGCCCTCGCAGTAGCACAGGTAAAACTCCCACAAGCGCAGGAAGTATTCGTCGTAGCCCAGCTCCGTCAGGCGACCCTGGGCGCGGCGAAAGTTCTCATGCCACAGGCGCAGGGTTCGCGCGTAATGCAGGCCGAAATCCTCCATGTGCAGCAGGTTCATATCAGTGTCGCGGCTGACGATCTGCAGCATGTTCTGCACGCAGGGCAGGGCGCCACCGGGGAAGATATAGCGCTGGATAAAGTCGACGCTGTTCTTGGCCTGCTCGAAACGTTGCTCACGGATGGTAATGGCCTGCAGCAACATCAGGCCGTCGCTCTTGAGCAGGTGCGCGCACTGCTTGAAGTAGGTCGGCAGGAAACGATGGCCCACCGCTTCGATCATCTCGATGGACACCAGCTTGTCGTACTGGCCGGTCAGGTCGCGGTAGTCCTGCAGCAGCAGCGTGACCTGGCCTTGCAGGCCGAGGGCCGCGATGCGTTTTTCGGTGTAGGCGAACTGCTCCTTGGACAAGGTCGTGGTGGTGACCTTGCAGCCGTAATGCTGCGCTGCATACAGCGCCATGCTGCCCCAGCCGGTGCCGATTTCCAGCAAGTGGTCGGTGGGTTTGAGGGCGAGCTTCTGGCAGATACGCTCGAGCTTGTTCAGTTGCGCCTGTTCCAGGCTGTCGTCGGCGGTCAGGAACTGCGCGGCCGAGTACATCATGGTCGGGTCGAGGAATTCTTCGAACAGGTCGTTGCCCAGGTCGTAGTGGGCCGCGATGTTTTTCTGCGAGCCCTTGCGCGTGTTGCGGTTGAGCCAGTGCAGGCCTTGGGTGAACGGCCGTGCGAGGCGCGCCAGGCCACCTTCCATCGCGTCGAGCACATCGAGGTTGCTGACCATCACGCGCACCACTGCGGTGAGGTCCGGGCTGCTCCAGTAGCCGTGGATAAACGCCTCGCCGGCGCCGATGGAACCGTTGGCCGCCACCAGGCCCCACACCGCCGGGTCGAGAATCTGGATCTCGCCCAGCAGGTGCGCTTCGCGTGCGCCGAACACTTGGCGCTCGCCATCCTCGATCACCACCAACTGGCCATGGCGCAGTTGGCTGAGTTGGCGCAGCACACCTTTGCGCAGCAGCGCACTGGTCAGGCCGTTGACGTTCAGGCGGTTGGTCTTGACCGATAAGCTAGGGGATTTCATGGCGGCGATCCTTGGTATACCCGACTGCGGTGCGAGAGGCGCCATCGGCGGCCTGATGGGAAAAAATCGGTGTGCGTTTGAGCAACAGGCGCAAGGCCTGCCAGTAGATGGCGAGGCAGGTCTTGGCGGTCATCCACGGAAAGCGCCACAGGTAGCGGTGCAAGCTGGCGCGGGTGAGTGTTTCCTTGTGCAGGCTCAGCGTGGCATCGAAGACTTTCAGCTCGCCTTGCCAATCGGCCATGTGCACGCCGAGCTTGGCGGCGGGCGGGCTGAAGCTCATGCGGTACTCCAGGTCGCGCGGCAAGAACGGCGACACATGAAACGCCTTGGCCACGGCGAAATGCTGGTGCTCATCCGCGCCAAGGGCCTGGGCCGGCAGCACGTAGTGATAGCGCTCGCGCCAAGGGGTGTTGGTCACTTCGCACAGGATCGCGGCCAGACGTCCGTCGGCCTCGAAGCAGTAGAAGAAACTCACCGGATTAAAAGCCAGGCCCCAACTGCGGGCCTGGGTCAGTAGGCAGATTACGCCCTGGGGGGTACGCCCCAGCGCCTTGCCGACTTCCTGGCGCACGGCGGCGGTCAAGCTCATGCCGTGGCGCGTCAATTCACGCAGGTAATCCTGCTGGCGAAAACCGAAGGGCGCCAGGCGACTCGCGCCGGCCAGGGGCGAGAGCCCGAGCACTTGCTCTTCTTCGCTCAAGTCCAGGTACAGCAGCCCGATGCGGTAGCGAAAGGCGTGGGCCTTGGGCGCAAACCGACGATGGGCGATCCAGCCGCTGTACAGGGCGCTGTTCACAGGGCCTCCCCGAAGGCTTGCGCCACGCGCAGGGCGCTGACTACGCCGTCTTCATGGAAACCATTGGCCCAGTAGGCGCCACAGTAAAAGGTGTTGCGCGTACCGCAAAGTTCTTCCCAACGACCTTGGGCCGCCACCGCCGCGAGGCTGTATTGCGGGTGGGCGTAGGTATAGCGGGCGAGGATCTTCAGCGGGTTGATCATTGGCGTCTGGTTGAGGCTGACGCAAAACGTGGTGGCGCTGTCGATGCCTTGCAGGATGTTCATGTCGTAGGTGACGGCCGCCTGGGTCTGCATGTTGCCGGTCAGTCGATAATTCCAGCTGGCCCAGGCCAGCTTGCGGTCGGGCAGCAGGCGGGTGTCGGTGTGCAGCACGACATCGTTGTCGGCATAGGGCAGGGCGCCGAGGATCTCCTGCTCGGCCTGGCTCGGGTCGCCGAGCAACGCCAGTGCCTGGTCGCTGTGGCAGGCGAACACCACCTTGTCAAAGGCTTCGGTGCCGGCCGCGCTGTGGATAACCACACCCTCGGCGTCGCGCTCGACCAGGTGCACGGGGCAATTGAGACGCACCTGTTCGCTAAAGCTGCGGGTCAACGGCTCGATATAGCGGCTGGATCCGCCTTCGATCACACACCATTGCGGGCGGTTGTTCACCGAGAGCAGGCCGTGGTTCTTGAAGAAGCGCACAAAGAACTGCAGCGGGAACCCCAGCATGTCCTGCAGGGACATCGACCAGATCGCCGCGCCCATCGGCACGATGTAGTGCCGGATAAAGCGCGGGCCATACCCGCCGGCCTCAAGGTAGTCACCCAGGGTCATTTCGGCGCTGATGCGCTGCTCCTGCAGGTCCAGCGGCGCCTGGCGATTGAAGCGCAGGATATCGCGCAACATGCCCCAGAAGCCTGGCGACAGGATATTGCGGCGCTGGGCGAACAGGCTGTTGAGGTTGTTGCCGTTGTACTCGAACCCGGCGTTCTCGTCGCACACCGAAAAACTCATCTCGGTGGGCTTGAACGCCACCCCGACCTGCCCCAGCAGGCGGATGAAATTGGGATAGGTCCAGTCGTTGAATACGATGAAACCGGTGTCCACCGCGTAGCTTTTACCCTCGACCGTCACATTGGCCGTGTGGGTATGCCCGCCGATGCGGTCGCCCGCTTCGAACAGCGTGATGTCGTGGCGACGGCTGAGCAGGTAGGCGCTGGTCAGCCCGGCGATGCCGCTGCCGATAATGGCGATCTTCACAGGTCGTCCTTCTGCGGCGGCGGGCTGCGCAGCATGCGCTTGCCGATGATCAACTGGGCACGGTTGGGCAGTTTCGATAGCGGCCACAGGGTGGCGATAAACAGCGCCGGGAAGGCAATCTCGAGTGGGCGTTTTTCCAACTTGGCGAAGATGTGCCGCGCGGCTTTGTCGGCGGACCAGCTCAGGGGCATCGGGAAATCGTTGCGCTCAGTCAGCGGGGTGTCGACGAAGCCTGGGCTGATCACCGTGACGTCGATGTTTTCCGGCGACAGGCTGATGCGCAGCGATTCGAACAGGTAGCGCAGCCCGGCTTTGGACGCACCATACGCCTCGGCACGCGGCATCGGCAGGTAGGTCACGGCACTGGCGACGCCGACCAGATGCGGGGTGCGCCCGGCACGCAGCAACGGCAGCGCGGCTTCGATGCAATAACTGCTGGCGAGCAAATTGGTGCGCACCACATGTTCGACAATCGACGCGTCGAATTGCCGGGCGTCCACGTATTCACAGGTGCCCGCATTCAGGATCACCGTGTCGAGCGAACCCCAGGCCGCGGCGATCTGCTCACCGATCTCGCGCACAGTCTGGCTGTTGGTCAGGTCGCCAGGCACCACCAGCACTTGTCCGGGAAAACGTTGGGCGAGGGCCTGCAGCGGGCCTTTGCTGCGCGAACTCAGCGCCACATGGGCGCCGCTGTTGAGCAGCTCCACGGCCAGCGAGGCACCGATGCCACTGCTGGCGCCGGTCAGCCAATAACGACGGGGCGGCAGTGCGTTCATCCCATTCTCCTCTTCAGCCAGTTGACGACGCTGCCCAGTACGGGAAGGTGTTCGTAGAGCAGGGCGCCGGCATCGAAGTAATCGCGATGGCGGTAGACCTTTTCACGCCACATCAGGTGCGAACAGCCCTCCACGCGGATGACCTTGCCGTTGGCCAGGCGCGGGTGGGTAAAGCTCATTTTCCAGCGCAGGTAGCCTTCGCCTTCGGCCACCTGGTCGAACCCGTGGAAGTCGAAGCGCAGTTGGCTGACGTTGCTGTACAACTCGGCGAAGTAGCGGTGCATCGCGGGCAATCCCTGCACCTCGTGCAGTGGATCGGTAAAGGCGATGTCCTGACTGTACAGGCTGTCGAGCAGGTGCAGGTTGTGTTTGTCGAGGGTGGAAAAAGCCTGGGCGAAGCGGCGCAGGAAATCACTCATGTTCGGCGACCTCCTGGCGTGAAGGCAGGCTGCGGAAGGCTGCCAGGGCGCGTTCGCGGGACTTTTTCAGGTCGACGATGGCGCGCGGGTAATCCGCCACGCCGAACAGGCCGCCGACTGCCTCGGGGTTATGCACTTCCTTTTTATTCAGCGCGGCCAGTTCCGGCAGCCAATGCTTGATAAACACGCCTTCGCTGTCGAATTTTTCCGATTGGCTCAGTGGGCTGAAAATCCGGAAGTACGGCGCCGAATCGGTGCCGGTAGAGGAACTCCACTGCCAGCCGCCGTTGTTGGCCGCCAAGTCGCCGTCGATCAGGTGACGCATGAAGAAGCGCTCGCCTTCACGCCAGTCGATCAGCAGGTTCTTGGTCAGGAACATCGCGACCACCATGCGCAGGCGGTTGTGCATCCAGCCGGTTTCCAGCAGTTGGCGCATGGCCGCGTCGATGATCGGCAGCCCGGTGCGGGCTTGTTGCCAGGCCGCGAGGTCCTTGGGCGCGTCACGCCAGGCGACCGCCTCGGTCTCGGGGCGGAAGGCGCGGTGGCGAGACACCCTTGGATAGCCGACCAGGATGTGCTTGTAGAACTCGCGCCAGAGCAACTCGTTGATCCAGGTGATGGCGCCGATATCGCCGCTTTCGAATTCGCCCTGGTTGGTTTGCAACGCGGCGTGCAGGCACTGGCGCGGCGACACCACGCCCGCCGCGAGGTAGGCGGACAGCTGGCTGGTGCCGGGCTTGGCCGGGAAGTCGCGCTCGTCCTTGTAGTAACTGATCTGCTGGTCGGCGAAGGCGTCGAGGCGGCGGCGGGCTTCCTCTTCGCCGGCGGGCCAGAGGGCGCGCAAGGTCTCGCTGGGTGGTGCGAACCCGTCGACCTGCTCGGGGACCGGATCACTTTTCAGCGGGACAGGCGCCTGGGCCTTCGGCGTCGCGACCAGGCGCGGCAGGGCGCTGTGCAAGCGGGTGTAGCAGACCTTACGGAACTGGCTGAACACCTGGAAGTACGTGCCGGTCTTGGTCAGCACGCTGCCGGGTTGGAAAAACAGCTGGTCCAGGTAGCTGTGAAAGCTGACGCCATCGGCCTCCAGGGCCTTGGCCACTGCCGCATCGCGACGGCTTTCATGGATGCCGTATTCCTCGTTGACGTGCACCGACTGCACCGACAACTCGTGGCACAGCTTGCCCAGCGCGGCGGGCACCTGATCCCAGGTGGCGGCGTGGCGGATCAGCAGGGGGATATTCAGCTTGCCCAGGGCCTGGCTCAAGTGCTGCAGGTTGCGCAGCCAGAAGTCGACTTTGCACGGCGCATCATCGTGGGCCAGCCATTGCTCCGGCGTGATGAGGTACACGGCTGCAACCGGGCCGCGCTGGCAGGCGGCGGCGAGGGCGGTGTTGTCGTGTAGGCGCAGGTCGGTGCGCAGCCAGATCAAATGCATTTAAAGAAGTCCACGCTGGATCAGTATCTGGTGGGCCGACAAGGGGTCTTCGGCCACGAACAATTCAGGGGTGTCACGGGTTAATACGGCTAACTCGGCCTGGTGGATGCATACCGTTGGTCCGACGATCAACTTTGGGCCACTGACGCCGCTCAATAGTTTTGCGAGCGCCGACAAGTGGAGGGCCTTGCTCGAATACAGCAGCACCGCGCGCGGTTGCAGGTGTTCCACGGCCAGGGCCAATTCGCCGGCGGGCAGTGGCCAATCGAAGACTTCCACCGGGCAATCGGCACTGCTGGCCAGCCAGGCGCTGAGCCACAGGTGCGGCTCCAGCGGCAGGTCGGACTGGTTGATCAGCAGCAGCGGCGGGCCCTGCAACTGGCGGTTGTTGTGATAAATGCGTGCGCCAAATTTGCTGCGCAGCCAGGACAGGAAAAACACCCGCTCCATCTGCGCGCCGAACTGGCCTTGCCAGCGCTGCTCCAGGTCCTGCAGCAGCGGCAGCAACAATTGCTCGCACAACGTGCGCGGCGGGTACAGCGCCATGGCCTGGTTGAAGACGTCGTCGACCCGGCGTTCGATCAATTCGCTGATGGCATTCAACAGGTTCTGGCGCAACCCGTGCCACTCATTCTCGACAGTCTCTGGAAGGGCTTGGGCAGAGTCGATCAGGCCTTTGACCTGGCTGACCGGCACGCCGCGATTGAGCCAGGTCAGGATGGTGTGGATGCGTTGCACGTGATCGGCGCTGAACAGCCGATGGCCCTTGGGCGTGCGCTGGGGCACGATCAGGCCATAGCGGCGTTCCCAGGCGCGCAGGGTCACGGCGTTGACGCCGGTCTGGCGCGCCACTTCGCGAATCGGCAGCCAGCCGTCTTCGAGGGCTTGGGCGATGTCGTCGCCGGTTTCGTCTTGCAGGGCGGCTTTCATAGGTTAGATCGCATTACGCAGGCTGAGATTTTCCGGGTGCGGTTGCAGGTACGCCTGCTGCGCGATGTAGCGGTCCGGGTGTTGGCGAAAGTGATGCTTGAGCAAGGTCAGCGGCACCACCAGTGGCACGATCCCCTGGTGGTACTGGCCGATGACGGTCTGCATTTCCTGTTTGTCGTCGGCGCTGATGGCTTGCTTGAGGTAGCCGCTGATGTGTTGCAGCACATTGGTGTGGGTCCCCCGAGTGGCGCACTTGCGCAGGCCGCTCATCAGTTCGCTGAAGTAGCCGGTGGCCAAGGCGTCGAGGTCGGTGCTCCGGGTCATGCTGCCCAGCAGGTGGCCGAGGCTTTTGTAGTGCGCCGGGCTGTGGGCCATCAACAAGTATTTGTAGCGCGAATGGAAGGCCAGCAGGCGATGACGGCTGAGCCCTTCGGCGAGCAGTTGTTGCCAGCTGGCGTAGACAAAGACGCGGGTCATGAAGTTTTCCCGCAGCACCGGGTCGTTCAGCCGACCATCCTCTTCCACCGGCAGGTTGGGGTGGCGCGAGCAAAACGCCTGGGCGTAGATGCCGCGCCCGCCGCCATCCACCGGCGTGCCGTTGTCGCGGTAGACCTTGACTCGCTCCAGGCCGCAGGACGGTGACTTCTGCATGAAGATGTAACCGCACAGGTCGGTATGCGCGGCGGCCATCTGCTGGCCGTAGTCATCCAGCGGTTGGGTCACATTCAGCTCGCGGTGCACGGTGCCCACGGCTTGCGGGTGCGCCGGATCGCCTACCAGGCGAATCGGTTCGCGGGGGATGCCCAGGCCAATCGCGACTTCTGGGCACAGCGGTACGAACTCGAAATAGTCGCTGAGCGTCTGGCTGCAGAGAAGGGATTGTTTATGCCCGCCGTTGAAGCGCACGTTTTCGCCAAGCAGGCAGGCGCTGATCGCGATCTTTGGCTTACCGGAGTGGGACATGGCCAAACCTCTACAAGATTCCTGTACAAGACTAAAAACTTGTACAACTAAATCTCATCATAGGTTTGATGCTGTACAAGTCAAATATTTTGTACAAGTATTTTTCGCGGAGGTTATTTCCAGCCGATCTGCCAGTCCTCGGCGTTCTGCAGGCTTTGCCACGCCAGTCTTTCGGTGCGCCGCGTCATGACGGCTTGCAGGTCGATTTCCAGCACGGTGCCTTCTTCGTCACGGATCAGCTCGGTGACCAAAAAGTGTTTTTCCTTGTTGCGGGGGTGCGCTGCTGTCCACTTCGACAGCAGCAATTTAGCGGGGTTGATGCGGTTCATTGCAGGTGCTCGATCAAGCGTCGCGCGGCTTCCTGGCCGCTGAGCCAGGCACCCTCGACGCGGCCCGACAGGCACCAGTCGCCACACACGTACAGGCCCAGGTCGGCGTCGGCCAGCACGCCGAACTCATGGGCGCTGGACGGTCGCGCGTACAGCCAGCGATGCGCGAGGCTGAACGACGGGGCGGGCATGGCGCTGTGCAGCAATTCGGCGAAGGCGCCATGCAGGTGTTCGATCACGGCTTCCTTGGGCAGGTCCAGGTGGTCCCTGCTCCAGGCGCTGGTGGCGTGCAGCACCCAGGTGTCGAGGATGGTGTCGCGTCCGGGTTTGCTACGGTTTCGCGCCAGCCAGTCGAGGGGACTGTCTTGCACGAAGCAGCCTTGCATGGGTGTATCCAGGGGCTTGTCGAACGCCAGGGCGATGGCCCAGGTCGGGTCCATCTTCACGCCGGCGGCGGCACTTGCCAGTTTGGGCGCGGCGGCCAATAGCGCGGTGGCTTGCGGGGCGGGTGTGGCGATGATCACGTGGCTGAACGGGCCGTGGTTTTCGCCGTCGGCGTCCAGCAGGTTCCAGTGCTGTTTGCCCTGGAACACTTCGGTGATGCGGCAACCGAACTCCACCGGCAGGTCATCGAGCAGGGCGCGGGTGATCGCGCTCATGCGCGGCGTGCCGACCCAGCGGATTTGTTCATCGGGAGACGGGGTGAGTTGGCCGGACTTGAAGTTGTACAGCTGGGGCTTCCATTGCTCGGCCCAGCCGTTGCTTTGCCAGCGCTGCACTTCGTTGACGAAGCGGCGGTCGCGGGCGGTGAAGTACTGCGCACCCATGTCCAGCGCGCCGGCGTCGCTACGCTTGCTGGACATGCGGCCACCACTGCCGCGGCTTTTATCGAAGAGTTGTACAACGTGCCCAGCGTCTCTTAACGCTCGGGCGGCGGAGAGACCGGCGATGCCGGTGCCAATGATCGCGATGGGAACAGTCATGGGAGGCCTCGTTTTACCGTTGGGTACAGACTACGCCGACACCAATAGCTGTACAATATTGTTTTTTGGTATAAGTTTTGGCTTACCTGTTCTTACGGCGTGACCTATGGTTAAAGCTGAGGCTTGAACCTGCGTTACGCCCGATTACAAATGGTCCCTGCTTATAAAATAGACTAGCGATGGGCGGCAAACGTTACATGAGGAAGATCCCATGCACATTTTGCTGACCGGCGGTACTGGTTTGATTGGCCGCCAACTTTGCCGACACTGGCTTGCCCAGGGTCACCGCTTGACCGTGTGGAGTCGTGATCCGGAACAGGTGGCCCGTTTGTGTGGCGACCAGGTCCTGGGTGTGGGGCGCCTGCAAGAGGTGATCGGCCCGGTGGATGCGGTGGTCAACCTGGCGGGCGCGGCTATTGCGGACCGTCCCTGGACCCATAAGCGCAAGGCGCTGTTGTGGAGCAGCCGTATCGGCCTTACCGAAACCCTGCTGGCCTGGCTGGAAGGCCTGGCACAGAAACCCTCGGTGTTGATCTCCGGTTCGGCGGTGGGCTGGTATGGCGACGGCGGCGAGCGAGAACTCACCGAAGCCAGCGGCCCGGTGCAGGACGATTTCCCCAGCCAGTTGTGTATTGCCTGGGAGGAAACCGCCCAGCGCGCCGAAGCGTTGGGCGTGCGTGTGGTGCTGGTGCGTACCGGCCTGGTGCTGGCCGCAGAGGGCGGCTTTTTGTCGCGGCTGTTGCTGCCGTTCAAACTCGCGCTGGGCGGGCCGATCGGCACCGGTCGGCAGTGGATGCCATGGGTCCATATCAAGGATCAAATCGCCCTGATTGATTTTCTTCTGCACAAGCCTGACGCCAGCGGTCCGTATAATGCCTGCGCGCCACACCCGGTACGCAACCGTGAGTTCGCCAAGACGTTGGGCCAGGTGTTGCACCGCCCGGCGTTCATGCCGATGCCGGCCTTTGCGTTGAAGGTCGGGCTGGGCGAGTTGTCCGGCCTGTTGCTGGGCGGGCAAAAGGCCTTGCCAGAGCGGTTGCTGGCGGCCGGGTTCACTTTCCAGTTCACTGAATTGCGCGCGGCTTTGGATGACGTGTCCAGCCGCCTCTAGAGATAGGATGTTGCATGACGGATCACGCGTTGTTACTGGTCAACCTGGGCTCACCGGCGTCCACTTCGGTGGCCGATGTGCGCAGCTACCTCAATCAGTTCCTGATGGACCCTTACGTGATCGACCTGCCGTGGCCGGTGCGGCGTCTGCTGGTCTCGCTGATCCTGATCAAGCGGCCCGAGCAATCGGCTCACGCCTATGCCTCCATCTGGTGGGACGAGGGCTCGCCGCTGGTGGTGCTCAGCCGCCGCCTGCAACAGCAGATGACTGCGCAATGGACCCAGGGCCCGGTTGAGTTGGCGATGCGCTACGGCGAACCGTCGATTGAAAGCGTGCTGACCCGCCTCGCCGCCCAGGGCATTCAGAAAGTCACCCTCGCGCCGTTGTACCCGCAGTTCGCCGACAGCACCGTGACCACCGTCATCGAGGAAGCCAGGCGCGTGGTGCGCGATAAAAAGCTCGATGTGCAGTTCTCGATCCTGCAACCGTTCTACGACCAGCCCGAATATCTCGACGCCCTGGTAGCAAGCGCGCGGCCTTATGTGGAACAGGATTACGACCACCTGCTGCTGAGTTTCCACGGCTTGCCTGAGCGCCACCTGACCAAACTCGATCCCACCGGCCAGCATTGCTTCAAGGATGCCGACTGCTGCAAGAACGCCTCCGCCGAGGTGCTCAAGACTTGCTATCGCGCGCAGTGCTTCAGCGTCGCCCGTGACTTTGCCGCGCGCCTGGGCTTGCCGGAAGATAAATGGTCGGTGGCGTTCCAATCGCGCCTGGGCCGCGCCAAATGGATCGAACCCTACACCGAAGCGCGCCTGGAGGCGTTGGCACAGCAAGGTGTGAAAAAGCTGCTGGTGATGTGCCCGGCGTTTGTCGCCGACTGCATCGAGACCCTGGAAGAAATCGGCGATCGCGGCCTGGAGCAGTTCCGCGAGGCCGGGGGCGAGGAGCTGGTGCTGGTGCCGTGCCTGAATGATGATCCACAGTGGGCGAAGGCGCTCAATACCTTGTGTGAGAGAGCCCCAACGGCGCTGTAACCAGACCCTATACCGATCTAACTGTAGGCGCTGGCTTGCCGGCGCCTACAGTTAGAGGGTGTTACAGGTTGAGGGTCAGGCTGACCGTGAAATTGCGCGGCTCGCCGGGGCTGATCCAGTAGCTGCTGTAGGACCGCTCGTAGTAATTCTCATCAAACAGGTTGTTGAGGTTCAGCCCCACGGTGAGGTTGTCCGTGGCCTTGTAATGGGCCAACAGGTCAACGGTGTGATAAGCCGGCAGTTCGAAACGCGTCCCTGCCTCACCCGAGCGGTCACCTACATAAGTGAACGCCGCCCCCAGGTCTGAGCCGCGCAACGCGCCGTCCTGGAACTCATACACGCCCAGCAGACTGCCGCTGCGCTTGGCCACGCCGAGGATCCGGCTGCCGGCGGGAAGGGTTTTATCGCCTTTGGTCACCTCGGCGTCGATGTAGGCAAACGCGCCGATCACTCGCACGGCATCGCTCACTTGCCCGCTCAGTTGCAGGTCAAGGCCTTGGCTGCGCGCCTTGCCCACGGCGCGGTTGAGGTTGGTGGCGGGGTCCAGGGTGAGTACATTTTCCTTCTCGATATGGAACGCGGCCAGGGTGGCGCTGAGACGGTCGTCGAACAGCTCGCTCTTGACCCCCACTTCATAGCCCATACCTTCTTCCGGCTTGAAGGATTTCCCGTCGGCGCCCAGCCCGCTGTTGGGCTTGAACGACGTGGAGGCATTGGCGAACACCCCGACTTGCGGCGTGAGCTGATAGAGCAGGCCGGCACGCTGGGTCAAGGCATCGTGGGTTTGGTGGCTTCTGGCGTGGTTGCGGGTGAAGTCGTCGATGCTCTGCTCGAAATGCTCGAAGCGCGCACCGACCATGCCGCGCAGGCGGTCGGTGAAGATGACCTGGTCTTGCAGGTTCAGCGCATGGCTTTGGGTCTGTTCGAAGAAGTCAGTGCCGGAGCGCGCGCCGATGGGTTTGGGCTGGCCGTAGACCGGGTTGTAGATATCGAGGGTGTAGCGGCTCCCGCCAATCGCCGTGACGCGTTCTTTCTTGCGATAGTCCTCGTATTCGGTGCCAACCAGCAACTCGTGCTGCCAACTGCCGATGTCGAACAGGCCGCGCAGCTCCAACTGGGTAATGCTGTCGTGCCAGCCCATGGAGCGTTCACGGTAGCGGCGGTCGATGGTGTGGCCGTCGGCGTTCAGTGCGCGGTTTTCCGAGGCGTCGCCCCACAGGCTGCCCTGTTTGTAGTGGCTGGCCAGGCGCAGTTTCCAGGCGTCGTTGAGATGATGCTCAAGGCTGGCCTGGAGACGGTTGTTATGGTTGTCGATATCGCCGTCGTTGGGTTCACCCAGGAAGGTGGCGCGGGACACGCCGCTGGCGTCGACGATGCCGCGGTCGAAGGTGGAGCTGTGGCGCACCAATTCGCTTTCCACCAGCAGATGTGTGTCCGGGTCCAGCTGCCAACTGAATGAGGGGGCAACAAAGACCCGCTTGCTCTGCACATGGTCGCGAAAGCTGTGGTTGTCTTCCACGGCCAGGTTGACTCGCGAGAGCAGGTTGCCCTCGCTGTCCAGCGGGGTGTTGAGGTCGACGGCGGTGCGATAGCGATCCCAACTGCCGGCGCTGGTTTGCACGGTGGTGAAGGCATCGGGCTGGGGCTTCTTGGTGACGATGTTCACGGTGCCGCCGGGATCGCCACGGCCGTAGAGGCTCGCGGCGGGGCCCTTGAGTACTTCGATGCGTTCGATATTGGCGGTGTCCGGCGTGCTCGTGTAGCCACGGTTGGCGCTGAAACCGTCCTGGTAAAACTCCGACGTGGTGAAGCCGCGCACGCTGTATTCGTAGAGGGTGAGGCCGCCGAAGTTGTTTTGCTTGGACACGCCACCGGCAAACTCAAGGGCGCGTTCTACCTGGGTGCTGCCCAGATCCTTGAGCACCGTTGCGGGAATCACGCTGATCGATTGTGGGATGTCGCGCAGGGCTGTGTCGGTTTTTGTCGCACTGGCCGAACGCGTTGCACGGTAGCCCTTGACCGGGCCGGTGGCGGATTCATAGGCGTCGGTGGTGACGCTGATGGTGTCGAGTTCCAGGGTGTTGTCTTCGGCGTAGGCGGGGTCAAGCAACAAGCCCAGGGCCAGGCCAGCCATGGGGGCAATTCTTCGAGACGGCATGATAGAACGTTCCAATAGCGATATTGAAACAATATAACATGACTAATGAGAATGCCTTCGCTTTGAAATATGAGCTTACAGGTACCCGCGAACGGGTACCTGGCGAGGCGTCTTATTCCTCTTCTTTGACCGGTGCAGGCGGTGGGCGCAAGCCGATTTCTGCCAGCAGCTTGATCTCTTTACCGTTGCGCATCACCTGGATTGCCACCTTGTCGGTCGGCTTGATCCGCGCCACCTGGTTCATCGATTTGCGCCCATCGCCGGCCGGTTCGCCGTTGATGCTGAGGATCACATCGCCCAGTTGCAGGCCGGCTTTCTGCGCCGGGCCGTCGCGGAAAATCCCGGCGACCACGATGCCCGGGCGCCCGGTCAAGCCAAAGGACTCGGCCAGCTCCTTGGTCAACGGTTGTACTTCGATCCCCAGCCAGCCGCGAATCACCTGGCCGTGCTCGATGATCGACTTCATCACTTCCATCGCCAGTTTCACCGGGATCGCAAAACCGATGCCCTGGGAGCCGCCGGACTTGGAGAAAATCGCCGTGTTGATACCGGTCAGGTTGCCATTGGCATCCACCAGTGCGCCGCCCGAGTTGCCCGGGTTGATCGCCGCGTCGGTCTGGATGAAGTCTTCGTAGCTGTTGAGGCCCAACTGGTTACGCCCGGTGGCGCTGATGATGCCCATGGTCACCGTCTGGCCCACCCCGAACGGGTTGCCGATGGCCAGTGCGACGTCACCGACGCGCAGGCCGTCGGAGCGACCGAGGGTGATTGAAGGCAGGCTCTTGAGGTCGATCTTCAGCACCGCGAGGTCGGTTTCGGGGTCGCTGCCGACCACGCGGGCCAGGGTCTCGCGGCCATCGCGCAGGGCGACCACGATCTGGTCGGCGCCGGTGGTCACGTGGTTGTTGGTGAGGATGTAGCCCTCGGGGCTCATGATCACGCCGGAGCCGAGGCTGGATTCCATGCGCCGCTGCTTGGGGCCGTTGTCGCCGAAATAGCGGCGAAATTGCGGGTCTTCGAATAATGGATGAGCGGGTTTGTTGATGACTTTCGTGGTGTACAGGTTGACCACCGCTGGCGCCGCGATAACGACAGCGTCCGCATAGGTCACCGGGCCTTGCACCACCGCGCTGGTTTGCGGCGCCTGCTGCAGGTTCACATCAAGGCTGGGTAAGCCCACCAACTGGGGGAAACGCTGAATAATCAGCATCGCGATCAGCACGCCAGCCAGCAATGGCCATCCAAAAAAACGCAGTGCCTTGAGCATCAAGTAAGTCCTGACAGGTTGCAGGGGGCGGGAGAGCGCCCATAATGTCGCGCATTATACGAGGCTGAGAGCGCCTCGGAACGGGATATTTAGGAGTCTTTTATGGCCGTCCCCCTTACCACCCTCGTCGAGGAAGCGGACCGCTACCTCGGCAGTGCAAAAATTGCCGATTATTGCCCCAATGGCCTGCAGGTCGAGGGGCGCCCGCAGGTGATGCGCATCGTCAGCGGCGTGACCGCCAGCCAGGCGCTGCTGGATGCAGCCGTCGAAGCGCAGGCCGATCTGATCCTGGTGCACCACGGTTATTTCTGGAAGGGCGAAAACCCCTGCATCACCGGCATGAAGCAACGCCGCCTGAAAACGCTGCTCAAGCACGACATCAGCCTGCTGGCCTACCACCTGCCGCTGGACCTGCACCCTGACGTCGGCAACAACGTGCAACTCGCCCGCCAACTGGACATCACGGTCGAAGGCCCGCTGGACCCGAGCAACCCGAAGATCGTCGGCCTGGTCGGTTCACTCTCCGAGCCGCTGTCACCGCGCGACTTCGCACGCCGGGTGCAGGACGTCATGGGCCGCGAGCCCTTGCTGATCGAAGGCAGCGAGATGATCCGCCGCGTCGGCTGGTGCACCGGCGGGGGCCAGGGCTATATCGACGACGCGATTGCCGCCGGCGTCGACCTGTTCATGAGTGGCGAGGCGTCGGAGCAGACCTTCCACAGCGCTCGCGAAAACGACATCAGCTTTATCGCGGCCGGCCATCACGCCACCGAACGCTACGGCGTGCAGGCACTGGGCGATTACCTGGCGCGGCGTTTTGCCCTGGAGCATTTGTTCATCGACTGCCCCAACCCGATCTAAGCCATGCAACTGAACCCCTGTGGGAACTGGCTTGCCTGCGACGCAGGCAACTCGGTACATCCGGCACACCGAGTTGAAGCCATCGCCGGCAAGCCAGCTCCCACACCTGAACGCGTTGCACCCCAAACCACGAGGCATATTCATATACCGTTTCGATCTAGCTGGCTCCCTGAATAGAAGAAGGTGCTGTGCTAGCATGCCCCGCTCGAACACGGCCCGCTGGCCGTCCATAAGATCGTTTTTCCGTGAGTAACCATGGTCGACAAACTGACGCATCTGAAACAGCTGGAGGCGGAAAGCATCCACATCATCCGCGAGGTCGCCGCCGAGTTCGACAACCCGGTGATGCTCTACTCGATCGGTAAAGACTCCGCCGTGATGCTGCACCTGGCACGCAAGGCCTTCTTCCCGGGCAAGCTGCCGTTCCCGGTGATGCACGTCGACACCCGCTGGAAATTCCAGGAGATGTACAAGTTCCGCGACAAAATGGTCGAGGAGCTGGGCCTGGACCTGATCACCCACGTCAACCCGGATGGTGTGGCGCAGGGCATCAACCCGTTCACCCACGGCAGCGCCAAGCACACCGATATCATGAAGACCGAAGGCCTCAAGCAGGCCCTGGACAAACATGGTTTCGACGCCGCCTTCGGCGGTGCCCGTCGCGATGAAGAGAAATCCCGCGCCAAAGAGCGCGTGTACTCGTTCCGCGACAGCAAGCACCGCTGGGACCCGAAGAACCAGCGCCCGGAGCTGTGGAACGTCTACAACGGCAACGTCAACAAGGGCGAGTCGATCCGTGTGTTCCCGCTGTCCAACTGGACCGAGCTGGATATCTGGCAGTACATCTACCTGGAAGGCATCCCGATCGTGCCGCTGTACTTCGCCGCCGAGCGCGAAGTGATCGAGAAGAACGGCACGTTGATCATGATCGACGACGACCGCATCCTCGAGCACTTGTCCGACGAAGACAAAGCCCGAATCGTCAAAAAGAAAGTACGTTTCCGTACCCTTGGCTGCTACCCGTTGACGGGCGCGGTGGAGTCCGAAGCCGAGACGCTGACCGACATCATTCAGGAAATGCTCCTGACGCGAACTTCCGAGCGCCAGGGCCGTGTCATCGACCACGATGGCGCAGGCTCGATGGAAGATAAAAAACGTCAAGGGTACTTTTAAGCTTCGAGTTACAAGCGGCAAGCTGCAAGTTAAAGGCGGTATGCGTAATTTTGCAGCTTGGTGCTTGCAGCCGGTTGTTGCGAGCCGCTACTGAGTGACTCGTGATGGACTTCGAGAAACTGGTTGTCTGGCAAAGAAGCAAGTGTCTAGCGGTGCAGATCTATAGCGAGTTTGCGGAGTGCGGGGATTTTGGCTTCAAAGATCAAATCACCCGATCTGCACTTTCGGTGCCTTCCAATATTGCTGAAGGCATGGAACGTCGTAGCGCCAAAGAGAAAGCTTACTTTCTTTGGATTGCAAAGGCTTCTTGTGGGGAGCTACGAACTCAGATCTTCATCGGTTGTGACATTGCCTACATCGCCCGCCCGCTGGCTGAAAACTGGATTACAGAAACTCGCGAGCTTTCAAAAATGCTCTGCGGCCTGATCAACAAAATTTCTGACTAGCTGTACGCCGACAAGCTTGCCGCTTGAAGCTTACAGCTTGGAGCTTGAATGCAATGAGCCATCAATCTGATTTGATCAGCGAGGACATCCTCGCCTACCTGGGCCAGCACGAGCGCAAGGAAATGTTGCGCTTCCTGACCTGTGGCAACGTCGACGACGGCAAGAGCACCCTGATCGGGCGCCTGCTGCACGACTCCAAGATGATCTACGAAGATCACCTGGAAGCCATCACCCGCGATTCGAAGAAGTCCGGCACCACGGGCGATGACATCGACCTGGCGTTGCTGGTCGACGGTCTGCAGGCCGAGCGTGAGCAGGGCATCACCATTGATGTTGCCTACCGCTACTTCTCCACCGCCAAGCGCAAATTCATCATCGCCGACACCCCCGGCCATGAGCAGTACACCCGCAACATGGCCACCGGTGCGTCCACCTGTGACCTGGCGATCATCCTGATCGACGCCCGCTACGGCGTGCAGACCCAGACCCGTCGCCACAGCTTCATCGCCTCGTTGCTGGGGATCAAACACATCGTGGTGGCCGTCAACAAGATGGACATCAATGGCTTCGACCAAAGCGTATTCGAGCAGATCAAGGCCGATTACCTGAAGTTCGCCGACGGTATCGCCTTCAAGCCGAGCACCTTGGCCTTCGTGCCGATGTCGGCGCTCAAGGGCGACAACGTGGTGAACAAGAGCGAGCGTTCGCCGTGGTACACCGGCCAATCGCTGATGGAGATTCTCGAAACCGTCGAGATCGCCAATGACCGCAACTACACCGACCTGCGGTTCCCGGTGCAGTACGTCAACCGTCCGAACCTGAACTTCCGTGGTTTCGCCGGCACCCTCGCCAGCGGCGTCGTGCACAAGGGCGACGAAGTCGTGGTGCTGCCGTCGGGCAAGAGCAGCCGGGTCAAATCCATCGTCACCTTCGAAGGTGAGCTGGAGCATGCGGGGCCTGGCCAGGCCGTGACCCTGACCATGGAAGACGAGATCGACATCTCCCGTGGCGACTTGCTGGTGCATGCCGACAACGTGCCGCAAGTGACTGACGCCTTTGACGCCATGCTGGTGTGGATGGCCGAAGAGCCGATGCTGCCGGGCAAGAAATACGACATCAAGCGCGCCACCAGCTACGTGCCGGGTTCCATCACCAGCATCGTGCACCGCGTGGACGTGAACACCCTGGCCGAAGGCCCGGCAAGTTCGCTGCAGTTGAACGAGATCGGCCGGGTCAAGGTCAGCCTCGACGCCGCCATTGCGTTGGACGGCTACGACAGCAACCGCACCACCGGTGCGTTTATCGTCATCGATCGATTGACCAACGGCACTGTGGCCGCGGGCATGATCATCGCGCCGCCGGTCAACCATGGCGGCGCTGCGCAGCACGGCAGTCTCGCGCATGTGGCCACCGAGGAGCGCGCGCTGCGTTTCGGCCAGCAACCGGCCACCGTGCTGTTCAGCGGCCTGTCGGGCGCCGGCAAAAGCACCCTGGCTTATGCGGTTGAGCGCAAGCTCTTCGACATGGGGCGTGCGGTGTTCGTACTCGATGGCCAGAACCTGCGTCACGACCTGAACAAAGGTCTGCCGCAGGACCGTGCCGGGCGTACCGAAAACTGGCGGCGTGCCGCGCATGTGGCGCGTCAGTTCAACGAGGCTGGCCTGCTGACCCTGGCCGCCTTTGTTGCACCGGATGCCGAGGGTCGCGAACAGGCCAAGGCGCTGATCGGCGCCGACCGCCTGCTCACGGTCTATGTGCAAGCCTCGCCGCTGGTGTGCGCCGAGCGTGATCCGCAAGGCCTGTACGCCGCGGGTGGGGATAACATCCCTGGCGAGTCTTTCCCGTACGACGTGCCGTTGAATGCCGACCTGGTGATCGACACCCAGGCCTTGTCGCTGGAAGACAGCGTCAAGCAAGTGCTGGAGCTGTTGCGTCAGCGCGGCGCGATCTAAACCTCGCCGCCACAAAAAAGCCCGCCACCGATGACTCGGTGACGGGCTTTTTTACATCCTCAAGATCAGGCTCAATCAATGTGGGAGCTGGCTTGCCTGCGATTGCTGACTGTCAGTTGATATATCAGTAATTGACCCACCGCTATCGCAGGCAAGCCAGCTCCCACAGGTTGATCATCTTTTGCCTGGGAATTCTGTGTGCAGTTTCTCCAACAACTGGTCCTTCTCTTCCCACAACCGGTTGATCCACCCCTGGAACGCCAACCGATACTCGCCATCCTGCTCATAATTCTTGCCAATGAACTCGGCCGGAATCTGCACTTCCTCAAATTGCACGACCACCTCTTTCACATTCCCGCAGAGCAAATCCCAATACCCGGGGCGCCCGGCAGGGTAGTGAATGGTCACGTTGACCAGTGATTTCAGCTGCTCACCCATGGCATCCAGTACAAACGCGATGCCACCAGCCTTGGGCTTGAGCAGGTAACGGAACGGCGATTTCTGCTGCGCATGCTTGCCGGGGGTAAAGCGCGTGCCTTCAGCGAAGTTGAAAATGCCCACCGGGTTGTCGCGAAACTTCGCACAGGTCTTGCGGGTGGTTTCCAGGTCCTTGCCTTTCTTCTCCGGGTGCTTTTCCAGGTACGCCTTGGTGTAGCGCTTCATGAACGGGAAGCCCAGCGCCCACCAAGCGAGGCCGATCACCGGCACCCAGATCAGCTCCTGCTTGAGGAAGAACTTCAGCGGGCGAATCCGTCGATTGAGCACGTATTGCAGCACCATGATGTCGACCCAGCTCTGGTGGTTACTCGTCACCAGGTACGAGTGCTGATAGACCAGGCCCTCAAGGCCTTTGATGTGCCAGCGGGTGCGTCGCACCAGGGTCATCCAGGCATTGTTGTTGCTGATCCAGGCCTCGTGGGTCTGGTTCATCAGCCATTCGCTGAAGCGCTTGGCAAACGGCAGCGCCTTGAACAGCGCCACGATAAACAGGAACGAACACAGCAGGATCGTGTTCAGCGCCAACAGCAGGGACGCGATCACCCCGCGTACGGCGGCAGGTAGAAAATCCAGCATTTAGATATCCATAGGTCGGTTGGCGGCTTGGATCGCAGTCAGCGCGATGGTGTACACGATGTCGTCGACCTGGGCGCCGCGAGGCAGGTCGTTGACCGGTTTGCGCAGGCCCTGGAGCATCGGCCCCAGGCTGACGCAATCGGCGCTGCGTTGCACGGCCTTGTGAGTGGTGTTGCCGGTGTTTAGGTCCGGGAACACGAACACGGTGGCCTTGCCGGCGACCAGGCTGTCAGGCGCCAGTTGGCGGGCGACGTTTTCGTTGGCGGCGGCGTCGTACTGCAACGGACCGTCGATCAGCAGTGAGCTTTGCTGTTCATGGGCGAGAAGGGTGGCTTCGCGGACCTTCTCCACTTCCTCACCGCTCGCCGAGTCGCCGCTGGAGTAGCTGATCATCGCCACGCGCGGAGTAATGCCAAAGGCGGCGGCCGAATCGGCGCTTTGCAGGGCGATTTCCGCCAGCTCGGCGGCGCTGGGGTGCGGGTTCATCACGCAGTCGCCGTACACCAGCACCTGCTCGGGGAACAGCATGAAGAATACCGACGACACCAGCGTGCAACCCGGTGCGGTCTTGATCAACTGCAGGGCGGGGCGGATGGTGTTGGCCGTGGAGTGGATAACCCCGGAAACCAGGCCGTCGACCTCATCCAATGCAAGCATCATGGTGGCGATCACCACGGTGTCTTCCAACTGCTGCTCGGCCATCGGCGCGTTGAGGCTCTTGCTCTTGCGCAGGGCAACCATCGGCTCGACGTAGCGTTGACGAATCAGGTCCGGGTCGAGAATTTCCAGGCCTTCGGGCAATTCGATGCCCTGGGCGCGGGCGACGGCTTCCACATCCGCCGGCTTGGCCAGCAGCACGCAGCGTGCGATGCCACGCGCCTGGCAGATGGCCGCAGCCTGAACGGTCAGTGGTTCGCTGCCTTCGGGCAAGACGATGCGCTTGTTCGCGGCCTGGGCACGCTGGATCAACTGGTAGCGGAACACCGCCGGCGACAGGCGCATTTCCCGTGGCGTGCCGCAGCGCTGGTGCAGCCAGTGCGCATCGAGGTGGCTGGCGACGAAATCGGTGATGATCTCCGCGCGCTCGCGGTCATCGATGGGGATTTCCTTGTTCAGGCTGTTGAGCTGGTTGGCCGTGTCGTAGGAACCGGTGCTCACCGACAGCACCGGCAGCCCAGCCTGGAACGCGCCGCGGCACAGCTCCATGATGCGCGGGTCGGGCAGGGTGTCGCTGGTCAGCAGCAGGCCGGCCAGCGGCACGCCGTTGATCGCGGCCAGGCTCACGGCGAGGATGATGTCGTCGCGGTCGCCCGGCGTTACCACCAGCACGCCCGGCTTGAGCAGCTCCACGGTGTTGCGCATGGTGCGCGCGCAGATGATGATCTTGGTCATGCGCCGGGTTTCGTAATCACCGGCATTGAGGATCTGCGCGCCCATCAGGTCGGCGACGTCGCGGGTACGCGGCGCGTTGAGTTCGGGTTGGTAGGGAATGCAGCCGAGCAGGCGGAAATCGCCGCTGCGCAACAACGGCGAATGCTCTTTCAGGCGTGCTGAAAAGGCCTCCATGCTTTCATCGGTGCGCACTTTGTTGAGGATCACACCCAGCACTTTCGGGTCTTTCGGGCCGCCGAAAAGCTGGGCCTGCAGTTCCACGCGGCCGGAGAGTTCGGTGAGTACTTCGTTTTCCGGGGCCGAGACCAGGATCACTTCCGCGTCCAGGCTCTTGGCCAGGTGCAGGTTGACCCGCGCGGCATAGCTGGCGCTGCGGGTCGGCACCATGCCTTCGACGATCAGCACGTCCTTACCGACGGCGGCCTGTTGATACAGGGTGATGATCTCTTCGAGCAGTTCGTCGAGTTGGCCGTCGCCGAGCATGCGCTCGACGTGGGCCAGGCCCAGCGGTTGCGGCGGCTTCAAGCCGTGGGTGCGGGCGATCAGTTCGGTGGAGCGTTCGGGCCCGGTGTCGCCGGGGTGTGGCTGGGCAATCGGCTTGAAGAAACCGACTTTCAGCCCGGCCCGCTCGAGGGTGCGTACCAGCCCAAGGCTGATGGAGGTCAGACCCACACCAAAATCGGTGGGCGCGATAAAAAAAGTCTGCATGCGAATTCTCTGGAGGTGCATGGCTTCGGTGGCGCTCTATGCGTGAGTGCCTACCGGGAATCAGGCGCCAAGGTTATCGTTATTCGCGCACTTGCGCACACCAGCCGCAGGCAAAGGGCTGGCCTATTTTTTCCAGGCGTTGCGCGGGGTCCAGCACCCAGGCGCGGGACTGCCAGGGCGGCTGGTGGCGCAGGTGCTGGGTATGGCCACAAGACAGCTCGGCAACCCAGTGCTGGTCATCATCCTGGTGGAATCCGGTGATCGTCGCGACCGTTGATCGGTCCCGTCCGTCCGGGTTCTGTTCGCTTTCGGGCAAATCCTTGTTTAGACTTGTCCGTTCTTCATTCTTATGCAAAAGGTCTCGCCCCATGACGATCGCCGCTAACAAGGCTGTCTCCATCGACTATACCCTGACCAACGACGCTGGTGAGGTCATCGACAGCTCCGCCGGCGGCGCGCCGCTGGTCTACCTGCAAGGCGCAGGTAACATCATCCCGGGCCTGGAAAAGGCGCTGGAAGGCAAGAGCGTCGGTGATGAACTGACCGTTGCCGTAGAACCTGAAGATGCCTACGGCGAATACTCCGCCGAACTGGTCAGCACCCTGAGCCGCAGCATGTTCGAAGGTGTGGATGAGTTGGAAGTGGGCATGCAGTTCCACGCTTCTGCGCCGGACGGCCAAATGCAGATCGTCACCATCCGTGACCTGGACGGCGACGACGTAACCGTCGACGGCAACCACCCTCTGGCTGGCCAGCGCCTGAACTTCCAAGTGAAGATCGTTGCCATCCGCGACGCTTCCCAGGAAGAAGTGGCTCACGGCCACGTCCACGGTGAAGGCGGTCACCACCATTGATTGATGTTTGATCAATAGGTAGCAAAACGCCCCGACTGGTTCGGGGCGTTTTTTTTGTGCCTGAAAATCCAGCCGAGCACAGCTGTTTGCTCCAGCGGACTCTTATGCACCAGGCTTTTGTGGTGAGCGGGCTTGCCCCGCGTTGGGCTGCGCAGCGGCCCCAAAACCAGAGGACGCGGTCTCACTGGAGGAGTGCGGTGATCTTGATGGGGCCGCTACGCAGCCCAACGCGGGGCAAGCCCGCTCACCACAAAAAAACCGCACAAACAAAAAGCCCGCACAAACAAAAATGCCCCGGACCTTTCGGTTCGGGGCATTTCTTAACTGTTTCGCAACCGGGGTTGCGTTGCAGTTGTTACCACTTAGGCTGCAGCAGCGACGCTCAGAGCCTTGATGTGGCCATTCAGGCGGCTCTTATGGCGAGCGGCCTTGTTCTTGTGGATGATGCCTTTATCGGCCATACGGTCGATAACTGGCACGGCCAGAACGTAAGCAGCTTGGGCTTTTTCAGCGTCTTTGGTGTCGATGGCCTTAACTACATTCTTGATGTAGGTACGAACCATGGAACGCAGGCTGGCGTTGTGGCTGCGACGCTTCTCAGCCTGTTTTGCACGTTTTTTGGCGGAAGGTGTGTTGGCCACCGTCGAGCTCCTCGAAAGACTTTTTAGGAAATAGCAAACAAAATAGGCCGCGAATCATGCCGATGACTTGATGGGTTGTCAAGGGCGGCTGATGCGAACTGCTGAGTGGTCGATCTGAAGAGGCGGGTGATTTATTTCCGGCGCTTGACCTGTAAACTCGCGAGCTTTGGCTCTGTGCTGTTGCAGGCGCGCAGTATCGCATAAGTAGGCGCACAGTTCGCCTGCTCTTTATCTATAGGCGCAAACTCTTTCAATGAATCTGCTCAAATCGTTGGCTGCCGTCAGCTCTATCACGATGATCTCCCGGGTATTGGGGTTTGTGCGTGACACCCTGCTGGCGCGCATTTTTGGCGCCAGCATGGCCACGGATGCCTTCTTTATTGCCTTCAAGTTGCCGAACCTGTTGCGGCGTATCTTCGCCGAGGGTGCGTTTTCCCAGGCGTTCGTGCCGATCCTGGCCGAATACAAGACCCAGCAGGGCGAGGAGGCGACCCGTACCTTTATTGCCTACGTCTCGGGCCTGCTGACCCTGGTGCTGATGCTGGTGACGATCGCCGGCATGCTCGCCGCGCCCTGGGTGATCTGGGCTACCGCGCCGGGCTTCGCCAACACCCCGGAAAAATTCGCGCTGACCACCGATCTGCTGCGCGTGACCTTTCCTTATATATTGCTGATCTCGTTGTCGTCCCTGGCCGGGGCGATCCTCAATACCTGGAACCGCTTCTCGGTGCCGGCCTTTGTACCGACGTTGCTCAACGTCAGCATGATCATTTTCGCGCTGTTCCTCACGCCGTACTTCGATCCACCGGTGATGGCCCTCGGGTGGGCCGTGCTGGCGGGTGGCCTGGCGCAATTGCTCTACCAGCTGCCACACCTGAAAAAAATCGGCATGCTCGTCTTGCCGCGCCTGAACCTCAAGGACACCGGCGTATGGCGGGTGATGCGCAACATGCTGCCGGCGATCCTCGGCGTGTCGGTCAGCCAGATCTCCTTGATCATCAACACCGCATTCGCCTCGCTGCTGGTCTCGGGCTCGGTATCCTGGATGTACTACGCCGACCGCCTGATGGAGCTGCCGTCCGGCGTACTTGGCGTGGCCCTTGGCACGATCCTGCTGCCCACGCTGGCGCGCACCTATGCGAGCAAGGACCGTCAGGAATACTCGCGGATCCTCGATTGGGGCCTGCGCCTGTGCTTTGTGCTGGTGCTGCCGTGCTCCCTGGCGCTGGGGATCCTGGCCGAGCCGCTCACCGTGTCGTTGTTCCAGTACGGTCAGTTCGATGCCCATGACGCCTTGATGACCCAGCGTGCGCTGATTGCCTACTCCGTCGGGCTGCTCGGGATCATTGTGATCAAGGTGCTGGCGCCGGGCTTCTATGCCCAGCAAAACATCCGCACGCCGGTGAAGATCGCGATTTTCACGCTGGTCGTCACGCAACTGCTCAACCTGGTGTTTATCGGCCCACTGGCCCACGCCGGCCTCGCCCTGGCGATCAGCGCCGGCGCCTGCATCAATGCGGGCCTGCTGTTTTACCAGCTGCGCAAACAGCAGATGTTCCAACCACAGCCAGGCTGGGGCATGTTTGCCCTCAAGTTGCTGGTGGCAGTGGCGGCAATGTCGGCGGTGTTGCTC
Organism: Pseudomonas sp. GW821-FHT05D12; assembly: GCF_059419825.1. Lineage (NCBI taxonomy): Bacteria > Pseudomonadati > Pseudomonadota > Gammaproteobacteria > Pseudomonadales > Pseudomonadaceae > Pseudomonas > Pseudomonas sp. GW821-FHT05D12. The sequence continues at coordinate 512,984 of NZ_JBWKSN010000001.1, read as the reverse complement.
GGGCTGATGCACTTTATGCCGGCCTGGGACGAAGGCCATATGCTGGAGCGCTTCATGCGCCTGGGCGTTCTGGTGGTGGCGGGCGTGGTGGTGTACTTCGGGATGTTGCTGCTGCAGGGCTTCCGCCTGCGGGATTTCAATCGCAAGTCCCTCGGATAGAGCGTTTGCCGCGATAAAACGGTTGTTTTATCGATTCGATCCATTTGGCCTGCGCTGTTGCCTGTCGTCCGGGGCCGGGTGTGGTTATAATCGACCACTTTATGAGCAAGAAGCGCGTTATGCAGCTGGTTCGAGGTCTCCACAACCTGCGCCCCCAGCATCGGGGCTGCGTCGCCACTATTGGCAACTTTGACGGTGTTCACCGTGGCCACCAGGCTATCCTGGCCAGGCTGCGCGAGCGTGCGGTCGAGTTGGGCGTGCCCAGCTGCGTGGTGATTTTTGAGCCACAGCCGCGGGAATACTTTACCCCCGAAACGGCGCCGGCCCGTCTGGCCCGCCTGCGGGACAAACTGCAATTGCTGGCCGAAGAAGGCGTGGACCGCGTCCTGTGCCTGGCCTTCAACCAGCGTTTGCAGAGCCTCAGCGCTGCCGAGTTCGTCGACCGGATCCTTGTCGATGGCCTGGGCGTGCAGCACCTGGAGGTCGGTGACGACTTCCGTTTCGGCTGCGACCGCGTCGGCGATTTCGATTTCCTGCAACACGCCGGTATCACCCAGGGTTTCACCGTCGAAGCCGCGCAAACCGTCGAGTTGGACGGCCTGCGCGTGAGCAGCACCCAGGTGCGTAATGCCCTGGCCGCTGCCGACTTCGCCCTGGCCGAGCGTTTGCTCGGTCGCCCGTTCCGCATTGCCGGACGGGTACTGCACGGCCAGAAGCTGGCGCGCCAATTGGGCACGCCAACCGCCAACGTGCAACTCAAGCGCCGTCGTGTGCCGCTGACCGGGGTTTACCTGGTGAGCGTCGACATCGATGGCCAATCGTGGCCAGGAGTCGCCAACATAGGCGTCAGGCCCACGGTTGCAGGTGATGGCAAGGCCCACCTGGAAGTTCACCTTTTGGATTTTGCCGGTGATTTGTATGACCGGCGTTTGACGGTGGTTTTCCACCAGAAGCTGCGTGAAGAGCAGCGTTTCGCCTCGCTTGAGGCGTTGAAAACGGCGATCAATGCGGATGTCGCCGCCGCCCGTGCACTAGCCGCACCTAGCGCCCATCGCTAACCGAAGAGCCTTAAATGACCGACTATAAAGCCACGCTAAACCTTCCGGACACCGCCTTCCCAATGAAGGCCGGCCTGCCACAGCGCGAACCGCAGATCCTGCAGCGCTGGGACAGTATTGGCCTGTACGGAAAGTTGCGCGAAATTGGCAAGGATCGTCCGAAGTTCGTCCTGCACGACGGCCCTCCTTATGCCAACGGCACGATTCACATCGGTCATGCGCTGAACAAGATTCTCAAGGACATGATCCTGCGCTCGAAAACCCTTTCCGGTTTCGACGCGCCGTATGTCCCTGGCTGGGACTGCCACGGCCTGCCGATCGAACACAAAGTCGAAGTGACCTACGGCAAGAACCTGGGCGCGGATAAAACCCGCGAACTGTGCCGTGCCTACGCCACCGAGCAGATCGAAGGGCAGAAGTCCGAATTCATCCGCCTGGGCGTGCTCGGCGAGTGGGACAACCCGTACAAGACCATGAACTTCAAGAACGAGGCCGGTGAAATCCGTGCCTTGGCCGAAATCGTCAAGGGCGGTTTCGTGTTCAAGGGCCTCAAGCCGGTGAACTGGTGTTTCGACTGCGGCTCGGCCCTGGCTGAAGCGGAAGTCGAGTACGAAGACAAGAAGTCCTCGACCATCGACGTGGCCTTCCCGATTGCCGACGACGCCAAGCTGGCCGAGGCCTTTGGCCTGGCAAGCCTGAGCAAGCCCGCAGCCATCGTGATCTGGACCACCACCCCGTGGACCATCCCGGCCAACCAGGCGCTGAACGTGCACCCGGAATTCACCTACGCCCTGGTGGACGTCGGTGATCGCCTGCTGGTGCTGGCCGAGGAAATGGTCGAGGCCTGCCTGGCGCGTTATGAGCTGCAAGGTGCGGTGATCGCCACCACCACTGGCTCCGCGCTGGAGCTGATCAATTTCCGTCACCCGTTCTATGACCGCCTGTCGCCGGTGTACCTGGCTGACTACGTCGAACTGGGTTCGGGTACTGGCATTGTTCACTGCTCGCCAGCGTATGGCGTGGACGACTTTGTCATCTGCAAGAAATACGGCCTGGTCAACGACGACATCATCAACCCGGTGCAAAGCAACGGCGTCTACGTGCCTTCGCTCGAATTCTTCGGCGGCCAGTTCATCTTCAAGGCCGACCAGCCGATCATCGACAAGCTGCGCGAAGTCGGTGCGCTGATGCAGACCGACACCATCAAGCACAGCTACATGCACTGCTGGCGCCACAAGACCCCGCTGATCTACCGCGCCACCGCGCAGTGGTTTATCGGCATGGACAAAGAGCCGACCAGCGGCGACACCCTGCGTGTCCGTTCGCTCAAAGCCATCGAAGACACCAAGTTCGTCCCGGCCTGGGGCCAGGCGCGCCTGCACTCGATGATCGCCAATCGCCCGGACTGGTGCATCTCCCGCCAGCGTAACTGGGGCGTGCCGATCCCGTTTTTCCTCAACAAGGAAAGCGGCGAGCTGCATCCGCGTACCGTCGAACTGATGGAAGAAGTGGCCCAGCGCGTTGAACAGGAAGGCATTGAAGCCTGGTTCAAGCTGGACGCTGCCGAACTGCTGGGCGACGAAGCGCCGCTGTACGACAAGATCAGCGACACCCTCGACGTCTGGTTCGATTCGGGTACCACCCACTGGCACGTGCTGCGCGGCTCGCACCCGATGGGCCACGCGAGCGGCCCGCGCGCCGACCTGTACCTGGAAGGCTCGGACCAACACCGTGGCTGGTTCCACTCCTCGTTGCTGACGGGTTGTGCCATCGACAACCACGCACCGTATCGCGAATTGCTGACCCACGGCTTCACCGTCGACGAGACGGGTCGCAAGATGTCCAAGTCGCTGAAGAACGTGATCGAGCCGAAAAAGATCAACGACACCCTGGGCGCCGATATCATGCGCCTGTGGGTCGCGTCGACCGACTACTCGGGCGAAATCGCCGTGTCGGACCAGATCCTGCAGCGTAGCGCCGATGCCTACCGCCGGATCCGTAATACCGCACGCTTCCTGCTGTCGAACCTGACCGGTTTCAACCCGGCCACCGACATCCTGCCGGCCGAGGACATGCTCGCCCTGGACCGTTGGGCCGTGGACCGTACCCTGTTGCTGCAACGCGAGTTGCAGGAACACTACGGCGAATACCGCTTCTGGAACGTCTACTCGAAGATCCACAACTTCTGCGTGCAGGAGCTGGGTGGTTTCTACCTCGACATCATCAAGGACCGCCAGTACACCACCGGCGCCAACAGCAAGGCACGCCGCTCGGCGCAGACCGCGCTGTATCACATCTCCGAAGCGCTGGTGCGCTGGATCGCACCGATCCTGGCCTTCACCGCCGACGAACTGTGGGAATACCTGCCGGGCGAGCGTAACGAATCGGTGATGCTCAACACCTGGTACGAAGGCCTGACCGAACTGCCGGCCGACTTCGAACTAGGCCGTGAGTACTGGGAAGGCGTGATGGCCGTGAAGGTTGCGGTGAACAAGGAGCTGGAAGTGCAGCGTGCGGCCAAGGCCGTCGGTGGCAACCTGCAAGCCGAAGTCACCCTGTTTGCCGAGGAAGGCCTGACCGCTGACCTGGCCAAGCTGAGCAACGAGCTGCGCTTCGTGCTGATCACCTCGACCGCGAGCCTGGCACCTTTTGCCCAGGCGCCGGCCGATGCCGTGGCCACTGAAGTGCCGGGCCTCAAGCTCAAAGTCGTCAAGTCGGCCTTCCCCAAGTGCGCCCGTTGCTGGCACTGCCGTGAAGATGTCGGCGTGAACCCTGAGCATCCGGAAATCTGCGGCCGTTGCGTGGATAACATCAGCGGTACTGGCGAGGTTCGCCACTATGCCTAACGCCAGTCGTTTCGGACGTCTGGGCTGGCTCGTACTGAGCGTGCTGGTCCTGGTCATCGACCAGGTCAGCAAGGCTCATTTCGAAGGCTCGCTGGAGATGTTCCAGCAGATCGTGGTGATCCCGGATTACTTCAGCTGGACCTTGGCCTACAACACCGGCGCCGCTTTCAGCTTCCTGGCTGACAGTGGCGGTTGGCAGCGCTGGCTGTTCGCCCTGATCGCCGTGGTGGTCAGTGCGGTGCTGGTGGTCTGGCTCAAACGCCTGGGCCGCGATGACACCTGGCTCGCCATCGCCCTGGCGCTGGTGCTGGGTGGCGCGCTCGGCAACCTGTACGACCGCATTGCCCTGGGCCATGTGATCGACTTCATTCTGGTGCATTGGCAGAACCGCTGGTATTTCCCGGCATTCAACTTCGCCGACAGCGCCATCACCGTCGGTGCAATCATGCTGGCGTTGGATATGTTCAAGAGCAAGAAAACCGGAGAGACCGTCAATGACTGATCAGGTATTGGCTGAGCAACGCATCGGCCAGAACACGGAAGTCACTTTGCATTTCGCACTGCGCCTGGAGAATGGCGACACGGTCGACAGTACGTTCGACAAAGCCCCGGCGACCTTCAAGGTCGGCGACGGCAACCTGCTGCCGGGTTTTGAAGCAGCCCTGTTCGGTTTCAAGGCCGGCGACAAGCGCACCCTGCAGATCCTGCCGGAAAACGCTTTTGGCCAGCCCAACCCGCAAAACGTGCAGATCATCCCGCGTTCGCAGTTCCAGGACATGGATCTGTCGGAAGGCCTGTTGGTGATCTTCAACGACGCGGCGAATACCGAGCTGCCGGGTGTGGTCAAAACCTTCGATGACGCGCAAGTGACCATCGACTTCAACCACCCGTTGGCCGGTAAAACCTTGACGTTCGACGTTGAAATCATCGACGTTAAAGCAATCTGACCGACAAAACCGGTTCCTGTAGGAGCTGGCTTGCCTGCGATTGCATCCACTCGGGTTGCCTTCTACACCAAGTCGACTGCATCGCAGGCAAGCCAGCTCCTACAAAGACACGAGGCACAGCATGCAAATCAAACTCGCCAACCCGCGTGGCTTCTGCGCCGGCGTGGACCGGGCGATCGAAATCGTCAATCGCGCCCTGGAAGTCTTCGGGCCGCCGATTTACGTGCGCCATGAAGTCGTCCACAACAAATTCGTGGTCGAAGACCTGCGCGCGCGCGGTGCCATCTTCGTCGAAGAGCTGGACCAGGTGCCGGACGACGTTATTGTCATCTTCAGCGCCCACGGTGTTTCCCAGGCGGTGCGTACCGAAGCGGCAGGCCGTGGCCTGAAAGTATTCGATGCCACCTGTCCACTGGTCACCAAGGTGCATATCGAGGTCGCGCGCTACAGCCGTGACGGCCGTGAATGCATCCTCATCGGCCACGCCGGGCACCCTGAAGTCGAAGGCACCATGGGGCAGTACGACGCCAGCAACGGCGGCGCCATCTACCTGGTGGAAGACGAGAAAGACGTCGCCAACCTGCAGGTGCGCAACCCCGAGCGTTTGGCCTTCGTGACCCAGACCACCTTGTCCATGGACGATACCAGCCGCGTGATCGACGCGTTGCGCAGCCGCTTTCCGGCCATTGGCGGACCACGCAAGGACGACATCTGCTACGCCACCCAGAACCGCCAGGATGCCGTTAAGCAACTGGCCAATGAGTGCGACGTCGTGCTGGTGGTCGGCAGCCCTAACAGCTCCAACTCCAACCGCCTGCGCGAGTTGGCTGAGCGCATGGCGACACCGGCGTACCTGATCGACGGTGCAGAGGACATGCAGCGCAGCTGGTTCGATGGCGTCGAGCGAATTGGTATTACTGCGGGCGCTTCGGCCCCGGAAGTGCTGGTGCGCGGTGTTATCCAGCAGTTGCATGCCTGGGGCGCTACCGGCGCGGATGAATTGGCCGGTCGTGAAGAGAACATCACTTTCTCCATGCCCAAGGAGCTGCGGGTTCGCTCGCTGCTCTGAATGCCAGGGTGCCGGAGTAGCTCCGGCACAACGCCTGCTCGGCCCTGTCGCTGCGCAGGCTGATGCGCCCGCTGGGGGCCAGCACTATCTGGTGCAGGCTCTGAGCCTCGTCCGTCGCGCACACGTGCACGGTACCGGCACGGAATCCCCCACCTGAAAATACCGGTTCACCCAACCCGCTGAAGCGAACCTGGCTCTTGACCGGCCCATTGCCCACGATCGCTACTTGCCCGCTGTCCTGGCGCTCCAGCAGCACGGGGTTGTCGTCGTCCAGATGGCCGCGTCCACTCACATCCACTATCACCCGCCAACCCTGGCTCCAGTCGTCTTCGCGTGCGTGAATCACCACCGCCTGGTTGCGTGCAATGGCTTGCGTGCGTGCAAAGCGCAGCGCGCTCGCCAGCGATTGTGCGGCACTTTGTCGTTGCTGGGACGCCAGCAGGTGCTTGAAATTGGGCACCGCCAGGTGCGCCAGGATGCTGCTCACGATCAGCCCGAGCAGCAGTTCGATCAGGGTAAAACCGCGTTGTCGCATGTGCTGTCCCTCCGTGGACCCGATTCAGTGTTGGGGTGCTGCCGTAGGTATAGCGCCACGTCGGCGGTAACGGATGATGGCCTTCATGTCCAAAGTATTTCCCTTTGTTCCCGCAGCAGCGCGGGCTGAAAACCGACGCTAGTCTTGGGCCGCACAGCAGGATTTTCCTGCTTCCCTTGGCCTTCGACACGGATGACGACGGTAATGCTTGCCTGTCCGACTACCTGCTTTTTTAATGCCGCGCCCAGGCGCCAGGGCGGCACTACATTGGTCGAGGTGCTGATGGCGGTGCTGATTCTCGCCGTCGGCCTGCTGGGTGCGGCAGTGATCCAATTGAACGCGCTCAAGTACACCGACAGTTCACGGATGACCAGCCAGGCCAGTTTCATCGCCTACGACATGCTCGACCGAATTCGCGCCAATGCCGGTGCCGATTACGCTTGGCGCGCCGGGGCGAGCGTGCCGGCCAGTACCGCAAACGCCAGCGTGCGCGATCTGGATCTGCATGACTTCGAGGCGAATATTCGCGGTTTCGCCGGGGAGAGCGCGACGGGTTCTGTGGTGATCGGCGCCAATGAGGTGACTGTCAGCATCAGTTGGAGCGATCAACGCGGCACGCATACCCCGGGTGCGCGCGAAACCTTCACCCTGACCAGTCGCATGGAGGCCGCACAGTGAGGAGGGGCGCACGCGGTTTCAGCCTGGTGGAATTATTGTTGGCCCTGGCCGTCGGGCTGGTGCTGATCCTCGGCGTCAGCCAGGTGGCGATCAGCTCGCGAACGACCTCTGCCAGTCAGCAGGCGGCGATGTTGCTGCAGGATGATGCGCGGTTTGCCCTGGGCAAGTTGATCCAGGACATTCGCCAGGCCGGCATGTTTGGCTGCCTGGCGACAGCGTTTATCGAGAATGCCCCGCCGGCCTTTGATCGGCCTGTCGCCTGGAGTGCCGTGGGCGCCTCAAAGTCGCTGACGTTGATCACCGCTGATATCGCAGGTGGCAAGCCCGACTGGACAGTGCTGTCCGACTGCACCGGCACTGCCCATGCCTACTCCGCCAGCGCACCTGCGCCAACGCCTGGGCAAATCTCTTTTGCGCTACGCCAGCTTACCTACACCTTTGAGGCGGGGCAGTTGAAGGTCAGCACGCCCGCTGCGCCGGCCAAGGCGGTGCTGGTGGATAACGTGCAGCGTTTCGAAATCAGTTTTGGCATGGCTGACAGGTTGGACTCATTGACGGTGGCGCGCTACGACGACAGCCCGGTCGACGCTGCCTTGATACGCAGCGTGCGCATCCTGATGACGCTGCAAGACCCGACCGGCCGGGTCAAGGATCAAACCTACAGCGTCGCGGCGGCGCTGCGAAACCGTGTGGGGTAGGGCTGCCATGGTGTTTTCTCGTCAAGGCGGCATGGTGCTGTTGATCAGCTTAGTGTTTCTGCTGCTGTTGTCGCTGGTCGGTTTGTCATCGATGCAAATGGCTGTGACTCAGCAAAAGATCGCCGCGAGCCTCTGGCATCGCAACCAGTCACTTCAGACGGCTGAAAGTGGCTTGAGGCTGGGTGAGTCAAGGGTGCAGCGGGAGTTTGCGGGGTTGGCGCCGTGCCAATCGTTCGTCACCTGTGCACCACCCGGTGAGGCGTTCTCGGTGACAGGTGCTGGCGTGAATCCGGTGTCGGGCGTGAATTGGGCCGGCCTGAAAAGTGGTCTCTACGGTGTGCAATCCCTGGGGACTGGCGTGGGGGTGGCGCATTTGCCGGCGCAAACCCCGGCCACCTTGTACCGAGTGACCGCGGTCGGGTTCAGTGGCCAATCGCGTACGGTGCTGGAGAGTGTGTATGTGCGGGTAGAGGAGGACGGGCGGTCGTGGTTTCGGCGAGTGGCCTGGCGACAACTTCAATAAGGAGTAGAGGGATGGACATGGATAGCCAGGGTTTTACCCTGATCGAGTTACTGATCGCCGTGGCGATCATCGCGCTTCTGGCCGGTATCGCTTACCCCGGGTACGCCGGTCATGTGAAAAAAGTCTATCGCGCCGAGATCGTCGCGCTGTTGACCGAGCAGGCTCAGTACCTGGAGCGCTTTTATGCGAGGAACGGTACTTTTATTGACGCAAGCGGCGTCAGTACGGGCAATGATCGCTATAGAATCACCGCAGCATTGAACCCTCAGGATTACCGCCTGGTGGCTACGCCTGCCGTCGACTCGGGAATGGCCGGCGATCCCTGCGGTGACTTCAGCCTGACCAGCAGCGGTGCGCGGGCCAACCCTGGCGCCGCACCCGCCATGTCGCGCAAGACATGCTGGGGGCAATGATGAGAGTGCTGGATGATTGGGCGCCGGGTGCGCTTGTTCCTATTTATCGGCTGGATCAAATGATGGCTAAGCAACAGCAAGTGGTGATTGTCGGTGGCGGTGTTATCGGCTTGTTGACGGCGTACAACCTGGCGACGCAAGGGCAGGCGGTGGTGCTGCTGGAGCGCGCGGGCGTGGGGCAGGAGTCTTCCTGGGCCGGCGGTGGCATTGTTTCGCCCTTGTACCCATGGCGCTACAGCCCGGCGGTCACTGCGCTGGCCCATTGGTCCCAGGATTTTTATCCACAGCTGGCCGATCGGCTGTTTGCAGCCACGGGCGTTGACCCGGAGGTGCACACCACCGGGTTGTACTGGCTCGATCTGGATGATGAAGCCGAGGCCCTGGCCTGGGCGGCACGTGAAGGCCGGCCGTTGAGCAAAGTGGATGTGTCCGCTGCCCACGATGCCGTCCCGGTACTGGGCGGCGGCTATGCCCGGGCGATCTACATGGCCAACGTGGCCAATGTACGCAACCCGCGGCTGGTCAAATCGCTCAAGGCGGCGCTGTTGGCGTTGCCGGGTGTGACGATTCACGAGCAATGCGAGGTGGCCGGTTTTATCCTCGAGGATGGTGATGTCGTGGGCGTGAACACGGCGGATGGCCCGATCCATGGCGATCAGGTCGTGCTGGCGGCGGGGGCGTGGAGTGGTCAGCTGCTCGGTACGCTGGGGTTGGCGCTGCCGGTGGAGCCGGTCAAGGGACAGATGATTCTGTACAAATGCGCCTCGGATTTCCTCTCGAGCATGGTCCTGGCCAAGGGGCGCTATGCGATTCCCCGGCGCGACGGGCACATCCTGATCGGCAGCACCCTGGAACATGAAGGCTTCGACAAGACGCCTACCGACACTGCGCTGGAAAGCTTGAAGGCGTCGGCGGTGGAGCTGATTCCAGCCTTGGCAGATGCCGAAGTGGTGGGGCACTGGGCCGGTTTACGCCCCGGCTCTCCGGAAGGTATTCCGTATATCGGCCAGGTACCGGGTTTCAATGGGCTATGGCTCAACTGCGGGCATTACCGCAATGGCCTGGTGCTGGCGCCGGCGTCCTGCCAGCTGTTTGCGGATTTGTTGCTGGAGCGAGCGCCGATCATTGATCCAGCGCCCTACGCGCCCGCTGGTCGCCTCAACGCTGGATAGACTTCGGCCCCTGTTCCAGATGCGCCTGGGTGCAATACCACTCCTGGCGTGAGCTGAGGGCGCGGTCCTGCGGGAGGTGCACGCCGCAATGTGCGCAGCGCACCATCAGGGCTGCGCCCGGTTCGCCGGGGCGTTGCTGTCTGGCGGTCGGGCTTTTGAATTTGCGCCAGAACCATACCGCGGCAGCAATGACGGCAATCCAGAACAGTAGACGAACCATGATGGGCAGTTTCTCGATAAGTAATGCGCCAGTTTAGCCAAGGACGCGACAGGCGCACAGCGCAATAATGCTGGTGCATAAAAAAGGGAGCCCCGTGGGGCTCCCTTTTGCGTTGCGTCGACTGAATCAGTCGAACACACCGAAGGTCATGTAGCTGAACCACGAGCGGTCCTGGTTGTTGCCCAGGGCCTGCGGCTCTTGCTCTTCGATCACGTCGCCGTTCTCGTCGTGTGGCTTGAGGTCCGAAGGGATCGCGTCCTTGGCGTCCTGGTACTGCTTGATCACGTCCTGGTTGGCGCGGGTTTCGCCCGGCGGCAGCGGCGGACGGGACTCGATCAGGCCCAGGGTGTACTTGCTCAGCCACGAACGGTTGTCGGCTTCGGCAACCTGAGGCACGAACTGGCCGTCCTTCAGGCTTGGGTGGTCAGGGTAGTTGAGCTTGAGGGTTTCCAGGCTGGTGCTGGCCAGTTCATCCAGGTGCAGGCGCTGGTAAGCCTCTGTCATCACTGCCAGGCCATCACCGACCGAAGGCGTTTCCTGGAAGTTTTCCACGACATAACGACCACGGTTGGCTGCCGCTACATAAGCCTGACGGGTCAGGTAGTAGTGAGCCACGTGAATCTCGTAGGAAGCCAGCAGGTTGCGCAGGTAGATCATGCGCTGCTTGGCGTCCGGCGCGTAGCGGCTGTTGGGGAAGCGGCTGGTCAGCTGGGCGAACTCGTTGTAGGAGTCGCGGGCAGCGCCCGGGTCACGCTTGGTCATGTCCAGCGGCAGGAAGCGCGCCAGCAGGCCGACGTCCTGGTCGAACGAGGTCAGGCCCTTCATGTAGTAGGCGTAGTCGACGTTCGGGTGCTGCGGGTGCAGGCGGATGAAACGCTCGGCGGCGGACTTGGCAGCTTCCGGCTCGGCGTTCTTGTAGTTGGCGTAGATCAGCTCGAGCTGGGCCTGGTCGGCGTAGCGCCCGAACGGATAGCGCGACTCCAGTGCCTTCAGCTTCGCTGTGGCGCTGGTGTAGCTATTATTGTCCAAGTCTTTCTGAGCCAGTTGGTACAACTCGACTTCGCTCAGGTTTTCGTCGACGACTTCCTTTGTTGACGAGCAAGCAGCAGTCATGGCGAGGATGGCGATCAGCAGCAGGTGTTTCACTTGCATGGCGGCTTGCGTCCCTATGACGGCCGCTGTCTTGGGCGGGGCCGTCCTGTTATGATGAGCGCCCCGTTGAAAGCCTCGGGGCAAAAGACGCCGTATTTAACCACAAGCGCGCAGCCGAAACCAAAGGCTGTGCCACGCCTAGTCTGAGCATGTCCGATAAAATTGAACTTCGCGCAGAGGTGCCGTCCGAATTGGGCGGCCAACGCCTCGATCAAGTCGCCGCACAATTATTCGCTGAGCACTCGCGCTCGCGCCTTTCCGCCTGGATCAAAGACGGCCGCCTGACTGTGGATGGAGCGGTTATCCGCCCGCGAGACATAGTGCATGGCGGTGCGATTCTTGAGCTGACTGCCGAGCAGGAAGCCCAGGGAGAATGGGTCGCCCAGGACATCGAGCTGGATATCGTCTATGAAGACGACGACATCCTGGTCATCAACAAACCCGCAGGCCTGGTGGTTCACCCGGCGGCCGGGCACGCTGATGGCACCTTGCTCAATGCCCTGTTGCACCACGTGCCGGACATCATCAATGTCCCGCGTTGTGGCATCGTGCACCGCCTGGACAAGGACACCACCGGCCTGATGGTGGTGGCCAAGACCATCCAGGCACAGACACAGCTGGTGACGCAATTGCAGAGCCGCAGTGTCAGCCGGATCTACGAGTGCATCGTGATCGGTGTAGTGGTGGCGGGTGGCAAGATCAACGCCCCAATCGGTCGCCACGGCCAGCAGCGCCAGCGTATGGCGGTAATGGAAGGTGGCAAGCAGGCTGTCAGCCACTACCGTGTGCTGGAGCGTTTCCGGTCCCACACCCATGTGCGGGTCAAGCTGGAAACCGGGCGTACCCACCAGATTCGTGTGCACATGGCCCACATCAACTTCCCGTTGGTCGGCGACCCGGCCTACGGTGGCCGCTTCCGCATTCCGCCGGCGGCCAGTGCGACCATGGTTGATTCGCTGAAAAACTTCCCGCGCCAGGCACTGCATGCACGTTTCCTGGAGCTGGATCATCCGACGAGCGGTAAGCGGATGAGCTGGGAATCGCCTCTTCCAGACGATCTGGTCTGGTTGTTGTCGCTGCTCAAGCAGGATCGCGAGGCGTTTATCGGATGAGTGACTGGCTGATTCCTGACTGGCCCGCGCCGGCTCAGGTCAAGGCCTGCGTCACCACCCGTGCGGGCGGCGTCAGCCTGGCGCCGTTCGACAGTCTCAACCTGGGCGATCATGTCGAGGACAGCCTGGAGGCTGTACTCGAAAACCGCCGTCGCCTCACTGATGCCTTTGATATCCAGCCCGCCTGGCTGCGTCAGGTCCATGGGGTGAAGGTGGTCGAGGCGAATCCTGGAGTGACCGCCGAAGCCGATGGCAGTTGGAGCAGTACGCCCGGCATCGCCTGCACGTCCATGACCGCCGATTGCCTGCCCGCATTATTCTGCAACCGTGCTGGCACGCGTGTCGCAGCAGCCCATGCCGGCTGGCGTGGCCTGGCAGCGGGTGTGCTCGAAGCCGCTTTCGAAAGCCTGGATACCGATCCCGGTGAGGTGTTGGTGTGGCTGGGCCCGGCCATCGGTCCACAGGCCTTTGAGGTCGGCCCGGAAGTGCGTGAGGCCTTTCTGCAGCAACTGCCGGTTGCCGACGAAGCCTTTGTGCCGAGCCGCAATCCCGGCAAGTTCATGGCCGATATCTACCAGTTGGCCCGCCTGCGCCTGGCGGCACGTGGCATCACCGCGGTTTATGGGGGCGGCTTCTGCACCGTCACTGACCCGCGCTTCTTTTCTTACCGGCGCAGCCCCCGCACCGGTCGTTTTGCCTCCCTTATCTGGCTTGAGCGCTAGACTCTGTTGATCTGGGTCAACACTGATCCATATCAACCGTCGGTCGCTTGAATCTTCCAGAATCCACCCCATCTATAGGGGTATCTGGCAGGTTTCTTCATTCAGGATGTGTTTATCGCGAGCAAGCTCGCTCGCACATAGCTCCGGCCTGCTCAAAAGGAAGGTGACTAATGCGTATAGATCGTTTAACCAGCAAATTGCAGTTGGCCTTATCGGACTCTCAATCGTTGGCGGTGGGCCTCGACCACCCGGCCATCGAGCCTGCGCACTTGATGCAGGCGCTTCTGGATCAGCAAGGTGGTTCTATCAAGCCCTTGCTGATGCAGGTGGGCTTTGACGTCAACAGCCTGCGCAAGGAGTTGAGCAAAGAGCTCGACCAACTGCCGAAAATCCAAAACCCTACCGGCGACGTGAATATGTCGCAGGACCTGGCACGTCTGCTCAACCAGGCCGATCGCCTGGCCCAGCAGAAAGGTGACCAGTTCATTTCCAGCGAGCTGGTATTGCTCGCCGCCATGGACGACAACAGCAAGCTTGGCAAATTGTTGCTGGGCCAGGGCGTGAGCAAGAAAGCCCTGGAGAACGCCATCAACAACCTGCGCGGCGGCGAGGCGGTCAACGACCCCAACCATGAGGAGTCGCGCCAGGCCCTGGACAAGTACACCGTCGACCTGACCAAGCGCGCCGAAGAAGGCAAGCTGGATCCGGTGATCGGCCGTGACGATGAGATTCGTCGCACCATCCAGGTCCTGCAGCGTCGCACCAAGAACAACCCGGTGCTGATCGGCGAGCCTGGCGTGGGTAAAACCGCGATTGCCGAAGGCCTGGCCCAGCGCATCATCAACGGTGAAGTGCCGGACGGCCTCAAAGGCAAGCGCCTGTTGTCCCTGGACATGGGCTCGCTGATCGCCGGTGCCAAGTTCCGTGGTGAATTCGAAGAGCGCCTCAAATCCCTGTTGAACGAGCTGTCGAAGCAGGAAGGGCAGATCATTCTGTTTATCGACGAACTGCACACCATGGTCGGCGCCGGTAAAGGCGAAGGCTCGATGGACGCAGGCAACATGCTCAAGCCCGCATTGGCGCGGGGTGAGTTGCATTGTGTGGGTGCCACGACGCTCAACGAGTACCGCCAGTACATCGAGAAAGACGCAGCCCTGGAGCGGCGTTTCCAGAAAGTGCTGGTGGAAGAACCGAGCGAAGAAGACACCATCGCGATCCTGCGTGGCCTGAAAGAACGCTATGAGGTCCACCATAAGGTGGCGATTACCGACGGCGCGATCATTGCGGCGGCCAAATTGAGCCATCGCTATATCACTGACCGGCAGTTGCCGGACAAGGCCATCGACCTGATCGACGAAGCGGCCAGCCGCATCCGCATGGAGATCGACTCCAAGCCGGAAGTGCTCGACCGTCTGGATCGGCGCCTGATTCAACTGAAAGTCGAATCCCAGGCCCTGAAGAAAGAAGAGGACGATGCGGCGAAGAAACGCCTGGAAAAACTCCAGGAAGAAATCGTCCGCCTCGAACGCGAATACTCGGACCTCGAAGAAATCTGGACCTCGGAAAAGGCTGAAGTACAGGGCTCTGCCCAGATCCAGCAAAAGATCGAGCAGTCGCGTCAGGAGTTGGAAGCGGCGCGCCGTAAAGGCGACCTGAACCGCATGGCCGAGTTGCAGTACGGGGTAATCCCGGACCTGGAACGCAGCCTGCAGATGGTCGACCAGCATGGCCACAGCGAGAACCAGCTGCTGCGCAGCAAGGTGACCGAGGAGGAAATTGCCGAGGTTGTCTCCAAGTGGACCGGCATCCCGGTGTCGAAGATGCTCGAAGGCGAGCGCGACAAGTTGCTGAAGATGGAGCACCTGTTGCACCAACGCGTCATCGGCCAGGAAGAGGCGGTGGTCGCGGTGTCCAACGCGGTGCGGCGTTCCCGGGCCGGCTTGTCCGACCCGAACCGCCCAAGCGGCTCGTTCATGTTCCTCGGCCCGACCGGCGTGGGCAAGACCGAGCTGTGCAAGGCCTTGGCCGAGTTCCTCTTTGATACCGAAGAGGCCATGGTGCGGATCGATATGTCCGAATTCATGGAGAAGCACTCGGTGGCCCGCTTGATCGGTGCGCCACCAGGCTATGTGGGCTACGAGGAGGGCGGTTACCTGACCGAAGCCGTGCGGCGCAAGCCTTACTCGGTGATCCTGCTGGACGAGGTCGAGAAGGCCCACCCGGATGTGTTCAACATCCTGCTGCAGGTGCTCGAAGATGGCCGTCTGACGGACAGCCACGGGCGTACCGTGGACTTCCGCAATACGGTGATCGTGATGACCTCCAACCTGGGCTCGGCGCAGATCCAGGAGTTGGTAGGTGATCGCGAAGCGCAGCGTGCTGCGGTGATGGACGCACTGACCACGCACTTCCGTCCGGAATTTATCAACCGGGTCGATGAAGTGGTGATCTTCGAGCCTTTGGCGCGGGATCAGATCGCGGGCATTACCGAGATCCAGTTGGGTCGCCTGCGTGGCCGCCTGGCCGAGCGCGAGCTGTCGCTGGAGCTGAGCCGAGAGGCGTTGGACAAACTGATCGCGGTCGGTTACGACCCGGTGTATGGCGCACGGCCGTTGAAGCGTGCGATCCAGCGCTGGATCGAAAACCCGCTGGCGCAGTTGATCCTGTCGGGCAGCTTCATGCCAGGCACCAGCGTCACGGCGACGGTGGAAAACGACGAAATCGTCTTCCACTGAGCCCGGCCTGTATGGCGATAAGAGGAGGCCCCGCATTGCGGGGCCTTTTTTTTCGATAGGGCGTTGAACTGTAAGGCAAAGGCTTGTAAAGTGCGCCCCGCAGCAACGTCAGCCCACGGGTTTCTTCTCCCCAAGAAGAAATCAGAAAGAAGCGCAAATCATTGTCTTAAAAGCAATTTAAAGGGTTGACAGGGGTTTTTAAGATTGTAGAATAGCGCGCCTCAGAGACATGAACGTAGCGATACGGACGGGTCGAAGAGAAGGTTACACCGCAGCAAAAGTTGTACTTTGAAATATGTAGTTCCGTGATAGCTCAGTCGGTAGAGCAAATGACTGTTAATCATTGGGTCCCAGGTTCGAGTCCTGGTCACGGAGCCAATTTCAAACCGGGGTATAGCGCAGTCCGGTAGCGCGCCTGCTTTGGGAGCAGGATGTCGGGAGTTCGAATCCCCCTACCCCGACCATATTTGGGTCGTTAGCTCAGTTGGTAGAGCAGTTGGCTTTTAACCAATTGGTCGTAGGTTCGAATCCCACACGACCCACCATTTTTGAGACCAGTTAACACTGGAATCGAATCTTAAGATCAGAGGCCAAAAGCGCTGATCGAAGAAGGCGACTGAAAGGTCGCCTTTTTTTTACCGGGGTATAGCGCAGTCCGGTAGCGCGCCTGCTTTGGGAGCAGGATGTCAGGAGTTCGAATCCCCTTACCCCGACCATATTAAAAATCCCCGTATCGAAAGATACGGGGATTTTTTTTGCCCGAAATTCAACCTCTGTAGGCGCCAGCACAATTCCAATGTGGGAACTGGCAGCCAGCGCAATTCCCCTGTGGGAGCGGGCTTGCCCGCGAAAGCGTTGTATCAGCGACACCTTCGTCGACTGACCCACCACCATCGCCAGCAAGCCAGCGCCTACAAGGAGTCCGCCAGCGCAACTCCCATGTGGGCTTGCCCGCGAAAGCGTTGTATCAGCGACGGCTTCGTCGGCTGACCCACCACCATCGCCAGCAGGCGAGCGCCTACAAGGAGTCAGCCAGTGCAACTCCCATGTGGGAGCGGGCTTGCCCGCGAAAGCGTTGTATCAGCGACGGCTTAGTCGACTGACCCACCACCATCGCCGGCAAGCCAGCTGACCCACCACCATCGCCAGCAAGCCAGCGCCCACAGGGTTGTGAGGTATCAGTGCAGCTTGAGGCGCGGCTCGGTCCCGCGCCCGATCTTGCTGCCCAGCATCAGCATCGCCGTGCGGAAGAAGCCATACAGCGCCATCTGGTGCATGCGGTACAGCGACACATAGAACATCCGCGCCAGCCAGCCTTCGAGCATCACGCTGCCGGTGAGGTTGCCCATCAGGTTACCTACCGCCGAGAACCGCGACAGCGAGATCAGCGAGCCGTAGTCGGTGTACTTGTAGGACGGCAGGTCCTTGCCCTCGATCCGCAGCTTCAGCGACTTGGCCAGCAATGAGGCCTGCTGGTGAGCCGCCTGGGCGCGTGGCGGTACATTGCGGTCAGTGCCCGGTTGCGGGCAGGCGGCACAATCGCCAAAGGCGAAGATATTTTCGTCGCGGGTGGTCTGCAGTGTCGGCAGCACTTGCAGCTGATTAATGCGGTTGGTTTCCAGGCCATCGATATCCTTGAGGAAGCCAGGCGCGCGAATACCGGCTGCCCACACCTTGAGGCTGGCAGGAATCACCTGGCCGCTGCTGGTGATCAGCGCGTCGGCCGTCACTTCGCTGACGGCCGAGTTGGTCAACACGGTCACCCCAAGTTTCTCCAGGGTTTTATGCACAGGCCCGCCTATGCGCTCCGGCAGCGCGGGCAATACCCGTGGGCCGGCTTCGATCAGGGTGATGTGCATGTTTTCCGGTTTGATCCGGTCCAGGCCATAGGCCGCCAGCTCATGGGCGGCGTTATGCAGCTCGGCGGCCAGTTCCACGCCGGTGGCACCGGCGCCGACGATGGCGACGCTGATCTGTTCAATGGTATCGGTCTGCCCGGCATGGGCGCGCAGGTAGTGGTTGAGCAATTGCTGATGGAAGCGCTCGGCCTGCTTGCGGGTGTCGAGGAACAGACAGTGCTGTGCGGCGCCTTCGGTACCGAAATCGTTGGTGGTGCTACCGACCGCAATCACCAGGCTGTCATAGCCCAGCACGCGCGCGGGCACCAGCTCACGGCCCTCTTCATCGAGGGTGGCGGCCAGCTGGATTTTCTTCTGCTCACGGTCGAGTCCGCTCATGCGCCCCAGTTGGAACTCGAAGTGGTTCCATTTGGCTTGGGCGACGTAATTGAGTTCGTCTTCCGAAGAGTTCAGCGAGCCGGCAGCCACTTCGTGCAGCAACGGCTTCCAGATATGGGTCAGGTTGGCGTCTACCAGCGTGATGCTGGCGGTGCCGCGCTTGCCCAGAGTCTTACCCAGGCGGGTAGCCAACTCCAGGCCGCCGGCGCCGCCGCCGACGATAATAATACGATGGGTCATGGGGATATCTCGCAAGGCTAAAAGAAATCGGAGCAGTTACCCCCGCGAGCGCCAGGCAGCTCATAGCGTCAGGTAACTCAAAAGGCGGCTCAGCAACCCGAGCCCGATCACCACCACCAGCACCACACCAAGGAGCAGCCACGGCCGGAAAGGCTTGCGCTCGACTTGGTTCTGGGAGAGTTGCAGGTACTCTTCGACATGCTGTTGGTCATCGGGGTTCAGGCGGCTGGTCATAAAGGCCTCGTCAGGTAGACGTTGCAAAAGGGCGCCACGTTACAGTCGGGAAGTGGGCGGTCTCGCCACAAGCGTAGCCTGTGCCCGCTTCACAGGCTGATGCCCACGTCGAACACTATGCTGCGCCCCAGGTTGTTGCGCAAGAAATCCGGTGCATCCGGATGCGCGAACAATACCCGCGCAAATGTCGGCCCAACCAGCGACAGCGAGCGCCAGCCCTGGCGCAGGTATTCGGTAGGCGGCGGGAAGTGGCTGTTGAGGTCCAGCACTTCGCGCTTGAGGCTGGTGAAGGCGACGATGTCCAACTCGCCCAGGTCCATCCCGCGTTCCTTGTAGTTATGGGCCTTCTTGCGCAGGGTCGGCGCCAGGCGCAGCAGGAATTCGTGGGCGGGAATACGCCGAGGCTTGGCTTCGCGCCGCACCAGTTGGCTGAGGGAAAACGCACTGCGCCGGCGCAGCAATTCGTCGCGCCATTCGTCGTTCAGGCGCCGTCCCTCATCCAATACGAAAAACACTTCGAAACTGGCATCGCGAAACAGCACGTCCGGCGGTTCCTGCCCGGCGGCGTGAAACTCCTCGGCCCGATAAGGCACATTCAAGCCTTGCAACAGGCGCTGGCAGACCCAACGCTCACGCTCCCATTTGCGGGCATTGGACAGGAACGCATTGGCTTGTTCGGCCGCTACGGTGAGCAGGCGCAAATAATCTGAGTCATCCATGCTTGCAGCTTAGCGTCCAAATGATGACCGCAGGAAGTCCCACTGCAAAAGGTCGGTGTAGACTGGCCACTCGACCGCTATGCCGAGGATGAGGAGTCCGCTGTGAAGTTTTTTCTGCTGCTGTTGCTTGGCCTGCTGCCCTTGTGCGCCCAGGCCGTCGAGGTGGGTGAGCGCCTGGCGCCGTGGACCCTGCTGGATCAATTTGACCAGGCCTACACCCTGAATGATCAGGCGCAGATTCTGCTGGTCGCGCGCAGCATGGACGCCGCCAAGCAGGTGGACGCAGCGCTGCAAGGCCAGCCCAAAGGTTACCTGGAAGCACGGCATGCGGTGTTTGTCGCGGACATACAGCGCATGCCCCGGCTGATCGCCAAGCTGTTCGCCGTACCCGCCATGCAGGCCTACAACTACCGGGTCATGCTTGATCGGGACGCGCGCATCGCCCCGCGCTACCCGGGCGCTGTGGATAAAGTGCTGTGGCTGCAGCTGGATAAAGGCCAATTGATTGAGCAACGCGAATACAGCTCCGCCACCGATCTGCGCCAGGCCCTGGAGCAGGTGAAGCTGTGATCAGCGCCGCCGTGCTGGCACCGACGACGCTCGGCATCGGTTGGTTGTTGTACGCGCCGGTGTTGCTGTGGGCGATCCTGCGCGCGCCGTGGGTCGAGTTGTTTGCCGACCGGCGGCGCCAGCATTTGCTGTTCGGCACGGTATTCGCGCTGTTCATGCTGTGGCTGGTACGGCGTGATTTCGATACCGGGGTTTCCTACCACTTTATCGGCATGACTGCCGTGACCCTGTTGCTGGATTGGCCGTTAGCCATTGTCGGTGGGTTTGCCGCCCAGCTGGGCCTGATGGCACTGGGGCGCCAGGATCTCGCAGCCCTCGGCGTCAATGGCATGCTGCTGATTGTGTTGCCGGTGCTGGTCACTGAAGGCTGCGCACTGCTGGTGGAGCGGGCGCAACCGCGCAATCCCTTCGTGTACATCTTCTGTTCCGGTTTCTTCGCTGCGGCGTTGTCGGCGTTGCTCTGCCTGCTAGCCGCATTGGGCCTGCTGTGGCTGGACGGGCGTTTTGCCATGCCGGAATGGCTGGAAGATTTCATCGGCTACCTGTGGCTGATCATCTTCCCCGAGGCCTTTATCAACGGCATGGTCATCAGCGCCCTGGTAGTGTTTTGCCCGGAGTGGTTGGAGACGTTCAATCGCACGCGCTACCTGTCGGCACCCTGGAAGGATGACGATTCGCGGCGTTGATCCAGATCAAATCCCGCGGGGTCGCGCAGGCCCATGCTCTGCAAAATTTTCCAGGAGCACGGACATGAGTGTGTACGAATGGGCACGGCAGGAGTTGCGCAGAAGCCAGGACGCGGCACAGGAAATCGGTTTCGATCCGGGCTTGACCCTGCGCGCCATGCTCAGCGCGGTGGTGCAGCAGAGCAAGGGGGTACGCAGTTTCGAAGACCTGGCCGACGAGCTGCAATACCTTGCAGAGAATCTCGACGACCAGCAGGAATATGCCTTTATGCGCCCTTAATGACGCGGCGGCAGGTCCTCGGAGAACAGCTCGTCTTCAGCATCCGGAGCCACCGGGATCTTGTGTTCCTCAGCGGCCCACGCGCCGAGGTCGATGAGTTTGCAACGGTCCGAGCAGAACGGCCGGTTGAGGTTGGTCGCTTTCCATTCCACGGGGGCGCCGCAGGTTGGGCAATCGACGGTCAAGGGTTGGCTCATGATCGGCCTCCACGCAAAGTAAGGTAAAAGTGGTGCAGTCGCTCGACCTCGCTGTGCAGCCAGGCCAGGTCCTGGTCATTGACCAGTACGTCATCGGCATGGTTCAGGCGGTCTTCGCGGCTGGACTGGGCCTTGAGGATCGCCTGCACCTGCTGTTCGCTGATGCCATCGCGCTGCAGGGTACGCTGAATCTGCAGCGATTGCGGCACGTCGATCACCAGGATGCGCTGGGTCATGCTGTACTGGCCGGATTCGATCAGCAGCGGCGACACCAGAATCGCGTAGGGTGACTGCGCGCGCGCCAGGTGGCTGCGAATCTCTTCGCCAATCAGCGGATGCAGCAAGGCTTCGAGCCAGCGTCGCTCTTCAGGTACTTCAAAGATCAGCTTGCGCAGTGCGGCGCGGTCCAGCTGGCCGTCAGGTTGCAGCACGCCGTCGCCGAAATGCTCGGCGATGCATGCCAGTGCCGGCCGCCCAGGTTCGACCACCCAGCGCGCGGCGTGATCGGCGTCCACCAGGTCGATGCCCAGGTCGACAAAGTGCTGGGCAGCTGCGCTCTTGCCACTGCCGATACCGCCAGTCAGGCCAAGAATCCAGGGTGTTGCAACAGAATTGGTCATCTGAAACCGACAGACTGCAAATAGAAGTCGGTTATTTGACCACCCCAGAGCAATGCAATCCAGCCGGCAATCGCCAGATACGGACCAAATGGCATGGGTGTCGACGCCTGGGCCTTGCGCATTCGCATCAGGATCAAGCCACAAAATACCCCCACCAGCGATGACATCAGCAGTGTCATGGGCAGGATCTGCCAGCCGCCCCAGGCCCCGAGCAGGGCGAGCAACTTGAAGTCGCCGTGGCCCATGCCGTCCTTGCCGGTGGACAGCTTGAACAGCCAGAACACGCTCCACAGGCTCAGGTAGCCGATCACGGCGCCCCACAGGGCATCGGGCAACGTGGTGAACAGCCCGAAGCTATTGACGATCAGCCCCAGCCACAACAGCGGCAATACCAGCACATCCGGCAGCAGTTGGTGGTCGGCATCGATCAGGCTCATCGCCAATAACCCACAGCTCAACAGCATCAGCGCTGCGGCTTGCCAACCGAAACCGAAATGCCAGGCCACCAGCGCGCAGAGCAACCCGCTCGCCAGTTCGGTGAGTGGGTAGCGCGCACTGATCGCTCCCCGGCAGTGAGCGCAGCGGCCCTTGAGCAACAGATAACTGAGCAGGGGAATGTTTTCCCAGGGGCGGATGGGGTGATTGCAGTGGGGGCAGCATGAGTGGGGCAGCATCAGGTTGTAGGTCGGCCCGGCAGGTTCGGCGGGCAAGCCGAGCACTTCATGGGCCTGGGCTCGCCATTCCCGTTCGAGCATTTTTGGCAGGCGCCACACCAGTACGTTGAGAAAACTGCCGACGATCACCCCCAGCACCAAGGCCATCGACACAAAGGCCCAGGCGTGCTCGCTCAGCAGCAGGCTCAAAATGCGCTCCCCAATTGGAAAACCGGCAGGTACATGGCAACGACCAGTGCCCCGACAATCCCGCCCAATACCACCATGATCAGGGGTTCCATCAAGCTCGTGAGGTTATCGACCTGGTCGTCCACTGCGGCCTCGTAATGACTGGCGACTTTTTCCAGCATGCGGTCCAGGGTGCCCGACTCTTCGCCGATCGCCGTCATCTGGATCGCCATGCCGGGAAACAGCCCGCTGGCGGCCATGGATTGATTCAATTGCATACCGGTGGATACATCGTGTCGCATAAGCTCGATTGCCTGTTTGAACGGTTCTGAACCAGCAGCGCCGGCCACCGACCCCAGCGCCTGCACCAGCGGAACGCCGGCAGCAAACGTCGTGGAGAGCGTACGGGCGAAGCGGGCTACTGCCGATTTCTGCAGCAGTTTGCCTGCCAGGGGCGTTTTCAACAAACCGGCGTCCAGCCAGCGACGAACCTCTACTGAAGCGCGATAGGCGTGACGCAACCCCATGGCGGCAGACCCCAGGCCCAGCGCCACGATCCACCAGGCGCGTTGCATGAACTCGGACAGCGCGATCACGTGGAGGGTGAAATCCGGCAGCTTGCCGTCGACCCCGGCAAACAACGTCTGGAATTGCGGCACCACGTGGATCAACAGCACGCCGGTGACGACGCTCGCGACCACCAGCACTGCGATCGGATAGGTCATGGCCTTTTTGATTCTGGCTTTGAGCCGTTCGCTCTTTTCCCGGTGGACCGCCACGCGCTCCAGCAAGGTCTCAAGTGCCCCCGCTTGTTCACCGGCAGCCACCAGGTTGCAGTACAGCTCATCGAAATAGCGCGGTTGTTTGCGCAACGCTTCACTCAGGTTGGTGCCGGCGGCGACCTCCTGCTTCAAGCGCTGCACCCGCTCGCGCACCGAGGGGTTGTCGACGCCTTCGCTGATGATGTCGAAGGCCTGCAGCAGCGCGATCCCGGCTTTGAGCAGCGTGGCCAGTTGGCGCGTGAACAAGGTGATGTCCGCCGGTTTAACGGGCGGGGTGAAGCTCGGCAGCCAATGCGATCGTTCGCGCACGCGACCGGGGCTGATGCCTTGCTGGCGCAGCTGCGCCTTTACCAGGGCCGGGTTGTGCGCCGTGGCATGCCCGCAGACCTTGCGTCCTTTGCGGTTGATGCCTTCCCAGGCGTAAATCGTCGAGGCGTTGTTCATGTCACGGTTCCGCACACAAGTCGTCGAAGATTTATAGCTTAGTCAGGTGACGGATTCGGGCTGGCGGGGAACCACCGATAAAATGTCAGAATGTGCGTCTTGTGCGCGATTGACCGCTTGCAGATGAGTACACTGGCGCCGCTGCAAAATACGGGGCGCAGGACGCGCCTGGTCATGAGTTTTATTCTGGAGAGTGAATGTGATGCGTCAGAAAGGTTTTACCCTGATCGAGTTACTGATCGTCGTGGCAATCATCGGCATTTTGGCCACCATCGGCCTGCCGATGTACACCACCCACCAGGCCAAGGCTAAATTCACTGCCGGCCTGGCTGAAATCACGGCGTTGAAAGCCGGGTACGAAGACACCCTCAATCAAGGGACCGTGCCCACCCTGGCATTGATCGGCGGCACCAGCCCCACGGCCAACTGCAAGATCGACGTCTCCGGCGACGTTGCCACGGGGGCCGGTTCCATCAGCTGCGAAATACTCGACGCACCGGCACCGGTGCTGGGCAAGAGCATCAACCTCACGCGCAATGCCACCACGGGCTGGAAGTGCAGTACGACCGCCGATGCCAAATATGCAGCCAAAGGTTGCGGCGCCGACGGTGCCTGACTGCTAAACCATCCACATGGACGTAGAGGTGGCCGATGTCGTTATCTGTACAGCAGCGCGGCAGTATTTTCCTGGTAGTGACGGTGTGTTTGCTGGTTGTGGGGATATGCGTGCCCTTCAGTGGGCATGATCTACAGCGGACATTGCAGATTGCCATTGCCGTCTGCGCGGTGCTGTATGGGCTGTCGGTGACTTCGCAGGAGCGGTTGGTGGATCGGTCCACGGCCCTCGGGCTCGCGCTGATCATCGTGCTGGGGCTGGTGTCCTCGGCGCTGGCCCGACAGCCGCTCTGGGCGTTTACCGAAGTGGCGTTGTTTGTCGGTTGCGCGGCGATCACCGTGGCGTTTGCCGTGCTGCGTCGCCGCGAAGGTGAGCCTCTGGACCGTTTGCTGGTCATGGTCGTGGTGTTGCTGTGCCTGATCAAATCCATCCAATACCTGTACGCCGGCGCGGTGGCCTTCAGCAGTGGTGCGCTGACGCTGGACCCTGACCTGTTGCTGTCGAGCTTTTCCAACAAGCGCTTTTACGGCCAGTTCCAGACCTTTACCTTGCCGCTGCTGGCGCTCCCCCTGTTACTGCCCAAGGCCTCTCGAACCCAGCGAGGCCTGGTATTTGCGTTGCTGTGTGTCTGGTGGTTGATCGCGATCAGCGGCGGCACGCGCGGTACATGGCTTGGCCTCGGCGTGGCCGGGGCGGCGCTGGCGATGTTGGGGCCCTGGGGGCGGCGCTGGCTCGGCTGGCAATTGGCTGCAGTGTCATGCGGCTTGTTGCTGTACTGGCTGTTGTTCACGGTGTTGGCGGATTACCTGGGAATCGAGATTACCAATGCTGCGCGTGATCGCCTCACCACCTCGCTGTCGGGGCGTGGCCCGATCTGGTGGCAAGCGTGGCATATGCTCGTCGAGCGCCCCTGGCTGGGCTTCGGGCCGATGCATTTTGCCGATATTGCCAACAAGATTGCCGCTCACCCCCACCAGGCCATTCTGCAATGGGCCAGTGAATGGGGAGTGCCATCCGCCGTGTGCGTTGCGGCCTTGGCGTGGCGAGGTGGCTGGGCCACGTTGGCTGTGCTGCGTGAGCGCGCGCTGTCCGCCGAACGTGCGGACCTGCTGAGGCTATGCCTGTTTGCGGCATTGGTTGGCGCGTTGGTGCAGTCCATGGTCGACGGCGTTATTGTGATGCCAGTCTCCCAGGTCTGGCTGGCGCTGGTCGTGGGCTGGCTGCTGGCACTGCATGAGTGGCGGTTGCCGGCTTTCGCAGCGGTGCCATGGTTGCAGGGGGCATGGAAAGCCCTGAGTGTATTGGCCGTTGGTCTGTTGATCTTCATCGCAGCGCGCGACATCCCGCACATCACCCAAGCCCAGCAGCAGTACCTGGACAGCCATGGCAATTTGCTGCAACCCCGCTTCTGGACCCAGGGCGTGATTGCCCGTTGAGGGCCGCAAGTTGCCGGACGCCCGATGCGGTGCTAGCTTTAGCCCACCGCCCGTGTAGCTCAGCCGGTAGAGCAGCGCACTCGTAACGCGAAGGTCGCAGGTTCGATTCCTGTCTCGGGCAAAAGGGCACTACTGTTTCAAAGGCAACACTGTCTCAAAGGCAATACTGTTTTCAGATGATCCCAGAATGGTTCTGAAGGCCAGACGAGCTGGCATTTGCGCCCGCTCTTTTGTATCTGCGCAACCTTGATGACCCAGATGCATCCCCATTCCTCGATCTAAGAGAACAACATGACCACAACTGAAATGACCCAGGAAGTTCGGCATCAAGCAGCCCTCGAAAAATACCTCGAGGAATCGCCGCAGCTTAAAGAAGAGATCAAGGACCTGAGCGCCGATGATCAGCGCGACCAGATTCAGTGGGCATTCGAGGACGAGGCCGAGAGCCGGGGCTACCAGCCCTGGGAGCTGACCCTCTATTACACGTCGACACCGGAAGAATTCGAAGCCGCCAGGCTCGCCTTGCACAAGGAGGCGTCCGAGGTACTGGGCGTCGACTGGGAAGAATATTGCGAGATGAACGGCCTGGTTGTTTGAATCAGCCTGCAGGAGCCGGCAACCCGGCTCCTGCAGATTTTCCTCAGATGCTGAGACGCATCGACAGATCCACCGCTTTTACATCCTTGGTCATCGCGCCAATGGAGATGTAGTCCACCCCGGTCTCGGCGATAGGCAGCAGCGTGCTTTCATTGATCCCGCCGCTGGCCTCCAGCTTGGCCTTGCCGCCATTCAGGCGCACGGCTTCACGCATGTCTTCCAGGCTCAGCTCATCGAGCATGATGATATCGGCGCCCGCCGCCAGCGCTTCGCGCAGTTCCTGCAGGCTTTCCACTTCGATTTCCACCGGTTTGCCGGGGGCGATCTTGTGCGCGGCGGTGATGGCTTGGGCGATGCCACCACAGGCGGCAATATGGTTTTCCTTGATCAGGAACGCGTCGTACAAACCGATACGGTGGTTGTGGCAGCCGCCGCAGGTCACCGCGTACTTCTGCGCCAGGCGCAGGCCCGGCAGGGTTTTGCGGGTGTCCAACAGCTTGACCTGAGTGCTCGCGACAAAATCCGCCAGGTACTGCGCGCGGGTAGCGACCCCGGAGAGCAATTGCAGGAAATTCAGCGCACAGCGTTCGCCGCTGAGCAGCGAGCGTGCCGGTCCTTCAAGGCGGAACAGCACCTGATTGGGGCTGACGCGCTCACCGTCGGCCACCTGCCAATGCACGGCGACGCGTGGGTCCAACTGGCGGAACACTGCATCGACCCAGGCCGTCCCGGAAATGACTGCGTTGTCGCGGGTAATGATGGCGGCCGTGGCCAGCCGTTCGGCCGGGATCAACTGTGCGGTGATGTCGCCGCTGCCGATGTCTTCCAGCAGTGCGCGGCGCACGTTGGCTTCGATTTCGGCGATGAGGTCGGCAAGACGGAGATTCGGCATAACAGGCTCCACAAACAAAGTGCCCCGATTATAGGGGCAGTGCGCGTCCGAACCCACACTCGCTGCTCATTTACCGCGCCGTCGCAGAGTTTGCTGGCGCAACCCCCCTCATTTGCAAGATAATCTCGCGCCTTTCAATTGGCGTCATAGCTTTGACGTCATGGTAATCATCGGCTATCCAGTGTGCCCACGCGGGCCCGTAGCCGGTCTTTGCCCCACTCAATACCGCCGTTTCAGGAGGCCAGGATGCACAATGACGGAAAGGTGGTGCCAATCAACAAGGCACACGCCACGCCATCTCCGCTCGCCCGGTTGCCGGTGGTGTTGCTGCAGGTTCGCGACAAGGCAGCGCAACAGCTGCAGCAGGGGCTGCAGGAACTGTTCGATAACGCCGACGACACGTTGTTCGAAATGGCCGACAAGGCCCGTAACAACGTCGATCACCATATTTTCTTCGAAGCCATGCGCGACCTGCGCCTCAAGCGCAAGAATTTCGAGCGCGTGTTCATGGAGCGCCTGTTCGAAGCCTTTGCCAACCTGGGCGACGCGGGGCGGGGGGCGTTGAAATGGGTGCCGGTGATGTCCTACGACGCTGCACCTGGTACCTCCAGGGATCAACTGGAAAAAGCCGTGGCGCTGGAGGCCATGCTGGGCCGGGTGCATCACCGCGACGGCCTGGCGCTGGGGCAACTGACCGCCCGTTTGAGTGCATTGCTCGGCAATCGCCTGGACGATCGGGAGAACCCGCTCGGTCCGGCGCTGCTCTGCGAGTTTTTCCTGCGGGCGGGGCGCAGCCTCGGCGTGGAAATTCGCGTCAAGCTGATCATGCTCAAGCTCTTCGAGAAATACGTGCTCAGCGATGCCGACCAGTTGTACGGCGAAGCCAACCAATTGTTGGTCGCGACGGGGGTGTTGCCGGAACTCAAGGCCGCCCCCTCGCGCCGCCCCGGTGGGCGTGCCGCCCGTGAACAACCCAGTCCGGATGCGCAGCCGGGCGCCGAGCAGCCTGTCGATGACAGCGGCCAGCAAGCGTTCGCCGTCCTGCAGGAGCTGCTCAAAGCCGTGCGCGGCAGCGTGGCCCCCACCCTCGAAGCCAGCGCCGAGCCCCAGCCAATCGCCACCCGTGACCTGCTCAGGCTGCTGTCCCATTTGCAGCAGTATGTGCCGGAGCCGGAGCTTGAAGACGACTTCGATCTGCGCAACCAGCTGGAACAACTGCTCACGCGTGTCAGCGTCAAGAGTGGCAAGTCGCGGGTGGTGGAGGATGCAGACGAAGACGTGATCAACCTGGTCGCGCTGTTGTTCGAGTTCATCCTCAATGACCGCACGGTGCCCGATGCCTTCAAGGCCTTGATCGGCCGATTGCAGATCCCGATGCTCAAAGTCGCGGTGTTGGACAAGAGCTTTTTCACCCGCGCCAACCACCCCGCGCGGCGCCTGCTCAATGAAGTCGCGGCGGCGGCCATGGGCTGGAGCCCGTGTGATGACTATCAGCGCGACCACCTGTACCTGCGTATCGAACAAGTGGTGCAGCGCCTGCTCAACGATTATGTCGAAGACCCAGCGATTTTTTCCGGGTTGTTGACCGAGTTCAGTGCGTTTACCGCCGATGAGCGGCACCGCAGCGAATTGCTCGAACAGCACACCCGCGAAGCCGAGGAAGCTCGCGTACGCACCGAGGCGGCCCGTCAGCGAGTGGCTGATGTGCTCAACCGGCGGCTGCTGGGTAAGGTCCTGCCACGCACGGTGGTGCAGTTCCTCCAGCAGGCCTGGAGCCAGGTGCTGTTGCTGGCCAGCCTCAAGCACGGTGAGCAGTCGGTGCAATGGCAAGCGGGGCTGCGCACCCTCGACGAACTGATCTGGAGTGTCAGCCTGCAGCAAGACACCGAAGCCGGGCGCCACTTGCTGGAACAGTTGCCGGGATTGCTCAAGGCGTTGCGTGACGGATTGACCAGCGCTGCGTTCGACCCATTCAGCACGCGTGATTTTTTTGTGCGGCTGCAGGCCCTGCATAGGCAGGCGACTGACGACCTCGATGAGCTGATCGAGGTGAGTGAGCCCTTTGTACTTGGGGCGGTCCCGCATGAGACGGATGAAGACCTGCCGGACAACGATCCCGACCTGCTCCAGGCTCGGCAATTGCGGATGGGGCAGTGGTTGGAGTTCCATCGCGAGACTGCCAGCAGCCTGCGATGCAAGCTCACGATGATCATGGCGCCGGCCAATCGCTACATCTTTGTCAGTCGCACGGGGCTCAAGGTCCTGGAGCAAAGCGCCGGCCAACTGGCGGTGGCATTCAAGGCTGGCACGCTGCATAGGCTCGACGATGGGCCCTTGTTCGAGCGTGCGCTGGCGGCGGTGGTGGGCAAGCTGCGACAACTCAATCGCGGCAAGTGATCGCAACCACAGGGGCGAACGCGGCATACTGGTAACACTTTGTCTCGTTCAAGGAACCGGTATGCAGTTGGACTCCGCCAGCGGTTGGTGCAAGGGTATTCGTCATTGCCCTTCGCCCAACTTCAACGAGCGCCCCGCAGGCGAAATCTCACTGTTGGTGGTGCATAACATCAGCCTGCCGCCCGCGCAGTTCGCTACCGGCAAGGTGCAGGAGTTTTTCCAGAACCGCCTGGATGTCACGGAACATCCCTACTTTGAAGGGATTGCTGACCTACGGGTGTCCGCGCATTTTCTGATTGAGCGCGACGGCGCGGTGACGCAGTTTGTGTCCTGCATCGACCGCGCCTGGCATGCCGGGGTCTCGTGCTTCGAAGGGCGAGAGACGTGCAATGATTTTTCCCTGGGAATCGAGCTGGAAGGCACCGATGACCTGCCGTTCACCGACGCCCAGTATGTGTCGCTGATCGACCTGGCCCGCCAGTTGCTGGCGGCCTACCCAGGGATCACGCCGCAGCGGATTTGTGGCCACAGCGATATCGCGCCGGGACGCAAGACCGATCCCGGCCCCGCT
Source organism: Pseudomonas sp. GW821-FHT05D12 (assembly GCF_059419825.1). Lineage (NCBI taxonomy): Bacteria > Pseudomonadati > Pseudomonadota > Gammaproteobacteria > Pseudomonadales > Pseudomonadaceae > Pseudomonas > Pseudomonas sp. GW821-FHT05D12. Next base: position 482,585 of record NZ_JBWKSN010000001.1, on the reverse strand, counting down.
TTTGATTGGACGCGCTTTCGCAGCGCCCTGCTGGATGGAGGACACGCACAATGAGTTTTCTGGTGTTGGTGCTGGCGGTCTGGATCGAGAAATTCTCGGCCCTGCGCCGGCGTGTGCAGCGCGATGGCGGTTGGTTGCGCGAGCTGGCCAAGCTGGAATCCAGCCCGCGCATGGGCAAGCAGCCCTGGCTGATTCTGACCGTGATGGTGTTGCTGCCGGTGGCGTTGCTGGCGCTGTTGCTTCTGGTGCTGGAGCCGGTGGCCTACGGGTTGTTGGCACTGCCGGTGCACCTGGTGGTGGTGATCTACAGCCTGGGGCGTGGCGATCTACTGGCCGGGCTGGGCCCGTTTCGCGATGCCTGGCGGCGCGGCGACCTGCAAGCCGCGGAGCACGTGGCCGAACGCGACCTGAGCCTGAGTGCCGACAGCGGCGAACAGCTGCTCGAGCGTGTCCAGGGGCATCTGCTGTGGCAGGCCTACCAGAGCTTTTTCGCGGTGATTTTCTGGTACTTCCTGCTGGGACCGGTGGCCGCCCTGGCGTATCGCCTGCTGGCGCTGGCCAGCGAATACAGCAAGAACCCGCTGGTGGCCGAGCGTGCCGGGCAATTGCGGCATGCGTTTGACTGGTTGCCGGTGCGCCTGCTGGCAGCCAGCTTCGCCCTGGTAGGCAATTTCGTCGCGGTCAGCCGCGTGATGCTGCACGAGCTGTTGAACTGGGATATCAGCGCCGCCCAACTGGTGGAAAAGGTGGGCCTGGTTGCCGCCGAAATCCCGCCGCCAGTGGTCGGTGCCGATGGCATCAACAGCTTGGACCGCCTGTGGGAGCTGCTGCTGCGCGCGGCGGTGCTGTGGTATGCCGGGTTCGCTATTTGGACCGTGTTGCCCTGATCCTCACAGACCCCCGGTTCGCTGGCGATACGAGCACTTTGGTGGTTACACCACCCGAGTTGCGTCGATCGCCGGCAAGCCGGCGCCTATCTCGTTAACTTTACGTTACAAAACTCCCTTTCAAATTGAGCTATACAGACAGAGCGCCAAATAGTGGCTTTCTGCCGCCGCCCTGCGCCTCAAATAAAAATAATAGAAAGGGAGTTCACCTGTGAAGAGCTTGCTCTATCCCGCCGTCGCGCTGATGAACCGTCTGAGTTTCGGCATGAAGTTCAGCCTGATCAGCGTGCTGTTCCTGCTGCCGATGCTGGCAACCAACTATTACCTGGTACGTGATTCCTGGCGCGAGTTCCAAGGCACGCGTATCGAACTGCAAAGCCTGGATCTACTCGGCAGCAGCCTGGCGCTGCGCCGCGACCTGGAAACCCTCAACAACCAGGTGCAGATCAACGCGACCCTGGGGCAGGCCGGCAAAGCCGGTGACCTGGAGGGCAAGATCACTGCCCTGGAGCAAAGCGTGCTGACCCGCCTGCAAGGCCTCAGCGCGATGGCCACCGACCCTGAGCAAATCGCCGCCTTTGACGCCAAGCGCGACGAGCTGGTCGCGGCCTTCAAGGCCCAGCAACAGGAAACCTCGCTGCTGAGTAAAAGTGCGTTGATCGGCAAATTGCTCAACAAGGCGCAGATGCTCAGCCAGATCATCGCCAGCCAATCCGGCTTGAGCCGCGACCCCCAGAGCGATTTGCGCCAACTCAGCGAACTCATCACCAGCGTGACCCCGCAGGTCACGCAAACCCTGGGGGAGGGCCGGGCGATGGGCGCGTATTCGCTGGGCCAGGGGTTCCTCAATTCATCCTCCAGCACGCGCTTTGACGAGTTGTTGCAGCAGTTGGAAAAGCTCCAGGCCGAATACGGCTTGAAGTTGCAGGACGCGTTGGGTTCCAGCAAGACCGCGCACACCGCGCTCGACAGTTTGGCCAAGGCCAGCAACGCCAGTCTCAAGCAAGGCAGCGAGCTGTTTGAAGAACAGGTGGTGATGGCCGAGACCCTCGATGCGCCCTGGCAGGCGTTCTACGACAACGTCACCCAACTGATGGCCCAGACGTATCAATTGGATGAAGCAACCCTGAGCTTCATCGGCCAGCAACTGGAGCAGCGCCTGGCGCAGAACCGCACACACATGGTGGTGCTGGTGTCGGCCCTCAGCGCGGTGTTCCTGCTGATCTTTTACTTGTATGCAGGTTTCTACGCCTCCACGCGTACCACGCTGCGGCGTTTGGGGGCGATGATGGACAAGGTCGCCGCCGGTGATATGACCGTCACTTTTGTCGCCCACAGCCGCGATGAATTGGGCGACCTGGGCCAGGTGTTCAACGGCACCGTGGCAAAAATCCATGACTTGATCGAGCGCGTCGGTCACACCGTCAGCCAGGTTGAACTGCAGGCCGGCCAGGTGGAAGCGGTCTCGGCGCAGAGCAACCAGGCCGTCTCCGGCCAGCGCACTCAAATCGAGCAGGTCGCAACGGCCATGAACCAGATGTCGTCTACTGCCCAGGAAGTCGCGCGCAGTGCGGCGGCGGCGGTCAGCAGTGCCCACAGTGTCAATGATGAAACTGTCAGCGGCCGTGGCCTGGTGCAATCCCAGCAGGGCAGCATCGCCCGGCTGGCCTCGGAGATCGATGAGTCGGTGCGGGTCATCAACCAGCTGGCCACCGACAGCCAGTCGATCAGCAGCGTGTTGGAAGTGATCAAGAGCATCGCCGAGCAAACCAACCTGCTCGCGCTCAATGCTGCCATCGAGGCGGCGCGGGCGGGTGAGCAGGGGCGCGGGTTTGCGGTGGTGGCCGATGAAGTGCGCACGTTGGCCCGCCGCACCCAGCATTCCACCGAAGAAATCGAGCAGATGATCAGTCGTTTGCACAGCGGGGTGGCAGCCGCGGTGAAGGCCATGGGCACCAGCCATGAAATGGCGAATGGCACGGTAGGGCAGTCGGAAAAAGTCCAGCAGGCCCTGGAAAACATCCTCGGGGCCGTAGGCATGATCGTCGATCAGAACCAGCAGATTGCCGCCGCGGTGGAGCAGCAGACCGCCGTCGCCCACGATATCGACCAGAACATCGTCGAAATCAATCGTGCCGGCGAGCATGCGGCCGAGGGCGCACATCAGACCGAAGCGGCGAGCCGGCAGCTGTCGATGCAGGTGATCGAATTGAAGCAACTGATCGGGGCGTTTCGTGTGTAAGGCGCAAGAGTAGGAATTGTCTACTTATGACGTAGTTCGTGTCTTGATTCGCCGCTCGCTCTTCTGTGGCTGTGTGAATGGGTGAGAATTTGTTTCACACACTCAAGGTACTGGGGAGCACGGCGATGGCCACGGCAATCGGCATCAAAGGGCACTGCGCCCATTGCGACATCACGTTTGAGCTCAAGCCTTGGCAGTTGAATGCCATCGCCATCGAAGAGCCCTTCGATTGCCCGTATTGTCATCGGGTGTTGCAGCTGAGCTGTCCGCGGCAACTGCGTCAGTTCAAGGCGCTCGACCACTGGGCGCTGGTGCATCCGAGCATGGCGGTCCTGACGTGTGTGGTGCTGATCGTGGCACTGGTGGCGGAGTGGGTGGGATTGATCAGTGTGATCGGCCAGCTCAACGTGTCATTGGTGGTGCTGCTGGTGCACTTCCTGGCATTGCGTTATGCCCGTTCGCGGCAGCGGATCACCCTGGACCTGCAAGCGGTCATGCCGGCACTACCAGTTGAACACCTCGCACGCATTGCGTGTGCTCGCCTCAGCCAGCAATAAGGGCGTGGTCCCCATGCGCGCGGCCAGGTCGATGCAGATCGCCGGCAAATGCTGCGGGCTATTGCGTTGGCCAGGGTACATGGCGGGCGCCATGTCCGGTGAGTCGGTTTCCAGCACCACCGCGTCCAACGGCAATTGCGCCAGTACCTTGTGCATACGCAAGGCCTGGGGCCAGGTAGCGGCGCCGCCCAGTCCCAGTTTGAAGCCGAGCTTGATGTACTCGCGGGCTTCTTCCCGGCTACCGGCAAAGGCATGGATGATGCCGCCCCGTGGCAGGCGGATGCGCTTGAGGGTGGCGATCACCGCCGCGTGACTGCGGCGTACATGCAGCAATGCCGGCAGTTGGCAGTCCACGGCGAGCTTGAGCTGGGCTTCAAACAGGTGTTGCTGGCGTTCGCGGTCCAGGGTTTCGAGGAAATAATCCAGGCCGATCTCGCCCACGGCGCACAGTTGCCGATGGCCCTGCAGGCGGGTCAGCCAGTCGCCCAGCTCGGTCAGGTCGGCAGGTCGATGATCATCGAGGTACACCGGGTGCAGGCCGAAGGCGGCGAACAGGCTTTCGTCTGCTTGCACCAGGTCCCACAGCCGCTGCCAATTCTGCTGATACACGCCCAACACCACCATGCGCCGAACGCCCAGCGCGTGGCTGTGGGCGAGGACTTCGCGGCGATCGCTGTCGAAGTCCGGGAAGTCCAGGTGGGTGTGGGTGTCGATCAGCTCCACGCTCAAGCCTCGTGAATACGCTGCTTGAACGTGCGGCCGATGGCGTGCACGCCGGGTTGGTACTGCTCGTCTTCGATGGCGGCCAGGGCCAGGCGCAGGGCGGTGTCGGCGATCAGTTGGTGCTGCTGGGCCATTGCGTTGACCGGCAACGGCAGGAAGTCCAGCAGTTGGGTGTCACCAAAGGTGCCGAGGCTCAGGGGTCGCGACTTCAACGGGAAGTCATGCAGCGCATCGAACACGCCTTGCAGCAGCACGTAGGACGTGGTCACCAGCGCGTCAGGCAAATGCCCCAGGCGTTGCAGTAATTGCTCCATCAGTTGTCGGCCACAGTCACGGCTGAAGGCTTCGCCGTGTTCGACCAATACCTCGCCCTTGAAGCCTTGCAGCGCCTCATGGAAACCTGCCGCGCGCTCCTGGCTGATGCTCAGCTCGGGGCGCGCGCCGATCAGCACGATCTGCTTGGGCAGCGGTTGCAGCAGGCTGCTGGTCAATTGCTGGCAGGCCTGGCGGTCGTCGCTGACCACCGAGCAGAACTGCCCAGGCTCCATTACCCGGTCGATGGCGATCACCGGCAAGCCCTTGGCTTGCAACTCGCGGTAACTGTCATCGCTGGCGGGCAGGCAGCTGGCGACGAACAGCGCGTCACAACGGCGCGCGCGGAACAGCTGCAGCAGTTGGCGCTCGCTGTCGGCCTCGTCATCGGAACTGGCGATCAGCAACTGATAGCCACGTGCCCGTGCGCCTTGCTCCAGCAGCTTGGCGATGCGCGCGTAACTGGGGTTTTCCAGATCCGGCAGGATAAACCCCAAGGTACGCGTGTGCCGGCTGCGCAGCCCGGCGGCCTGGGGGTTGGGGGTGAAGCCATGGGCTTCGACCACGGCACGCACCCGTTCGACGGTGGCGTTGCTGATCCGTTGCTGTTCAGCCTTGCCATTGATGACATAGCTGGCGGTGGTCACGGACACACCGGCGAGACGCGCGATATCACTGAGTTTCAAACCGGGATTTCCTTGTTTTTTGGAGCTTGCCCCGACATTTTGTCCAATCGTAACCGATTACGGCACGCGACCAATGTCTCAGCGCAAGTGCCGAGTGGTCCTTCAAGGATGCGCAATTAACGCGTAATCTGCCATAAATTCTAGATTAAACGTTTCAGCCAGCGTATTTTTACGACGTTCGCGACTGAGTAACTACTGCCAATTGACTGCTCAGTCAGTTATCCCGAAACGCCCTTACACTGTTTTATTCAAAACAATACCTAGTGCGGCCCCCGCACTAACTAGGAGAACGGCATGCTTGAGCTCACTGTAGAGCAGATTTCCATGGGCCAGACGGCTGTGGATAAATCTGCCGCCCTGCACCTGCTCGCTGACAAACTGGTGGCTGACGGCCTGGTCGCCGAGGGGTATCTCAGTGGCTTGCAAGCCCGTGAAGCCCAAGGCTCGACCTTTCTCGGCCAAGGTATTGCCATCCCCCACGGCACCCCCGAAACCCGCGACCAGGTGTTCTCCACCGGCGTGCGCCTGCTGCAGTTCCCCGAAGGGGTGGACTGGGGCGACGGCCAGATCGTCTACCTGGCGATCGGCATCGCGGCCAAGTCCGATGAACACCTGCGCCTGTTGCAACTGCTTACCCGTGCCCTCGGTGAAACCGACCTGGGCCAGGCGCTGCGGCGTGCCGGCAGTGCCGAAGCGCTGCTGAAACTGTTGCAGGGTGCGCCACAGGAGCTGGCGCTGGACGCGCAGATGATCAGCCTGGGCGTGTCCGCCGATGATTTTGAAGAGCTGGTATGGCGCGGCGCCCGCCTGTTGCGTCAGGCCGATTGTGTGAGCAATGGTTTCGCCGCCGTCTTGCAACAGGTCGATGCGCTGCCCCTGGGCGATGGCCTGTGGTGGTTGCACAGCGAGCAGACCGTCAAGCGCCCGGGCCTGGCGTTTGTCACCCCGGACAAACCCATGCGCTACCTTGGCCAGCCGCTCAACGGCCTGTTCTGCCTGGCCAGCCTGGGCGAAGCGCACCAGGCCCTGCTGGAGCGCCTGTGTGCATTGCTGATCGAAGGGCGCGGCCAGGAGTTGGGCCGCGCCACCAGCAGCCGCGCGGTGCTCGAAGTGTTGGGTGGCGAACTGCCGCTGGACTGGCCCAGCGTGCGCGTCACCCTCGCCAATGCCCATGGCCTGCACGCGCGGCCGGCGAAGATCCTCGCGCAGTTGGCGAAAAGTTTCGACGGCGATATCCGCCTGCGCATTGTCGACGGCCCGGTAGGCGCTGTGTCGGTAAAGAGCCTGAGCAAGTTGCTCAGCCTCGGCGCCCGACGTGGCCAGGTGCTGGAGTTTGTCGCTGAACCGGCGATTGCCGGTGATGCGCTGCCCGCGCTGTTCGCTGCCGTTGAAGCCGGCCTCGGCGAAGAAGTCGAGCCGCTGCCGACCGTGAGCGCCCAGCCTGCCACTCCGGATAGCGCACCGGTGCTCAGCGCACCGCTGGCCGGCAGCCAGCTCCAGGCCATCGCCGCCGCCCCCGGCATCGCGATTGGCCCGGCGCATGTCCAGGTTCAACAGGTGTTCGACTACCCGCTGCGCGGCGAGTCCTCGGTCATCGAGCGCCAGCGCCTGCAGGCCGCATTGACCGATGTGCGCGGTGATATCCAGGGCCTGATCGAACGCAGCCAGGCCAAGGCCATCCGCGAAATTTTCATCACCCACCAGGAAATGCTCGACGACCCGGAACTCACCGACGAAGTCGACACCCGCCTCAAGCAAGGCGAAAGCGCCGAAGCGGCTTGGATGAGCGTGATCGAAGCCGCCGCCAGACAGCAGGAGTCGTTGCAGGACGCCTTGCTCGCCGAGCGCGCGGCCGATTTGCGCGACATTGGTCGCCGCGTGCTGGCGCAACTGTGCGGCGTCGAAACCGCCCAGGAGCCCAGCGAACCCTACATCCTGGTGATGGACGAAGTGGGCCCCTCGGACGTCGCGCGGCTGGACCCGGCGCGCGTCGCCGGCATCCTCACCGCGCGTGGCGGTGCCACGGCCCACAGCGCCATCGTCGCCCGCGCCCTGGGGATTCCCGCGCTGGTGGGCGCCGGTCCGACGGTGTTGCTGCTGGCTGCCGGCACCGCGTTGTTGCTGGATGGCCAGCGTGGCCGCCTGCATGTCGACCCCGATGCCGCCACCCTGCAACGGGCCACCGTCGAACGCGATACCCGCGAACAACGCCTGCAAGCCGCCTCGGCCCAGCGCCATGAACCGGCCCTGACCCGTGACGGCCACGCGGTGGAAGTGTTCGCCAATATCGGCGAAAGCGCCGGTGTGGCCAGCGCGGTGGAGCAGGGCGCCGAAGGCATTGGCTTGCTGCGCACCGAACTGATTTTCATGGCCCATCCGCAAGCGCCGGATGAAGCCACCCAGGAAGCCGAATACCGCCGCGTGCTCGACGGCCTGGGCGGTCGCCCGCTGGTGGTGCGCACCCTCGATGTGGGCGGCGACAAACCGCTGCCGTATTGGCCGATCGCCGAGGAAGAAAACCCCTTCCTGGGCGTGCGCGGGATTCGCCTGACCTTGCAACGTCCGCAGATCATGGAGGCGCAATTGCGCGCGCTGCTGCGCTCAGCGGACAACCGCCCGTTGCGCATCATGTTCCCCATGGTCGGCAGCGTGGATGAATGGCGCGCGGCCCGCGACATGACCGAGCGCCTGCGCCTGGAAATCCCGGTAGCCGATCTGCAACTGGGGATCATGATCGAGGTGCCATCTGCGGCATTGCTCGCGCCGGTGCTGGCCAAGGAAGTGGATTTCTTCAGCGTCGGCACCAATGACCTGACCCAGTACACCCTGGCCATCGACCGTGGCCACCCGACCCTGTCGGCCCAGGCCGACGGCCTGCATCCGGCTGTGCTGCAACTGATCGACATCACCGTGCGCGCCGCCCATGCCCAGGGCAAATGGGTGGGCGTGTGCGGTGAGCTGGCGGCAGACCCGCTGGCAGTGCCGGTGCTGGTCGGGCTGGGGGTGGATGAGCTGAGCGTGTCGGCCCGCAGCATTCCTGAGGTGAAGGCGCGCGTGCGTGAATTCAGTCTGAGCGAGGCCCAGGGCCTGGCGCAAAAAGCACTCGCGGTGGGTTCGCCCGCCGAAGTGCGTGCCCTTGTGGAGGCCGTGTAGATGGCAATGATTCTGACCCTGACGCTGAACCCGGCGTTGGACCTGACGGTACGCCTGGGGCGCCTGGAGCCGGGTGAAGTCAACCGTAGCGAAACCCTGCTGACCCACGCGGCCGGCAAGGGCGTGAATGTCGCGCAGGTGCTGGCCGACCTCGGCCATCAGGTGAGCGTGGGCGGCTTTCTCGGTGCGGCCAACCCCGAGGCGTTCGAGGCGCTGATCGCCAGCCGAGGGTTTGGCGACGCGTTCATTCGCGTGCCGGGCGAAACCCGCAGCAATATCAAGATTGCCGAACAGGACGGTCGGGTCACCGACATCAACGCGCCGGGGCCGCTGGTGAGCGAGCAGGCACAACACGCCTTGCTCAAGCTGCTCGCGGTGATCGGCCCTGAGTTCGATGCCGTGGTGGTGGCTGGCAGCTTGCCGCGCGGCGTCAGTGCGCAGTGGTTCCAGGACTTGCTGGCGCAACTCAAGGACCTGGGTTTGAAAGTCGCCCTGGATACCAGCGGCGAGGCCCTGCGCGCCGGTCTGAAGGCCAGCCCATGGCTGGTCAAACCCAATACCGAGGAACTGGCCGATGCCCTGGGGCATTCCACTGACGTCATCCACCAACTGCATCAGCAAGGCGTGGAACACGTGGTCGTCTCCGACGGCGCCGCAGGCGTGACCTGGTACAGCCCGCAGGGGGCCCTGCATGCCACGCCGCCGAAGGTGACGGTCGCCAGTACGGTCGGCGCCGGTGACTCGCTGCTGGCCGGGATGCTTCACGGTCTGCTCAGTGGCGATACACCGGAGCACACCCTGCGCCGCGCGACGGCGATTGCCGCGATGGCGGTGACGCAGATCGGTTTTGGCATCAGCGATGACGCGCAGTTGGCGCGCCTGCAAAACGGCGTCGACGTCCGCACGCTGACAGAACAATAAGAGGGATTGTGATGAAGTTAGCCATTGTTACTGCCTGCCCGAACGGCATGGTCACCAGTGTGCTGTGCGCCCGCTTGTTGGACGCAGCCGCTCAGCGTCAAGGCTGGAGCACCAGCGTCGAAGTGGTCGACGTGCAACGTCCGGAACGCCAGCTGTCCCAGGCGACGCTCGACGCGGCCGAATGGGTGTTGCTGGTCAGCAGCACCGCGGTGGACATGCAGCGGTTTGTCGGCAAGCGCGTGTTCCAGAGCACCCCGGCCCAGGCGCTGGCGGATGTCGAGGCGGTCTTGCGCCGTGGTGCGCAAGAGGCGCAGGTGTATGTCGCGACGGCCCCCGTCGCCGCGAAAAACGTCCCGCGCATTGTTGCCGTCACGGCTTGCCCCACCGGCGTGGCCCACACCTTCATGGCTGCCGAGGCCTTGCAGCAAACGGCCAAGCGCCTGGGGTATGACTTGCAGGTCGAGACCCAAGGCTCAGTCGGCGCCCGCACGCCGTTGAGCCCGCAGGCCATCGCAGACGCCGATGTGGTGTTGCTGGCGGCCGACATTGAAGTCGCCACCGAGCGCTTCGCCGGCAAGAAAATTTACCGCTGCGGCACCGGTATTGCGCTCAAGCAGTCCGAAGCGACCCTCAACAAGGCCCTGGCCGAAGGTGCGGTGGAAAGTGCGGCCGGCGGTGCGGCGACCAAGAAGCCGGAAAAAACCGGCGTCTACAAACACCTGCTCACGGGCGTGTCGTTCATGTTGCCGATGGTGGTGGCGGGCGGCTTGCTGATCGCCTTGTCATTCGTGTTCGGCATCCACGCGTTCGAACAGGAAGGCACCTTGGCGGCGGCGCTGAAAACCGTCGGCGACCGCGCCTTCATGCTGATGGTGCCGTTGCTGGCAGGCTATATCGCCTACTCGATTGCCGACCGTCCGGGCATTGCGCCCGGCATGATCGGCGGCCTGCTCGCGGGGACGCTGGGCGCCGGGTTTATCGGCGGGATCTTCGCCGGTTTCCTCGCCGGCTACTGCGTCAAGCTGATCACCCGCGCGGTAAAGTTGCCGCAGAGCCTGGAAGCGCTCAAGCCGATCCTGATCATCCCGTTGCTCGCTAGCCTGTTCACCGGCCTGGCGATGATCTACCTGGTCGGCCCGCCGGTGGCGCGCATGCTCACCGGGCTGACGGATTTTCTCAGTACCATGGGCACCACCAATGCGGTGCTGCTGGGCATCCTGCTGGGCGGCATGATGTGCGTGGATCTCGGCGGGCCGATCAACAAGGCCGCGTATGCGTTTTCCGTCGGCCTGTTGGCCGCGCAGAGTGGCGCACCGATGGCCGCGACCATGGCCGCCGGCATGGTGCCGCCGATCGGCATGGGCATCGCCACGTTCCTGGCGCGGCGCAAGTTCGCCCAGACCGAACGCGAGGCCGGCAAGGCCGCGATGATCCTGGGCCTGTGCTTTATCTCCGAAGGTGCGATCCCGTTTGCCGCCAAGGACCCGCTGCGCGTGATCCCGGCCAGCATCGCCGGCGGCGCGTTGACCGGCGCGCTGTCGATGTACTTCGGCTGCAAACTGGCGGCGCCCCATGGCGGCCTGTTTGTGCTGGTGATCCCGAATGCGATGAACCATGCGTTGCTGTACTTGCTGGCGATTGTCGCGGGTAGCCTGCTGACCGGGTTGGTGTACGCGCTGATCAAGCGCCCGGAAGCGGTGGAGCTGGCCGTCGCCCCTGCCTGACCCTGTAGGGGCCGGCTTGCCGGCGCCTACACTGGGGTGTCATCTGGCTTTCATCCCGGCGTGGTTAAGTTGCCCTTTTGATACTCAAGAGGGCACCTGCATGAGCCACTTCGACCTCGGCCGTCGCCGCGTGATGCAAGCCGTCGGCGCCGGCCTGTTGCTGCCGGGCCTGGCCCCGGCGGTGATCGCTTCGGTGAAAGATCGTCCGCAACTCACCGATGGCGTGCAGTCCGGCGACCTGCTGGGCGATCGCGCGATGATCTGGAGCCGCAGCGACCGCCCGGCGAAGATGGTGGTGGAGTGGGACACCCGCAGCGTGTTCAGCAACCCGCGCAAATTCGTCTCGCCGCTGGCCGACAGCCGCACCGACTTTACCGCCCGCGTCGAACTCACCGGGCTCCCCGCCGACCAGGCGATCTTCTATCGCGTGCACTTCGAAGACGCCCAGACCGGCGTGGCCAGCGAGCCCTGGTTCGGCCACCTGCGCAGCGTGCCGCAACAGCGCCGTGACATCCGGTTTGTGTGGAGCGGCGACACCGTGGGCCAGGGCTTTGGCATCAACCCGGAGATCGGCGGCATGCGCATCTACGAAGCCATGCGCCTGCGCCTGCCGGATTTTTTTATCCACAGCGGCGACACCATCTACGCTGACGGCCCGGTGCCCGCGCAACTGGCCACCGAAGGCGGGCGCATCTGGCGCAATATCACCACCGAGGCCAAGAGCAAAGTCGCCGAAACCCTGGATGAATATCGCGGCAATTACCGCTACAACCTGCTGGATGAAAACGTGCGCCGCTTCAATGCCGAAGTGCCGCAGATCTGGCAGTGGGACGACCATGAAGTGGTGAACAACTGGTCGCCGAGCAAGCAGCTCGACGAGCGCTACCAGACCAAGGACATCAACACCCTGGTCGGCCGCGCGCGTCAGGCCTGGCTGGAATATTCGCCGATGCGCCGGCAAGCCGCCGATGGAGGCGGGCGCATTTATCGCAAGCTCAGCTATGGTCCGCTACTGGATGTGTTCGTGCTCGACATGCGCAGCTATCGCGGCCCCAACGACGACAACCTGGGCGCAGAAAAGCCCTTCCTCGGCCGCGAGCAACTGGACTGGCTCAAGCGCGAACTCAAGGCTTCCCAGGCGCAGTGGAAGGTCATCGCCGCCGACATGCCCATCGGCCTCGGCGTGCCCGACGGCGAAGTCAGCCCCGGCGTGCCGCGTTGGGAAGCCATCGCCAACAATGACCCGGGCCCGGCCCAGGGCCGCGAGCTGGAAATCGCCGAGCTGCTCGGGTTCCTGCGTGCACAGCAGGTGCGCAACCATGTCTGGCTGACGGCAGACGTGCATTATTGCGCCGCGCATCACTATCACCCGGATCGCGCGGCGTTCCAGGATTTCGAGCCGTTCTGGGAGTTTGTCGCCGGGCCGTTGAATGCGGGGAGCTTCGGGCCTAATCCGCTGGACAAGACCTTTGGCCCCGAGGTGGTGTTCGAGAAGGCCCCACCGGCGCAGAACACGTCGCCGTTTGCGGGTTTCCAGTTTTTTGGCGAGGTGCAGATCGATGGGCAGACTGCGGAGTTGACCGTGATCCTGCGTGACCTGGATGGCGTCTCGGTGTTCGAGCAAAAGCTGCAACCCGCCTGATTGGCCTGCGCTCAAGACTGTGGGAGCAGGCAAGCCAGCGCCCACAGTTGATCATCAGTAGACGTCGCGGCGGTAGCGGCCTTGTTCGATCAAGCGCTCCACCGCGTCACTGCCGAGTATGTCCACCAACGCCTGATCCACCCCGGCCGCCATCCCCTGCAGGCTCCCGCACACATAAATCGCCGCGCCTTCTGCCAGCCACCTGCGCAGTACCTCGGCCGATTCACGCAGGCGATCCTGCACGTAGATTTTTTCCTCCTGGTCGCGTGAAAACGCCAGGTCCAGCAACGCCAGGTCACCGCTGGCGAGCCAGCCTTGCAGCTCGTCCTGGCACAGGAAGTCATGCTTGATATTGCGTTCGCCGAACAACAGCCAGTTGCGCTGCTGGCCATCGGCAATGCGCGCCTTGAGCAAACTGCGCAGGCCAGCGAGGCCCGTGCCATTGCCCAGCAGGATCAACGGCACGGGCGCGTCCGGCAGGTGGAAGCCACTGTTGCGGCGCAGGCGCAGGCTGATTGCGGCACCGATGGCCGCATGCTCGGTGAGCCAACCCGAGCCGACGCCCAGGCCGCCATCCGGGTGGCGCTCCTGGCGCACGATGAGTTCCAGCACGCCGTCGCTGGCGATCGAGGCGATGGAGTATTCGCGCATGCCCAGCGGCGCCAGTGCATTCACCAGTGCCTGGGCATGCAGGCCCACCAGGTGCGCGCGGTTGTCCGGCAATTGGCGTGTGGCCAGGGCCTGGTTGAGGGTTTGCGCCAAGCCGTCGATCAGTACGCCGTCGCTGCCGGCCAGGCCCAGTCCTTCCAGGAAGTGCTCGATGGCCCATGGGCAGTTGCGCGGCAGCACTTCGACCAGATCGCCGGCCTCCCAGCGCTGTGGCGACGTGCTGGTGAGGCCGAGCAGGTAGACATCCGAGCCTGTGCTGTCGCGGTTGAGCAGGGTGCGCTGGCTCAGCGTCCAGTTTTCGTATTGGGCGGTCGGCCAGGCGGCGGCCGGTGCGTGCCCTGTCAGCTGTCCCAGTTGTTGTTGCCAATTGAGCAGCGCGGCGCTGTCGCCGCTATCCACTTCGACCGGGGCGAACAACGGGTTGCCGCCCTGGTTGGTCAGCCAGAAATGCAAGCGGCGGGCAAAGCCGCAGAAGTGTTCGTACTGTCGGTCACCCAGGGCCAATACCGAGTAGTTCAGGCCCTTGAGGGACATGTCCTGGCCGAGCACGCTGCGCTCGAAACCCCGCGCGCTGTCGGGCGCTTCGCCGTCACCGAAGGTGCTGACTACAAACAGCGCATTCTGCGACTGGCGCAGGTCGTCCTGGCTGACACTGCCCAAGGGCTGCACCTTCACCGGCAAGCCGGCAGCCTGCAATTGCCCGGCCGTCTGCCAGGCCAACTGCTCGGCAAAGCCGCTCTGGCTGGCAAAGCCGATCAACCAGGCCGGGGCATCGCTGGGGTTGGCGCCGAGGCCTTTGCGTGCATCGCGCACCTGGCGTTTTTTACGCCGGCGGTCCAGGTACAGCAGCCAACCGGTGATGAAGAACAACGGCATCAGCAGCGAGCTGACGGTGAGGATGATGCGCCCCGCCACGCCGAAATAACTGCCGGTGTGCAGCGCGTAAATACTGGTCAGCAGCTGCGACTTGAGGCTCTTGCTCGCGTACTGGTCGTGGGATTTGACCTCGCCGGTGGCCGGGTCCAGGTTGATCTGGTTCAGCGCTCGGTCATGGGGCGAGTCTTTCAACAGGTAGTAGACGGTGGCCGGCTGCCCCGCGACGGCGGGCATGCGGATGTTGTAGGCGCTGAGGCCGGGACCGGCATTGCTGTAGATGCTGCTCCAGATCGCGTCATAGTTGGCCACCGGCAAAGGGCCTTCGGGTGCCGGGCCACGTTTGCGCACCCGTTCATTTTGCGGGGCATCGGACAGCAGCTTGGTCAGGCCCTGGCTGTACCAGTCGTAGGACCACGACAGGCCGGTCAGCGCCGACAACAGGTAGGCCAGCAGGCACCAGGTGCCGAACACGGAATGCAGATCCCAGTTGAAGCTGCGACCTTTTTTGCGCCAGTCCAGGGTCAGCCAGGCACGCCAGCTTGCCACCTGGCGTGGCCAGCGCAGGTACAGGCCGGAGAGGCAGAAGAACACCAGGATCAGCGTGCACGCACCGGTAATCTGCCGGCCGGTTTCACCCATGACCAGGAAGCGGTGCAGTTGCAGGATAAAGCCGAAGACATCCTGGCCGACAGCATCGCCCATGTAGTCGCCGGTGTAGGGATCGAAGTAGCGCATCTGGCCACGGCGCTCGCCGGGTGGCGGGGTGAAGAACACGCGCGCGGCGTTGCCGCTTTCGCCTTCGACCCACAGCATCGACACGGTTTTGCCTTCGGTGGCTTCGAGCTTGCGCACCAATTCGGCGGGCGGCAGTACCCCGGCCTCGCGTTTTTGCACGCTGAGCACCGTCGGGTTGAGCGCCCGCAGTATTTCATCCTGAAACGAGACCGCAGCCCCGGTGATCCCCATCAAGGCCAGCACCAGCCCGGCAGTGATGCCGAAGAACCAGTGCAACTGGAACAGGGTTTTCTTCAACACGTCGGACCGCCTCGCTCATCTGTCTGTAAATGCCACGGCGCGCATTATGCCGTGAGTTGTCGAGAAACATTCTGTTTTACACGCAAAAGCCCCACGCATCCGATGCGTGGGGCTCCTGGTTGCGCGTCGAGCGCGTTTAGAAGTGGAAGCTGGTGGTCAACAACGCAGTACGCCCGGCCGCCTGGTTGGCGAAGTGGGTGGAGAAGGCCTTGTCGTAATACACCTTGTCGGTGAGGTTCTGCACGTTCAACTGCAGGTCGACGTTCTTGGTCAGCTTGTAGCTGGCCATGGCGTCATAGCGGGTATAGGACGGTACATAAACGAGGTTGCCGGCATCGCCATAGACTTCGTCGACATAGAACGCGCCGCCGCCGACGGTGAGCTTGGAGGTGATGTCGTAAGTGGTCCACAGGCTGAACGTGTTCTTCGGCGTGTTCGGCATCTGGTTGCCTTTGCTTGAGCCCGTGCTGACCACGCCGTTTCGACCGTTGAGGCCGGCGTTGACCAGTTCGCTGTCCAGGTAGCTGTAGCCCGCGAACACCTGCCAGTGATCGGTGATCTTGCCGCTGGCCGACAACTCCACGCCATCCACGCGGGACTCGCCGGCGTTTTCGTAGGTGAGGGAGTCCACCAGGATGCGGGTGTTTTTCTTCTCGGTACGGAACACCGCCGCCGTCAGGGACAGGCGATCGTGGAACAGGTCCCACTTGGTGCCCAACTCGTAGTTGACGGTTTCCTCAGGTTGCAGGTCGCTGGTCGCGGCGCCGGCGGACAGCGGGTTGCCGTCCGAGCCTTCACCGACCAGGCCACCGGCAGGGGTTGCCGAGGTGGCGTAGGAGGCATAGATGCTGGCGTTCTCCACCGGCTTCCAGACCAGGCCGGCCTGCCAGTTGAAGAACTGGCTGTCTTGCTTGAGTTTGGTGCGGCCGGTGGCGGAGTCGGTATTGGCCACAGTGTCGAAGGTGTCGTAGCGCAGGCCGACGTTCAGCAGCCATTTCGGGTCCAGCTCGATCGTGTCGAAGACATACGCGCCACGGCTGGTGGCCTTGGTGTTGGTGCCGAAGTAGTTGCGCGCGACGCTGCCGGTCCACGCGTCGTCCGGGTTGGGATTGCCCAGCGAGGTGCAGTTGCCGCCGCTGCTGCCGATCTGGCTCGGCAGGCAGCCGCCGCTTGGGTTGGCTGCGACGGCACCGTTGGCGGTGCGCACGGTGTAGCTGCTGGCGCGGGTTTCTTCGCCGGTGAATTCCAGGCCGGTGGAGTAGGAATGCTTGAAGCCCAGGGCCTGGAAGCTGCCGAACAGGTCGGTCTGGTTGGTGGTGGTCTCCGTGGTGGAGACGCGTGAGTTGGGGCGACGCCACACGGTGCCGAACCGGTTGACGTTGAATTTGCTGTCGTCCGGTTGCGTCAGGATGTAGTCCTGGCCGGTGCTGCCATGACGCAGGGTGTTTTTCAGCGTCATGGTGTCGCTCAGGTCGTGCTCGATGGAGATCGTGCTGATATCGGCGCGGGTCTTGCGGAAATCACGGTCCTTCAAGCCATAGAAGTTCGTGCTGTCGCCGCCATCGTTGGGTTTGTCATGCACGTGGGCGGTGGCCGTCGAGGAGCCGTAGCCATACGGAATGCCCGAATCCGGCAGGTCGTCGCTTTCCATGTGGTAGTAGCTGAGGTTGACGCGGGTCGGCGTGCCCAGGCCGAAGGTCAGCGACGGCGCCACGCCCCAGCGGTCATAGTTGATCGCATCGCGACCGGCCACGTTTTGCTCGTGGCTCATCAGGTTCAGGCGGAACGCGGCGCTGTCGTCGAGGAACTGGCGGTTGACGTCGAGCACATAGCGGCGAGTCTGGTCGGAACCGTAGGTGAAGCCGCCGTTGGTGAAGTCCCGCGCTTGTGGGGTCTTGCTCACCAGGTTGAGGCTGCCACCGGCCGAGCCACGGCCGCCGAACGAGGAGTTCGGGCCTTTGCTGACTTCAATGGATTCAATGTCGAAGATCTCACGGCTCTGGCCGCCGGTGTCACGCACGCCGTCCAGGTAGGTGTCGCCCTGGGCGTCGAAACCGCGGATGAATGGGCGGTCGCCCTGCGGGTTGCCGCCTTCGCCGGCGCCGAAGGTGATCCCCGGGACGGTGCGCAAGGCATCCTGCAACGAAGTGGCGGCGGTGTCCTTGAGCACTTGTTGCGGCACCACGGTGACCGAGCGCGGCGTGTCCACCAGCGGGGCGGTGTATTTCTGCGAAGAGGCTTTTTCGACCTGGTAGGACGTGGTGTCCTGCTCTTCCCCGGTAATGCTGGTGGCGCCCAGGGAGATGCTGTTGCGCTGGCCTTTTTGTTCAGTGTCTTCGGCCGCCTGCGCCAGATGGGCAACAGAGCCGGCGCTGAGGGCGACGCCGATGGCCGAAGCCAGCATGCGTGGTGAACTGGCAGGTATTTTTGTAGTGGTGCGCGACATGACGTGTCCTTTCCCCAAGGATGTGAGGCCGCGGAATATAGGGTCAACAAGACTTTCTATCAATTGCGATACATTGCTATTCGCACTGAATTTACATTCTTTACACTTTTTGCTTACGGTTTTTACGAAGTCGTTCGTCTGGCATGTTTTACAGCGTGGATAAGAATCAATATCATTGATGTCTCTTCGATATCAGGTACTGCCCATGCTGCTGCACATTCCCGGCCTGTTCTCTCGTGAGGAAGTGCAGCGCATTCGCCAAGCCCTGGAAAACACCGAGTGGGCCGACGGAAAAATCACCGCCGGGCACCAATCCGCCAAGGCCAAGCACAACCTGCAATTGCCCGAAGGCCATCCATTGGCCAAGGAAATCGGTGCGGCGATGCTTGAGCGCTTGTGGAAAAATCCGCTGTTTATGTCAGCGGCGTTACCGCACAAAGTTTTCCCGCCGTTGTTCAACTGCTACACCGCGGGTGGCAGCTTCGACTTCCATATCGACAATGCCGTGCGCCAGGCCCGGGGCAGTCACGAGCGGGTGCGCACCGACCTGTCGTCGACGCTGTTCTTCAGCGACCCGGAGGAATACGACGGCGGCGAACTGGAGATCCAGGACACCTTCGGCCTGCAGCGCGTGAAGTTGCCGGCCGGCGACATGGTGCTGTATCCCGGCTCCAGCCTGCACAAAGTCAACGCCGTGAGCCGTGGTGCGCGCTATGCCTCGTTTTTCTGGACGCAGAGCCTGGTGCGCGAAGACAGCCAGCGCACCCTGCTGTTCGAGATGGACGGCGCGATCCAGCAACTGACCCGCGATGTGCCTGACCATCCGGCCCTGATCCAGCTCACCGGCACGTATCACAACCTGCTGCGCCGCTGGGTCGAGGTCTGACATGGGCTTTTTGTTGCGTCGTGAAGAAGTGCTCAACGTCGAGCAGTTGCAGAGCATGCTCGACGACTCCCCGGTGCGCGCGGCCCAGGCGATCCTGATGGCGGCGAAAGAGGGCGTGGTGGATGCCCAGGCCCTGCTCGGGCAAATCCTGCTGGAAGGCCGTGGCATTGCCCGCGATGAAGCCTTGGCGCTGCGCTGGTTCCAGATTGCGGCGGAGGGCGGCCACTTGATGGCGCGCAATATGACTGGTCGCTGCCTGGAGCATGGCTGGGGCTGCGCGGTGGATGAGGCAGCCGCGGCGCGTGAATACCGCGTGGCAGCCGAGGCCGGACTGGATTGGGCGCAGTACAACTATGCCAATCTGTTGGCGACCGGGCGAGGCGTCGCTGAAGACCAACCGCAGGCACTGGCGTTATACCGCCAGGCGGCGGAGCAGGGGCATGCCAAGTCGATGAACCTGTTGGGGCGCTATCTGGAAGACGGCCGGTGTTGCCCCAGGGATCTGGAGACGGCGGTGACGTGGTATCGCCGCTCAGCCGAAGCCGGGGATTTTCGTGGGCAGTTCAGTTATGCAGCGGTGTTGGCCGACGGAGGCCAGATCGAGGCGGCGCTGGAGTGGCTGCGCAAGGCGCTGGCCGGTGGCAACCTGAAGTTCCTGCGCACGGCGCACAAGGCGCTGGCGGCGGCGAATGACCCGCAGATCCGGGCGATGGCCGAGGCTTACAAAGAGCGCGCCACACACCTGAACCCGTAGGAGCCGGCTTGCCGGCAATGGCGTCTTGAAGATCGCCATCGCCGGCAAGCTGGCTCCTACAGAGGGTGATCGTTCCCGGGCGGGATGATCAGACGTAGAACGACTTCAGCGGCGGGAAGCCATTGAACTCAACCGCGCTGTAGCTGGTGGTGTAGGCACCGGTCGACAGCCAGTACAGGCGGTCACCGATCGCCAGGTTCAGCGGCAGGCCGTACTTGTAGTTTTCGTACATGATATCGGCGCTGTCGCAGGTAGGACCGGCGATGACCACTTCTTCCATCTCGCCTTTCTTCTCGGTCCAGATCGGAAACTTGATGGCTTCGTCCATGGTTTCGATCAGGCCGGAGAATTTGCCCACATCGGTGTACACCCAGCGCTCGACGGCGGTGCGCGATTTGCGTGCCACCAGTACCACTTCACTGACCAGGATGCCGGCGTTGGCGATCAACGAACGGCCCGGCTCCAGGATGATTTCCGGCAGGTCATCGCCGAAATCTTCCTTGAGGAAGCGAATGATTTCTTCGGCGTAGGTTTCCAGGCTGTTGGTACGGGTGATGTAGTTGGCCGGGAAGCCGCCACCCATGTTGATCAGCTTGAGGTGGATGCCGTCTTCTTCCTTCAGGCGCTCGAAGATCACTTTGACCTTGGCAATCGCCGCGTCCCACACGCTGATGTCACGCTGTTGCGAGCCGACGTGGAAGGAGATGCCGTAAGGCACCAGGCCGAGGTCACGGGCAAGGATCAGCAGGTCCATGGCCATGTCGGTCTGGCAGCCGAATTTGCGCGACAGAGGCCAGTCTGCGGTGGTCGAGCCTTCGGTGAGGATGCGCACATAGACTTTCGAGCCCGGCGCGGCCTTGGCGATGTTGCGCAGGTCGGCTTCGGAGTCGGTGGAGAACAGGCGCACGCCCTTCTCGTAGAAGTAGCGGATGTCCTTGGATTTCTTGATGGTGTTGCCGTAGCTGATACGGTCCGGGCTGACGCCGCGGCCGAGCACCTTGTCCAGCTCGTAGATCGAGGCGATGTCGAAGCTCGACCCTTTGTCTTTCAACAGGTCGATGATCTCGACGGCCGGGTTGGCCTTGACGGCGTAGTACACCTTGGCGAATTCGAAACCGGCGCGCAGGTCATCGTAGGCCTGGCTGATCATCGCGGTGTCGATGACCACGAACGGGGTTTCTTGCTTGTCGGCGAACGCCTTCATTTTGTCAAAAGTGGCGCGCGCGAAATAATCTTCGACGTTGATCGACATGCTGGGAACTCCTAAGGGCAAACTGTATTGATCAATGGGTGCAAATGAACGTCCTCCGTATCCCCACTTTGGTTCGCCTACTTCCCAAGGCATGTCGCCGAAAGCAAAAAGGCCATGGGAATAACCGCTTCCCTTGGCCTTGCTGTCTCGTCGTCAGTACTTGAGCCGGATGGATCGTTTCCAGCATGGACGTTCGGCGCGAACTTTAGGACGTGAGGGGCCATAGATCAACTAAAAATGTCGCGTTTTTGCACGCGTTCGTCGCGCGATGGCGTGCAGCTACTTATGTAACCGACAGGTGTGACGGATTGATGTTCCCCGGGAGGGGCAATTTGCAAGGAAAACGGCTGGTCGGCGAGGGCTTTTGTGGCGAGGGGGCTTGTCCCCCGTTGGGCTGCGGAGCGGCCCCAAATCCTGCCCCCGCGTTTTGTATGAAAAAAACGCGCGGAGTTCATTGGGGCTGCTACACAGCCCAACGGGGGACAAGCCCCCTCGCCACACAGGCAGGTTTATCAGGCCAGCGCAGTTTCCGCAGGGGAGACGATGCTGGTCTTGCCGCCACGCGACTTACCGGAACTCAGGTACTCGGCAATCGACTCCTGGGTCACCTCGCCGAGGAATACCCGCTCGGCATCCATCACCGGCAACCACGAGCGGTTGAACTCGTACATGCGCGACAACAGGATGCGCAAGTGCTCGTCGTACGCCGCGGTGGCGTTGAACTCGCGCAGGTACTGGCCGCAGGTGCCGGTCTGACGGTGCAGGTCGCGACGTCGTACATAACCCAGCGCCTTGTTCTCGGCGCAGGTGACCACCATGTAGCGGCGGTCATGTTCGTCCATCAACTCCAGGGCCTCGGCCACCGGGGTTTCCGGGCTCACCGACGGGGCGTTGTCGGCGGCGACTTCGGCCTTCACCAGCAGCAGGCGCTTGAGGGTGCTGTCCTGGCCCACGAAGTTGCTGACGAACTCGTCGGCCGGATGCGCCAGCAGGGTGTCCGGGTGGTCGATCTGCAGCAGCTTGCCGGCGCGGAAGATGGCGATCTTGTCGCCCAGCTTGATGGCTTCGTCGATGTCGTGGCTGACCATGATCACGGTCTTGTTCAGCGCGCGCTGCATCTCGAAAAACTCGTTCTGGATCATCTCGCGGTTGATCGGGTCGACCGCGCCGAACGGCTCATCCATCAGCAGCAGCGGCGCATCGGCCGCCAAAGCGCGAATCACGCCGATCCGCTGTTGCTGGCCGCCCGACAGCTCGCGCGGGTAGCGGTGCAGGTACTGCTTGGGTTCCAGCTTGATCATGCTCATCAACTCGCGGGCGCGGTCATGGCATTTCTGCTTGTCCCAGCCGAGCAGCTTGGGCACTACCACGATATTTTCTTCGATGGTCATGTTGGGAAACAGGCCGATCTGCTGGATCACGTAGCCGATGTTGCGGCGCAGGGTCACCTCGTCAAGGTCGGTAGTGTCTTCGCCGTTGATCAGGATCTTGCCCGAGGTGGGCTTGATCAGGCGGTTGATCATTTTCAACGTGGTGCTCTTGCCGCAGCCCGAGGGGCCGAGGAATACGCAAATCTCGCCTTCGTTGACGGTCAGGCTTACGTCGTTGACGGCGGAAACAGTCTTGCCGTTGCTTTGAAAAGTCTTGGTCAGGTTTTGAAGTTCGATCATTTGAGCAGTCCTTTTGGAGTCAGCGAGCGTTGCAGCCATTGCAGAAGCAGGTCGGCGAAGATGGCCAGGAGACTGACCAGCACGGCGCCGACGATCAGCATCGACATGTCGCTGCGGCTGATGGAAGCCAGAATAAGTACACCCAGGCCACCGGCGCCGATGGTGGCGGCGATGGTCATCACGCCGATGTTCATCACCACGGCGGTGCGCACACCGGCGAGGATCACCGGCACGGCGATGGGCAACTCGACCATGCGCAGGCGCTGGCCGAAGGTCATGCCGATGCCGCGTGCGGCCTCGCGAATGCCCGGTTCAACGCCGGTCAGGGCCAGGTAGGTGTTACGCATGATCGGCAGCAGGGAGTAGAGGAACACGGCGGTGATCGCCGGCATCGGCCCCAGGCCCTGGCCGAATTTGGAGTAGAACGGCAGCAGCAGGCCGAACAGGGCGATGGACGGCACGGTCAGCAGCACCGTGGCGCTGGCTTGCAGCGGGCCGGCCAGGGTCGGGAAGCGGGTCATCAGGATGCCCAGGGGCACGCCGATAAAGATCGCCAGCAGTACGGCGATCCCCACGAGGGTAATGTGCTGCCAGGTCAGATGCAGGACTTGTGCCCAATCAAGATGGGAAAAGGCGTTCAGGAATTCCATGTCTTCTCCTCTTAGTTGAGTGGGTGCTGGCGCAGGAAATCGGCAGCCACGGCGGACGGGCTTTCATGCTCGACGTCGACCCGCGCGTTCAGCTCGCGCATGGTTGCATCGTCGAACAGGGCGGCCAGCGGCTTGAGGTCGGCGGCCAACTCAGGGTGGGCGTCGAGATAAACCTGACGCACCACCGGCGCGGCGGTGTAGTCCGGGAAGTAGTGCTTGTCGTCTTCCAGCAGCTTCAATTTGAAGGCGTTCAGGCGACCGTCGGTGGTGTAGACCAAACCGGCAAACACCTGGCCATTACGCAGGGCGGTGTAGACCAGGCCGGCGTCCATCTGCCGGGTGTTTTTGCGCGTGAGGTTCATGTCATACAGCTTGACCATGCCCGCCATGCCGTCGGAACGGTTGGCGAACTCGGTGTCCAGGGCGACCAGGCGCGTGCCTTTGGTTTTTTCCGCAAGGGCTTGGGTAAGGTCGCTGATGCTGTTGATCTGCGGGAATTCCTTGGCCACGTTCTCGGGGAGTGCCAACGCGTAGGTATTGCTGAATTTCGACGGCGAGAGCCAGACCAGACCTTTTTTCGCGTCGAGTTCTTTCACCCGGGCGTAGGACTGTTCGCTGTCGAGTTTCTCGTCGACGTGGTTGTAGGCCACCAGCGACACGCCGGTGTATTCCCAGATCAGGTCCAGTTGCCCGCTTTCCTGGGCACTGCGCGCCAGGTTGCTGCCCAGGCCGCCGGTCACGCGGGCGTCGTAGCCCTTGGTGCGCAGGTACTGGGACGTGATTTCGGCGAGCAGGGTCTGTTCAGTGAACACCCGGGCGCCGATGCGGATCACCGGTTTTTCGGCAGCTTGCGCAATGCCTGCAAACAGCAGGACGCAGCTCAATATCAGGGTCAGTCTTTTCATGTGATTTCCTTTGCCAAGCCTTAAGACGGACGCAACCCGCGTTCCAGCCAGAGGCGGCTGGCCATGGTCACCAGACCGTCGAGCAGCAATGCCAGCAACGCGGTGCACGCGGCGCCAAGCAGCAATTGCGGCTGGTTGTTCAGGGCGATGCCGGGGAAAATCAGGCTGCCCAGGCTGTTGGCGCCAATCAGGAAGGCCAGCGGCGCGGTACCGACGTTGATCGCCAGGGCCACGCGCACACCGCCGATGATGATCGGCACGGCGTTGGGCAATTCCACGCGAAACAGCACCTGGCGCGGCGTCATGCCGATGCCGGTGGCGGCTTCTTTCAGCGAGCCTTGAACGTTTTTCAGGCCTTCGTAGGTATTGCGCACGATGGGCAACAGGGAGGCGAGGAACAGCGCGAAGATAGCCGGGCCACTGCCGATGCCGAGGACGCCGAGGGCGATGGCCAGTACGGCCAGGGGAGGGACGGTGTTGCCGATGTTGAAGATCTGCATGAAGCGTTCTGCGCGCCCGACCATAGTCGGTCGACTGAGCAGGATACCGGCGGGGATGCCCACAATCAGGGCGGCCAGCATGGAGACAAGAACGAGGATCAGATGAGCTTGCAGGTAAAACAACAAATCGTCGCGGTACAGTTCGATCGTGTTGATGCCGATCCAGTGGACCAGCAGGGCCAGGAGAGCGACGACAACCGCTCCTCCTATCAGCCCTTTGCCATAGCGAATAGCCACAGGCGGACTCCTTTTTTCTTTTGTCGGCGACCACATTTCCGAGCGGCAATGCCATTCCTGGCTGTCGGCGAATAGGGTCGCGAAAAGCAGCTCGTCGATACCGGCAATGCGGTATGTATTCGAGCCATGAGCGCAGCCTCGTCAGGCTAACTTGCTGATTTTTCAGCCCCTGTTACGAGTGCGGCAGCAGGGGAGTGGACGTCTCTACCTTTTAAAAGGTTCCACACTTGGCAGCATTTAGCCACCCCCAATGGGGTGAACGGTGGTCCGTGACCCTGGGTTTGCGCTATACTCGCCGCCCTTTTTTGACTCACCTGCCAGGCGATTTCCCATGACCCACCAGGCCGCCGAAGTCGCGAAACGCCGCACTTTCGCCATTATTTCCCACCCCGATGCCGGTAAAACCACCATCACCGAGAAGCTCCTGCTGATGGGCAAGGCAATCGCTGTGGCCGGCACGGTGAAGTCGCGCAAATCCGACCGCCATGCGACATCCGACTGGATGGAGATGGAAAAGCAGCGCGGTATTTCCATTACCACGTCGGTCATGCAGTTCCCGTATCGCGACCACATGGTCAACCTGCTCGACACCCCGGGCCACGAAGACTTCTCCGAAGACACCTACCGCACCCTGACCGCGGTGGACTCGGCCCTGATGGTCCTCGACGGCGGTAAAGGCGTCGAGCCACGCACCATCGCGCTGATGGACGTGTGCCGTCTGCGGGATACGCCGATTGTCAGCTTCATCAACAAACTCGACCGCGATATCCGCGACCCGATCGAACTGCTCGATGAAATCGAAGCGGTCCTCAAGATCAAGGCCGCGCCGATCACCTGGCCGATCGGTTGCTACCGCGACTTCAAGGGCGTGTACCACCTGGCTGACGACTACATCATTGTCTACACCGCCGGTCACGGTCACGAGCGCACCGAAACCAAGATCATCGAGAAACTTGATTCCGACGAAGCCCGCGCCCACCTGGGTGACGAGTACGACCGCTTTGTCGACCAGCTGGAACTGGTGCAGGGCGCCTGCCATGAGTTCAACCAGCAGGAATTCCTCGACGGCCAGCTGACCCCGGTGTTCTTCGGGACCGCCCTGGGCAACTTCGGTGTCGACCACGTGCTCGACGCTGTCGTCGACTGGGCGCCGCGTCCCTTGGCCCGTGTGGCCAACGAGCGCACCGTGGAGCCCGTGGAAGAGAAATTCTCCGGCTTCGTGTTCAAGATCCAGGCGAACATGGACCCCAAGCACCGCGACCGCATCGCCTTTATGCGCATCTGCTCCGGCAAATACGAAAAAGGCATGAAGATGCGCCACGTGCGCACCGGCAAGGACGTGCGCATCGGCGACGCGCTGACATTCTTCTCCTCCGAGCGTGAACAGCTCGAGGAAGCCTACGCCGGCGACATCATCGGCCTGCACAACCACGGCACCATCCAGATCGGCGACACCTTCACCGAAGGCGAAACCCTGGGCTTCACCGGTATCCCGCACTTCGCCCCGGAACTGTTCCGCCGCGTTCGCCTGCGTGACCCGCTGAAATCCAAGCAACTGCGCCAAGGTCTGCAGCAACTGGCGGAAGAGGGCGCCACCCAGGTGTTCTTCCCCGAGCGCAGCAACGACATCATTCTTGGCGCCGTCGGTGTGCTGCAGTTCGATGTGGTCGCCAGCCGCCTGAAAGAGGAATACAAGGTCGAATGCTCCTACGAGCCGATCACCGTGTACTCCGCGCGCTGGATCGATTGCAGCGACAAGAAGAAGCTGGAGGAATTCTCCAACAAGGCCGTGGAAAACCTCGCGGTCGATGGTGGCGGCCACCTGACCTACCTGGCCCCGACCCGGGTCAACCTGGCGCTGATGGAAGAGCGCTGGCCGGACGTGAAATTCCGCGCGACCCGTGAGCATCATTAAGGTCTGAGTGGTAAAGAGAAGGGCGAAGCTGTCATGGCTTTGCCCTTTTTTGTGGGTGGCATAAAGCTAAGGGTGGGAAGCCTGAATCCTGTGCCTGGCGCAGTTACCACACTTATTTGTGTGGGGCCTGATTCCTGTGCCTGGCGCAGTTCCAATGTGGGAGCGGGCTTGCCCGCGAAAGCAGTATGTCAGTGATAAATAGGTTGTCTGACCCAACGCTTTCGCAGGCAAGCCAGCTCCCACACTTATTGTGTGTGGCCTGATTCCTGTGCCTGGCGCAGTTACCACACTTATTTGTGTGGGGCCTGGTTCCTGTGCCTGGCGCAGCTCCAATGTGGGAGCGGGCTTGCTCGCGAAAGCGGTGTGTCATTGATAAATAGGCTGGCTGACCCAACGCTTTCGCAGGCAAGCCAGCTCCCACACTTATTTGTGGAGGCCTGATTCCTGTCCCTGGCGCAGCTCCCATACTTATTTGTGGGGCCTGATTTCTGTGCCTGGCGCAGTTCCAATGTGGGAGCGGGCTTGCCCGCGAAAGCGGTGTGTCAGTGATACTAGGCTGGCTGACCCAGCGCTTTCGCAGGCAAGCCAGCTCCCACACTTATTTGTGGAGGCCTGACTCCTGTGCCTGGCGCAGCTCCCACACTTATTTGTGAAGGCCTGATTCCTGTGCCTGGCTCAGCACCTACAGGGTGGGGGGCTGAATCGGGTGCCCGCCGTTGCTTTTCATCTGTCAGGGCGATTGGCGAGAAGCCCACATCCAGTCTAGCGTTTGAACTACTTCACCCACTCACCGACGGATCAGGAGAGGACCTTGCGTATAACTCAACGCGCCATCCAACTGGTGCTGCTGGGAGCCTTGGGCGTGTCCACTACCCTGGCGTACACCTCGACGCTGGCGGACGCGGGCACGCCCCAGTGGAAGGACACCGGACCGGTGACCAAGAAAAAGCAGAACGAGGTCAACTCGGGCGGCTGGCAGCCACAGGCCCAGCCGGCGCCCAAGGAGGATGCAGAAAACCCCTACAACGAAGGGGAAGACAGTGAAACCTATGACGACGGTGATACCTGAAGCGCGAGTGGCGCAAACCCAGGATCGGAACTAGCTTAATTCACAGCGACGGTCGAACGCCGGCGCACGTGATTCACTGACTGGACGGAAATCGACCATGAGTATTTTTCAACGTTTAGTGCTGCTGCTGAAAGTGCTGGTGATGTTGTCGCTGGGCGCGTCCTCTGCGTGGGCCAGTACGGCCGTGCAGAGCCAGGCCCCAGGGTTTGTAGCGGCGAAGACGGCGCAGGCGGGTGGCTTGCAGCTGGCCAAGAGCGAGTCCGAGCCGGGTGATGAAGGCCAGGGCGGCTCCAAGGATGATGACGACCAGCAAGCCCCACCAGACGACGATGACGCCGATGCTGACGGTGACAGCGATACGTAAGTCGAGGTAAAAAAAGCCCCGCCTGCCGGACTGATGCGCAATCCGACAGGTGGGGCGGTACAACTTCTGCAAGGCCCTGGGCTAACCCCCCAGGGCCTTTATCATTTCCGAGCAGGGCACGGATGATTTCAGGCGACGAATTGCTCCGCGTAGTGGCAAGCCACCTGACGGTTATCCAGCGCCCGCAATTGCGGCTCTTCGGTGCTGCATCGCGCGGTCGCATACGGGCAGCGTTTATGGAACGCGCAGCCCGGCGGCGGGTTCAGCGGGTTGGGCAGCTCGCCGACGATCTTGATCTTCGGCTTGTTCGGGTCCGGGTGAATCGTCGGGGTCGCCGACAGCAGCGCCTGGGTGTAGGGGTGCAAGGGGCGGGCGTAGATATCTTCCTTGGGTCCCACTTCCACCGGGCGACCGAGGTACATCACCATCACGTCGTCGGCCACATGCTGCACCACCGCCAGGTTGTGGGAGATGAACACGTAGGCAGTGTTGAACTCCTGCTGCAGGTCCATGAACAGGTTGAGCACCTGGGCCTGGATCGACACGTCGAGTGCCGAGGTCGGCTCGTCCGCCACCAGCACCTTGGGCTGCAGCATCATCGCCCGGGCCAGGGCGATGCGCTGGCGCTGGCCACCGGAGAACATGTGCGGGTAGCGCTGGTAATGCTCGGGGCGCAGGCCCACCTGCTTCATCATCGCCTGCACTTTCTCGCGGCGTTCGGCAGCGGACAGGTTGGTGTTGATCAACAACGGCTCGCCGAGTTGATCACCGACTTTCTGCCGAGGGTTCAGCGAGGCGTACGGGCTCTGGAACACCATCTGCACGTCTTTGCGCAATTGCTTGCGCTGGGCTTTGTCGGCACCGGCGACTTCCTGGCCGGCGATTTTCAACGAGCCCGAAGACGGCTCTTCAATCAGCGTGAGTGCACGGGCCAGGGTGGACTTGCCGCAACCCGACTCGCCTACCACGGCGAGGGTCTTGCCGGCTTCCAGCTCGAAGGACACTCCATTGAGGGCACGCACGGTGGCGTGGCCCTTGAACAGGCCACGGGACACTTCGTAGTGACGGGTCAGGTCGCGGGCGGTAAGAACGACGGCCATTACGCCACCTCCTGGTTCAAGGGGTAGAAGCAGCGTGCAAGGCTGTTGGATTTAGGGTCCAGGCCCGGGCGGGTCTGGCGGCAGCTTTCCTGCACATACGGGCAGCGTGGCGACAGCAGGCAACCCTGCGGACGGTCGTAGCGGCCGGGCACGATACCCGGCAGCGTGGCCAGGCGCGTGGCGCCGAGGCTGTGCTCGGGGATCGCCTTGAGCAGCGCTTCGCTGTACGGATGCGCCGGAATGTCGAACAGTTGCGGCACCTGGCCGACTTCCACGGCCTGGCCGGCGTACATCACGCACACGCGCTGGGCGGTTTCGGCCACGACCGCGAGGTCGTGGGTGATCAGCACCAGGCCCATGTTCTGCTCTTTCTGCAGGGCCAGCAGCAGGTCCATGATCTGCGCTTGAATGGTGACGTCCAAGGCGGTGGTCGGCTCATCCGCGATCAGCAGTTTCGGCTCGCCGGCAATTGCCATCGCGATGGCCACACGCTGGCTCATCCCGCCGGAGAGTTGGTGCGGGTAGGCATCCATACGGCTGGCAGCGCCTGGGATTTCGACCTTTTCGAGCAGCTCGATGGCCCGCTTGCGCGCTTGCTTGCCGGACATCTTCAGGTGCAGGCGCAGTACTTCTTCAATCTGGAAACCCACGGTGTAGCTGGGATTCAGCGCGGTCATCGGGTCCTGGAACACCATTGCCAGGTCCTTGCCGACGATCTGGCGGCGCTGGCGGTTGCTCAGCTTGAGCATGTCCTTGCCATCGAAGTTCAGCGCGTCGGCGGTGACGATGCCGGGGTGCTCGATCAGGCCCATCAGCGCCATCATGGTCACGGATTTACCCGAGCCCGACTCGCCAACGATCGCCAGTACTTCGCCTTTGTCGACGGAAATGTCGAGGCCATCGACCACCGGTA
This sequence comes from Pseudomonas sp. GW821-FHT05D12, assembly GCF_059419825.1. Taxonomy (NCBI): domain Bacteria; kingdom Pseudomonadati; phylum Pseudomonadota; class Gammaproteobacteria; order Pseudomonadales; family Pseudomonadaceae; genus Pseudomonas; species Pseudomonas sp. GW821-FHT05D12. Next base: position 452,497 of record NZ_JBWKSN010000001.1, on the reverse strand, counting down.
CGGCGGTCTTGTCGCCGAAGCGCACGTTGAGATTCTTGATTTCTAACAGTGACATGGGAATCTCCTCAGGCGGCGTTCTTGAGTTTCGGGTCCAGCGCGTCGCGCAGGCCGTCACCCATCAAGTTGATTGCCAGCACGCTGAGCAAAATGGTCAAACCAGGCAAGCTCACCACCCACCAGGCGCGTTCGATGTAGTCACGGGCCGAAGCCAGCATGGTGCCCCACTCAGGGGTTGGCGGTTGGACGCCAAGGCCGAGGAAACCCAGGGCTGCGGCATCGAGGATCGCCGAAGAGAAACTCAGGGTGGCCTGGACGATCAGCGGTGCCATGCAGTTGGGCAGCACGGTGATGAACATCAGGCGCGGCAGGCCGGCACCGGCGAGGCGGGCGGCGGTTACGTAGTCACGGTTCAGCTCGCCCATCACCGCAGCGCGGGTCAGGCGGACGTAGGACGGCAGCGACACGATGGCGATCGCGATCACGGTGTTGATCAGGCCAGGGCCGAGGATCGCGACGATGGCAACCGCCAGCAGCAGCGACGGCAGGGCCAGCATGATGTCCATCAGGCGCATGATGGTCGGGCCGAGCAAGCGCGGGAAGAACCCGGCGAACAGCCCCAGCAGGATCCCCGGGATCAGCGACATCACCACCGAGGACAGGCCGATCAGCAAGGACAGGCGCGAGCCCTGGATCAGGCGCGAGAGCAGGTCACGGCCCAGTTCATCGGTACCGAGCAGGAATTGGATCTGCCCGCCTTCCAGCCACGATGGCGGGGTCAGCAGGAAGTCACGGTATTGCTCGCTGGGGTTATGCGGGGCCACCCAGGGGGCGAAGATCGCGCAGAACACGATCAGCAACATGAACAGCAGGCCGGCAACCGCGCCTTTGTTCTTGGAAAAGGCTTGCCAGAATTCTTTGTACGGGGACGGGTACAGCAGGCTCTGATCGACTGCTGACACTTGAGTAGGTGTGGTCATGGTCATGATCTCAGCGCTGGTGACGGATGCGTGGGTTGGCGAAGCCGTAGAGGATATCCACCACGAAGTTCACCAGGATCACCAGGCAGGCGATCAACAGGATGCCGTTCTGCACCACCGGGTAGTCCCGCGCGCCAATGGCTTCGATCAGCCATTTGCCGATGCCGGGCCACGAGAAGATGGTTTCGGTCAGGACCGCACCGGCCAGCAGGGTGCCGACTTGCAGGCCGACCACGGTCAGTACCGGGATCAGCGCGTTACGCAGGCCATGCACGAACACCACGCGCGCCGGCGACAGGCCTTTGGCCTTGGCGGTGCGGATGTAGTCTTCGCGCAGCACTTCGAGCATCGACGAACGGGTCATCCGCGCAATCACCGCCAGCGGGATGGTGCCCAGCACGATGGCCGGCAGGATCAGGTGGTGCAGGGCGTCGAAAAACGCGTCCGGCTCGTCAGCCAGCAGGGTGTCGATCAGCATGAAGCCGGTGCGCGGCTCGATGTCGTAGAGCAGGTCGATACGCCCGGATACCGGGGTCCAGCCCAGGCTTACCGAGAAGAACATGATCAGGATCAGGCCCCACCAGAAGATCGGCATCGAATATCCCGCGAGGGAGATGCCCATCACCCCATGGTCGAACAGGGATCCTCGCTTGAGTGCCGCGATCACCCCGGCCAGCAGGCCCAGGATGCCGGCGAACAACAGGGCGGCCATGGACAGTTCCAGGGTCGCCGGGAAAAGCGCGGTGAACTCGGTCCACACGCTGGTGCGGGTGCGCAGCGATTCGCCAAGGTCGCCCTGGGCGAGCTTGCCGACATAGTCCAGGTATTGCGCATACAGCGGCTTGTTAAGGCCAAGGCGTTCCATTGCCTGTGCGTGCATCTCGGGATCGACGCGGCGTTCGCCCATCATGACTTCTACGGGGTCGCCAGGGATCATGCGAATTAACGCAAACGTCAGCAACGTGATGCCGAAAAACGTGGGGATCAGTAACCCCAGTCGGCGGGCAATAAAACTAAACATCTTGTTGTGTACCTCAATCAGCCGGTTAGGCAGGTTCGGCGCCTTCAATAGCGAAGGCGCCGAGCGTTTTTCTTATTTACTTCACCTGGGTGGTGGCGAAGTTATTTGTCCCCAGAGGGCTTTGGGTGAAGCCTTCCACGTTCTTGCGCATGGCGGTGAACAGTTTCGGGTAAGCCATGGGAAGCCATGGTTGGTCCTTCTCGAAAACGTCCTGTGCTTGTTCATAGAGTGCAGCGCGCTGGCCGGGTTCAGCGATGGCGCGTGCCTTGTCGATCAAGTCTTGAAACTCTTTGTTACACCAGCGGGCGTAGTTTTCGCCGTTTTTCGCAGCATCGCAACTCAGGTTTGGGGTCAGGAAATTGTCCGGGTCGCCGTTGTCACCGACCCAGCCAGCCGAAACCATGTCGTGCTCGCCGTTCTTGGCGCGCTTGAGCATCTCGCCCCATTCCATGACTTTGATGTTGATCTTCAGGCCAATCTGCGCCAGATCCGCCTGCATGCGCTGGGCGCCGAGCATCGGGTTGGGGTTGGTCGGGCCGCCGCCGTTACGGGTGAACAGGGTGAACTCGGTGCCTTCCGGTACGCCGGCTTCCTTGAGCAGGGCGCGGGCCTTGTCCAGGTCGCGGGGCGGGTTCTTCAGTTTGTCGCTGAAACCCAGCAAGGTCGGCGGATAAGGGCCGGTACCTACCACCGCATTGCCTTTGCCGAACAGGGCTTCGGTATAGCCGGTCTTGTCGAACGCGATGTTGATCGCGTGACGTACCCGCGCATCGCTCATGTATTTGTGAGTGGTGTTCAGCGCGGTGTAACTGGTGGTCATCGCCGCCAGTTCGTCGACTTTCAGGTTCGGGTCTTGCTTGATGCTTGGAATGTCATCCGGCTTGGGGAACAGCGCGATCTGGCATTCGTTGGCCTTGAGCTTCTGCAGGCGCACGTTGTTATCGGTGGTGATCGCCAGGATCAGCGGGTCGACTGCTGGTTTGCCGCGGAAGTAGTCCGGGTTGGCCTTGAATCGCGCCTGGGCGTCTTTCTGATAACGGTTGAAGATGAACGGACCCGTGCCGATGGGCTTGGCGTTGAGGTCTTCGGTCTTGCCGGATTTCAGCAACTGGTCGGCGTATTCCTTCGAGTGGATTGAAGAGAATGCCATGCCCAGGTCGGCCAGGAACGGTGCCTCAGGGCGGGTCAGGGTGAAGACGACGGTGTGATCGTCGGTCTTTTCCACGCTCTTGAGCAGTTCCTTGAAGCCCATGCTTTCGAAGTACGGGTAGCCCACTAGGGACTTGTTATGCCACGGGTGATTCGGGTCCAGCTGGCGCTGGAAGCTCCAGAGCACGTCGTCGGCGTTCATGTTGCGCGTGGGTTTGAAGTAGTCGGTGGTGTGGAACTTGATGTCGTCACGCAGCTGAAAGGTGTAGGTCAGGCCATCGGCGCTGATCTGCGGCAGGTCTTTGGCCAGCGCGGGGATCACTTCGGTGGTGCCGGGCTTGAAGTCCACCAGGCGGTTGAACAGGGTTTCAGCGGCGGCATCAGCGGTGACGGCCGTGGTGTACAGGACCGGGTCGAAGCCTTCCGGGCTGGCTTCGGTGCAGACTACCAGCGGTTTGGCCGAAACGCCGATCGCCACGCTCAACAGCGCAGCGGCAATGGCGGCTTGTAGCGGGAGCATTTTCATTCAGAGCCCTCTGCAATCGATGGGACCAGACAAGCGTAGACGGCAGGCTCGTCCTGAGCCCGCCGTTTACCTGGTGCTAATTAAAGAATGTTGAACGGGATGGTGGTGACCAGACGGAATTCTTTGATGCTGCCGTCGGATTGGAACTCGCTGCCACGGTGCTCAACGTAGGTTGCGCGCACGGTGGTGGCCTTGAGAGCGCCGCTCTGGATGGCGTAAGAAGCGCCTACACCGTATTCCTGGTGTTTTTCGCCGTCTTGTTTCTGGATGCCGTCGTAGGCGAACTTGGCCCGCCCGTTGTTGCCGGTGTAGTGAGTACCGTCGATGTCCCAGCCGCGCGCCGAGTAGGCGTTGAACTTCAGACCTGGCACGCCGTATTCGGCCATGTTGATGCCGTAGGCGATCTGGAAGGATTTCTCGTTCGGACCGTTGAAGTCAGAGGTCAGGGAGTTGGCGAGGTAGATACCGTTGGTTTCGTGCAGGTAATCGAAGTACTCGTTACCGTTCACTTGCTGGTAGGAGAAGGTCAGGCTGTGAGCCTGGTGAGCCAGGCCCAGGGACAGGGAGAAGGTATCGTTGTCGATTTTCCCCATCTCTTTTTTGCCTTCATCGACGGTTTTGTAGTAGTTGAAACCGGTGGTCAGCGCCAGTTGCTGTGCATCGCCCAGCTCGTGGGTTGCGCCGAAGTAGTACTGGTTCCAGAAGTCCTTCACGTTAGCGCCGAAGACGCTGACTTTCAGGCTTTTCAGCGGCTGGTAGTTCAGGCCCAGTGTGGACACCTTATCGGTTTCCGCGCCATTGCCGTATTCGGTACGGAATTTCGACAGGCTCTGTTCGGTACGTGGCGAAACGCGGTCAAACACGCCGCCCTGGAACGACAGGTTGCTGAATTCTTCGCTGTTGAAGCTCACACCTTCGAAGCTCGATGGCAGTGCACGGTTGCCGATGGTGTCGACGATGCCGCTGCTGAAGTTCTGACGACCGGCGGTCAACGTGGTGTTCGATACGCGGAACTGCACGTTGGCCAGGCCCAGTTTGCTCCACTGGCCTACTGCATCACCGTCGGAGTCAGCCAGGGTACGGTTGGAACCACCCTTGATGTCACGCTTGTTACGGTCCAGGACCAGCGCGTTGTAGACCGCCAATTCGGTCTTGACGCCTACGGTGCCTTGGGTGAAGCCCGAGCTGCCGTTGATGATGGTGCCCTGTACCCAGTTGGTACGGTTACGGTCGGTACGGGTTACACCGTTCTTCTTGTATTCGAAGGTGCCGCCACGGTATTTGCTTTCGTGGGAGTACCAGTTGCGCGTGGTGCCGCCCAGGCTGAAATCTTCGATAAAGCCTTTGGCCTCGCTTTGAGCGCTGGTGCCGGCCAGTGTGGTGGGGACGAATTCCTGGCTGGCGGATTCAGCGAAGGCGGTAGCCGTGATGCTGCTGATGGCCAGGGCCAGAAGCGCTTTGCTGCTCAGTTTCATGGGTTGAAGCTCCTTTGGTTCTCTTTTTTATGCCGGTCTTTTTTGGTGATCCGGCTATTGGGTGTGTAACTCGTTCAAGCTATTGCAAACGTTTGCCGTAGGAAAATTCCCAACAAAAGGCTGCACGTTTGCCGGAGAGCGAGTTTCGCTCCCCTGCATCCGGTTATTTTTTATGGGTTGATACTGACGCCCGAGAACACGTTGCGGCCGAAGGGGCTCACTTTGAAATCTTCGACTTTGGCGCTTAACGGCTGGTTGACCGTCGAGTGGGCGACCGGCGTGATCGGCACCTGCTGCTTGAGCAGTTGCTGCGCCTGTTTGTACAGAACAGTCCTTTGTTCTCGGTCGGTGACGACCTTGGCTTGCTTGATCAACTTGTCGTACGCCGGGTCACACCACATGGAGTAGTTGTTCCCGCCGATGGCGTCGCAGCTGTAGAGGGTGCCCAGCCAGTTGTCCGGGTCACCGTTGTCGCCGGTCCAGCCGATCAGGCTGATATCGTGCTCACCGTTCTTGGTGCGCTTGATGTATTCGCCCCACTCGTAGCTGACGATCTTGACCTTGAGGCCGATCTTGGCCCAGTCGCTTTGCAGCATCTCGGCCATCAGCTTGGCGTTGGGGTTGTACGGCCGTTGCACCGGCATCGCCCACAGAGTGATTTCGGTACCTTCCTTCACCCCGGCAGCCTTGAGCAGTTCCTTGGCCTTTTCCGGGTTGTAGGCGGCGTCCTTGATGGTGTCGTCGTAGGACCACTGCGTCGGCGGCATGGCGTTGACCGCCAATTGGCCCGCGCCCTGGTACACGGCATTCAGGATGCTCTGCTTGTTCACCGCCATGTCCAGCGCCTGGCGCACTTCGAGCTGGTCGAACGGCTTATGGCGCACGTTGTAGGCGATATAGCCGAGGTTGAAGCCAGGCTTGGTCAGCAGTTGCAGGTTCGGGTCGGCCTTGAGGGCCTCCACATCCGCCGGACGCGGGTGCAGGGTGACCTGGCATTCGCCGGCCTTGAGTTTCTGCACGCGCACCGAGGCGTCGGTGTTGATGGCGAAGATCAACTGATCGAGCTTGACCTTGCTCGGGTCCCAGTACTGTTTGTTGCCTGCATAACGGATCTGCGAATCTTTCTGGTAGCGCTGGAACACGAACGGTCCGGTGCCGATCGGCTTCTGGTTGATGTCGCTGGGTTTGCCGGCCTTGAGCAACTGGTCGGCGTATTCGGCCGACAGGATCGAGGCGAAGCTCATGGCGATGTTTTGCACGAAGGCAGCATCGACCGTGTTCAGCGTCATCACCACGGTGTACGGGCCGGTTTTCTCGACCTTGGCGATGTTCTTGTTCAGGCTCATCCCGTTGAAGTACGGAAACTCGGTGGGGTAGGCCTTGCGAAACGGATGGTCGGGGTCAAGCATGCGGTTGAAGGTGAACAGCACGTCGTCCGCGTTGAAATCGCGCGTCGGCTTGAATTCCTTGTTGCTGTGGAATTTCACCCCTTCACGCAGGTGGAAGGTGTAGGTCAAGCCGTCTTCGGAAATATCCCACTTGGTCGCCAGCCCAGGTACGACATTAGTCGCGCCCTTTTCAAATTCAACCAGGCGGTTGTACAGCGGCTCGGCCGCATCGTTGTCGGTGGCGGTGGTGTATTGCGCAGTGTCAAACCCTGCCGGGCTGCCTTCGGAGCAGAACACCAGGCTCTTCTTGTCGGCGGCCTGGCCCAGCGTGGCGACAGCCAGCAGGCTGGTGCCGAAAATTGCGGATAGAACGGTGGTATGGCGCATGACGATCCCGATCCTTGTTTGTAGTTGTCATCAGCGAGCAATCACCCAGGCCTTGCGGCCAGGGCGACATCACTGATCCCACACACGGCAAGTGCCTTTCCCAGATTGCAGCCTCTGCTGTCCTACGACGTTATGGGTCGCGGACTTCGCAGTAAATGCGCAAAATCGGACTGACCTTGTAGGCAAAAGAGCTGCGTATCGCAGTGCGTTGCTGTAGGAGGCAACGACTGCGAACGTGGTCTGTTTCCTACGGTCCAGGCGGATGCAATAACGGCGACGTTATGAAACGTCGCCGTCAGTGATCCTTACTTGCCGCTTACGCTCACGCCGTAGAAGGAGTTCAAGCCAAACGGGCTGATCTTGAAGTCCTGCACGGTGGTGCGCATGGGTTGATACACCGTCGAGTGCGCGATAGGTGTCATCGGGACTGCATCTTTGAGGATATGTTGCGCCTGCTTGTACAGCTCGGTGCGTTTGGCGACATCCGAGGTAGCCTTGGCTTCTTTCACGATGCCATCGAATTTCTTGTCGCACCATTTGGAGAAGTTGTTACCGGCCAGCGAGTCGCAGCCGAACAGCACGTTCAGCCAGTTGTCCGGGTCACCATTGTCACCGCTCCAGCCAATGATCATGGCCTGGTTCTCGCCGCCTTTGGAGCGCTTGATGTACTCGCCCCACTCATAGCTGGTGATTTTTACGTTCAGACCGATCTTCTTCCAGTCGTTCTGCAGCATTTCAGCCATCAGCTTGGCGTTCGGGTTGTACGGACGCTGGACCGGCATGGCCCACAGCACGATCTCGGTACCTTCCTTGATGCCCGCTTCCTTGAGCAGCGCCTTGGCTTTCTCAGGGTCGTACTTGGCATCCTTGATGGTGGTGTCATACGACCACTGGGTTGGCGGCATGGCGTTGACGGCCAGTTGGCCCGCGCCCTGGTACACGGAGTCGATGATCTGCTGCTTGTTCACCGACATGTCCAGCGCCTGGCGCACGCGCAGGTCTGCCAGTGGGTTCGGCTGGTCGCTGCCCTTGACCTTGTCCATGACGTTGTAGGCGATGTAGCCCAGGTTGAAACCGGCCTGGTGCGGCAGTTTCAGGTCCTTGTCTTCGCCCAGCGCCTTGAGGTCGGCCGGACGCGGGAACAAGGTGATCTGGCATTCGTTTTTCTTGAGCTTCTGGATACGCACCGACGGGTCGGTGGTGATGGCGAAGATCAGGTTATCGATCTTCACATCGGCAGGGTTCCAGTAGTCCTTGTTGCCGGTGTAGCGAATGTTCGAGTCTTTCTGGTAGCTCTTGAACACGAACGGACCGGTGCCGATCGGCTTCTGGTTGATATCTTGCGGCGTGCCGTTCTTCAGCAGTTGGGCTGCGTACTCGGCGGACTGGACCGAGGCGAAGCTCATGGCCAGGTTCTGGATGAAAGCGGCGTCCACGGTGCCAAGGGTGAACTTGACGGTGTGGTCATCGACTTTCTCGATGTTCTTGATGTTGGTGTCCATCCCCATGTCCGTGAAGTACGGGAACTCGGTGGGGTAGGCTTTGCGGAACGGGTCGTCCTTGTTAATCATGCGGTTGAACGTGAACAGCACGTCATCGGCATTGAAGGTACGGGTCGGCTTGAAGTACGGGGTGGTGTGGAACTTGACGCCGTCGCGCAGGTGGAAGGTGTACGTCAGGCCATCCGGGGACACGTCCCAGCTGGTGGCGAGCCCAGGAATCACAGCGGTGCCGCCGCGTTCGAACTGGGTCAGGCGGTTGAACATGGTTTCGGCCGAAGCATCGAAGTCTGTTCCGGTGGTGTACTGGCCTGGATCGAAACCAGCCGGGCTCCCTTCGGAGCAGAACACCAGGTTAGTCGCCGCATGGGCGAAAGGGGCCGCGGCCATAAGGCCAGCGCTCACTAATAACGGAAGGACTGCGTGTTTAAGCATGTTGGCCTCATGATTTGTTGTCATTTTTGGTGGTGAGGGCGACCTCGTGAGTCGGCCTGCGGATACTTATGCAGGCGCCATACCCATTGCAAGATGCTGAACCGTTGCGAGGCTGAAACAGTGGTACGAACGTACAGGAATGTCGCAATTATGAAAGTTTCTACACAATTGCGTCTATTTCGAGGGTTTTTTCGGTGCAACAGGCGCACCAAAAAAGCCCAACCGAGGCGTCTAGCGCACTCGGTTGGGGCGCTGCTGTTACTTATCTAGACTCACGCCGTAGAACGGCGTCAGGCCGAACGGGCTGATCTTGAAGTCGCGCACTTCCTTGCGCAGCGGTTGGAAAACCGTCGAATTCGCAATAGGCGTTATAGGTACTTGTTCCTTAAGTATTTTTTGCGCCTGTTGATACCACTTGATGCGCTGCTCGCGGTCGCTGCTGACCTTCGCTTCCTGGACCAGTTTGTCGTACGCCGGGTTACACCATTTTGCGTAGTTGCTGCCCTTGACCGCAGCACAACTGTAGAGCACGCCGAGCCAGTTATCCGGGTCACCATTGTCGCCCGTCCAGCCATAAATCATCGCGTCGTGCTCGCCATTTTTGGCGCGCTTGATGTATTCGCCCCACTCATAGCTGACGATATTGGCCTTGATGCCGACCTTTTCCCAATCCTGCTGGATCATCTGCGCCGACATGCGTGCATTCGGATTGGAGGCACGCTGGACCGTCATCGCCCACAAGTTGATGGTCGTACCCGGTGCAACCCCTGCTTCTTTTAGTAGCGCCCGCGCCTTGGTCGGATCGTAGGGCGCATCCTTGATGTTCGGGTCATAAGACCACTGCGCCGGAGGCAACGCGTTCTGCGCCAATTGCCCGGCGCTCTGGTACACGGCCTTGATGATCGCCGGCTTATCGATGGCCATGTCCAGGGCCTGGCGCACCTTGAGCTGGTCCAGCGGCGGGTGGGTCACGTTATAGGCCAGGAAGCCCAGGTTGAAACCGGCTTGCTGCAGCACGCGCAGGTTGGGGTCCTGTTTCATCACCTCGATGTCGGCAGGCCGCGGGTAACCGCTGACCTGGCACTCACCGGCTTTGAGCTTCTGCAGGCGCGAGGCGGCGTCCGGGGTGATGGCGAACACCAGGTTGTCGAGCTTCACATCCTCGGGCTTCCAGTACTGTTTATTCGCCACGTAGCGAATCTGCGAGTCTTTCTGGTAGCGCTTGAACACGAACGGCCCGGTGCCCACGGGCTTCTGGTTGATGTCTTCGGCTTTGCCTTGTTTCAGCAGTTGGGCGGCATATTCGGCGGACTGCACCGAAGCAAAGCTCATGGCCAGGTTCTGCACGAAGGAGGCATCCACGTTGTTGAGGTTGAAGCGCACGGTGTGTTCGTCGAGTTTTTCGACGTTTTTGATCGTGGTGTTCAACCCCATGTCGGTGAAATACGGCGACTCGGAGGGGTAGGCCTTGCGGAACGGACTGTCGACATCCAGCAGGCGATTGAAGGTAAACAGCACGTCATCCGCATTGAAGTCGCGGGTAGGGGTGAAGAAATCGGTGGTGTGGAACTTGACGCCATCGCGCAGGTGGAAGGTGTAGGTCAGGCCGTCTTTGGAGACATCCCAGCTCGTCGCCAGGCCAGGTTCGACTTCGGTGCCGCCACGCTTGAACTGGGTCAGGCGGTTGAACACGGTTTCGGCAGAGGCATCGAAATCGGTGCCGCTGGTGTACTGGCTGGGATCGAAGCCGGCGGGGCTGGCTTCGGAGCAATAGACCAGGGTGCTGGCCGCGTGGGCCATCGGCATAAAGGCCAGCAGGCCTGCGGCAAGGAGGAGCGGTTTGAAAGCAATTCTTTCCATGGAGACCCCTGAAGTGGCAGGAAACTAACGCTGTCCTAACGAAAACGGCGGTAACCGAGGTTACCGCCGTTCTGGTTTTTCAGGTAGCGGCAGGGCTATTGATGGTCGGTGATAATCGACGTCCTCAAGGTAAAGGGCGCGCTGGTATCGATGACGTATGGATTGGCCTCTTGTTCCAGATCGTTGCTTTCTCGAATGTGGAAAGTTCGTTCCGTGGCGGCGGCTGTGTTGGGAATCGGGGCGGCATCCTTGTCCAGATCAAGCAGTGTCATTTGAGCGTCGAAGCTGACCTGGGCCTCATTGGTGGCAGGGTCATAGGTGATGACGTAATGGGTGTCCTTGCCTTTGAAACCCACGTGATCTTGCAGTTGATTTATTTTCAGCTCCACCGATGTCGGGGCGACACTGCCCTGATGAGCAACTTCGGAGATGCGCGCGCGCATGTTCGCATCCGGAACTGCTTGCTCAAACTGCTGCAAGCGCATACGCAATGTTGCTCCGTCGGCGCTTCCCGTGGCATCCAGTTCCACCGTGGTGTACCCGTCGGGTTGCTTGATCCGCACGGAATAACGGTCACGGTTCAAATCTTTTAAAAAGTTTGGCGAATAGTCAGTTGAGCCATACTCATTGGGTTGCGCCTTTTCACTGGGAAAAACTTCGAAGTTCTCTTCCTCGACAGTCCAGGAAACCGTGAGCTTTCTTTTGAAAATACCGTCCTCTTCAAAGTTGCTCACCCCTTGTTGGTAGGCGGTGTTGCGGTTGTATTTAAAGATCTCATCAAACTTGTCGGCCCCACTGGTTTTGGCGTCGCCGAGAATTTCGAAGCCATCGGAAAGCCTGGGCTCTGCCTTGAGGTCGTTGCTGGGCGTTGGTGAAGGTGCACGTTGCCACGGCCACTTCATGCCGCCATCGGTTTTGATGCGGGCCCAGTCACCGTTTCCGTCAGCGTGTACTGTCATTACCGGCTTACCGGTACCGGGTTCAATAATCTGCACATAATCATTGCTCAGTTTGAAATCGCTTTTTATCTCAAATACCTGGCGAATACCCTTTTCGTCGGTGTAGCGAATAAACCACTGGTCCAGTCCGGTGGTTGCCTCTTTGACCTGGTAGATACCCTTCGTGTTACGTACAGCCGTTTCGATGAGTTGCTCGCCGTTCGGTACCGCGTATTGATTGAGGTTGCCCGCTTGGCTGGGCTGCAAGCGGTTGGGAGCCGGCACGGTTTGTGGGCTTTCAACTCGTGGTGGCTCGTTCGGGGTGGGCGTGATGGGGCTTTCTTCAGGGGGCACAAACGGGTCTTCAACCGAGCCACTGGCGCCCACCGAGAACAACATATTCAGCAAGCCATCGAATGCCTTTGATGCTCCGTCATTGCGTTCAGCCAGGGTATCGCCCGAGGCTTGTTTTTCCACCCCAAGTGCCAGCTCGGCCAACCCGGTAGCCACCGCCGCGGCGGCCACAGGGGCGGCGATGGGTGCCAGCTTGGCCAGCAAACCCGCTGCCACGGTAATGTCGTTGAGCCAGGTGTCCCGCGTTACTTCACTGTTGGACTTGATCATTACGTCGGCGTCACTGGTCATGCGCGCCTTAGTCGCGGTGGCGATAGCGCAGAAGACGTCACCCTCAATATTCGAGCCGTCACCATCGAACGTCGGATCTTTCAGTTCTCCACTGGCGAGCTTTTCGAACGTGCTGTCCAAGCCTTCGGTTTTTCTGGCCACATTGGTAAAAGACACTATGGGCATGAAAATGCCTGCCAGTTTTTCAATCGTCCCGGGCTCGTGGTCCTGGCGGGCGATCAGTGGGAAATGTTTCATCAAGGATTCGCGTTTTTTCGGATCCTTGGCTTGGTCGATTACCCATTGATCCAGTTTCTCCAGGGAGTCGAACCGCAGGAAGGCGGGTTCCGAGCCCGGTATGTAGAGGACCTGGCGGCCACCGTCGGCAGCACTGAACCGCACAATATCGTTGGATAAGAAGCCCTTGATATTGAAGGCATGCGCCTGGACTACACCTTTTACAGGCGCCTGGGACTTGAGTTGTTCGACATTGAGCGGTGCATTTTCGTCAAGCGGAAGGTTGGAGACCGCGCCCATGACCAAGCGGTAGTCTTCCCGCGTGAACCGATGCTCGGGTGCTTGTAGCGTTTGCTCGGCCGCCGGCCTGGCGGCGACCGTCTTCAGTTGTTTTCGGGCCTGATAGGCGAACTCGCCTTTGATCGCTGTCTGGTAATCGGTGCCGTGGGTATTCCAGAAATCGTCGATTTTCTGCGTCATGACCGATTGGAAGTCGGTTTTCCAACTGGCGTGCATCAACACCGAAGGAGCCAGTGGGAATTGGTTATGCGCACCGTACCCACCCGTTCTACTTTTACCTGGCCCGTCTATATATAAACCGGCTTCCGAGTCCAGATTGCCGGGGACCCAGTCGTTTTCAGAGAAGTTCTTCAGCAGTGCATCCGGCAGGCGCAGGGAGGCGGTTGGCTCCTCGCCCATGTGCTCCCAACCGGTAGCCGTTGATGCGCTTTGCGAACTGTTGAAACGGTTGAGATAAAGGGTGTCGGCATCCACGTGTTTGCCCGTCAGTTTGAAAATGACCGACTCCGCCCATTGTTTTGCTTGGGCGCGCACATTTGGCAATGTCTCGGCAACTTCCACTGCCAGGTGTTTGTAGGCCAACGCCTGGGGCGCTTGGGCGTAAAAGGTTGCGGCACGCAGCTTGAGCTGTTCAAGCGCTTGCGCCGAGCGCTGGTTCGCCGGGCGTACGGGATCCTCAGGCGAGAGGGGGTCGAAGGCTTGGTTGTGCTCCAGGCGCCTGATTTGTGACCTGCCCTCGGTCAGTGATGTTGGAAGGTGTTCACCCTGGAAGTTGGCAACCAACCCTGCGCGCACTTGGATGAAGTCGTCGCCAAAGCGCATCTGCAATTTCTCTACAGTTCCTGGCGCAATGACTTTGGCCGCTTCAAGCAGCGGGCGGCTGACTTGGCCCCAACCGGAGTTGTCCGTGAGGGTGAACGTTTTCATCTTGCCGTCCGCGGCGGCTGTCAGAGCGCCTGTGCGCGGATTGACGGCGATTAGGGTGGTCGGGTCGATCTTCTGGTCACGCATCCAGCCTTGAACCACAGGATGCTGCAATTGCGCCCGATAGACTTCGAGCCACTGGCCCAGATTGCTCTCGCGGGGGACTTTGATAAGCCCGGGTTTTTTACCCTCTGCTTTGCTCTGCACCGCTGCGAGGTATTCGTTGAGCAACGCCGTTTCGTGGGGGGATGTCGATAGGCCAGGATTGCCCTGTCGCGCCGCTGGGGTGGCTGTCTCGCTGGTCTTTGTCTGCTCGTTTGACAGAGGGGAGATGGGGTGCCGAGGAGGAGCGGTGTTGCTGGAGGGTGCGTACATGGTTTTCAGTTCTCGTGAAGTGAATAAGTACCGCCACTGCACTCCCTGTTAGCCTTGGCACTATTTGCGTAACGAAAACCGGTGGGTTGATTCCATTGAATGTGCCGCTGGATATGACATGTCCGTGGGGACACATCGCAAAAAAAAGGCGCAAACCCGTGAGGGCTGCGCCTTTGTTTTGTCCAGATCGTGGTTATTGCAAGACTTCGATCACCCCGTCAGCGCTCATGCTGACCTGGCTGGTACCGGCTTCTACTTCCGGCGTCGGTGCCGAATCGGCCATGGCCGCCTTCATCATCATCCCGCCACGGGCATAAGGCATCGGGTAGCCATTGGTGTTGAAGTTCAAGTTGACGATCTTGTAACCCTTGCCGCCCAGCGCGTCGGTGGCCAATTGTGCGCGGGCTTTGAAGGCGGCAACCGCGTCCTTGAGCAGGGCGTCTTCGCTGGCCTTGCGCGTGGCGTCGGCGATGGCGAAGTCCATGTTTTCCATTTTCAGGGTGTTGAGCAACTCGCCGGTGAGTTTGGACAGTGCCGGGAAGTCCGCGCTTTCCAGGCGCAGTTCAGCGCGCTCACGCCAGCCGGTGATCTTCTGGTTCTTGTTGTCGTAGATCGGGTAGCTGTTGCGGCTGCCCTGGCGCAAGGTCACGCCTTTGACTTCGCGCGCCTCGCCCAGGGCCTTGTTCAGGGTGGTGGTGATTTCGGCGGCGAGCTTGGCCGGGTCAGTGTTCTGGGACTCGGTGTAGAGGGTGACGATCATCTTGTCGCGGGCCACTTCCTGGCTGACCTCGGCACGCAGGGAAATCTGGTTGTAATGCAGTTCATCGGCAGCCAGGGCCGGGAGGCTGGCCAGGGCGCTGGCGCTGAGGGTGAAAATGGCTGCACTGCGAGTGAAACGAGACATGGAAGCTCCTTAGGGGGGTCGTATCGGGTATGACTGTAGACGGTGGCATCGGGTTCTTCGGGTTTACGAATTAGAAAAAAAAGTTTCAAGCTGCGAGCTACAAGCTAAAAGGCGCGCGGATTCCTGCTGTTTGAAGCGTGCCACGTGAAGCGGCGGCGCCCTGCGTCAAAGAGCCACACACCCAATGTCCGAGGCGCCGCTTCGTTTATACTCGTGCCGATCCGCCTGCAGCGCTCACCGGGAGAGCTCATGCTCGCCGCCGTAAAACTGACTTCCGCCACCCGCCAGAACCTCTGGCGCCTGACGTTCATCCGCACCCTGGTACTGGCCGCACAGGCCGGCTCCGTCGGGCTCGCCTATTGGTTCGACCTGTTGCCGCTGCCGTGGCTGCAACTGGCCGTGACCCTCGGTTTCTCCATCGTGCTGTGCGTGTTCACCGCGATCCGGTTGCGCACCACGTGGCCGGTGACCGAGCTGGAATACGCCCTGCAATTGGCCTGCGACCTGTTTATCCACAGTGTGTTGCTGTATTTCTCCGGCGGTTCCACCAACCCGTTCGTGTCTTATTACCTGGTGCCACTGACCATCGCCGCCGTGACCTTGCCGTGGCGCTACTCGGTGGTGCTGTCGGGTATCGCCCTGACCTTGTACACCCTGTTGCTGGCGCGCTTCTATCCGCTGCAAACCTTCCCCATCGCCCGCGAAAACCTGCAGATCTACGGGATGTGGCTGAGTTTTGCGCTCTCCGCCGCCGTGATCACCTTCTTCGCCGCGCGCATGGCCGAAGAGTTGCGCCGCCAGGAAGAATTGCGCGCCATCCGTCGTGAAGAAGGCCTGCGCGACCAACAGTTGCTCGCGGTCGCCACCCAGGCTGCCGGCGCTGCCCATGAATTGGGCACACCGCTGGCGACCATGAGTGTGCTGCTCAAGGAAATGACCCAGGACCATCACGACCCGGCCCTGCAGGACGATTTGAGCGTGCTGCAGGAACAGGTCAAGCAGTGCAAGCAGACCTTGCAGCAACTGGTGCGCGCCGCCGAGGCCAATCGCCGCCTGGCGGTGGAGATGCAGGATGTGACCCAGTGGCTCGACGAAGCCCTGAACCGCTGGCACCTGATGCGTCCCGAGGCCAGTTACCGTTTCAACCTGCTGGGGCAGGGCACAGTGCCACGCATGGCGCCGCCGCCAGACTTGACCCAAGCGCTGCTGAACCTGCTGAACAATGCCGCCGACGCCTGCCCCGAAGGCCTGGGCGTGCAACTGGACTGGGACGCCGAAAACGTCACCATCAGCATTCGCGACCACGGCGCGGGCGTGCCGCTGGCCATTGCCGAGCAGATCGGCAAACCCTTCTTTACCACCAAGGGCAAAGGCTTCGGCCTCGGCCTGTTTTTGAGCAAGGCCAGCGTGACCCGCGCGGGCGGCTCAGTGAAGCTCTATAGTCATGAGGAAGGTGGCACGCTCACCGAGCTGCGCCTGCCCCGTGTCGCACGAGGAGATATCGATGAGTGACGAGATCCAAGTCGAAGGCGAAGAACTGCCGCACCTGCTGCTGGTAGATGACGACGCCACCTTTACCCGCGTGATGGCGCGCGCCATGAGCCGTCGCGGCTTTCGCGTGAGCACTGCAGGTTCGGCCGAGGAGGGCCTGACCATCGCCCAGGCCGACCTGCCGGACTATGCCGCGCTCGACCTGAAAATGGACGGCGACTCCGGCCTGGTGCTGCTGCCCAAGCTGCTGGAGCTCGACCCGGAAATGCGCGTGGTGATCCTTACCGGTTATTCCAGCATCGCCACCGCTGTCGAGGCCATCAAGCGCGGCGCCTGTAACTACCTGTGCAAACCGGCGGACGCCGACGACGTGTTGGCCGCCTTGCTCTCGGAGCACGCCGACCTCGACACCCTGGTGCCGGAAAACCCGATGTCGGTTGACCGCCTGCAGTGGGAACACATCCAGCGCGTGCTGACCGAGCACGAAGGCAACATCTCCGCCACTGCCCGCGCCCTCGGCATGCACCGCCGCACCTTGCAGCGCAAGTTGCAGAAGCGCCCGGTACGGCGCTGAACGAAGTCTGAACAATCTGCTTCAGGCCGCACGGAGCCCTGAACCGATCGTCTATGATCGGTTCAAACGCCTGTCATTCTTTACCCTACCGAGCCTGAACGATGAATCAGAACGCTGAGTATTCCGCGGTCAATGACGCGGTGCGTGGGCAATTCTTCCGCCGAACCTGGACGATGATCACGCCGTATTGGCGCAGTGAAGAGAAGGGCAAGGCCTGGCTGCTGCTGGCTGCGGTGATTGGCCTGTCGTTGTTCAGCGTGGCAATTTCGGTCTGGATCAACCACTGGTACAAAGACTTCTACAACGCCTTGGAGAAGAAGGACACGGCGGCCTTCTGGCAGTTGATCGGCTACTTCGGCGGGATCGCCGCCGTGGCGATACTCGGCGCGGTGTACCGCTTGTACCTGACCCAGATGCTGACCATCCGCTGGCGGGCCTGGCTTACCGAGCAGCACTTCGCGCGCTGGCTGGGCCACAAGAACTACTACCAGCTGGAGCAGGGCGGTTACACCGATAACCCGGACCAGCGGATTTCCGAAGACCTCAACAACTTCACTTCAAGCACCTTGAGCCTGGGCCTGGGGCTGTTACGCAATGTGGTCAGCCTGGTGTCGTTCTCGATCATCCTGTGGGGCGTGTCGGGCAGCATCGAAGTGTTCGGCATCACCATCCCGGGCTACATGTTCTGGTGTGCGCTGCTTTATGCCGCCGTCGGCAGTTGGCTCACGCACCTCATCGGCCGTCGCTTGATCGGCCTGAGCAACCAACAACAACGCTTCGAAGCGGACCTGCGTTTCTCCATGGTGCGTGTGCGCGAGAACGCCGAGAGCATCGCCCTGTACAACGGCGAGCCGAATGAGAACCAGCGCTTGAGCGCCCGCTTCGCCAAGGTCTGGCACAACTTCTGGGACATCATGAAAGTGTCCAAGCGCCTGACCTTCTTCACCGCTGGCTACAGCCAGATCGCGATCATCTTCCCCTTTATCGTCGCCGCGCCGCGTTATTTCACCGGCAAGATCGAGCTGGGCGAGCTGATGCAAATCAACTCGGCGTTCGGCAATGTGCAAGAGAACTTCAGCTGGTTTATCAGTGCGTATTCGGAGCTGGCGTCGTGGCGCGCCACGAGTGATCGTCTGCTGAGCTTCCACCAGGCCATGCGTGATAACGAGCAGCGTGCGCCGGCGATTGATGTGCGCGCGGAAGGCGAGCGCCTGGTGGTGCAGGACCTCGGCATGGACCTGGCCGATGGCCGCCACTTGCTCACCGCCGCCGACATGACCGTGGAGCCTGGCCAGCGCCTGATGCTCAGCGGGCGTTCCGGCAGTGGCAAAAGTACCCTGCTGCGCGCGATGGGCCATCTGTGGCCGGCGGGGCACGGCAGTATTCGCCTGCCGGCGGCGCGTTATTTGTTCCTGCCGCAGAAACCTTATCTGCCGATCGGCACCTTGAAGGCCGTGTTGAGTTATCCACAGGACGACAGCGTCTATCCGGCAGAACGTTATGCACAGGTGCTGGAAACCTGCCGCCTGCCGCATCTGGTCGCACGCCTGGACGAGGCCAACCACTGGCAGCGCATGCTCTCGCCGGGCGAGCAGCAGCGCCTGGCCTTCGCGCGCGCGTTGCTGTTTGCACCGCAATGGCTGTACATGGACGAAGCCACTTCGGCGATGGATGAAGAGGATGAGGCGAGCCTGTATCAGGCATTGATCGACGAGCTGCCGGGGCTGAGCATTGTCAGCGTCGGCCATCGCAGCAGCCTCAAGCGCTTCCATGGACGGCACGTGCGGATCGAGAGCGGGTTGCTGCAAGAGCAACCCGTAGCCTGAGCCTGAACGCAATCAAAATGTGGCAGCGGGCTTGCCCGCGAATGCGGTGTGTCAGCGACACAGATGCCGAATGACCCACCGCCATCGCCGGCAAGCCAGCTCCCACAGTTGAGCGCGGTTGCCTGATGGATTCGGCTCCCAAGGGCAGCATGTGTAGATCGAGAGCGAATTGCTGCAGCAGCAACGCCTCTCCCGAGCCTGGGCTCAATCAAAATGTGGGAGCGGGCTTGCCCGCGAATGCGGTGTGTCATTGACGCAGATGCCGAATGACCCACCGCCATCGCCGGCAAGCCAGCTCCCACAGTTGAGCGCGGTTGCCTGATGGATTTGGCTCCCGAGGGCAGCATATGTAGATCAAGAGCGGGTTGCCGCAGCAGCAACGCCGCTCCCGAGCCTGGGCTCAATCTAAATGTGGGAGCGGGCTTGCCCGCGAATGCGGTGTGTCAGTGACACAGATGCCGAATGACCCACCGCCATCGCCGGCAAGCCAGCTCCCACAGTTGAGCGGGGTTGCCTGATGGATTTGGCGCCCACAAAAAAGCCCGGCTGATCATCGATCAGCCGGGCTTTTTCAGTGCTTGAAAATGACTTACTTCTTCAAGCCGTAATGCTCATCCAGCATGCCCGGGGCGTTTGGCGTTTTTGGCGCGTAGTCCCGTGGCGGCTCCTGGTTTTCCCGGGGTGGGGTCAGGCGCTCGCGTGGAGCTTGCGGTGCATCGGAATGCAGCGCGGCCAGCAGGCGCTGGCGGGTGATGTCGTCGAGGGCCAGGCGGTTGGCGCCATCGGCGAGGTGATCCTGTACTTCCTGGTAGCTCTGGGTGAGCTTCTTGACCAGGGTCGCGGTGCTGTTGAAGTGGGTAACAACCTCGTTCTGATAACTGTCAAAACGTTCCTGGATGTCATCCAGCTGACGCTGCGTGCGGTTAGGCGCGGCATTCGGCAGCAAGCGAGCAACCAGGAAACCAATGGCGACACCGGCAACCAGGGCAAGAGTCGGCAACAACCAAACTAAGAGCGAGTGTTCCACGAGTCCTTCCTCTATAAACGGCTTTGCTTTACGTTAACGGCTCGGACCTGCGCTGTATACCGCGATTAAGCTCGCAATGATGCCATGCACAGACTTTTAGCTAGACGAGTCGACCCTTTGAGAGGTCACGGAGTTCATTCCTTGCTCATGCGTGAAACCCCCGTTTTGATCGATGGCCCGGTAGGCCAACTGGAAGCCCTGTACCTTGATCACCCCGAGCCACGTGGCCTGGCGCTGATCTGCCACCCTAACCCGGTGCAAGGCGGGACCATGCTCAATAAAGTTGTATCGACCCTGCAACGCACCGCCCGCGATGCCGGTTTGATTACTTTACGTTTCAATTATCGTGGCGTCGGTGCGAGTGCCGGCACCCACGACATGGCCACCGGTGAAGTGGACGATGCCGAAGCGGCCGCCACCTGGCTACGGGAAAAGCACCCCGACCTGCCGATCACGCTGCTGGGTTTTTCCTTCGGTGGCTACGTGGCCGCCAGCCTGGGCGGTCGCCTGGAAGCCAAGGGCGAAAAGCTCGCGCACCTGTTCATGGTCGCCGCGGCGGTGATGCGCCTGCGCGATACCGACGTGCTGCCGCAGGGTTGCCCGTTGACCCTGATCCAGCCGGAAACCGACGAAGTGGTCGACCCGCAAGTCGTCTACGACTGGTCCGCCGCCCTGAAACGCCCCCATGAGCTGCTGAAAGTGGCAGAATGCGGACACTTTTTTCACGGCAAGCTGACCGATCTCAAGGATCTGGTGCTGCCGCGTCTCTCGAATTGATAGCAGTCTGATAAGCGATTACCCATGACGACTCGTACCCGTATCCTCACCGGCATCACCACCACCGGCACGCCGCATCTGGGCAACTACGCCGGTGCGATCCGCCCGGCGATTCTCGCCAGCCAGGACGCCAATGCCGACTCTTTCTACTTCCTGGCCGACTACCACGCCCTGATCAAGTGCGATGACCCGCAGCGCATCCAGCGCTCGCGCATGGAAATCGCCGCGACCTGGCTGGCCGGTGGCCTGGACGTGAACCGGGTGACGTTCTATCGCCAGTCCGACATCCCGGAAATTCCCGAGCTGACCTGGCTGCTCACCTGCGTGGCCGCCAAGGGCCTGCTCAACCGTGCCCACGCCTACAAGGCCTCGGTGGACAAGAACGTCGAAGCCGGCGAAGACCCGGATGCGGGCATCAGCATGGGCCTGTACAGCTACCCGGTGCTGATGGCGGCGGACATCCTGATGTTCAACGCGCACAAGGTGCCGGTCGGCCGCGACCAGATCCAGCACGTGGAAATGGCCCGCGACATCGGCCAGCGCTTCAACCACCTGTTCGGCAACGGTCAGGAATTCTTCACCATGCCCGAGGCGTTGATCGAAGAAAGCGTCGCCACCTTGCCGGGCCTGGATGGCCGCAAGATGTCGAAAAGCTACGACAACACCATCCCGCTGTTCACCAGCGCCAAGGACATGAAGGACGCGATCTCGCGGATCGTCACTGACTCCCGCGCGCCGGGCGAAGCCAAGGACCCGGACAACTCGCACCTGTTCACCCTGTACCAGGCCTTTGCAACCAAGGCCCAGGAAGAAGAGTTCCGCGCCGAGCTGCTGCAAGGGCTGGGTTGGGGCGAGGCGAAGAACCGTCTGTTCCAGCTGCTGGACAGCCAACTGGCTGAGCCGCGTGAGCGTTACCACCAGCTGATGTCGCGCCCTTCGGACATGGAAGACCTGCTGCTGATCGGCGCCAAGAAAGCCCGTGCCGTCGCTGCGCCGTTCCTCGCCCAGTTGCGCGAAGCGGTTGGCCTGCGCTCGTTCGTCAACCAGGCGGCCGCGCCGGTCGCTACCAAGAAAAAAGCCGCGAAAGCCGCGCGCTTCGTAAGCTTTCGTGAAGACGACGGCAGCTTCCGCTTCCGCCTGTTGGCCGCCGACGGCGAGCAATTGCTGCTGTCGCGCAACTTTGCCGATGGCAAGGCGGCGGGCGCCGTGACCAAGCAACTGCAAAGTGGCACCGCGCTGGACGTACGCACCGAGGCCCTGAGCTTCAGCGTATGGCTGGACGGCGCCGCTGTCGCCGACAGCGCCGAGTTCGCCGACAGCACGGCGCGCGATGCCGCCGTTGAAGCGCTGCGCGTTGCGTTGACCCCAATCGAGGATTAACCCGACCAAGGGTTGATTGCCATTATCCAGGGCCGTCGTTACAGTGACGGCCCGTTTTTGTTGCCTTGCTAACGAAATTATGACGCCCCTAGAACGATATCAAGCTGATCTGAAACGCCCTGAGTTCTTCCACGACGCCGCCCAGGAAAATGCTGTGCGTCATTTGCAGCGCCTGTACGACGACCTGGTCGCGGCCTCGCAGAGCAAACCAGGGATGTTCAGCAAGCTGTTTGGCAAGAAAGACCACGTGCCGGTCAAGGGCCTGTATTTCTGGGGTGGCGTCGGCCGGGGCAAGACATACCTGGTCGACACGTTCTTCGAGGCGCTGCCGTTCAAGGAAAAGGTCCGCACGCACTTCCACCGCTTCATGAAGCGTGTGCACGAAGAGATGAAGACCCTGCCGGGCGAGAAGAACCCGCTGACCATCATCGCCAAGCGCTTCTCCGAAGAAGCACGGGTGATCTGCTTCGATGAGTTCTTCGTCTCCGATATCACCGATGCCATGATCCTCGGCACCCTGATGGAAGAGCTGTTCAAGAACGGCGTGACCCTGGTCGCCACCTCCAACATCGTGCCCGACGGCTTGTACAAGGACGGCCTGCAGCGTGCGCGCTTCCTGCCGGCCATCGCGCTGATCAAGCAGAACACCGAGATCGTCAACGTCGACAGCGGCGTCGACTACCGCCTGCGTCACCTCGAGCAAGCGGAGTTGTTCCACTTCCCGCTGAACGAAGCCGCGCATGACAGCCTGAAGAAAAGCTTCCGCGCGCTGACGCCGGAATGCACGAAGGCGGTGGAAAACGACAAGTTGATGATCGAGAACCGCGAAATCATCGCGTTGCGCACCTGCGATGACGTGGCCTGGTTCGAGTTCCGTCAACTGTGCGACGGCCCGCGCAGCCAGAACGACTACATCGAACTGGGCAAGATCTTCCACGCGGTGATCTTGAGCGGCGTCGAGCAGATGGGCGTCACCACCGACGACATCGCACGCCGTTTCATCAACATGGTCGACGAGTTCTATGACCGCAACGTCAAGTTGATCATCTCGGCTGAAGTCGAGCTCAAGGACCTGTATACCGGCGGCCGCTTGAACTTCGAGTTCCAGCGCACGCTGAGCCGCTTGCTGGAAATGCAGTCCCACGAGTTCCTGTCACGCGGCCACAAGCCGTAGTCGATGTGCTCGAAATAAAAAAGGCCTTCAGCGATGCGGGCCTTTTTTATGATCTCCAGTACAGCGCAGATCAAATGTGGGAGCCGGGCTTGCCCGCGAATGCGGTGTATCAGTGACGAATGTTTCGACTGACACTCCGCATTCGCGAGCAAGCCCGCTCCCACAGTTTTCTACCGCGTTTAGCCTTGGTTACGCGGCTTGCTGGAACTGCTGGCGGTACTGGTTGGGCGACAGCTCCGTGTGCTGCCTGAACAGCCGCGCAAAGAAACTTGCGTCGTCGTAACCCACCTCATAACTGATGGTCTTGATGCTCTTGCGGCTGGCCGAGAGCAGGCCCTTGGCGGTTTCGATGCGCAGCCGCTGCAGGTAATGCAGGGGCTTGTCACCGGTGGCGGTCTGGAAGCGGCGCATGAAGTTGCGGATGCTCATACCGTGTTCCCGGGCGACGTCTTCGAAGCGGAACTTGTCGGCGAAATGTTCTTCGAGCCAGTGCTGGATCTGCAGGATGATCACGTCCTGGTGCAGCTTCTGCCCCCCAAACCCGATGCGCCCAGGCGAGTAACTGCGCTGCACTTCGTAGAGAATATCGCGGGCCACGGCCTGGGCGATGTTGGCGCCGCAGAAGCGCTCGATCAGGTAGATATAAAGATCACACGCCGAGGTGGTGCCGCCGGCGCAGTACAGGTTGTCGGCGTCGGTGAGGTGCTTGTCCTGGTTGAGCTGGACCTTGGGGAAGCGTTCGCCGAAGGCATTGAAGAAACGCCAGTAGGTGGTCGCCTCCTTGCCATCGAGCAGGCCGGCTTCGGCCAGCCAGAACACCCCGGTGGCTTCGCCGCAGAGGACGGCGCCACGGGCGTGTTGTTCGCGCAGCCAGGGCAGCACTTGCGGGTAGCGCGTGCACAGGGCGTCGAAATCATCCCAGAAGGCCGGCAACACAATGATGTCGGCGTCTTCGAGGCCGCCGTCCACCGGCATGATCACATCACTGAAGCTGCGCACCGATTGCCCGTCGGGGCTGACCAGGCGCGTTTCGAATGCCGGGGTCAGGCCCAGGCCTTGCTGTTTGCCATACCGCAGGCTGGCGAGGTGGAAGAAATCCTTGGCTTGCATGAGGGTTGAAGCGAATACCCGATCAATGGCCAAAATGCTGACGCGCCGCAACGGCGTGGAGATTTGGTTAGACATAATTTCATTTATTCTTATAGGGGAAAGTGGTCACCAGACGGCTGGATCGTCTTATTTTTTGTCGCATGTGTCCAGTGTCCTGTGATGCCTTCGCGGCATAGGCTCTGTGGGCTCGTTCTTGTCCGACAATCCCAGCAGGTGACCCATGATCCCCAGAACCTTGTTCAGCCCGGAGCACGAACTCTTTCGCGAGAGCGTGCGCACCTTCCTTGAAAAAGACGCCGCACCGTTCCACGGGCAATGGGAGAAACAGGGTTACATCGACCGTGCCCTGTGGAGCAAGGCGGGGGAGGCGGGGATGCTGTGTTCCCATCTGCCGGAGGAGTACGGCGGCCTGGGGGCGGATTTTCTCTACAGCGCGGTGGTGATCGAGGAGATCAGCCGGCTCGGGCTCACCGGCATCGGGTTTTCCCTGCATTCGGACATTGTCGCGCCGTACATCCTGCATTACGGCAGTGAGGCGCTGAAGCACAAGTACCTGCCTAAATTGATCTCCGGCGAAATGGTCACCGCCATTGCCATGACTGAGCCCGGTGCCGGCTCCGACCTGCAAGGCGTCAAGACCACGGCCGTGCTGGATGGCGATGAGTACGTGATCAATGGCTCCAAGACCTTTATCACCAATGGCTTTCTTGCCGAGCTGGTGATCGTGGTCGCCAAGACCGATCCCAAGGCCGGCGCCAAGGGCACCAGCCTGTTCCTGGTGGAAGCCGACACGCCGGGCTTCGACAAGGGCAAGCGCCTGGAGAAGGTCGGCATGAAGGCCCAGGACACCTCGGAGCTGTTCTTCCAGGATGTGCGCGTGCCCAAGGAGAATCTGCTCGGGCAAGCGGGCATGGGCTTCGCGTACCTGATGCAGGAGTTGCCCCAGGAGCGCCTGACCGTGGCAATTGGCGCGCTGTCGTCCGCCGAGGCGGCGTTGCAGTGGACGCTGGAATACACCCGTGAGCGCAAGGCGTTCGGCAAGGCCATCGCCGACTTCCAGAACACGCGGTTCAAGTTGGCGGAGATGGCTACCGAGATTCAGATCGGCCGCGTGTTCGTCGATAAGTGCCTGGCGCTGCACCTTGAAGGCAAGCTGGACGTGCCCACCGCCGCGATGGCCAAGTACTGGGCCACGGACCTGCAATGCAAGGTGCTCGACGAATGCGTGCAGTTGCACGGCGGCTACGGTTTCATGTGGGAATACCCGATTGCCCGGGCCTGGGCGGATGCGCGGGTGCAGCGGATTTACGCGGGGACCAATGAGATCATGAAGGAGATTATTGCGCGGGCGCTTTGACCACGGAACGCTGGGCTGTTGTGGCGAGCGGGCTTGCCCCGCGTTGGGGTGCGTAGCAGCCCTGATCCCGCCCATCCCCTTTTTCCTTCAGAAGGATTGAGGGATGAGGTTTTGGGGCTGCTGCGCAGCCCAACGCGGGGCAAGCCCGCTCGCCACGGGGGCGGTGTCGGGCTGGTTAATTAATCAAGGCGCAGGGTTCGGATGATCCTTCTGAATCGCCTCGATCCCTTCCAGCACTTCCTTCGACAGCTTCAGGTCGGCACTGGCAATGTTGCTGTCCAGTTGCTCCAGACTTGTCGCGCCAATGATGTTGCTGGTCACGAATGGCTGCTGTGTCACAAACGCGAGCGCCATTTGCGCCGGGTCCAGGCCATGCTCGCGCGCCAGTGCCACGTAGCGACTGCACGCCGCTTCCGACTGCGGGTTGAAGTAGCGGCTGAAGCGGCTGTATTCCGTCAGGCGCGCCTTGGCCGGGCGTGCGCCATTTTCGTATTTGCCGCTGAGCATGCCGAACGCCAGGGGCGAGTAGGCGAGCAGGCCGCACTGTTCGCGGATCGCGACTTCCGCCAGGCCCACTTCAAAGCTGCGGTTGAGCAGGTTGTAAGGGTTCTGGATCGACACCGCGCGGGTCCAGCCACGGGCTTCGGCGAGGGCGAGGAATTTCATGGTGCCCCATGGCGTTTCATTGGACAGGCCGATGTGGCGGATCTTGCCTGCCTTCACTTGCTCGTCCAGCGCTTCGAGGGTTTCCTCCAGCGGGGTGAGGTCGTCCTCGTCCTTGTGCTTGTAGCTCAGTTGGCCGAAGAAGTTGGTGCTGCGCTCCGGCCAGTGCAGTTGGTAGAGGTCGATCCAGTCGGTTTGCAGGCGCTTGAGGCTGGCGTCGAGGGCCTCGACGATGTGCTTGCGGTTGTGGCGCAGGTGGCCGTCGCGAATATAGTCGATGGTGTTGCCGGGGCCGGCGATCTTGCTGGCAAGCACCCAGTCGGCACGGTCGCCGCGGCTCTTGAAGTAATTACCGATATAACGCTCGGTGGTGGCATAGGTGTCGGCCTTGGGCGGTACCGGGTACATTTCCGCGGTGTCGAGGAAGTTGATCCCCGCGGCCTTGGCCCGTTCGATCTGAGCGAAGGCCTCTGCCTCGCTGTTCTGCTCACCCCAGGTCATGGTGCCCAAGGCGATCGCGCTCACGTTCAGATCGGTGCGGCCCAGCTGTCGATAATCCATCGGGTACTCCTTCGGGGAAAACAATCATAAAAGCAGGTTGAATTTTTTTTCGCAATCTGCATAATTGCCCACCTCTTTCTGCAGTGGAAGTGATGCGCCGCCTGCCGAAGAATCTTGCCGTTGAACGGACGCGCCGACCCGAGCCCCCGATAGCGTCTGTATCCGGCTGCCTTTGACTTGTCAAAGTACGCACTATTCAGTAAGATCCGCCGTCTAATTTACAGGGCGGCCCCTGAGGCTATTAAAGAATGACAACTTTTACTGCAAAACCGGAAACAGTTCAGCGCGACTGGTTTGTCGTCGACGCCGCTGGTCAGACCCTGGGTCGTCTGGCCACTGAAGTCGCCAGCCGTCTGCGTGGCAAGCACAAGCCTGAGTACACCCCTCACGTTGACACCGGTGACTACATCGTGATCATCAACGCTGAGCAGGTTCGTGTTACCGGCAACAAAGCGCAAGACAAAATGTACTACCGTCACTCCGGTTTCCCAGGCGGTATCAAGTCTTCCAACTTTGAAGGCCTGATTTCCAAGAAGCCTGAAGCCCCGATCGAAATCGCGGTCAAAGGCATGCTGCCGAAGGGCCCACTGGGTCGCGATATGTTTCGCAAGCTGAAAGTCTATGCGGGCGCTGTACACCCTCATGCTGCTCAGCAGCCCCAAGAACTGAAGTTTTAACGGAATAGTTCATTATGTCGGCGACTCAAAATTACGGCACTGGCCGTCGCAAAACCGCAACCGCACGCGTTTTCCTGCGTCCGGGCACTGGTAACATCTCGATCAACAACCGCTCCCTGGACAACTTCTTCGGCCGCGAAACTGCCCGCATGGTAGTTCGTCAGCCGCTGGAACTGACCGAGACCGTTGAAAAGTTCGACATCTACGTCACCGTTATCGGTGGCGGTGTAAGTGGTCAAGCTGGCGCAATCCGCCACGGTATCACTCGCGCTCTGATGCAGTACGACGAAACCCTGCGTGGCGCTCTGCGCAAAGCTGGCTTCGTAACTCGCGATGCCCGTGAAGTTGAACGTAAGAAAGTCGGTCTGCGTAAAGCGCGTAAGCGTCCGCAGTACTCGAAGCGTTAATTCGCTTTACGTTCCACAAAAACGCCCAGCCTCCTCACGGAGCTGGGCGTTTTTTATTGCCTGCGATTTATGCACAAATTTGCGCGTGACAACTTGCCACATCCGTAGACCCCCTATACTACAAGGCCTGGAGGCGGAGGCCCCGGCAATTCCCTTGTCATACGTGGGGCTTTTCATTACCATTCGGCAAAATTTTTATAAGTAAAGATTCAACACTTAGTAGACGCCTGATTTAACAGGCCAAAAAGCTGATGGGAGAGGACTGAATGAGCAATGACGGCGTGAATGCAGGCCGGCGTCGCTTCTTGGTAGCAGCCACATCCGTGGTGGGTGCTGCAGGAGCGGTGGGGGCTGCGGTCCCGTTCGTGGGGTCATGGTTTCCCAGTGCCAAGGCGAAAGCCGCAGGTGCACCGGTGAAAGTGAATGTCAGCAAGATCGACCCAGGCCAGCAGATGATTGCTGAGTGGCGCGGTCAGCCGGTCTTCATTGTTCGTCGTACTGAGGAGATCCTGGGGAATCTGAAGAAAATCGAAGATCGCTTGTCTGATCCCGATTCGAAGAATTCCGACCAGCCCGCCTACGTCGATAAGGAAATGCGTTCGATCAAGCCTGAGATTCTGCTGCTGATCGGTATCTGCACCCACTTGGGTTGCTCCCCCACCTTCCGCCCGGAAGTGGCGCCTGCGGATCTGGGCAAGGACTGGGTCGGCGGCTATTTCTGCCCCTGCCACGGTTCTCACTATGACCTCGCTGGCCGCGTCTACAAGTCACAACCCGCACCACTGAACCTGCCAGTTCCGCCACATCACTACGAGACTGACAGCATCATTGTCATTGGCGTCGACGAGGGGGAGAAAGCCTGATGAGCAAGTTCATGGATTGGGTGGATGCGCGTTTTCCTGCTACCAAGATGTGGGAAGACCATCTCAGCAAATATTACGCTCCGAAAAACTTCAACTTCTTCTACTTCTTCGGCTCCCTGGCCCTGCTGGTGCTGGTCAACCAGTTGGTCACCGGTGTCTGGCTGACGATGAGCTACACGCCGTCAGCCGAAGAAGCCTTCGCCTCCGTTGAAGGCATCATGCGCGACGTCGAGTACGGCTCGATCCTGCGCCTGCTGCACTCCACTGGCGCGTCGGCGTTCTTCATCGTGGTCTACCTGCACATGTTCCGTGGTTTGCTCTACGGTTCGTACCAGAAGCCTCGTGAGCTGGTGTGGGTCTTCGGCATGCTGATCTACCTGGCGCTGATGGCCGAGGCCTTCATGGGCTACCTGCTGCCATGGGGCCAGATGTCGTACTGGGGCGCCCAGGTGATCATCTCGCTGTTCGGTGCGATCCCGGTGATCGGCAACGACCTGACGCAGTGGATCCGGGGTGACTACCTGATCTCCGGCATCACCTTGAACCGCTTCTTCGCCTTGCACGTCGTGGCCCTGCCGATCGTGATTCTCGGCCTGGTCGTGCTGCATATCCTGGCGCTGCACGAAGTGGGTTCGAACAACCCGGACGGTGTGGACATCAAGAAGCATAAAGACGAAAACGGCGTACCGCTGGACGGCATTCCCTTCCACCCGTACTACACCGTGAAAGATATCGTCGGTGTGGTGGTGTTCCTCTTCATCTTCTGCTCGATCGTGTTCTTCTTCCCGGAAATGGGCGGGTATTTCCTCGAAAAACCCAACTTCGAACAGGCCAACGCGTTCAAGACGCCGGAGCACATTGCACCGGTCTGGTACTTCACGCCGTTCTACGCCATTTTGCGGGCGATCCCCGACAAGCTCATGGGTGTGGTTGCCATGGGGGCTTCGATCGCGCTGTTGTTCGTGCTGCCCTGGCTCGACCGTAGTCCGGTCAAGTCCATGCGCTACAAGGGCTGGCTGAGCAAGATCTGGCTGTGGGTGTTCTGCATCTGCTTCGTGCTGCTGGGCTGGACGGGCGTCAAGGCGCCGACCCCGCAGCTGACGTTGCTGTCGCAGGTCTGCACCTTCCTGTACTTCGCCTACTTCATTCTGATGCCGTTCTACACCCGGCTCGAGAAGACCAAACCGGTTCCGGAAAGGGTGACTGGCTGATGAAAAAGTTATTCGTTGCATTGATGCTTGCGGCCCTGCCGCTACTGTCCTTCGCTGCCGAGCACGGCGGTCCGGAGCTGGAATCGGTCGATATCGACGTCTCGGACAAAGCCGCCATGCAAGACGGCGCCCGTACGTTTGCCAACTATTGCATGGGCTGCCACAGCGCCAAGTTCCAGCGCTATGAGCGTGTTGCCGATGACTTGGGGATTCCCCATGAAGTGATGCTGGAAAAACTGGTGTTCACCGGCGCCAAGATCGGCGACCACATGAACATCGGCATGCAGCCTGCAGACGCCAAGGCCTGGTTCGGTGCTGCACCGCCTGACCTGACCCTGGTGGCGCGGGTTCGTGGCACCGACTGGCTCTACGGCTACCTGAAATCGTTCTATGAAGACCCGACGCGCCCTTGGGGCGTGAACAACCGGGTATTCCCGAACGTCGGTATGCCTAACGTTCTGGTCAGCCTGCAAGGCAAGCAAGTGGTAGGATGCAAGCAGGTCCAGGTCGTTGAAGACGGCAAGAAGCAATACGATCCGTTGACCGGCACGCCGCTGACGCATGAGGCGTGCGATCAACTGAAGATAGACACCCCCGGTGCACTGACTGACGAGCAGTTCGACGAGAAGGTCAAGAATCTCGTGACCTTCCTGGCCTACTCGGCCAACCCGGTCAAACTGCAGCACCAGCGCATTGGTACCTATGTATTGTTGTACCTGGCCTTCTTCTTCGTATTCGCCTATCTGCTCAAACGCGAATACTGGAAGGATGTGCATTGATCCAACCGTAAGCAATTGCTGTTAATCTTGCGCGCCCAGCGGCATCTCTGAACACGTAGTGATCGGGTAACTCCCACTACAGAGATGCTCCCTGGGCGCGCTCGTTTTTGAGCTTTCGATAATTTCAACAAGCGAGGAGGACCGCCATGGGCGTGACCAACCGGTTGGCCTGTTACTCCGACCCCGCCGACCACTATTCCCACCGAGTACGTATCGTGCTCGCAGAGAAGGGTGTCAGCGCCGAGATCATCAGTGTGGAGGCGGGCCGTCAGCCGCCGAAACTGATCGAAGTGAACCCTTACGGCAGCTTGCCCACCCTGGTCGATCGTGACCTGGCGTTGTGGGAGTCGACTGTGGTGATGGAATATCTGGATGAGCGTTACCCTCATCCGCCTTTGCTGCCGGTGTACCCGGTAGCGCGTGCCAACAGCCGCCTGCTGATCCATCGGATCCAGCGTGACTGGTGCGGGCTGGTGGATGTGATCCTGGATACACGTAGCAAAGAAGCCGCTCGGGTGCAGGCACGCAAGGAATTGCGTGAGAGCCTGACCGGTGTTTCGCCGCTGTTCGCCGACAAACCTTTTTTCCTGAGCGAGGAACAAAGCCTGGTGGATTGCTGCCTATTACCCATACTCTGGCGCTTGCCGATCCTGGGCATTGAACTGCCACGGCCGGCCAAGCCGTTGCTTGATTACATGGAGCGCCAGTTTGCGCGTGAGGCTTTCCAGGCGAGTCTGTCTGGTGTCGAACGCGATATGCGCTAAGGCTTAAGGAGCCGCTGATGAACTCCAGTCGACCCTACCTGGTCCGCGCGCTCTATGAGTGGATTGTGGACAATGATTGCACCCCGCACATGCTGGTCAATTCCGAATTTCCTGCGGTTCAGGTACCGCAGGGTTTTGCCAGTGATGGACAGATTGTGCTGAACGTATCACCGAGTGCCGTGCGCCACCTGCACATGGACAACGAGGCGGTCAGTTTCGAAGGGCGTTTCGGCGGTGTGCCGCACACGCTGTTCGTGCCGATTGGCGCCATCCTCGGGATCTACGCCCGGGAAAATGGCCAAGGCATGGTGTTCGATCTGGAGTCGCCTTTCGAGGATGACGAAGCGATCGAAAGCGAAGACGGTGATGATGTGCCGCCACCGGATGCCGAGCCACCGCGTCCAAGCGGTCGGCCGAGCCTGAAAGTGGTGAAGTAAGCGGCTTTCATCTTCGGATGAGCCGGGAAAATGCCTCGACCTGTGTCGGGGCCTTTTTTTGCGCGCAGGATATGGATGAAAGTCGTGACAGGACGGTGATCGTACAACCGCCATGGGCTATGATGCGTGCTCAAGTTCACCGAGAAAGATGATCCATCATGGAAAACGCCAACACCGCCCCTCGTCTTCCCCGCAAGCGTCGCAGCCTTGCCCAGGAATTGGTCACGGTGTTGTCCGAGCAGATCCGTGACGGGCAGCTCAAGCGCGGTGACAAGCTGCCCACCGAGTCGGCCATCATGGACGCCCATGGTGTCAGCCGTACCGTGGTGCGCGAGGCCATCTCGCGCTTGCAGGCGGCGGGGCAGGTGGAAACCCGGCATGGCATCGGCACCTTCGTGCTCGATACGCCAAGCCCGAGCGGCTTTCGCATCGACCCGGCCACGGTGGTGACCCTGCGTGATGTGCTGGCGATTCTCGAGTTGCGTATCAGCCTGGAAGTCGAATCCGCTGGCCTGGCCGCATTGCGCCGCAGCGACGAGCAACTGGCAGCCATGCGCGCCGCCCTCGACGCCCTGAATGAAAGCGCCGCGCACGCTGGCGATGCGGTTGCCTCAGACTTCGCCTTCCACCTGGAAATCGCGTTGTCCACCGGCAACCGCTATTTCACCGACATCATGACCCACCTGGGCACCAGCATCATTCCACGTACCCGCCTGAATTCGGCGCGCCTGGCCCACGATGACCAGCAGCACTACATGAGCCGCCTGAGCCGCGAGCACGAAGAGATTTATGAGGCGATTGCGCGCCAGGATTCGGACGCGGCGCGGGCGGCCATGCGCTTGCACCTGACCAATAGCCGTGAGCGGCTGCGCCATGCCCACGAAGAGG
Organism: Pseudomonas sp. GW821-FHT05D12; assembly: GCF_059419825.1. NCBI lineage: Bacteria > Pseudomonadati > Pseudomonadota > Gammaproteobacteria > Pseudomonadales > Pseudomonadaceae > Pseudomonas > Pseudomonas sp. GW821-FHT05D12. The sequence goes on along the minus strand of NZ_JBWKSN010000001.1, from coordinate 419,512 downwards.
CAGAAGCGCAGCGCGGCTGACGGGGCCTGTAGGTGCCGGCTTGCCGGCGCTAGCGGAGTATCAGCCAATGAGGTTTGACTGACACTCCGCCATCGCGGGCAAGCCAGCTCGCACAGTTGATCTCCATTGTCTGGAGCAATGCGTGTACTTAGCTTGCGGGCTGGTTGGGCTTGTAGTCCTTGAGCAGCAGGTACGTACTCCATCCCCACCAATCATTGGTCCAGTGCCTGTCGTTCAGGTCATTCACATCCTTGCGCCGCAGCACTTTGTCTCCCTCCACCTTGAACAGCGGCGAGAAGTTGTTCGCCGGGTTCTGCGCGGCATTCAGGTCCGGCACATACAGCGGCGCCTTGAAGGTGGCCGGGGAGGGCGCCACGCCGCTGATAAAGGTCGCGAAGATTTCATCAGCCGAGGCCTGTACCGCGCGTTTGACCTGCAGCCGATTGTCCGCGTCGATGGCGTCGAAGTAGCGCTTGTCCCCATAGGCGTGCCATTGGTCGCCCATGGCGTTGCGCACCTTGAGGCCGAACTTGCTGTCTTCATCGTGCATGAAGCGGCTGATCAGCGAACCCAACTCCCCCGGCGTGACTACGGCGGCCAGCTGTTTGCGCGGCACACGCAGGTGCCCGGCGGAAAACAGGTCGGTCAGGAAGTGATCGGCAAAACTGTTCATCGCATACGCCAGTTCCAGCGCCTGGTCGGTGCCGGTCTGATGCGCCACGACGGCTTGCTGCAGCGCGGCCGTATGGCCTGCCAGGTACGCCGAGAGCGCCCATTCGCCGAAGTGGTCGGCATTGTCCGCCGCCAGTTTCAAATAGCGCCCCAGGGGAATCAGCGCCGACACCGCACTGCCGCCGCCGGTGATGCGGTTCCATTCCTCGGACAACGTATCACCCAGCGCGTCATAGGCTTCATGGGCTTGCTTGCCGTCCTTGATCGCCTGGTTGACCGCGTTGATTTCCTTTTGCATGACCGCGAGGATCTTGTGCGCTTCCTCGCGTGAAGCGGGCAACACGGCCAGGGAGTTGAACGCGGCGGTAAAGCGCTGGATGCGCTCGGCGGGGGAGGCGCCGTCGCTGATGGGTTGGCCGGGAATGCCATAAAAGTCGCCGCCCAGGGCGATCACTTGGCCGTAGGTGAGGGCCAGCCCGTTGGGCAGGTGCAACTCGACCTGTCGCGCAGGAATCGCCGGGGCGTCCTTGGCAAAGCGCAACAGGGTGTCGTCGCCGATGGCGGTGTGTTCACCCCCTTCGAAGCGCAGGGTAGGAGGGTTCTTTTCGGGTGCTGCGAGTTCTGGACCTGACATGTTAGCTCCTTGCTATGTCGTAGGAATCTTCCGTAATAACTGTATGCATATACAGTTGTCTCGAGCATAGAGGAATAAATTCCTACGTCAAGAACGCCTCTGCATGAGGTGTCGCCCACCCGCACGTGCACCACGGCGATGAATTGCAGTTGACGAAATTATTTATAGTTGTACGATGACGTACGACATCATCAAAACCAACAACAACCTTTCCATCGAAAGTTTTCGCCCAGGGTGTTCGAATAATGAATCCACAAGAACTGAAGTCCATCCTCTCCCACGGTCTGCTGTCTTTCCCGGTGACCGATTTCAACGCCCAGGGTGACTTCCACCAGGCGGGCTATATCAAGCGTCTGGAATGGCTGGCCCCGTACGGCGCCACTGCCTTGTTCGCCGCCGGTGGTACCGGTGAGTTTTTCTCCCTCGCCGCCAGCGAATATTCCCAGGTGGTCAAGACCGCCGTTGATACCTGCGCCACCAGCGTGCCGATCCTCGCGGGCGTGGGCGGTTCGACTCGCCAGGCCATCGAGTACGCCCAGGAAGCCGAGCGCCTTGGCGCCAAAGGCCTGCTGCTGCTGCCGCACTACCTGACCGAAGCCAGCCAGGACGGGGTTGCCGCCCACGTCGAAGCAGTGTGCAAGTCGGTCAAAATCGGCGTGGTGGTCTACAACCGCAACGTCTGCCGCCTGACTGCACCTTTGCTGGAACGCCTGGCCGAGCGCTGCCCGAACCTGATCGGCTACAAAGACGGCCTGGGCGACATTGAGTTAATGGTGTCGATTCGCCGTCGTCTCGGTGACCGTTTCAGCTACCTGGGCGGCCTGCCGACTGCAGAGGTTTACGCCGCTGCCTACAAGGCCCTGGGCGTGCCGGTGTACTCCTCGGCGGTGTTCAACTTTATTCCGAAGACCGCGATGGATTTCTACCACGCCATTGCCAAGGACGATCACGCCACCGTCGCCAAGATCATCGACGACTTCTTCCTGCCGTACCTGGACATCCGCAACCGCAAGGCGGGCTATGCGGTGAGCATCGTCAAGGCCGGTGCGAAAATCGCTGGCTACGACGCCGGCCCGGTGCGCACGCCGCTGACCGACCTGCTGCCGGAAGAATACGAAGCCCTGGCCGCGCTGATCGACAAGCAAGGCGCGCAATAACTTATCTACAAGGCCGCTGAGTAATCAGCGGCCTTTTGCGTCAGGAGAAGATTTGTGTCCCAAGCTCAGCGTTATGAAAACTACATCAATGGCCAGTGGGTGGCCGGTGCCGACTACTGCGTTAACCTCAACCCGTCGGAGTTGTCTGATGTCATTGGCGAATACGCCAAGGCTGACGTAGCCCAAGTCAATGCTGCCATCGACGCCGCCCGCGCCGCGTTCCCGGCCTGGTCCACTTCCGGGATCCAGGCGCGTCACGATGCGCTGGATAAAGTCGGCAGCGAAATCCTCGCCCGCCGTGAAGAACTCGGCACCTTGCTGGCCCGGGAAGAGGGCAAGACCCTGCCCGAAGCCATCGGCGAAGTGACTCGCGCCGGTAACATCTTCAAATTCTTCGCCGGTGAATGCCTGCGCCTGTCCGGTGACTACGTGCCGTCCGTACGCCCAGGCGTCAACGTCGAAGTTACCCGTGAAGCCCTGGGTGTGGTCGGCCTGATCACCCCGTGGAACTTCCCGATTGCGATCCCCGCCTGGAAAATCGCCCCGGCCCTGGCCTACGGCAACTGTGTGGTGATCAAGCCGGCTGAGCTGGTACCGGGCTGCGCCTGGGCCCTGGCCGAAATCATCTCTCGCGCAGGCTTCCCCGCCGGTGTGTTCAACCTGGTGATGGGCAGCGGCCGCGTGGTCGGCGACGTGCTGGTCAACAGCCCGAAAGTCGATGGCATCAGCTTCACCGGTTCGGTCGGCGTAGGTCGCCAGATCGCCGTCAGCTGCGTGTCGCGCCAGGCCAAAGTGCAGTTGGAAATGGGCGGCAAGAACCCGCAGATCATCCTCGACGACGCCGACCTCAAGCAGGCGGTCGAGTTGTCGGTGCAGAGTGCGTTCTACTCCACCGGCCAGCGTTGCACGGCCTCGAGCCGCTTGATCGTGACCGCCGGGATTCACGACCAGTTCGTCGCGGCCATGGCCGAGCGCATGAAGTCGATCAAGGTCGGCCACGCCCTCAAAAGCGGCACCGATATCGGCCCGGTCGTGTCCCAGGCCCAGTTGGACCAGGACCTCAAGTACATCGACATCGGCCAGAGCGAAGGCGCGCGGCTGGTCAGCGGTGGCGGCCTGGTCACTTGTGACACCGAAGGCTACTTCCTGGCGCCGACGCTGTTTGCCGACAGCGAAGCCGCCATGCGCATCAGCCGTGAAGAAATCTTCGGCCCAGTGGCCAACGTGGTGCGCGTGGCGGACTACGAGGCGGCGCTGGCCATGGCCAACGACACCGAGTTCGGCTTGTCGGCGGGCATTGCCACGACGTCGTTGAAGTACGCCAATCACTTCAAGCGCCACTCCCAGGCCGGGATGGTGATGGTCAACCTGCCGACCGCCGGCGTGGATTACCACGTGCCGTTCGGTGGCCGCAAAGGTTCCTCCTATGGTTCGCGCGAGCAGGGTCGCTATGCGCAAGAGTTCTACACCGTGGTGAAAACCAGCTACATCGGTTCGTAATACGCGACACCCGTGGCGCCTGCTTTGTGTGGGAGCTGAGTTGCCTGCGATAGCATCACCGGTGTGTGCCTGACACACCGAGGTGCCTGTATCGCGGGCAAGCCCGGCTCCCACATGAAAGCGGTCCCACCGACAAATAGACCATTACCCGCAAAAAAAATAATTAGTGGGAGTACTTCTACATGCAAGCGACCAAGCCGACCCACGTCCGCTATTTGATCCTGCTCATGCTGTTCCTGGTGACCACGATCAACTACGCCGACCGGGCCACCATCGCTATCGCCGGCTCCAGCCTGCAAAAAGACCTCGGCATCGACGCGGTCACCCTCGGTTATATCTTCTCCGCATTCGGTTGGGCCTACGTGGCCGGGCAAATCCCCGGCGGCTGGCTGCTGGATCGGTTCGGCTCGAAAAAAGTCTATGCCCTGAGCATTTTCACTTGGTCACTGTTCACCGTGCTGCAAGGCTATGTCGGTGAGTTCGGCGTCTCCACCGCAGTGGTTGCGCTGTTCATGCTGCGCTTCCTGGTGGGCCTGGCCGAAGCGCCGTCCTTTCCCGGCAATGCGCGAATCGTCGCGGCCTGGTTCCCCACCGCCGAGCGCGGCACGGCTTCGGCGATCTTCAACTCGGCGCAATACTTCGCCACGGTGCTGTTCGCGCCGTTGATGGGCTGGATCGTCTACAGCTTCGGCTGGCAGCACGTGTTTATCGTGATGGGCGGGATCGGCATTGTGTTCTCGCTGATCTGGCTCAAAGTTATCCACAGCCCACGCCAGCACCCGATGATCAACGAGGCCGAGTTCAATCACATCGCCGCCAACGGCGCGATGGTCGATATGGACCAGGACAAGGTCAAGGGTAAGAAAACTGACGGTCCGAAGTGGGATTACATCCGCCAACTGCTGACCAACCGCATGATGCTCGGCGTGTACCTGGGCCAGTACTGCATCAACGGCATCACCTATTTCTTCCTGACCTGGTTCCCGGTGTACCTGGTGCAGGACCGTGGCATGACCATTCTCAAGGCCGGTTTCATTGCCTCGTTGCCGGCGATCTGCGGCTTTATCGGCGGGGTACTGGGCGGGGTGATTTCCGACTACCTGTTGCGCAAGGGCCACTCGCTGACCTTCGCGCGCAAGGCGCCGATCATTGGCGGGTTGCTGGTGTCTTCCAGCATCGTGGCGTGCAACTACGTGGACATCGAATGGATGGTGGTGGGCTTCATGGCCCTGGCCTTCTTCGGCAAAGGCGTTGGCGCACTGGGTTGGGCGGTGGTGTCCGACACTTCGCCGAAACAAATCGCCGGGCTCAGTGGCGGCTTGTTCAACATGTTTGGCAACCTGGCGTCGATCAGCACGCCGATCGTGATCGGCTACATCATCAGCACCACCGGCTCGTTCAAGTGGGCACTGGTGTTTGTGGGCGCCAACGCGCTGCTGGCGGTGTTCAGCTACCTGGTGATCGTGGGTCCGATCAAACGTGTGGTACTCAAGGAGCCGCCAAGCAAAGGGCCTGAGTTGACTAACCTTACCGAAGCGCATTCCTGAGGGGCGATGTAATGCAGTTGATTGAACATGCCGACTCGCCGCGCTCGATTCGTTTGCACGAGCGCGACAATGTGGTGATCGTGGTCAATGACCAGGGCGTACCGGCCGGGACCGAGTTCCCGGACGGCCTGGTGACCGTGGATTTCATCCCCCAGAGCCACAAGGTGACCCTGGAAGATATTCCCGAGGGCGGTCAGATTATTCGCTACGGCCAGACCATCGGGTACGCCCTGGCGCCGATTCCGCGCGGCAGTTGGGTCCAGGAAGATCAACTGCGCATGCCGACCGCGCCGCCGCTGGACAGCCTGCCGCTGTCCACCGATGTGCCCGAAACCCAGGCTCCCCTCGAAGGCTTTACCTTCGAGGGCTACCGCAATGCCGACGGCACCGTGGGCACGCGCAATATCCTCGGCATCACCACCACGGTGCAATGCGTCACCGGTGTGCTGGACCATGCGGTCAAGCGCATCAAGGACGAGTTGCTGCCCAAGTACCCGCACGTGGATGACGTGGTCGCGCTGACCCACAGCTATGGCTGTGGCGTGGCCATCACCGCGACGGATGCCTACATTCCGATCCGCACGGTGCGCAATCTGGCGCGCAACCCGAACCTGGGCGGCGAAGCCCTGGTGATCAGCTTGGGCTGCGAGAAATTGCAGGCCGGGCAGGTGATGCACGACAACGACAGCTCCGTCGACCTGAGCGAGCCGTGGCTGTATCGATTGCAGGATTCCAGCCACGGCTTTACCGAGATGATCGAGCAGATCATGGCGTTGGCCGAAACCCGTTTGAAAAAGCTCGACCAGCGCCGCCGCGAAACCGTGCCGGCATCCGAGTTGATCCTGGGCATGCAGTGCGGCGGCAGTGATGCGTTTTCCGGCATCACCGCCAACCCCGCGCTGGGGTATGCGTCGGACCTGTTGTTGCGGGCCGGGGCGACGGTGATGTTTTCCGAAGTCACCGAAGTGCGCGACGCGATCTACCTGCTGACCTCCCGCGCGCAGACCCGGCAAGTCGCTGAGGAATTGGTCCGGGAAATGGACTGGTACGACCGCTACCTGGCCAAGGGCGAGGCGGATCGCAGCGCCAATACCACGCCGGGTAACAAGAAGGGTGGGTTGTCGAATATTGTCGAGAAGTCCCTGGGGTCTATCGTCAAGTCCGGCAGCAGCGCGATCAACGGCGTGCTGGGTCCGGGCGAACGCTTCAAGAGCAAGGGCCTGATCTTCTGCGCGACACCGGCCAGCGACTTTGTCTGTGGCACCTTGCAACTGGCGGCGGGGATGAACCTGCACGTGTTCACCACCGGGCGCGGCACGCCGTATGGGCTGGCGATGGCGCCGGTGGTGAAGGTTTCCACGCGCACGGAGCTGGCACAGCGCTGGCCGGACCTCATCGATATCGACGCCGGGCGCATTGCCACCGGGCGCGCGACCATCGAGGAGCTGGGCTGGGAGTTGTTCCATTTCTACCTGGATGTGGCCAGCGGCAAGAAGCAGACGTGGGCCGAGCAGCATAAGCTGCATAACGACATCACCTTGTTCAACCCCGCGCCGATTACCTGAGACTGGCGCGGACCTTGTAGGCGCTGGCTCGCCTGCGATAGCGGTGTATCAGTAACCGATGTAACGCCTGACACACCGCCATCGCAGGCAAGCCGGCTCTCACATTGAGCGAGTGTCAACCAGACGAACCGGTTCGTACTGGCTTATCATTAGCCACCTGACGACGCTCACCAAGGTTCTCCCCGGCATGCTGGCAATTTTCCTCACCACCCTCACCATCACCGCGCCGGTGTTTGCCATGCTGTTTCTGGGGGTGTTGCTCAAGCGCGTCAACTGGATCAACGACAACTTTATCCACACGGCCTCGTCCCTGGTGTTCAACGTCACCATGCCGGCGCTGCTGTTTCTTGGCATCCTGCATGCCGACCTGCACTCGGCGCTCAAGCCGGGCCTGCTGATCTACTTCGCTGTCGCCACGCTGTTGAGCTTTGCCCTGGCCTGGGGCTGGGCGATTTTTCGCTGCCCGCGTGAAGACCGTGGCATCTACACCCAGGGCGCGTTTCGCGGCAATAACGGTGTGATCGGCCTGGCGCTGGCCGCCAGCATGTACGGCGACTACGGTATCTCCCTTGGTGCGATTCTCGCGGCGCTGGTGATCCTGTTCTACAACACCCTGTCGACCATCGTGCTGGCGGTGTACAGCCCGGTGATCAAGTCCGACCCGTGGAGCATCTGCAAGAGTGTGGTGGCCAACCCGCTGATCATCAGCGTGATCGCCGCCACGCCGTTCGCGGTGTTCCAGATTGGCCTGCCGGGTTGGCTGGAGTCGTCGGGCCAGTACCTGGCGGACATGACCCTGCCCCTGGCGCTGATCTGCATCGGTGGCACCCTGTCGCTGGCGGCTTTGCGCAAAAGCGGCAGCATGGCGCTGAGTGCGAGTCTGGTGAAGATGATCGGCTTGCCCGTGGTGGCGACGCTGGGGGCATGGTTGCTGGGCTTTCGCGGGCCGGAGTTGGGGATCTTGTTCCTGTACTTCGGCGCGCCGACCGCAGCGGCCAGCTTTGTCATGGCCCGGGCGGCCGAGGGCAATCATGAGCTGGCGGCGGCGATTATCGTGATCACCACGCTGATGGCGGCGGTGACCACCAATATCGGGATTTTCGTGTTGCAGGCGGGGGGTTGGATCTGAGGTTGCAGGGCTCTTGAGGGCCAATCGCGAGCAAGCCAGCTCCCACAGGAATTGAGGTATGGCTCAGGCACTCGGGCATATGGAGATCAAATGTGGGAGCGGGCTTGCCTGCGAAAGCGGTGGGTCAGGCAACGAATGCATCAGCTGACAAGCCGCCTTCGCGAGCAAGCCCGCTCCCACAGGAATTGAGGTATGGCTCAGGCACTCGGGCATATGGAGATCAAATGTGGGAGCTGGCTTGCCTGCGAAAGCGGTGGGTCAGGCAACGAGTGCATCAGCTGACAGGCCGCTTTCGCGAGCAAGCCCGCTCCTACAGGAATTGAGGTATGGCTCAGGCCCCCGGGCCTATGGAGATCAAATGTGGGAGCTAGCTTGCCTGCGAAAGCGGTGGGTCAGGCACCTGATGCATCAACTGACACATTGCCTTCGCGAGCAAGCCCGCTCCCACAGGAGTTGAGGTATGGCTCAGGCACCCGGGCCTATGGAGATCAAATGTGGGAGCTGGCTTGCCTGCGAAGGCGGTGGGTCAGGCAACGAATGCATCAGCTGACAGGCCGCCTTCGCGAGCAAGCCCGCTCCCACAGAAATTGAGGTATGGCTCAGGCACCCGGGCATATGGAGATCAAATGTGGGAGCAACTGGCTTGCCTGCGAAGGCGGTGGGTCAGGCACCTGATGCATCAACTGACAAGCCGCCTTCGCGAGCAAGCCCGCTCCCACAGGAATTGAGGTATGGCTCAGGCACTCGGGCCTATGGAGATCAAATGTGTGTGCTGGCTTGCCTGCGAAAGCTAGCTCGCCGTCACGGCTGATCGGCCTGATACGCCTCAATCACTTCCTGCGCCGCGCGGAACGCATCAATCGCCGCCGGGACGCCGGCGTACACCGCGCAGTGCAGCAGTGCTTCGCGAATCTCCTCCACGGTACAGCCATTGTTCAGCGCGCCACGCACGTGGCCCTTGAGTTCCTGGGGGCACTTGAGCGCGGTCAGGGCGCAGAGGGTGATCAGGCTGCGGGTCTTCAGCGGCAGGCCTTCGCGGTTCCATACGCTGCCCCAGGCATGCTCGTTGACGAAATCCTGCAGCGGTTGGGTGAACTCGGTGGCGTTGCCCAGGGCACGGTCGACGAACACATCGCCCATTACCTGGCGACGCATCTCAACCCCGGGCTTTTTCTGATCGGTCATTGCGAATCCCTCTTGTGTTGGCGGCGCCAGGCTCGCAGCGTGCTGAACAACAGGAAAGCCACTAGCACTGGCAGGACGTAATACAGCATCAGTTGTTCCAGCTTGTTGGCCAGGGGCATGCCGGTGGTGAACGACATCACGTGCAGCCCGTACGCCAGGTACAGGCCCAGCAGCACCAGGCCTTCGGCGCGGGTCACGCGGTAACCGGTGTAGAACACCGGCAGGCACAGCACCACTACACCGAGCATCACCGGCAGGTCGAAATCCAGCGCATTGGGCGACACCGACAGCGGCGAGGGCGCGAGCAGGGCGGTGATCCCCAGCACGCCCAGCAGGTTGAACAGGTTGCTGCCTATCACGTTGCCCACGGCAATTTCCCGCTGCCCCCGTAGGGCGGCGATCAGTGAGGTGGCGAGGCAGGGCAGCGAGGTACCGACGCCGATCAGCGTGAGGCCGATGATGCGTTCCGAGAGGCCCAGGTCCGCTGCCACATCCACCGCCGCGCCCAGCAGCAAGTGCCCGGCCAGGACCAGCACCAGCAGGCCTGCGAGCATCAGCAGAACGCTGCTGAGCCACGGCGCGCGGGCCACGGTGTCGAGGGTGCGCGGGCGGCGGGAATGGCGCGTCTGGTAGTGCAGCACGCCCAGGTAGGCGACCAGCGCCAACAGCAACCACAAGCCGTCGACGGGTGTCAGTTCTTCATTGGCCGCCAAGGTGAATACCAGCAGCCCGGCGAGGATCATCACCGGGATATCCACGCGCACCAGTTGGCGTGAGACGCGCAGGGGAATGATCAGCGCCGACAGGCCCAGGGTCACGAGGATGTTGAAGATACTGCTGCCGATCACGCTGCCCACGGCGATATCGGTGTTGCCGGCCAGGGTGGCCTGCAGGCTGACGGTCATCTGTGGCGCACTGCTGCCAAAGGCGACGATGCTCAAGCCGATGATCAGCGGTCGCACTTTCAAGCTCGCGGCCAGGCGCACGGCGGCGCGCACCAGGACCTCGGCGCCAACGATCAGCAGCAGCAGGCCGCTGACCAGTTCGAGCAGGCTCCAGGGCGAGAGGGCGGTCAATCCGAAAATGGCCACGGCTGCGCCTTCAGTTGCTCATGGCTTGCACGCGCACGCGCGCAGTGCCACTGCCGAGCATGCCCAGTTGTTCGGCAGCCTTGCGTGAAAGGTCGATCAAGCGCCCACGCGTATGCGGGCCGCGATCGTTGATGCGGACCACGACGGATTTGTCGTTGTCCAGATTAGTCACCTTGACCTGGGTGCCGAAGGGCAGTTGCCGATGGGCCGCGGTCAGGGCGTTCTGGTTGAAGGGTTCACCGCTGGCGGTCTTGTTGCCATGGTGTTTGGCGCCGTAATAGGAGGCGGTGCCGGTTTCGTCGTAGCCGTTGGGGTTGATGATGCCGCTGGCGCAACCGGCCAGTAGGGAGAACAGGGCCAGCAGGCCGAGTAGACGCTTCATGCAAGGAGTCCCATTACAAATGTTGGAGTTGGCTTGCGTGGGAGCTGGCTTGCCTGCGATGGCTTCACCTCGGTGTAACTGATGCTCCGAGGCGCCTGCATCGCGGGCGAGCCCGGCTCCCACAGAAGCCGGGTCCTACACGTGTCAGCCTTCGAGCTTGCTCTTCAGCAATTCGTTCACCTGTTGCGGGTTGGCCTTGCCCTTGGAGGCTTTCATGGCCTGGCCGACAAAGAAGCCGAACATCTTGCCGCGCTTGGCTTCGTCTGCCGCACGGTACTGCTCGACCTGCTCGGCGTTGGCCGCCAGCATTTCATCCAGCACGGCCGAGATCGCGCCGCTGTCGGTGACTTGCTTGAGGCCACGCTTCTCGATGATTTCGTCGGCGCTGCCTTCACCGCTGGCCATCGCTTCGAACACGGTCTTGGCGATTTTGCCGGAGATGGTGTTGTCCTTGATGCGCAGCAGCATGCCGCCCAATTGCTCGGCGGACACCGGCGCTTCGTCGATTTCCAGGCCTTGCTTGTTCAGCAGGCTGCCCAGCTCAACCATCACCCAGTTGGCCGCCAACTTGGCGTCACCGGCGATGCTCACGACTTTCTCGAAGTAGTTGGCTTGTTCACGGCTGGAAGCCAGGACGCTGGCATCGTAGACCGACAGGCCGAACTGCTCCTGGAAGCGCTCGCGTTTCTGCTGTGGCAATTCCGGCAACGTGGCGCGGATGTCGTTGAGGAACGAGTCTTCAAGGACGACCGGCAACAGGTCCGGATCGGGGAAGTAACGATAGTCGTTGGCTTCCTCCTTGCTGCGCATGGCGCGGGTTTCGTCTTTGTTCGGGTCGTACAGGCGGGTCTGCTGGATGACCTTGCCGCCGTCTTCGATCAGCTCGATCTGGCGACGCACTTCGCTGTTGATCGCCTTCTCGATGAAACGGAACGAGTTGACGTTTTTGATCTCGCAACGGGTGCCGAACTCGACCTGGCCCTTGGGCCGGATCGACACGTTGCAGTCACAGCGCAGCGAACCTTCGGCCATGTTGCCGTCGCAGATGCCCAGGTAGCGCACCAGCGCGTGGATGGTCTTGACGTAGGCCACGGCTTCCTTGGCGCTGCGCATGTCCGGCTCGGACACGATCTCCAGCAACGGCGTGCCGGCGCGGTTCAGGTCGATACCGGTGGCGCCCGGGAATTCTTCGTGCAGGCTCTTGCCGGCGTCTTCTTCCAGGTGCGCGCGGGTTACGCCGACACGCTTGATGGTGCCGTCTTCCAGCGGGATGTCCAGGTGGCCCTTGCCGACGATCGGCAACTCCATCTGGCTGATCTGGTAGCCCTTGGGCAGGTCCGGGTAGAAGTAGTTCTTGCGCGCGAACACGTTGTGCTGGCCGATCTCGGCGTCGATCGCCAGGCCGAACATCACCGCCATGCGCACCGCTTCCTGGTTCAGCACCGGCAGGACACCGGGCATGCCCAGGTCGACCAGGCTGGCCTGGGTATTGGGCTCGGAGCCGAACGTGGTGGCGCTACCGGAGAAAATCTTCGATTGGGTGGCGAGCTGGGTATGAATCTCCAGCCCGATCACAACTTCCCATTGCATAGTGTTCTCCTCAGAAGCCGGTAGGGGTGCGGGTGTGCCAGTCGGTGTGCAACTGGTACTGGTGCGCCACATTGAGCAGGCGGCCTTCCTGGAAATACGGGGCGAGCAGTTGCACGCCGACCGGCAGGCCATCGACGAAACCGGCGGGCATGGACAAGCCCGGCAGGCCCGCGAGGTTTGCGGTGATGGTGTACAGGTCTTCCAGGTATTCGGCGATCGGGTCGCCGGTCTTGGCGCCGATCTTCCAGGCCGGGTTGGGCGTGGTTGGGCCGAGGATGACGTCGACTTCTTCAAAGGCCGCCATGAAGTCGTTCTTGATCAGGCGACGGATTTTTTGCGCCTTGAGGTAGTACGCGTCGTAGTAACCGGCCGACAGCGCGTAGGCACCGACCATGATCCGGCGTTGTACTTCGACACCGAAGCCTTCGCCGCGCGAGCGTTTGTACAGGTCGGTAAGGTCTTTCGGGTTTTCGCAGCGATAGCCAAAACGCACGCCGTCGAAGCGCGACAGGTTGGAGGAGGCTTCAGCGGGCGCGATCACGTAGTACGCAGGAATCGCGTGCTGGTTGTTCGGCAGGCTGATTTCCTTGATCACGGCGCCGAGCTTTTCCAGCTCCTTGACGCTGTTGTGCACCAATTCGGCGATACGCGGGTCGAGGCCGGCGCTGAAGTATTCCTTCGGCACGCCGATGCGCAGGCCCTTGAGCGAGGTATTGAGGCTGGCGCTGTAGTCCGGCACCGGCTCATCGATGCTGGTGGAGTCCTGTTTATCGAAGCCTGCCATGCCTTGTAACAAAATCGCGCAGTCTTCGGCGGTGCGAGCCAGGGGGCCGCCCTGATCGAGGCTGGATGCGTAGGCGATCATGCCCCAGCGGGAAACACGACCGTAGGTCGGTTTCAGGCCGGTGAGGTTGGTGAAGGCCGCCGGCTGGCGGATCGAGCCGCCGGTATCGGTGGCGGTGGCAGCCGGCAGGAAGCGAGCCGCCACGGCCGCAGCCGAACCACCGGACGAACCGCCGGGCACGTGCTCCAGGTTCCACGGGTTTTTCACCGCGCCGTAGTAGCTCGACTCGTTGGCCGAGCCCATGGCGAATTCGTCCATGTTGGTCTTGCCCAGGGTCACGGCCCCGGCGGCAGCCAGCTTGGACACCACGGTGGCGTCGTAGGGCGCCTTGAAGTTGTCGAGCATCTTCGAGCCGCAGCTGGTGCGAATGCCCTGGGTGCAGAACAAGTCCTTGTGGGCGATCGGCGCGCCCAGCAGGGCACCGTTCTCACCGTTGGCGCGACGTGCGTCGGCGGCCTTGGCCTGGCTCAGGGCCAGTTCCTCGGTGAGGCTGATGAAGCTGTTGACCTTTGGATCGTGCTCGGCGATGCGCGCCAGCAGGGTCTTGGTCAACTCTTCGGAAGAAAACTTTTTATCGGCGAGACCGCGGGCGATCTCGGCCAGAGTCATGTGATGCATTGCAGGCTCTTTCCCTTTAGTCGATGACTTTCGGAACCAGGTACAGGCCGTTTTCGACCGCTGGCGCGATGGACTGGTAGGCCTCGCGATTATTACTCTCGGTCACGACGTCTGCGCGCAGGCGCTGGCTGGCTTCCAGCGGGTGAGCCAGGGGCTCGATGCCGTCGGTGTCCACGGCCTGCATTTGGTCAACCAGCCCGAGAATGCTGTTCAGGGCTGCGGTGGTCTGTGGAAGATCGGCTTCATTCAGGCCAAGCGAGGCCAGATGAGCGATTTTTTCCACGTCGGAGCGTTCAAGCGCCATGGGAATCTCCAGTGGAAAACAGAACGGAGGCTGTCCGTGTGTTAGATTGTCGGAACACTACCGCATTTCTACGGTCTTACGGCCGCGATTGTGGGGGTTGGTGCACAGAAAGTCGGCCAATTTAGCACATTGGCGCCTTGCCCAAAATCCCTGTCGTTGTTAGAGTTTGCCGCACTTTTTTACCCACGCGTTGCCTAGGGTCCCTTTCCCATGTTCAAGAAACTGCGTGGCATGTTTTCCAGCGATCTTTCCATTGACCTGGGCACTGCCAACACCCTTATTTACGTGCGCGAGCGCGGTATCGTCCTGAATGAGCCATCGGTTGTGGCCATTCGGACCCATGGTAATCAGAAAAGTGTCGTTGCCGTTGGCACCGAGGCCAAGCGCATGCTCGGCCGTACACCAGGCAATATTGCTGCCATTCGTCCGATGAAAGACGGCGTGATCGCCGACTTCAGTGTCTGCGAGAAGATGCTGCAGTACTTCATCAACAAGGTTCATGAAAACAGTTTCCTGCAGCCCAGCCCTCGTGTGCTGATCTGCGTTCCATGCAAGTCCACCCAGGTGGAGCGTCGTGCCATCCGTGAATCGGCGCTCGGTGCCGGTGCCCGCGAAGTGTTCCTGATCGAAGAGCCAATGGCCGCTGCGATCGGTGCCGGCCTGCCGGTTGAAGAAGCCCGCGGTTCGATGGTGGTGGATATCGGTGGCGGTACCACTGAAATCGCCCTGATCTCCCTGAACGGTGTGGTGTATGCCGAATCCGTACGGGTTGGCGGCGACCGCTTCGACGAAGCGATCATCACCTATGTACGTCGCAACTACGGCAGCCTGATCGGCGAATCCACCGCCGAGCGCATCAAGCAGGAAATCGGTACCGCTTACCCGGGCGGCGAAGTTCGCGAAGTCGATGTTCGCGGTCGCAACCTGGCCGAAGGCGTTCCACGTGCCTTCACCCTGAACTCCAATGAAGTGCTGGAAGCTCTGCAAGAGTCCCTGGCCACCATCGTTCAGGCTGTGAAGAGCGCCCTGGAGCAATCGCCGCCGGAACTGGCTTCCGACATCGCCGAGCGTGGCCTGGTGCTGACCGGTGGTGGCGCCTTGCTGCGCGACCTCGACAAGCTGCTGGCCCAGGAAACCGGCCTGCCGGTGATCGTTGCCGAAGACCCGCTGACCTGCGTCGCTCGTGGCGGTGGCCGTGCACTGGAAATGATGGATAAACACACCATGGACCTGCTCTCCAGCGAATAAGAGTTTGCTGGTTTGCCCATGTTTCGCCCGCAGGCAGCACTTTGCAGTGCTGCCTGTTGGCGTTTATCTTCTTCAATCTGCATCCAGGCCGGTTAGATGCCGTATGAATAAAGAGAACATTTGCCTGGGAGGAGCGGCTTATTAAACCGCTTTTCGCCAAAGGCCCCTCATTGGGCGTGCGCCTGCTGGTGCTGGTCGTGCTTTCGGTCGCGCTGATGGTGGTCGATGCCCGCTTTGCACTGCTCAAGCCTGTGCGTAGCCAGATGTCGCTGGTGTTGATGCAGACATACTGGATCACCGACCTGCCGCAACGTCTGTACCAGGGCGTGGCCAGCCAATTCGGCAGCCGCACCGAGCTGGTCGCCGAGAACGAAAAACTCAAGACCGAAAACCTGCTGTTGCAGGGGCGCATGCAAAAGCTCGCGGCCCTCACCGAGCAGAACGTTCGGCTGCGCGAGTTGCTCAACTCTTCCGCACTGGTCAACGAAAAGGTCGAAGTGGCCGAGTTGATCGGCATGGACCCCAACCCCTTTACCCACCGCATCATCATCAACAAGGGTGAGCGCGATGGCGTAGTGCTCGGTCAGCCGGTGCTCGACGCGCGTGGCCTGATGGGGCAGGTGGTCGAGTTGATGCCCTATACCTCGCGAGTGCTGTTGCTGACGGACACGACCCACAGCATTCCCGTGCAGGTCAACCGTAACGGCCTGCGCGCGATTGCCAGCGGTACCGGCAACCCGGAACGCCTGGAATTGCGCCACGTCGCCGATACGGCCGACATCAAGGAAGGCGACCTGCTGGTCAGCTCCGGCCTGGGCCAGCGCTTCCCGGCGGGTTACCCGGTGGCGACGGTCAAGGAAGTGATCCACGATTCCGGCCAGCCCTTCGCGATTGTGCGCGCGGTGCCGACTGCCGCCTTGAACCGCAGCCGCTACCTGCTGCTGGTGTTCAGTGACAACCGTACCCCGGAAGAGCGCGCCAACGAAGCTGCCCAGGCCCAGGAAGCGGAAGACAAGAAGAACGGCACCACGCCCATCATTCCTGCGACCGTGCCCAAGCCTGCCGCTGCTGCACCGGTTACGCCCGCGGTGGCCCCGGCTGCAGCGCCTGTGGCGACCGCCGTGAAGCCTGCGACGCATACCACGCATCCGGTTAAACCGGCGGCGACCAAACCCCCTGCGTCAACGCCAGTTGCTGCACCGGCGGCCAAGCCGCCCGTGACGGCACCGGCCGCCCGCCCAGCGACCACCGCTCCGGCGACCACACGGCAGAGGGAGGAATAAATGGCCGGTACTCATTCGCGCAATGGCTGGATCGTCTGGCTGACGTTCGCCATCGGCTTGTTGCTCAGTGTTTCGCCACTGCCGCAATTCATGGAAATCCTGCGTCCGCTCTGGCTGGCGTTGTTGCTGGCTTTCTGGTCGCTGAACCTGCCGCACAAAGTCGGCATGGTCACGGCCATGTTTCTGGGCTTGGCGGAAGATGTGCTGTATGGCACCTTGCTGGGCCAGAACGCATTGATCCTGACGCTGATCACTTTCCTGGTGCTGTCGTTGCAGCAACGCCTGCGCATGTTTCCCATGTGGCAGCAATGCCTGGTGATCCTGGTGATCTTCGGCCTGGCGCAGCTGGTGCAACTCTGGCTGAGCGCCCTGACCGGCAATCGCCAGCCAACCCTGGCACTGGTGCTGCCGGCCCTGGTCAGCGCCTTGTTGTGGCCGTGGATCAGTTTCGGCCTGCGTGGGTTACGTCGTCGCTATAAAATCAATTGAATGGATTGCGAGGCTCTGCCTGGTTATCGAACTCTACAGGGAGAGTCTGCAATGAATTCGCTTTACCTGGCCTCGGGCTCCCCGCGGCGGCGTGAACTGCTGACCCAGATCGGTGTGCCTTTCACCGTGGTCAGCGCCGCCATTGATGAAACCCCTCTTACCAACGAAACCGCCGTTGCCTACGTCGAGCGTCTTGCTCGCGGCAAGGCAGCGGCGGGTTTTGCTGCGCTTGAACACACCGCCGGCGCTTGTGTGCTGGGCGCCGACACTGCCGTGATTGTGGACGGCAAGATCCTCGGCAAGCCGGTAGACCAGGCCGACGCGCTGGCGATGCTGATGGCCCTGGCAGGGCGTGAGCATGAAGTGCTGACCGCCATTGCCCTGACTGACGGCCAGCGCTGCGAAACCCACTGTGTAAGCAGTCGCGTACGGTTTCGCGGGATTTCTGTCGAAGAGGCTACAACCTACTGGCACAGTGGCGAATCCCAGGACAAAGCGGGCGGCTATGCTATCCAGGGCCTGGGTTCGGTGTTCGTTGCCGGTCTCAATGGCAGTTATTCCGCCGTGGTGGGCCTGCCGGTGTGCGAAACCGCGCAACTGCTCGCCCAATTCGGCATACCCTGTTGGCAACACCTTACCGCGCGCTGAACGCCTTTAATTGCGCGCCCAGCCTTAAGCGATCGGTCACTATTGTGAAAATGCCTGAACGAGACCCAGCCATGAGTGAAGAGATTCTGATCAATATCACGCCGATGGAATCGCGCGTGGCGGTGGTAGAGAACGGTGTTCTGCAAGAAGTGCACGTCGAGCGCACCCAGAAGCGCGGGATCGTCGGCAATATCTACAAAGGCAAGGTGGTGCGAGTACTGCCGGGGATGCAGGCCGCATTCGTCGACATCGGCCTGGACCGTGCTGCGTTTATCCACGCCTCGGAAATTTCCCTGCGCGAGGGCCCGGCTGTCGAAAGCATCAGCGCCCTGGTGCACGAAGGGCAGAGCCTGGTGGTGCAAGTCACCAAGGACCCCATCGGCTCCAAGGGCGCACGGCTGACAACCCAGCTGTCGATCCCGTCGCGCTACCTGGTGTACATGCCGCGTACCGCGCATGTCGGCATTTCGCTGAAGATCGAAGACGAAGCCGAGCGCGAGCGCCTGAAAAAGGTGGTCAGCGACTGTGTGGCGGCCGAAGGTATCAAGGAAGCCGGCGGTTTTATCCTGCGCACGGCTGCCGAAGGCGCCGGTGCCGATGAAATCCTCATGGATATCCGCTACCTGCGGCGCCTGTGGGACCAGATCGGCGCGCAGATCAAGACCATCGGTGCGCCGAGCGTTATCTACGAAGACCTCGGTCTGGCCCTGCGGACCTTGCGCGACCTGGTCAGCCCGAAGATCGAGAAAATTCGCATCGACTCGCGGGAAACCTTCCAGCGAACCACGCAATTTGTTGCCGAATTGATGCCGGAAATTGCCGACCGCCTGGAGCATTACCCGGGCGAGCGGCCGATCTTCGACCTGTATGGCGTCGAGGACGAGATCCAGAAAGCCCTGGAACGCAAGGTCCCGCTCAAGTCGGGCGGCTACCTGGTGGTGGACCCGGCGGAAGCCATGACCACCATCGACGTCAACACCGGGGCGTTTGTCGGTCACCGCAACCTCGAAGAAACCATCTTCAAGACCAACCTCGAAGCGGCCACCGCGATTGCCCGTCAACTGCGCCTGCGCAATCTGGGCGGCATCATCATCATCGACTTCATCGACATGGAAGACGAAGAGCACCAGCGCCAGGTGTTGCGCACCCTGGAGAAACAGCTGGAACGCGATCACGCCAAGACCAACATCATCGGCATTACCGAGCTGGGCCTGGTGCAGATGACCCGCAAACGCACGCGCGAAAGCCTGGAGCAAGTGCTGTGCGAGCCTTGCAGCAGCTGCCAGGGGCGCGGCAAGTTGAAGACCCCGGAAACGGTTTGCTACGAGATTTTCCGCGAAATCCTACGGGAGGCGCGTGCCTACCAGGCCGAAGGCTATAGAGTGCTCGCCAACCAGAAAGTGGTCGACCGGTTGCTCGACGAGGAGTCCGGCAACGTGGCAGAACTGGAAGGTTTTATCGGGCGCACGATCCGCTTCCAGGTTGAAACCATGTATTCCCAGGAACAATACGACGTGGTGCTGCTCTGATCCCCAATCGTTTTCTTTTTACGAGACCTGCAGACCTTGACCTGCTGTCCGTCTACTGCCTTGAGGGTCGCCTGACATGGAGCGTCTGATACGCTTTTTTGCCGCTTTGACCCGTTGGGGCCTGGGCCTGTGCACTTTGCTGCTGGTGTTGGCGGCGGTGTACGTGAGCCTGGGTCGTGAATTGACCCCGTTGGTGGCTGAATACCGCGCAGAAATTGAAGCCAAGGCCCAGGCTGCGGTGGACATGCCGCTGCAGATCGGCAGCCTCGAAGGGCGTTGGAGCGGTTTTGCGCCGGTGCTGCTGGCCCATGACGTGATGGTCGGCGAGGGCAGCAGTGCCTTGCGTCTGGACCAGGTCGAAGTGGTGCCGGACCTCTGGGCCAGCCTGATGGCGCGCGAAGTGCGCATTGCCCATCTGGAAGTCAGTGGCCTGCAATTGAGCGTCAAGGAAGACAAGGACGGCCATTGGGCCTTGCAAGGCTTGCCGGTGCAGGATGACCAGCCATTGGACCCGGAGCAGGTGCTCACGCGCATGCAGAGGGTCAAGCGCGTGTCTTTGCTCGACAGCCAGGTCACGTTGCAGCCGTACGGCCAGGCACCGCTGACCCTGACGTACGTAGGCCTGAGCCTGCACACGGGGGCCACCCGCCAGCGCCTGGATGCCCGCCTGACACTGCCCGACGGCCAGCCGCTGGCCCTGAGCCTGCGCAGTCGCATTCGCGCGAGCCAGTGGAAAGACGGTGCCGTCGATGCCTACCTGAGCCTGCCACAAAGCGATTGGGCCAAGTGGATTCCGGCCCGGCTGACCCAGCAGTGGAAACTCACCCAATTCAAGGCCGGCGGCGAATTCTGGTTGAGCTGGGGCCAGCGCACCGTGCAGAGCGCGGTGGTGCGTCTTAATTCGCCACAGGTGAAGGGCAGCTACGCCGACCGCAAGCCCGTGCATATCGAAAACCTCGCGCTGACAGCGTACGTGCAACGCAGCGAGAGCGGTCTCAAGGTGTTGTTCGACTCGCTGGCCATGAACCTGGGGGACACCCGTTGGGAGTCGCGCCTGCAGCTGCAGCAAAGCCTGCCCACCGACACGGCGCAGGAGGTCTGGAAGCTGCAGGCTGACCGCCTGGACCTCACGCCGATCACCCCACTGTTGAATGCCCTGGCGCCGCTGCCCGAAGGCTTCGCCAAGACTATCGAACACCTCAAGGCCACCGGCTTGCTGCGTAATGTGCTGGTGGATTTCCGTCCCCAGGACAGCACCGACCAGAAGGTCAGCTTCGCCGCCAATCTTGAACGTGTGGGTTTTGATGCGTACTTCGGCGCGCCGGCTGCGCGCAACGTGTCCGGCAGCATCAGTGGCGACTTGGGCCATGGCGAGTTGCGCATGGACAGCAAGGACTTTTCCCTGCACCTCGACCCGATTTTCGCCAAGCCCTGGCAGTACCTCCAGGCCAATGCACGCCTGACCTGGAAACTCGACAAGCAGGGTTTCACCCTGATCGCCCCGTATATCAAGGTGCTGGGTGAGGAAGGCAAGATCGCGGCGGATTTCCTGATTCGCCTGCATTTCGACCATACCCAGGAAGACTACATGGACCTGCGGGTCGGCATGGTCGACGGCGATGGGCGTTTCACCCCCAAGTATTTGCCTGCGGTGCTGAGCCCGGCCCTGGACGAATGGCTGCGCACGGCGATTCTCAAGGGCGCGGTCGACCAGGGTTTCTTCCAGTACCAGGGTTCGCTGAACCACGACGCATTGCCGGCTTCACGCAACATCAGCCTGTTCTTCAAGGTGCATGATGCCGAGCTGGCGTTCCAGCCTGGCTGGCCGCATGTGAGCAAGGTCAAGGGCGAAGTGTTCGTCGAAGAGAGCGGGGTGCGCATCCTGGCCAGCAAGGGCCAACTGCTCGACACCAAGGTCAAGGACGTCTACGTCAATATTCCGCACGCGCCTGAGGGCAAGGACAGCCACCTGTTGCTCACCGGCGAATTTGCCGGCGGGCTTGGCGATGGCCTGAAGATCCTGCAGGAAGCTCCGATCGGTACGGCATCGACCTTTGCCGGCTGGAAAGGCGAGGGCGACCTGAAAGGCAAGCTCGACCTGGACATTCCATTGGCCAAGGGCACCGAGCCCAAGATCGTGGTGGATTTCCAGACCGACAAGGCGCGCCTGCAATTGGCTGAGCCGACCCTGGACCTGACCCAGCTCAAGGGCGATTTCCGTTTTGACAGTGCCAAGGGCCTGAGCGGCCAGAACATCACGGCCCAGGCGTTCGACCGGCCGATTACCGCGCAGATTTTCGCCGATGGCAAGCCGGGTAGTATCAGCACCCGTGTGACGGCCAAGGGGCAGGTCACGGTCAAGCGGCTGACCGATTGGCTGAAAATCAGCCAGCCATTGCCAGTATCCGGGGATATCCCGTACCAGCTGCAGGTCAACCTGGACGGTGCCGACAGCCAGTTGATGGTCAGTTCCAACCTCAAGGGCGTGGCGGTGGACCTGCCGGCCCCGTTCGGCATGCCGGCCAGCCAGGGCCGCGACAGCACATTCCGCATGACCTTGCAGGGTGCCGAGCGGCGCTACTGGTTTGACTATGGCGAGTTGGCGAACTTTACCTTTGCCGCGCCGCCGGAAAAATTCAATGACGGGCGCGGCGAGTTGTTCCTCGGCGATGGCGATGCGGTGCTGCCCGCAGGCAAGGGCCTGCGGATTCGCGGTGTGCTCTCCGAGTTGGATATCGACCCGTGGAAAAAACTGGTCGACCGCTATGCGGGCAAGGACCCGGGCGGCAGCGCCAAGCAATTGCTCAGCGGCGCAGACTTCAAGGTGGGCAAACTGACCGGCTTTGGCACCCAGTTTGATCAGGTCAGCCTGCAACTGGACCGCAAGCCTGCCGCTTGGGGCCTGCAGCTCGACAGCCAGCAAGCCAAAGGCACGGTGAACCTGCCGGACGCCAAGGGCGCTCCGATTGCGGTCAACCTGCAATACGTGAAACTGCCGGCGGTGGACCCGACGGTGCAGGCCGACGAGAACGCCCCGGACCCATTGGCCGACGTCGACCCCAAGGACATTCCGGCCCTGGATATCGCGATTGATCAACTGTTCCAAGGGCCCGACCTTGTCGGGGCGTGGTCACTGAAAATCCGTCCGACCGCCAAGGGCCTCGCCTTCAGCAACCTGGACCTGGGGCTCAAGGGCATGCAGCTCAAGGGCGCCGGTGGCTGGGAAGGTGCGCCGGGAGCCAGCGGCAGCTGGTACAAGGGCCGCCTGGATGGCAAGAACATCGGTGATGTGCTCAAGGGCTGGGGCTACGCGCCGACGGTCACCAGCAAGGACTTTCACCTGGATGTGGACGGTCGCTGGCCCGGTTCGCCGGCTTATGTCGGGCCGAAGCGTTTCTCCGGCAGCCTGGACGCGGCTTTCCGCAGCGGCCAGTTCGTTGAAGTGGAAGGCGGCGCCCAGGCGCTGCGGGTGTTTGGCCTGCTTAACTTCAACTCCATCGGCCGCCGTTTGCGCCTGGACTTCTCCGACCTGCTCGGCAAAGGCCTGAGCTATGACCGGGTCAAAGGCTTGTTGGCCGCCAGCAATGGCGTGTTCGTGACCCGTGAGCCCATCACCATGACCGGGCCGTCGACCAACCTGGAGCTCAACGGCACCCTGGACCTGGTGGCCGATCGGGTCGACGCCAAGTTGCTGGTGACCCTGCCCGTCACCAATAACCTGCCGATTGCTGCGCTGATCGTGGGGGCGCCGGCCATTGGCGGCGCGTTGTTCCTGATCGACAAGTTGATCGGCGACCGTGTGGCGCGCTTTGCCAGCGTGCAATACAAGGTGGAAGGCCCGTGGAAGGATCCAAAAATCACCTTCGACAAGCCATTTGAAAAACCAAACTGAGAGCCTGTGGAGTAGCATGGCCGCATGCCTTCTATGGAGTAGCGGCCCATGTCCTTTGCGGTAATTCAAATGGTCAGCCAGAGTGATGTGCTGGCCAATCTCGCCCAGGCCCGGCGTTTGCTGGAGCAAGCGGCGGCAGGCGGTGCGAAGCTGGCGGTATTGCCGGAAAACTTTGCCGCCATGGGCCGCCGCGACGTGGCCGCTATCGGTCGCGCCGAGGCATTGGGTGAAGGCCCGATCCTGCCATGGTTGAAACAGACCGCCCGCGACCTCACCTTATGGATAGTGGCCGGCACTGTGCCGTTGCCGCCCAGGGACTATCCGGATGCCAAGGTCAATGCCTGCTCGCTGCTGATCGATGATCAGGGCGAGATCGTTGCCCGCTACGACAAGTTGCACCTGTTCGATGTGGATGTTGCGGATGCCCGGGGTCGTTATCGCGAATCCGACGACTATGCTTTCGGTGGCAACGTGGTGGTGGCGGATACGCCGGTGGGCCGGTTGGGCCTGACCGTGTGCTACGACCTGCGCTTCCCGGAGTTGTACAGCGAGTTGCGTGCGGCGGGGGCTGAATTGATTACGGCGCCCTCGGCCTTCACCGCAGTGACCGGCGCCGCGCACTGGGACGTGCTGATTCGCGCACGCGCCATCGAGACCCAGTGCTACTTGCTGGCGGCAGCCCAGGGGGGCGTGCATCCGGGCCCTCGGGAAACTTACGGCCACGCGGCGATCGTCGACCCGTGGGGGCGTGTGCTGACACAACAGGATCAAGGCGAAGCGGTGTTGCTGGCCGCACGCGACAGCAGTGAACAGGCGTCGATACGGGCGCGCATGCCGGTGGTCAACCATCGGCGCTTTTTCTCGCAGGGCGCGCAGCGACCTGCTTCAGAACGATGAATTTAAGGCCAAACCTATGAGCGAGTTGTTGTCCTCAGTCAGTGAATACCTCCTGGCACCCGGTGGCGTGACCATCGAAAGTCTGCAAACCGTGCTCGGCGATCTGGCCGGGCCCGGCATCGACGCCGCCGACCTGTATTTCCAGGGACAGATTTCCGAGTCCTGGGCGCTGGAAGATGGCATCGTCAAGGAAGGCAGTTTCAACCTCGACCAGGGCGTGGGCGTGCGTGCGCAGTCCGGTGAGAAAACCGGCTTCGCCTACAGCAACGCAATCACGCTGGAGGCCCTCGGACTGGCCGCGCGTGCTGCGCGTTCGATTTCCCGCGCCGGCCAGAACGGCACGGTGCAGGCGTTCAGCACCCAGGATGTGGCGCAATTGTATGCGCCGGATAACCCCCTGGAAGTGATCAGCCGCGCGGAAAAAGTCGATTTGCTCAAGCGTATCGATGCGGCCACCCGCGCTCTCGACCCGCGTATCCAGCAAGTCACCGTGAGCATGGCCGGTGTGTGGGAGCGCATCCTGGTGGCCTCCACCGACGGCGGCCTGGCGGCGGATGTGCGCCCGCTGGTGCGGTTCAATGTCAGTGTGATCGTCGAGCAGAACGGCCGTCGCGAGCGCGGCGGCCATGGCGGCGGCGGGCGTACCGACTACCGATATTTCCTCACCGATGACCGCGCCATGGGGTATGCCCGTGAGGCGCTGCGCCAGGCGCTGGTCAATCTGGAGGCGATTCCGGCGCCGGCCGGCACGTTGCCGGTGGTGCTGGGGTCGGGCTGGTCCGGTGTGTTGCTGCACGAAGCGGTCGGTCATGGCCTGGAAGGCGACTTCAACCGCAAGGGCAGCTCCGCCTACAGCGGGCGCATGGGCGAGATGGTCGCGTCCAAGCTGTGCACGATTGTCGATGACGGCACCCTGGCCGGTCGCCGTGGCTCGCTGAGTGTCGACGACGAAGGCACTCCGACCGAGTGCACCACCCTGATCGAAAACGGCGTGCTCAAGGGCTACATGCAAGACAAGCTCAACGCCCGCCTGATGGGCGTGGCGCGCACCGGTAACGGCCGTCGCGAGTCCTATGCGCACCTGCCAATGCCGCGCATGACCAACACGTACATGCTCGGTGGCGAAAGCGATCCGGCGGAAATCATCGCCTCGGTGAAACGCGGTATCTACTGCGCCAACCTCGGTGGCGGCCAGGTGGATATCACCAGTGGCAAGTTCGTGTTCTCCACCAGCGAGGCGTACCTGATCGAAGACGGCAAGATTACCGCGCCGGTCAAGGGGGCAACGTTGATTGGCAACGGCCCGGAAGCCATGAGCAAGGTGTCGATGGTCGGCAACGACCTGGCGCTGGACAGCGGCGTGGGCACGTGCGGGAAAGATGGGCAGTCGGTGCCGGTGGGTGTCGGCCAGCCAACGCTGAAGATTGATGCGATCACCGTGGGTGGCACGGGGTCGTAAGCCGTGGAGCGCCGGGTGGCGAAGGTCGCCACCCGGGGAAGAGGATCAGCGCAGGCCGCGTTGAGTCTCGTCCAGCTCACGGATGTACTTGAAGATTTTACGGCTGGTGGCCGGAGCCTTGTTTTGCGCCAGTTCGTGCTGGGCCTGACGAATCAGGGAGCGCAGTTGCTGGCGGTCCGCGTCCGGATAATCCACTACAAACTTCTCCAGTACAGCGTCATCGCCCGAGATCAGGCGGTCACGCCAACGTTCCAGGTTATGGAAACGTTCGTTGTACTGGCGAGTGGAGGCATCGAGTTGATCGAGCAAGGTCAGAATGGCGTCAGTGTCCTGGTCGCGCATCAGTTTGCCGATAAACGAGATGTGCCGTTTGCGCGCGATATTCGCGGTGTGCTTGGGTGCATCCGCCAGGGCCCGGCGCATTTCGTCGGTCAGTGGCAGTTTTGCAATCAAGTCCGGCTTGAGCGTTGTAAGGCGCTCGCCGAGGTCAACCAGAGCATGCAGCTCACGTTTGACCTGGGATTTGCTTTTCTCCCCATCGAGGGAGTCGTCGTAAGAATCAACCATGGTGGCAGTCCGCAAAGAAACGCCGCCATGATAACCAGTCGGGGGCCGCTTGTCCGGCCCGGTCGCTCGATGGCCTTAACCGAAAGCAGAATTTGAGTGGAGAAAACCATGAGTGCAGCCCAAAGCGTCGGTCCGCAAGCGTTACCGGCACTGCAGGAACAAGTCGAGCAGATCCTTGCCGAGGCCAAGCGCCAGGGGGCCAGCGCCTGTGAAGTTGCGGTGTCGCTGGAGCAGGGGCTGTCGACGTCGGTACGCCAGCGGGAAGTCGAAACCGTCGAATTCAACCGTGACCAGGGCTTTGGCATCACCTTGTACGTGGGCCAGCGCAAAGGTTCGGCCAGCACCTCGGCGAGTGGCCCGGAGGCGATTCGCGAAACCGTGGCCGCCGCCTTGGCAATCGCCAAGCACACCTCCGAGGATGAAAGCTCGGGCCTGGCCGATAAAGCGCTGATGGCCAAGGACCTGAAGGACTTCGATCTGTTCCACGCCTGGGACATCACGCCCGAGCAAGCCATCGAGCAGGCACTGACCTGTGAGGCGGCGGCGTTCGACGCTGATGCCCGCATCAAGAACGCTGATGGCACCACGTTGAGCACCCATCAGGGCTGTCGCGTGTATGGCAACAGCCATGGTTTTATCGGCGGTTATGCATCCACTCGACACAGCTTGAGCTGCGTGATGATCGCCGAGGCCAATGGCCAGATGCAGCGTGACTACTGGTACGACGTGAACCGCCAGGGCGATTTGTTGGCGGATCCGGCCAGTATTGGCCAGCGCGCTGCACAACGTGCCGCGAGCCGCCTGGGCGCGCGCCCGGTGCCGACGTGCGAAGTGCCAGTGCTGTTTTCCGCGGAGCTGGCCGGCGGCTTGTTCGGCAGTTTCCTGGGGGCGATTTCCGGTGGCAACCTGTACCGTAAATCATCGTTCCTGGAAGGCGCGATCGGCCAGCAGCTGTTTCCGGAGTGGCTGACCATCGACGAACGTCCGCACCTGATGCGGGCCATGGGCAGTTCGGCGTTCGACGGCGATGGCCTGGCGACTTATGCCAAGCCGTTCGTCGAGAAAGGTGAATTGGTGTCCTACGTGTTGGGCACCTACTCGGGCCGCAAGCTCGGCCTGCCGAGCACTGCAAACTCCGGTGGCGTACACAACCTGTTCGTCACCCACGGCGACGAAGACCAGGCGGCGTTGTTGCGGCGCATGGGCCGTGGCCTGCTGGTGACCGAGTTGATGGGCCAGGGCCTGAACATGGTCACCGGGGATTATTCGCGCGGTGCGGCGGGGTTCTGGGTCGAAAACGGCGAGATTCAATTTGCCGTCCAGGAAGTCACCATTGCCGGCAATATGCGCGACATGTTCAAGCAGATCGTTGCGGTCGGCAATGATCTGGAGCTGCGCAGCAATATTCGCACGGGTTCGGTATTGATCGAACGGATGACCGTCGCCGGCAGCTGACCGTAGCGAGGTTCAACCAAAGCGCGTTATCCCACGGATAGCGCGCTTTTTTTATGCCTGCCTGACAGGTGGATTACTCTGCCGTCATTGCGTTGATTCTCAATATCATTTAATAATAAATATCATTACCGAATGAGTGTGGATCATGAGTTCTGTCCTGCATGAGGATCCGTACCTGGAGAGCTGGCGCTGGATGAGTCGTCAGATTCGCTGTGGCCTGGATCCGAATGAACCTCGCCTGATCGAACATTACCTCAACGAAGGTCGATACCTGGCCTGTTGCACGGCCACCCATCCGTGGACGATCGCTGAAACGTCGTTCCGGCTGCTGATCGACACCGCCAGCGATATCGCCTTGCCCTGGCACTGGCGTTCCCTGTGCCTGGACCAAGCCTGGCGCCCGCTGCGCGACCTGGAAAAACTCTCCCGCTGTGCCTGCCGCCTCAAGCGCTGGCAGACCTTTGCCTGGCAATTGGCGACCTGCGAATTGCTGCCGTCTATTTCTCACTCCGACCTGGTGCAAGGATCTAACGATGAGTAACACCCGTATCGAACGCGACAGCATGGGCGAACTGCAGGTACCGGCCGAGGCCTTGTACGGTGCGCAAACCCAGCGTGCGGTGAACAACTTTCCGATCAGCCATCAGCGTATGCCGGCGCAGTTCATCCGCGCCCTGATCCTGGCCAAGACGGCGGCCGCCAAGGTCAACGTCGACCTCAAGCAAATCAGCGAAGGGCAGGGCAAGGCCATCGTCGATGCCGCCCAGGGCTTGCTCGAAGGCGATTTCATGCAGCACTTCCCGGTGGACATCTTCCAGACCGGTTCCGGCACCAGCTCCAACATGAACGCCAACGAAGTGATCGCGACCCTCGCCAGCCGTTTGCTCGGCGAAGCGGTCAATCCCAATGATCACGTCAACTGCGGGCAAAGCAGCAACGACATCATCCCGACCACGATCCACGTCAGCGCCGCGCTGGTGCTGCACGAGCAAACGCTGCCGGCACTGCTGCACCTGGTACAGGTGATCGAGCAGAAGGCCGAAGAAGTCCATCCGTTCATCAAGACCGGCCGTACTCACCTGATGGACGCCATGCCCGTGCGCATGAGCCAGGTGCTCAACGGTTGGGCTCAGCAGCTCAAGGCCAATATCGGTCATTTGCAGGACCTGCTGCCGAGCCTGCAGGCCCTGGCCCAGGGCGGTACGGCGGTGGGCACCGGGATCAATGCGCACCCGGAATTTGCTGCGCGCTTCAGCCAGCAACTGAGCAGCCTGACCGGCGTGAAGTTCACCCCGGGCAAGAACCTGTTCGCGTTGATTGGCTCCCAGGACACCGCCGTCGCCGTCTCGGGCCAGTTGAAAGCCGTTGCCGTCTCGCTGATGAAAATCGCCAATGACCTGCGCTGGATGAACTCCGGCCCGCTCGCCGGCCTCGGTGAAATCGAACTGGAGGGCCTGCAGCCTGGCTCGTCGATCATGCCCGGCAAGGTCAATCCGGTGATCCCGGAAGCGACTGCGATGGTCGCCGCGCAGGTGATCGGCAACGACAGTGTGATCACCATCGCCGGCCAGTCGGGCAATTTCGAGCTGAACGTGATGTTGCCGATCATCGCGCAGAACCTGCTCGGCAGCCTGGAGCTGCTGGCCAATTCCAGTCGCCTGTTGGCGGACAAGGCCATCGCCAGCTTCAAGGTCAACGAAGCCAAGCTCAAGGAAGCGCTCTCGCGCAACCCGATCCTGGTCACCGCACTCAACCCGATCATTGGTTACCAAAAGGCCGCTGAAATCGCCAAGAAGGCCTATCAGCAAGGCCGCCCGGTGATTGATGTCGCCCTCGAGCACACCGACTTGCCGCGCAGCCAACTGGAGGTCCTGCTGGACCCGGAAAAGCTCACGGCCGGCGGCGTGTAATCACCGACACTGCTTTGGAGGCTCACCATGGAGCATTGGAAACGCACGATCGAACGGGCCAATCGCTGCTTTATGCAGGGCGAGCTGGTAGACGCTCGCGAGGCCTATCTACAGGCCCTGGCCCTGGCTCAGGTGTTGTTCGAGCGCTGGGCGGATGCCGACGAAGCGGTGGCGGCTTGCGTCATTTCCCATCACAACCTGGCGGACCTGCACCTGCGCCTGAACCAGCCGGAGGAGAGCGCCGAATACCTTTGCGCCATCCACCAGCGCCTCTTGCAGACCATGCAGGACCCGCGCCTGAGCCCGCAATTGCGTGAAGCGGCCCTGCGCCAGAGCAGCAAGACCTACGTTGAGCTGTTGAATTTCATCAGCGACCACGGCGAGTACCCGCGTACTCATCGGCTGCTGGGCAGCACGGCGGCGCCCTCGGATGCGTCGACTCGCAACAGTCCTTATTACGGAGCACATTGAAATGTCCTACACCTTGCCTGCCTTGCCTTACGCCTACGATGCCCTGGAACCGCATATCGATGCGCAAACCATGGAGATTCACTACACCAAGCACCACCAGACCTACATCAATAACCTCAATGCTGCGGTCGAGGGCACCGAGTTCGCCGGCTGGCCGGTAGAGAAACTGGTCTCCAGCGTGCAACAACTGCCGGAAAAACTGCGTGCGGCGGTCATCAACCAAGGCGGTGGCCACGCCAACCACTCGTTGTTCTGGGCGGTGATGTCGCCCAAGGGTGGCGGCAAGCCAGAAGGCGCGCTGGGCAAGGCCATCGACGAGCAACTGGGCGGTTTCGACAGCTTCAAGGAGGCGTTCACCAAAGCCGCGTTGACGCGTTTCGGCAGTGGCTGGGCCTGGTTGAGCGTGACACCGCAAAAGACCCTGGTGGTGGAAAGCAGTGGTAACCAGGACAGCCCGCTGATGAACGGCAATACGCCGATCCTGGGCCTGGACGTCTGGGAACACGCTTACTACCTGCTGTACCAGAACCGTCGCCCGGAATACATCAATGCCTTCTACAGTGTTATCAACTGGCCGGAAGTTGCCGCGCGCTATCAGGCCGCCCTGGCCTGATCTTCACCCTTCATAACCCGATCTAAGGCCGACTATGGGCACGCAAACACTGGCGATCAGCAGCGGACGAATGTTTCGTTATGCGTTTGGCTCGCTGCTGCTATTGGCAGGTACTGCATTGTTGGTGGCCCATGGGCTGGCCTGGCTGGACCTGGAGCCGCGTATCTTGCGCGCCCTGCAGGGCGGGTCAATCTGTGCACTCGGCACGGCACTCGGCGCGGTGCCGGTGTTGGTGATTCGGCGCATGCCGGTGGCGTTGAGCGATACATTGCTGGGCTTTGGCGCCGGGGTAATGCTGGCGGCGACGGCGTTTTCGCTGATCGTGCCGGGCATTGCCGCGGCTGAAGGCCTCGGGCTCTCGCCCTGGGGCGCCAGTGGCTTGATCAGCTTCGGCATCATGCTGGGTGCATTCGGGTTGTATCTGGTTGACCGCAAGGTCTCCGGCGCAAGCCCGGAAATGTTGGTGGGCACGCCGGACAACCCGGTGATCCCGCCGCGCATCTGGCTGTTCGTGTTTGCCATTATTGCCCACAACATTCCGGAAGGCATGGCGGTGGGCGTTTCCGCCGGCGGCGGCATGCCGGACGCCGATAGCTTGGCCATGGGTATTGCCTTGCAGGACGTGCCCGAAGGGCTGGTGATTGCGTTGGTATTGGCCGGGGCCGGGATGTCGCGGGTCAAGGCCTTCCTGATCGGAGCCGCGTCAGGCTTGGTGGAGCCGGTATTTGCAGTGCTTTGCGCATGGCTGGTGAGCCTGGCCGAGGTGCTGTTGCCGTTGGGCCTGGCCCTGGCTGCTGGGGCGATGCTGTTGGTGGTGACCCACGAAGTGATCCCGGAGTCGCGGCGCAATGGTCATGAGAAGCTCGCCAGCCTGGGATTGTGCATCGGGTTCTGCTTGATGATGGTGATGGATACAGCCCTGGGGTAAACCGCTCCCGGTTAGGCGTCGGCTCGCCGGCGCTCGGTCGCGGTCTTGAAGGACGCTATCGCCGGCAAGCCGGGCTCCTACGGAAGGTTATTCGCCTTCGTCGAAGAAGTTATTGATCAATGCCACCAGTGCGGCCATTGCTTCGTCTTCCTGCTCACCCTCGGTCTTCAGATGAATCTTGGTGCCCTTGCCGGCAGCCAGCATCATCATGGCCATGATGCTCTTGCCGTCGACCATGGATTCCGGGGTGCGCCCGGCGCGGATCTGACAGGGAAACTGCCCGGCAACACCGACGAATTTGGCCGAGGCGCGGGCGTGCAGGCCCAGCTTGTTGATGATTTCAATTTCCAGAGCGGGCATCGCGGGGGTGTTCCTTTCAGCTAAGGTCGCGGTGGCGAACCTGGACGTTCTTGAGGGTTTGTTGCAGCACCTGGCCCAGGCGCTCGGTCAGGTAGACGGAACGGTGGTGGCCGCCGGTGCAGCCGATGGCGATGGTGACATAGGCGCGGTTGCTCGCGGCAAAGCGCGGCAGCCATTTGAGCAGGTAGCTGGAGATGTCCTGGAACATCTCCTCCACATCCGGCTGCGCTGCCAGGTAATCGGCCACCGGCTGATCCAGCCCGGACTGATCACGCAGTTCCGGTTTCCAGTAGGGGTTGGGCAGGCAACGCACATCGAACACCAGGTCGGCGTCCACCGGCATGCCCCGCTTGAAGCCAAAAGACTCCACGAGAAATGCTGTGCCAGGCTCCGGCTGATTCAGCAGGCGCAGCTTGATGGCATCGCGCAGCTGGTACAGGTTGAGGCTGGTGGTGTTGATCTTGAGGTCGGCGAGGTCGATGATCGGCCCCAGCAACTTGGTCTCATCTTCGATGGCTTCAGCCAGCGAGCGATGAGGGCTGCTGAGCGGGTGGCGTCGGCGGGTTTCGGAGAAGCGCTTGAGCAGCGTCTCTTCGTCGGCGTCCAGGTACAGCACATCGCAATGAATGTGTTTGGCGCGCACTTCCTCGAGCAATTGCGGGAAGCGCTCAAGGTGGCTGGGCAGGTTGCGGGCGTCAATGGAAACAGCGACCAGGGGTTGCGCCAGTTCGGTGTGGATCAACGCACGTTCCGCCAATTCCGGCAGCAGGCCGGCGGGCAGGTTGTCGATGCAATAGAAACCGTTGTCCTCAAGAACATTGAGGGCGGTGCTTTTACCCGAGCCGGAGCGGCCGCTGACGATGATCAAACGCATGATTACTGCCCGTTTTGTTCATCCAGGACAACCTGATAGAGCGCCTCACTGGTGGCAGCGCTGCGCAGTTTGTCGCGTACTTCCTTGCGGTCTAGCATGCTGGCGATCTGCCGAAGCAGCTCCAGGTGCGCATCGGTGGCAGCCTGTGGGACCAGCAGTACAAACAGCAGGTCGACCGGGGCGCCGTCGATGGCGTCGAAATCGATAGGTTTTTCCATGTGCAGCAAGGCGCTGACAGGTGTTTCACAGCCTTGCAGGCGGCAGTGTGGAATGGCGATGCCGTTACCAAAACCGGTCGAACCCAGTTTTTCACGGGCGATCAGCGACTCATAGACAACTTGCTCATCCAATTCAGGCACTTGGCCATGGATCAGTTTGGCAATTTCTTCGAGGGCTTTCTTTTTGCTGCCGCCCGGCACGTTCACGAGGGAACGGCCGGGGGTCAGGATGGTTTCAAGTCGGATCATGGGGGGAGAGTTAACGACCTGTACCTTGCATCAGGTGCAGATTCTTTTCCTTATGCTTTATGAGTTGGCGGTCCAGCTTGTCGTAGAGCGAGTCGATCGCCGCGTACATGTCCTCATGTTCCGCATTGGCGACGAGCTTGGCATTCGGTACGTGCAGGGTGGCCTCGATTTTCTGCTTGAGCTTATCGACCTCCATGATGACCTGCACGTTGGTGATCTTGTCAAAATGCCCCGCAAGTTTGTTCAACTTGCTCTCGGTGTACTCACGCAGGGGCTTGGTGACTTCCAGCTGGTGTCCACTGATGTTGACTTGCATACAGCTTCTCCTTCGTTGCCAGTGCATAAAGCGGCAGGCCGGGGTGCCTGCCACTGGAACGCTTTGGCCCGCCCGTCACATCAAACGCTTTCGCTCGCTGGAAGGCGCGATCCCAAGGGATTCGCGGTACTTGGCGACGGTTCGACGGGCGACCTGAATGCCTTGTGCCTCCAGTAAACCAGCGATCTTGCTGTCACTCAACGGCTTTTTCTGATTTTCCGCGGCAACCAGTTTTTTGATGATCGCGCGAATCGCCGTGGACGAGCATTCGCCGCCTTCAGAGGTGCTGACATGGCTGGAGAAAAAGTATTTCAGCTCATATATACCGCGTGGGGTATGCATGAATTTTTGCGTGGTCACCCGCGAGATCGTCGATTCATGCATGCCCACCGCCTCGGCGATGTCGTGCAGGACCAGCGGTTTCATTGCTTCGTCGCCATATTCCAGGAAGCCGCGCTGATGCTCGACGATCTGGGTGGCGACTTTCATCAGGGTTTCGTTGCGGCTTTGCAGGCTCTTGATGAACCAGCGCGCTTCCTGCAATTGGTTGCGCATGAAGGTGTTGTCGGCGCTGGTGTCGGCGCGGCGCACAAAACCGGCATATTGCGGGTTGACCCGCAGGCGTGGCACGGATTCCTGGTTCAGCTCCACCAGCCAGCGCTCGTTGTCCTTGCGCACGATCACGTCAGGCACCACGTATTCGGCTTCGCTGGACTCGATCTGCGAGCCCGGACGCGGGTTGAGGCTCTGCACCAGTTCGATGACCTGGCGCAGGTCGTCTTCCTTGAGCTTCATGCGGCGCATCAGCTGGCTGTAGTCGCGGCTGCCGAGCAGGTCGATATAGTCGGTCACCAGGCGCTGGGCCTCGACCAGCCAAGGGGTCTTGGCTGGCAGTTGGCGCAGTTGCAGCAACAGGCATTCACTGAGGGTGCGCGCGCCAATGCCGGCGGGCTCGAACTGCTGGATGCGGTGCAGGACGGCTTCAATCTCGTCCAGCTCGATATCCAGCTCCGGATCGAAGGCTTCGAGGATCTCTTCGAGCGTTTCGTCCAGATAACCCTGGTTATTGATGCAGTCGATCAGGGTCACGGCGATCAGGCGATCGGTGTCCGACATCGGCGCCAGGTTCAGTTGCCACAGCAGATGGCTCTGCAGGCTCTCGCCGGCTGAGGTGCGCGTGGTGAAGTCCCATTCGTCATCGTCGTTACTGGGCAGGCTGCTGGCGCTGGTCTGGTAGACGTCTTCCCAGGCGGTGTCCACGGGAAGTTCGTTGGGGATGCGTTCGTTCCAGTCGCCTTCCTCAAGGTTATCCACCGTTGGGGCGGTTTCCTGGTAGGAGGGTTCCTGCACGTCGGAATTGGGTTTTTGCTCGATGTTGTCGGCCAGCGGGTCTGCATTATCGAAGTCGTCGCCTTCTTCCTGGCGTTCGAGCATCGGATTGGACTCCAGGGCCTCCTGGATTTCCTGTTGCAGGTCCAGGGTCGACAATTGGAGCAGGCGGATGGCCTGTTGCAGCTGCGGTGTCATCGTCAGCTGCTGGCCCATTCTCAGGACTAGCGATGGTTTCATGGCAGGGGCTTAACACCTTATTCGCCGGCGCAATGCGCCATCCACGACAGGGCGCGTGAGCGCCAAACATAAGCAAATTATATGCCTGATATCGGGGGCTTTGCCTAGAGCGCGGTAACAATAAAAATCCGGAGGTTTTCATTGACTCCCGCGCACCTTGGCGAACGGCCTGCCACCGCCTTTTTCAAACAGGCAGGCTTACAGGCGGAACTCGTGACCCAGGTACACTTCCTTGACCAGTTCGTTGGCCAGGATAGTGGCGGAGTCGCCTTCGGCGATCAGCTGGCCATCGTTGACGATATACGCGGTTTCGCAGATATCGAGGGTCTCACGGACGTTGTGGTCAGTGATCAACACGCCAATGCCCTTGGCCTTGAGGTGGTGGATGATCTGCTTGATATCACCCACCGAGATCGGGTCGACACCGGCAAACGGTTCGTCCAGCAGGATGAACTTGGGTGCAGTGGCCAGCGCCCGGGCGATTTCCACGCGGCGACGCTCACCACCGGACAGGCTCATGCCGAGGTTGTCGCGGATGTGGTTGATATGGAATTCCTGCAGCAGGCTTTCCAGCTCCTTGCGACGGCCGTCACGGTCGAGTTCCTTGCGGGTCTCGAGGATCGCCATGATGTTGTCGGAAACCGACAGCTTGCGGAAGATCGACGCTTCTTGCGGAAGATAGCCGATGCCCGCGCGGGCGCGGCCGTGCATCGGCTGGTGGCTGACATCGAGGTCGTCGATCAGGACGCGACCCTGGTCCGCCTGGACCAGGCCGACGATCATGTAGAAGCAGGTGGTCTTGCCGGCGCCGTTGGGGCCGAGCAAGCCGACGATCTGGCCGCTGTCGATCGACAGGCTGACGTCGCGCACGACCTGGCGGCTTTTATAAGCCTTGGCCAGATGCTGGGCTTTCAGGGTTGCCATTAGTTCGCCTTCTTCGCATCGGGTTTAGGCGCAGGCTGGGCAGCGCCGTCTTTCTTCTTCGGCTGGATAACCATGTCGATGCGTGGACGCGGTGCGCTGAGCTTGCTGCCCGTGGCGCGGCCGGCGTTGGCGACCTGCTTCACGGTGTCATAGGTGATCTTTTCACCTTCCGTGGAGTTGCCGTCGGGGCTGAGCACCTTGGCCTGGTCGATCAGCACGATGCGATTCTGCTGGGCGTGATACTGGATGGTCTTGCCATAGCCTTTCATCGGGCCGGTATCGGTCGCGGACTGCTTCTGTTCGAAGTAAGCCAGGTTGCCCACTGACGTCACCACGTCGATGTCGCCGGATTGGGTGCGAGTCAGCGTCACCGTGTTGCCGGTGATCTTCATCGAGCCTTGGGTGATGATCACGCCGCCGGTGTAGGTGGCGACGCCTTGCTTGTCATCCAGCTGCGCATCGTCGGCCGAGATGTGGATCGGTTGCTGGCTATCGTTCGGCAGAGCCCAGGCGCTCACGCTTCCCAGTGCTGCGCCCAGACCGAGCAAAATAGGGAGAGTTTTAACGAGCCTCATACTGTCCTCTTACGTTCGATAGCAGGTGTATCCTGCTTTCTTTCAAATACGCTTTCATTCCCTTGCCAGTCGATACACCGCCAGCGCCGTCGATTCTAACGTCTTGCTCGGTCTGCGCATATTGCTTCTGCGGGAATACGGTCATGCGACTGCTGGTAATCACGGTGTCGCGGTTTTTCGCATCGGTGCGTGCAACACGTACCGAGTCGATCAGTTCTACCTGGGTGCCGTCCGGGTTGACCTCGCCACGCTTGCTGGTGACGTGCCATGGAAACTCGGTGCCACGGTAGATGTTCATGTCCGGGTTGGTCAGCAGGGTCACTTCGGTGGCCTTCAAATGCTCGACCTTGTCCGACGTCATCTCGTACTGCACCTTGCCATCGGGCAGGAACTGCACGCTCTTGGCATTGATGGCGTAGTAGTCGATAGCCCCTTCGTCGACCTGCGCAGCAGGCTGGTCGAGAAAGCGCTCCGGGCTGATATTCCAGTAGCCCACCGCCAGGAACAGCGCGGCAATGACCCCGAATAGCAGGAAGTTGCGAATCTTTTTACTCAGCATAAAACGCTCTATAAGTAGGCGGCGTGGGCCGCTTCAAGGCTGCCCTGGGCACGCAGGATCAGCTCGCAGAACTCGCGGGCGGCACCTTCGCCACCACGCGCGGTGGTGATGCCATGGGCGTGCTCGCGGACAAAGGCCGCCGCATTGGCGACGGCCATGCCCAGGCCCACTCGGCGAATGACCGGCAGGTCAGGCAGGTCATCGCCCAAGTAGGCGACCTGCTCATAGCTTAGGTTGAGTTGGCCAAGAAGCTCGTCCAGGACCACCAGTTTATCCTCGCGGCCCTGATACAGGTGAGGAATCCCCAGGTTTTGTGCGCGGCGTTCCACAACGGGAGTCTTTCTGCCGCTGATAATCGCGGTTTGCACGCCCGCTGCCATCAGCATCTTGATGCCTTGGCCGTCGAGGGTGTTGAACGTCTTGAATTCGCTGCCGTCTTCGAGGAAGTACAGGCGGCCATCGGTCAGCACGCCGTCAACGTCGAAAATCGCCAGCTTGATGTTTTTGCCGCGTTGCAACAGGTCGCTGGTCATTTACATCACTCCTGCACGCAGCAAGTCGTGCATGTTCAGGGCGCCGATCGGGCGGTCGTCGGCATTGACCACCACCAGTGCGCCAATCTTGTGGTCTTCCATGATCTTCAGGGCTTCGGCGGCCAGCATGTCCGGGCGCGCGGTCTTGCCGTGGGGCGTCATCACGGCATCGATGGTCGCCGTATGGATGTCGATGGTGCGGTCCAGGGTGCGGCGCAGGTCGCCGTCGGTGAAGACCCCGGCCAGGCGCCCGTCGGCTTCCAGGATGACTGTCATGCCCAGGCCCTTGCGGGTCATTTCCATCAGCGCGTCCTTCAGCAGAGTGCCGCGCGGGACGTGGGGCAATTCATCGCCCGAATGCATGACGTTTTCCACTTTGAGCAGCAGGCGCCGGCCCAGGGCGCCGCCTGGGTGGGAAAATGCGAAGTCTTCCGCGGTAAAACCGCGTGCTTCCAACAATGCCACGGCGAGCGCATCGCCCATCACCAGGGCTGCGGTGGTGGAGGAGGTCGGCGCCAGGTTCAGCGGGCAGGCTTCATGGGCCACGTGAACATTGAGGTTCACTTCGGCGGCCTTGGCCAGCGTCGATTCCGGGTTGCCGGTGATGCTGATCATCTGGATGCCCAGGCGCTTGATCAGCGGCAGCAGGGTCACGATTTCGTTGGTGGTGCCGGAGTTGGACAGCGCCAGGATGATGTCATCCTTGGTGATCATGCCCATGTCGCCGTGGCTGGCTTCGGCCGGGTGCACGAAAAACGCGGTGGTCCCGGTGCTGGCCAGGGTCGCGGCGATCTTGTTGCCCACGTGACCTGATTTGCCCATGCCGACCACGACAACGCGGCCTTTGCTGGCCAGAATCATCTCGCAAGCGCGTACGAAATCCGCGTCGATATGCGCCAGCAAGCCTTCCACGGCTTCAAGCTCTAGGCGGATGGTGCGTTGTGCGGATTGAATAAGGTCGCTGGATTGGCTCATGTCTGAAATCGTATAGCCTGACGAAAAGTCGGCGATTATAACGGTAATGATCGATTCCCTCACGCAAGTTCGTCAGGCTTTATTCACCTGATGCCTGAGATTCCTTCTTCAGTAACACAGCCGGCAACGTTTTTTCGCTGTCCCCAATCTGAACAAGCGCAGTTCCGGCCTTGGGCGCGTTGTACCAGCAGTGATATAGTTCGCCGCCAGTTCGGTCCGCCCAGCCCATGTGGCTATCAATTGCGCAATCGTTGCAAACGTTTGTCGCAAGCGTGGTGTCTGAGTGAGAGGCTGCATCCCAAGGAGTTTAGATGAGTGCCGATAACGCCTACGCGG
Organism: Pseudomonas sp. GW821-FHT05D12; assembly: GCF_059419825.1. Lineage (NCBI taxonomy): Bacteria > Pseudomonadati > Pseudomonadota > Gammaproteobacteria > Pseudomonadales > Pseudomonadaceae > Pseudomonas > Pseudomonas sp. GW821-FHT05D12. The sequence continues at coordinate 380,417 of NZ_JBWKSN010000001.1, read as the reverse complement.
TCGAGCTGAAGGGACTGACCTTCAAGCGCGGGACGCGCAGCATCTTTGAGAACGTCGATATTCGCATTCCCCGCGGCAAGGTCACGGGCATCATGGGGCCTTCCGGTTGCGGCAAGACCACCCTGTTGCGCCTGATGGGCATGCAATTGCGTCCCAGCGCCGGCGAAGTGTGGGTCAACGGCCAGAATCTGCCGACGCTGTCGCGCAGCGATCTGTTCGATGCGCGCAAGCACATGGGTGTGCTGTTCCAGAGCGGCGCGCTGTTCACCGACCTCGATGTGTTCGAGAACGTGGCCTTTCCGCTGCGGGTGCATACGCAGCTGTCTGACGAAATGATTCGTGACATCGTGTTGCTGAAACTGCAGGCCGTCGGCCTTCGCGGTGCCATCGACCTGATGCCCGACGAGCTGTCCGGCGGCATGAAGCGCCGGGTCGCCCTGGCGCGTGCGATTGCCCTCGATCCGCAGATCCTCATGTACGACGAGCCCTTCGTCGGCCAGGACCCGATTGCCATGGGGGTGCTGGTACGCCTGATTCGCCTGCTCAACGACGCCCTCGGCATCACCAGCATCGTGGTGTCCCACGACCTTGCAGAAACCGCGAGCATTGCCGATTACCTCTATGTAGTTGGCGATGGCCAGGTACTGGGCCAGGGCACGCCAGAAGAACTGATGAACGCAGACAATCCGCGCATTCGCCAATTCATGACTGGCGATCCCGATGGCCCGGTGCCTTTTCACTTTCCGGCAGCGGATTACCGCTCAGATCTTCTGGGGAAGCGCTGATGCGCAAGACATCTCTTATCGAAAAGGTCCGCCTTTTCGGTCGCTCCGGCATCGACATTGTCGAAGTCCTGGGCCGCTCGACGATTTTCCTGTTCCACGCCTTGCTCGGCCGCGGCGGCATCGGTGGCGGCTTTGGCCTGCTGGTCAAGCAACTGCATGCCGTGGGCGTCATGTCCCTGGTGATCATCGTGGTCTCCGGTGTGTTCATCGGCATGGTGCTGGCGCTGCAGGGCTTCAATATCCTCTCCAGCTACGGTTCGGAGCAGGCGGTAGGGCAGATGGTTGCCCTGACGTTGCTGCGTGAGCTCGGGCCGGTGGTCACCGCGCTGCTGTTCGCGGGGCGTGCGGGTTCGGCGCTGACGGCTGAAATCGGCAACATGAAGTCCACCGAGCAGTTGTCCAGCCTGGAAATGATCGGCGTGGACCCGCTCAAGTACATTGTTGCCCCGCGCCTGTGGGCCGGCTTCATTTCCCTGCCATTGCTGGCGATGATCTTCAGCGTTGTGGGTATCTGGGGCGGTTCGTGGGTGGCAGTGGACTGGCTGGGCGTCTATGACGGTTCCTACTGGGCCAACATGCAGAACAGCGTGACCTTCAGCGGCGACGTGCTCAACGGCATCATAAAAAGCATCGTCTTCGCCTTTGTAGTGACCTGGATCGCCGTATTCCAAGGCTACGACTGTGAGCCCACTTCAGAAGGGATCAGTCGCGCCACCACCAAGACCGTTGTGTACGCCTCGCTGGCGGTACTGGGCCTTGACTTCATTTTGACCGCCTTGATGTTTGGAGATTTCTGATGCAAAACCGCACTGTGGAAATCGGTGTCGGCCTTTTCTTGCTGGCTGGCATCCTGGCTTTATTGTTGCTGGCCCTGCGAGTCAGTGGTCTTTCCGCGAGCCCCACCGCCGACACTTATAAACTTTACGCGTACTTCGACAATATCGCCGGTTTGACTGTCAGAGCTAAAGTGACCATGGCCGGTGTCACCATCGGCAAGGTCACGGCAATCGATCTGGATCGCGACAGCTTCACCGGTCGAGTGACGATGCAACTGGACAAGAAGGTAGATAATCTGCCGACCGACTCCACTGCATCTATCCTCACTGCGGGTCTGCTGGGCGAGAAGTACATCGGTATCAGCGTGGGCGGGGAAACAGCCTTGCTCAAGGATGGCTCGACAATCCACGACACACAGTCGTCGTTGGTACTTGAAGACCTGATCGGTAAATTCCTGCTCAATACGGTCAATAAAGACGCCAAATGAGGAATCTGTACATGATCTCTACCTTGCGACGTGGCCTCCTGGTACTGCTGGCGGCGCTGCCGTTGATGGCTAACGCGGCGGGTTCTGCGCACGATCTGGTGCAGGACACGACCAACAAGATGCTGGCCGACCTGACTGCCCATAAAGAGCAGTACAAGCAGGATCCCAGCAAGTTCTACGACGCGCTCAACACCATCGTCGGCCCGGTCGTCGACGCCGAAGGTATTTCGCGCAGCATCATGACCGTCAAGTATTCGCGCAAGGCGACGCCTGCGCAGATGCAGACGTTCCAGGAAAACTTCAAGAAAGGCCTGTTCCAGTTCTACGGCAATGCACTGCTTGAGTACAACAACCAGGGCATCACCGTTGATCCAGCCAAGGATGAGTCGGGCGATCGCACCAGCGTTGGCATGACCGTCAAGGGCAACAACGGCGCGGTCTATCCTGTGCAGTACACCCTGGAGAAGGTCAACGGCGAGTGGAAACTGCGCAACGTGATCATCAACGGTATCAACATCGGCAAGCTGTTCCGTGACCAGTTCGCTGACGCGATGCAGCGCAATGGCAACGACCTGGACAAAACCATCAATGGTTGGGCCGGTGAAGTTGCCAAGGCCAAGGAAGAGACCGACAAAGCCGCCGGGAAGCCCGCGCAATGACCGAGTCGGCTGTTCGTCTCGGCGACGCTGGCGAGCTGTTCATCAGCGGCGTGCTGGATTACCGCACCGGGCCTGACCTGCGCAAGCAGGGCCAGGCGCTGATCAAGACCAGCACCGCGCCTGCGCTGGTGCTGGATTGTTCGGCGGTGACCAAGTCCAGCAGTGTCGGTTTGTCGTTGCTGCTGTGCTTCATGCGCGATGCAGAGGCGGCCAAAAAGCCGGTCAGCATCCGTGCATTGCCCGAAGACATGCGTGAAATTGCCGAAGTTTCCGGTTTGACCGAACTGTTGGCGCATCCTTAATACACATTATTAAAGAAGCCCCCCGTCAGAGTCCTGCTATGCGGGGTTCGCAGGCGCGGGGCTTTTTTGTATGATGTGCGACCCGTGCGCACTGGGCGCCGATAGAGGTTGAGCATGCAGGCCCTAGAAGTTAAAAGCTTCCTTGAAGGAAAGCTGCCGGAAACGAACGTAGAAGTTGAAGGCGAAGGCTGCAACTTCCAGCTGAACGTGATTAGCGATGAACTGGCGGCATTGAGCCCGGTCAAGCGTCAACAGCAGGTCTATGCCCATTTGAACCCGTGGATCACCGATGGCAGCATCCACGCGGTCACTATGAAATTTTTCAGCCGCGCGGCCTGGGCCGAGCGCACCTGAGCCCCCAAGGCGTCGAGATTCTTATGGATAAATTGATTATTACCGGCGGTGCCCGCCTTGATGGCGAGATCCGCATCTCCGGTGCAAAAAACTCCGCCTTGCCGATCCTGGCAGCGACCCTGCTGTGCGATGGCCCGGTGACCGTGGCCAACCTGCCGCACCTGCATGACATCACCACCATGATCGAGCTGTTCGGTCGCATGGGCATTGAGCCGGTGATCGACGAGAAACTGGCCGTCGAAATCGACCCGCGCACCATCAAGACCCTGATCGCTCCGTACGAACTGGTGAAAACCATGCGTGCTTCGATCCTGGTGCTGGGCCCGATGGTTGCCCGTTTCGGCGAAGCTGAAGTAGCCCTGCCTGGCGGTTGCGCGATTGGCTCGCGTCCGGTTGACCTGCACATCCGTGGTCTCGAGGCCATGGGTGCAACCATCGACGTCGAAGGCGGCTACATCAAGGCCAAGGCGCCGGAAGGCGGCTTGCGCGGTGCCAATTTCTTCTTCGATACCGTCAGCGTGACCGGTACCGAGAACATCATGATGGCGGCTGCCCTGGCCAACGGTCGCAGCGTCCTGCAAAACGCCGCGCGCGAGCCGGAAGTGGTCGACCTGGCCAACTTCCTGATCGCCATGGGTGCCAACATCACCGGCGCCGGCACCGACACCATCACCATCGAAGGCGTCAAGCGCCTGCATTCGGCCACCTACAAGGTGATGCCGGACCGCATCGAGACCGGTACCTACCTGGTTGCCGCTGCCGTCACCGGTGGTCGCGTCAAGGTCAAGGACACTGATCCGACCATCCTTGAAGCCGTGCTGGAAAAACTCAAGGAAGCCGGTGCTGAAATCACTACCGGTGCCGACTGGATCGAGCTGAACATGCATGGCAAGCGGCCAAAAGCCGTGAACGTGCGTACCGCTCCGTACCCGGCGTTCCCGACCGACATGCAGGCGCAGTTCATCTCCCTGAACGCGATTGCCGAAGGTACCGGTGCCGTGATCGAGACGATCTTCGAAAACCGCTTCATGCACGTGTACGAACTGCACCGCATGGGCGCGAAGATCCAGGTCGAAGGCAACACCGCTATCGTTACCGGCACCGAGAAGCTCAAGGGCGCGCCAGTGATGGCGACCGACCTGCGCGCTTCGGCCAGCCTGGTGATCTCGGCGCTGATCGCCGAAGGTGACACGTTGATCGACCGCATCTACCACATCGACCGTGGTTACGAGTGCATCGAAGAAAAACTGCAGATGCTCGGCGCGAAAATCCGCCGCGTACCGGGCTAGTCCCGGCACTGCAAACACCTTCACTGTGGAGAGGGAGCTTGCTCCCGCTGGACTGCGCGGCAGTCCCATTTCCAGCGCCGCTTCGTGCCCCAGCGCGAGCAAGCGTCCTCGCCACGGGAAGGTGTTTGTTGTTAAATGGTTTGTTTCAAATCGAGGCAGTAATGGCCTCGATCTGTGTCTGGCGCCGTTTGTGACCGGACCGCAATAGCCTGATGAAGGACTGACGTTTCCCATGTTGACCATCGCACTGTCCAAGGGCCGCATCCTTGACGACACTTTGCCGCTTCTGGCTGAAGCGGGCATCGTGCCGACCGAGAATCCGGACAAGAGCCGCAAGCTGATCATCCCAACGACCCAGGACGACGTGCGCCTGTTGATCGTGCGGGCTACCGACGTGCCGACCTACGTTGAACATGGCGCGGCCGACCTGGGTGTCGCCGGCAAAGACGTGCTGATGGAATACGGTGGCCAGGGCCTGTATGAGCCGCTGGATCTGCGCATTGCCCTGTGCAAGCTGATGACGGCCGGCCGTGTCGGTGACGTCGAGCCCAAGGGGCGCCTGCGAGTGGCCACCAAGTTCGTCAACGTCGCCAAGCGTTACTACGCCGAGCAAGGCCGCCAGGTCGATATCATCAAGCTCTACGGCTCGATGGAGCTGGCGCCGCTGATTGGCCTCGCCGACAAGATCATCGATGTGGTCGACACCGGCAACACCCTGCGCGCCAACGGTTTGGAGCCGCAGGATTTCATTGCCGACATCAGCTCTCGCCTGATCGTCAACAAAGCCTCCATGAAAATGCAGCACGCCCGTATCCAGGCGTTGATCGACACCCTGCGCAAGGCAGTGGAGTCTCGACACCGCGGTTGACTCACCCGCGTAGCCGGAAGGCTGCGCCCGTCTATCCGCCTCATAGCCAGAATTCTCAGGTGCCCAAGCGGAAACGACTGCTAGTTTAGGGCGCCTGAGTTTTTGCCAATTCTATTGAGGCCCTCGCTATGACCACGTCCACTGCAATTGCCCGACTCAACGCTGCCGACCCGGATTTCGCCCATCATCTGGATCATCTGCTGAGCTGGGAAAGCGTGTCCGACGATTCGGTCAACCAGCGGGTGCTCGACATCATCAAAGCCGTGCGCGAACGCGGTGACGCGGCGTTGGTGGACTTCACCCGCCAGTTCGACGGCTTGGACGTGAAGTCCATGGCCGACCTGATCCTGCCGCGCGAACGCCTCGAGCTGGCCCTGACGCGCATCACTGCGCCGCAGCGCGAAGCCCTGGAAGTGGCCGCAGCGCGGGTGCGCAGCTACCACGAGAAACAGAAGCAGGATTCCTGGAGCTACACCGAAGCTGACGGTACCGTGCTGGGCCAGAAGGTCACGCCACTGGACCGTGCCGGCCTGTACGTGCCGGGCGGCAAGGCGTCGTACCCGTCGTCGGTGCTGATGAACGCGATCCCAGCCAAAGTGGCGGGCGTGACCGAAGTGGTCATGGTGGTACCGACCCCGCGCGGCGAAATCAACGAGCTGGTGCTGGCTGCGGCCTGCATCGCCGGGGTCGACCGCGTCTTCACCATCGGCGGCGCGCAGGCTGTTGCCGCGCTGGCCTACGGCACCGAGAGCGTGCCGAAGGTCGACAAAGTGGTCGGTCCGGGCAACATCTACGTCGCCACTGCCAAGCGCCACGTGTTTGGCCAGGTCGGTATCGACATGATCGCTGGCCCGTCGGAAATCCTCGTGGTGTGTGATGGCCAGACCGATCCGGACTGGATTGCCATGGACCTGTTCTCCCAGGCCGAGCACGACGAAGACGCCCAGGCGATCCTGGTCAGCCCCGACGCCGAATTCCTCGACAAGGTGGCCGCCAGCATCAATAAATTGCTGCCGACCATGGAGCGCGCCGAGATCATCGAGAAGTCGATCAATGGCCGTGGCGCGCTGATCCTGGTGCGTGACATGGAACAGGCTATCGAGGTGGCCAACCGCATTGCGCCGGAGCACCTGGAGCTGTCGGTTGCCGACCCACAAACCTGGCTGCCATCGATTCGTCATGCCGGTGCGATCTTCATGGGCCGCCACACCAGCGAAGCCCTGGGCGACTACTGCGCGGGCCCCAACCACGTGTTGCCGACCTCGGGCACCGCGCGTTTCTCGTCGCCACTTGGGGTGTATGACTTCCAGAAGCGTTCGTCGATCATCTTCTGCTCGCCACAAGGCGCTTCCGAGCTGGGCAAGACCGCGTCGGTGCTGGCCCGTGGTGAATCCCTCAGCGCGCATGCTCGCAGCGCCGAATATCGCATCCTTGAAGACAAGCAGGGGAACTGAGACATGAGCAAATTCTGGAGCCCCTTCGTCAAGGACCTGGTGCCTTACGTGCCTGGCGAACAGCCCAAGCTGACCAGGCTGGTCAAGCTCAACACCAACGAAAACCCCTACGGCCCGTCGCCCAAGGCGCTCGCCGCGATGCAAGCCGAGTTGAACGACAACCTGCGCCTGTACCCGGACCCCAACAGCGACCTGCTCAAGCAGGCGGTGGCCAAGTATTACGGGATCGACGCCGGCAAGGTGTTCCTTGGCAACGGTTCCGACGAAGTCCTGGCGCACATCTTCCATGGCCTGTTCCAGCACGATCTGCCGCTGCTGTTCCCGGATATCAGCTACAGCTTCTATCCGGTCTACTGCGGCCTTTATGGCATCAAGTCCGCCCCGGTGCCGCTGGACGAGCAGTTCCAGATCCGCGTGTCGGACTACGCCAGGCCCAACGGCGGGATCATCTTCCCCAACCCGAACGCGCCGACCGGCTGCGTGCTGGCGCTGGACGCGGTGGAGCAGATCCTCAAGTCCAGCCCGGACTCGGTGGTGGTGGTCGATGAAGCCTATATTGACTTCGGTGGTGAAACCGCCATCAGCCTGGTGGACCGCTACCCGAACCTGCTGGTGACGCAGACCCTGTCCAAATCGCGCTCACTCGCCGGTTTGCGCGTGGGCCTGGCCGTGGGCCACCCGGACCTGATCGAAGCGCTGGAGCGGGTCAAGAACAGCTTCAACTCCTATCCGCTGGATCGCCTGGCGATTGTCGGCGCGGCGGCGGCGTTCGAGGATCGTGAGTACTTCGAGGCGACCTGCCGATTGGTTGTCGATAGCCGTAACAAGCTGGTCGCTCAATTGGAGGAGAAGGGTTTTGAGGTGTTGCCGTCGGCAGCCAACTTCATCTTTGCGCGTCACCCACGGCACGACGCTGCGGGTCTTGCCGCCAAGGTGCGTGAGCAGGGCGTGATCGTGCGGCACTTCAAGCAGGAGCGGATTGCCCAGTTCCTGCGGATCAGCATCGGTACGCCGGAGCAGAACCAGGCGCTGATTGATGGCCTTGGTGAGCTGTAAGACTTCAGTGCTTGATTGACTGAACTGGCCTCATCGCGGGCAAGCCCGGCTCCCACATTGGAATGCATTTCCCTGTGGGAGCCGGGCTTGCCCGCGATGAGGCCATCAGCAACACCGAAAATCGACAGCCTTAGAGCAGTGGCTCATCAGATTTTTTGTTCTTCCAGCCATCGTTGCCCGGCAGCAGCAGGTTCAAGCCAATCGCTACCACCGCACACAGGGCAATGCCCTTGAGGCCGAAATCATCCGGGCCGGTGCCGGTACCGACCAGCACCCCGCCAATCCCGAACACCAGGGTCACCGACACAATCACCAGATTGCGCGCCTCACCCAGGTCGATCTTGTGGCGGATCAAGGTGTTCATCCCCACCGCGGCAATCGAGCCGAACAGCAGGCACAGGATCCCGCCCATCACCGGCACCGGGATGCTTTGCAGCAGTGCGCCGAACTTACCGATAAACGCCAGGCTGATGGCAAAGACCGCCGCCCAGGTCATGATTTTCGGGTTGTAGTTCTTGGTCAGCATCACCGCGCCGGTCACTTCGGCGTACGTGGTGTTCGGCGGGCCGCCAAACAGGCCGGCGGCCGTGGTGGCAATCCCGTCACCCAGCAGGGTGCGGTGCAGGCCGGGCTTCTTCAGGTAGTCGCGACCGGTCACGCTGCCCACTGCAATCACACCGCCGATATGTTCGATCGCCGGGGCCAGGGCCACCGGTACGATGAACAGGATCGCCTGCCAGTTGAACTCCGGCGCGGTGAAGTGGGGCAGGGCAAACCAAGGGGCGGCAGCGATTTTTGCCGTGTCGACCACGCCAAAGTAGAACGACATGGCGAACCCCACCAGCACGCCGGAGATGATCGGCACCAGGCGGAAAATGCCTTTGCCGAACACCGCCACGATCAAGGTGGTCAGCAGCGCTGGCATCGAGATCATCATCGCGGTTTGGTAATGGATCAGCTCGGCGCCGTCACCGGCCTTGCCCATCGCCATGTTGGCGGCGATCGGCGCCATGGCCAGGCCGATGGAGATGATCACCGGCCCGATCACCACGGGCGGCAGCAGCCGGTCGATGAAACCGGTGCCCTTGATCTTCACGGCGAGGCCGAGGAAGGTATAAACGAAACCGGCCGCCATCACCCCGCCCATGGTCGCCGCAAGGCCGAACTGGCCCTTGGCGAGAATGATCGGCGTGATAAACGCGAAGCTCGATGCCAGGAATACCGGCACCTGACGCCCTGTGACCACCTGGAACAGCAACGTGCCCAGACCAGCGGTAAACAGTGCGACGTTTGGATCAAGACCTGTGATCAGCGGCATCAACACCAGCGCGCCAAATGCTACGAAGAGCATCTGTGCGCCGGACAGGATCTGGCGCCAAAGCGGGTCGTTGAATTCATCCTGCATGCTCACGCGTCCTTCTGCTTGGTGCCGAAGATCTTGTCACCGGCATCGCCCAGGCCTGGGATGATGTAGCCGTGCTCGTTCAGGCGCTCATCGATGGAGGCGGTGTAGATCTGCACGTCCGGGTGCGCTTTCTCGACGGCAGCGATGCCTTCGGGAGCGGCCACCAGCACCATGGCGCGGATGTCCTTGCAACCGGCCTTTTTCAGCAAGTCGATGGTGGCAACCATGGAGCTGCCGGTGGCGAGCATCGGGTCGATGATCATGGCCAGGCGTTCGTTGATTTCCGGAACGAGTTTTTCCAGGTACGTGTGGGCCTGCAAGGTTTCTTCGTTGCGGGCCACGCCGACGGCGCTGACCTTGGCGCCCGGGATCAGGCTGAGCACGCCTTCGAGCATGCCGATACCGGCGCGCAGGATCGGCACCACGGTAATTTTCTTACCGGCGATTTTCTCCACCTGGACGGGACCGGCCCAACCGGGGATCTCGTAGCTTTCCAGGGGCAAATCCTTGGTGGCTTCGTAAGTGAGCAGCGCTCCGACTTCCTGAGCAAGCTCACGGAAATTCTTCGTGCTAATGTCGGCACGGCGCATAAGGCCGAGTTTGTGTCGGATCAGCGGGTGGCGGATCTCGCGAGTGGGCATGGGAAAGGCTCCGGCGGCGGGCAAAAAAACCGGCCTAGATTAATCTATCCGAGGGTGTTGTCCTATAGACATCAAGTACGTTAGTCCATAAAGGCTTGAACGTTGCGCCTCACATGCGTACCTTTGCCCGCTTTTCTTGCCACAGCACCCCCTTGGAGAGCGCCATGTCCGCTGATCTCGAGCATATCCGTCAAATCATGCGCGAGGCTGACTGCCTGTACACCGAAGCGCAAGTCGAAGAAGCGATCGCCAAGGTCGGCGCACACATCACTCGCGAGATGGCCGACACCAACCCGGTGGTCTTCTGCGTGATGAACGGCGGGCTGATCTTCGCCGGCAAACTGCTCACTCACCTGCAGTTCCCGCTGGAAGCGTCCTACCTGCACGCCACGCGCTATCGCAACGAAACCAGCGGCGGTGACCTGTTCTGGAAAGCCAAGCCGGAAGTCTCGTTCATCGACCGTGACGTGCTGATCATCGACGACATTCTCGACGAAGGTCACACCCTGGGCGCGATCATCGACTTCTGCAAACACGCCGGCGCACGCAAGGTGCACACCGCCGTGCTGATCGACAAAGACCATGACCGCAAGGCCCGCCCGGACCTGAAAGCCGATTACGTCGGCCTGCCGTGCATCGACCGTTACATCTTCGGTTACGGCATGGACTACAAAGGCTACTGGCGCAATGCCAACGGGATTTTCGCCGTCAAGGGGATGTGATTGATGACCCGCTTTCTGGATCAGACGCTGTTCGCCGAATTGACCGAGAAAGCGGCCGCCAGCCCGCGTGGCCGGCACCATCACAACTTCCATCAGATGGATGAGCCCTGCCATCGCCTGGCCGTGGGCCTGCAGCCCGACACCTATGTGCCGCCGCATCGGCACCTGAGCGCCGACAAGGCGGAAACCCTGCTGGTGCTCCAGGGCAGCCTGGGCCTGCTGGTGTTCAGCGACACCGGTGAAGTCATTGCCAAGCGTGTGATGCAGGCGGGCAGCGCATGTGCCGGTGTCGACCTGCCGCCAGGGGTGTTCCACGGCTTGGTGGTGCTGGCACCGGATACAGTGATGTTCGAGTGCAAAGCCGGGCCTTATCGGCCGGTAGGCGAGGGCGAATCAGCCAGTTGGGCGCCACGCGAGGGCGATGCCGACGTGGTCGAGTATCAGCGCTGGATGCTTGCCCAGTTCGATTGAGCTACAGTGCTGGGCCATCTCCCATGGAGCGGCCCATGAGCCTGTTGATACGCACCTGCGCCGCCCTGGCGCTGACCCTCAGTTTGCCCCTGGCCGCCGCGCCTGCGCCGATGCACAGTCAGTTCCTGCCGTCGGACGACCTTACCCTGCGCGCCGAGACGCCCGATCAGCAGCAGTTGCTGCAAGTCACTGAATACGCGGTGGTGGTCGGCAACCAGCGTCAATCCAACCAGCAACCGATCCCGGTGACTTCGCCGCTGATGATCCGCCTCAAGGGCAAGCCCCTGAACAAGGGCGCGACCATCGCCCAGGTGGTGCTCAACTTCGACGCCGAAAGCAAAAGCCTGAAAAAGCCGGCATACGACGACAAGAGCAAAACCTTGACCTTGTCCTACCCGGTGGCCCAGTACCGCGTGATCGTCGACCTGCTGCGCAATGACACGGTGTATGTGCAATTCCTCAGTTATGCCAATGGGCATATCTGGGCGGACTTGCACACCGGTGTCGTTCGTTCCAGGCAGTGACAGCGCTGCAGAACACATCTGGGAGCTGGCTTGCCTGCGATGCAGCCAACTCGACCTGTTAGTAAAACCGAGGCGACACCATCGCAGGCAAGCCAGCTCCCACATTGAACGTGTGTTGCTTCCGCAGCGTGTGCCCCGCAGGTAAACTGCGTTTCCCGTGTAAATGTCTGCAGGCTGGAGTCGGTAATGCGTAAAGATAAGAAACAGGTGATTGGTGACGAGATCGGCGACGATCAGATCAAGTTGTTCCTGGACTTCGAGCCGGTCGACGCGACTTCACCGTCCCTGCACAAACTGATCAAGGCTTACCGTGGCCTGCGTATCGACGATTTCGAACGGTTCCTGGGCTTTTTCAAGGAAGCCGGCCTGGACCTGGACGGCAAGGACGAGCATGGCCAGACCTTTGTCGACCTGATCAAGGACCAGCGCAACGCCGCCGAGTACATCGAGCTGATCGATAACGCGCGCAGCTGATTATCCCGGCCATAAAAAAACGCCCCGTTCTCAGGCCGAGAGCGGGGCGTTTTTTATTGCAGCACGGCCTTAAGCGTAGCTTTCGGCTTCGTTGCTTTGCTCAACCAGTTCCAGGCTGATGTTGTTCTGCGCGTTGATCTTGCGATACAGCTCGGCATCGGTCTCCAGGACCTTTTCGCGAGCCGGGAAGATCTCGTGCAGCTTGGTTGCCCACTCGCCTGCAGCTTTTTGTGGGAAGCAGCGCTCGATCAGTTCCAGCATGATCGACACGGTCACCGAAGCGCCAGGGGAGGCGCCCAGCAGTGCCGCCAGGGAACCGTCCTTGGCCGCGACCAGCTCGGTGCCAAATTGCAGCACGCCGCCTTTTTTCGGGTCTTTCTTGATGATCTGCACCCGTTGGCCGGCCACTTCCAGGCGCCAGTCCTCGGCTTTCGCTTCAGGGTAGAAGCGGCGCAGGGATTCCAGGCGCTGCTCCATGGACTGGCGCACTTCGCTGACCAGGTACTTGGTCAGGTCCATGTTGTCGCGGGCCACGGCGAGCATCGGGCCGATGTTGCCGGCACGGATCGACAGAGGCAGGTCGAGGAACGAGCCGTGCTTGAGGAACTTGGTGGTGAACCCGGCGTATGGCCCGAACAGCAGGGACTTCTTGCCATCGACCACGCGGGTGTCCAGGTGCGGCACGGACATCGGCGGCGAACCCACGGCGGCCTGGCTGTAGACCTTGGCCTGGTGGTGCTTGACCACTTCCGGGTTGTCGCAACGCAGCCACTGGCCACTGACCGGGAAACCGCCAAAACCTTTGCTTTCTTCGATGCCTGAGGCTTGTAGCAACGGCAGGGCCGCACCACCGGCGCCGAGGAACACGAACTTGGCGTCCACCTCGCGGCTGTTGCCGCTGTTGACGTCCTTGATGCTCACGGTCCAGCCGGCGCCGTTGCGCTTGAGGCCGGTCACGCGCTTGCTGTACTTGACCTGGGCATCCGGCGAACTGGTGAGGTGGCTGAGCAACTGGTTGGTCAGGGCGCCGAAGTTGACGTCGGTGCCGTTCATCACGCGGGTGGCAGCGATTTTTTCGTCGAGCGGGCGGCCCGGCATCATCAACGGCATCCACTCGGCCATCTCATTGCGGTCTTCGGTGTAGTGCATGTCCGAAAACGCGTGGTGCTGGCTGAGGGATTCAAAGCGTTTCTTGAGGAACGACACGCCTTTTTCGCCCTGCACGAAGCTCAGGTGCGGGACTGGGCTGATAAAGGACTTGGACGAGCCAAAGGTGCCCTTTTTGGTCAGGTACGCCCAGAACTGCTTCGAGACCTCGAACTGGGTGTTGATGTGCACGGCTTTCTTGATGTCGATGGAGCCATCGGCGGCCTGCGGCGTGTAGTTCAGCTCACACAGGCCGGCGTGGCCGGTACCGGCGTTGTTCCACGGGTTGGAACTCTCCGCGGCACCCGAATCCATCAGCTCAACGACTTCCAGCTTGAGGCCGGGGTCGAGCTCTTTGAGCAATACGGCCAGGGTGGCACTCATGATGCCGGCCCCTACCAGTACTACGTCGACTGCTTCGTTATGCGCCATTTAACGCGTCTCCAAAATCTGCAGCACCAAATTGACGGCATGGCTGCCAGGAGTGACGGGGCGGTTCACGTGTTGCCCCAGGTTACCCATGGCCAGGATCGCCATGTCCGATTCGCAATTCTTTGCAATTTCAGCGCACGCTTCCTGCCGGCTAATCTGCCTATGAACGCATTCATGGGCGCCTGTGGCAATTCGACTTATGGTCAAAGCGTGCGATTCGTGCAACCAATCCGTAGCGGACAGGCTCAAGCTCCGGTTGTTGAGGAGTACTCGGTCCTGTGTGGTTGGGCTGTTCCAGACGCTGATGGTGCTTGTACAAACGCCAAACTATTCATTTGCTCGCCACACTCTTGTGAAGTTGTGAAAACCCGTTTTTTTCACGCTCTTTTGAAGACGTGAACCTCAAAAAAGGGCTGCCCCAGCCTGGCACCTGGCCCGCACAACCTTTGCCGAGACGCGGCAAGACGGGCAAACAACTCAAGTGGCCGAGCGCAATGGCAGCTCTGGCAGATTCGGTAAAGAGGGGTGGTTTGCAAAGAAAACAGCAAGCGCGCCAGCTTCACTCGATCTGTGTGGGCGGCTCTCTGTGGGCGATTCTTGAGGTTAATGCCGAGGCATTAACGATGCTGCGAGGCCCGATCAGGAGACGTCCTTATAATCGGGGGGAGATTGTAGCGAAGAACGCCAAGGAAATGGGCGTGTTTTATGACTTTTATTAGGACTTCGGTCAGGCGGCCAACGGCTGGTGGCGGGGCGACCGCGCAGGGCGTGGGCTGACGCGTGCGCTGGCCGGCAATGGGTGGTGCATCCAGCTCAGGCGAATCTCTTCGATTTCTACCCAGCCTTCGCCCACCGGAGGCTGGTGGCACTCTTTAAAGGCCTGGCAGCGACCTTGCACATCGAGCAGGGCGAACTGGCGAAGGGCGGGCTTGCGGGTAAACAGAGACCAGAGAAAATGCATGGCGATCAACCTCCTGAGATTGGGGCCAAGCATGCCCGCGTGGGGTGACGAGCCCATGTAACGGCTGTGACATCTGGGTTACAACGAACCGCGATCTCGGCTACAGGTCACAGGTTGTAACTGGCGCTAGTTCCGCGCAGTGGCGCCCCGCTATACTGCCGGCCTGTCGGTACCTGATTTCTGGAGAGAAGAGCATGTTGCAACGCCTGTTGTTCGGTTTGATCACTGTGACCAGCTTGACCCTGGTTGGCTGCGCCAACAGCCCGCAACAACTGAGCCCTGAGCCGAAAATCACCACGCAATTGGCTCCGGTGGGCCATGGCCAGCCGGTGTCGGTGCGGGTCGTGGATGGTCGTCCGTCGCCAACCCTGGGTTCCCGTGGCGGCCTGTACCCTGAAACCGCCCTGGTGTCGGTGAACGGCCAGGACGTGTTGCCCAAGCTGCAGGCCCAGGCCGAAGCTGCCGTGCGTTTGCTGGGTTTCACCCCGGCCAACTCGCCGGGCGCGCCTCAGCTGACCATTACCCTGGCCGAGCTGAAGTACCAGTCGCCCAAGGAAGGCCTGTACGTGACTGAAGCCTCGATTGGCGCGACGTTCAAGTCCGACGTCACTGCCGGCACGCGTCGCTACAGCGGCCGCTACGGCGCTTCGCTCAACCAGCGTTTCGGCATGGCGCCGAACCAGGAAACCAACACCAAGCTGGTCAGCGACGTGCTGAGCGATGCCTTGACCCGTCTGTTCAAGGATCCAAGCATCGGTTCATTGCTCAGTTCGCAATAACCGCTTACTAAAAAAGCCGGGCTCAGCGATGAGCCCGGCTTTTTTTCGCCTTCAGTTTCATGCGGCGGTGTCGATACAGAAATCCAGCAGGCTTACCCCCGTCAACCCATCGGCCTCCGGCAGGTCCGCATGCTGATGCCCGCCCAGGGCGCAATACACCAGCCAATGGCGGTCCTGGACGTTGAACGCCAGGCCGCCGATCAGCGCCTCTTGCTCATCGCTGGGGGCGATCAGATACAACCGATCCTGGTTTTGCGCGTGCAGCATGACAAGCTCCCGAACGTTCGAAGGGCAACAGAGTGGCCTGTTAAGGTGACGTTCAGGTGACGCTGTAAATTACTGGATACATTAGCCGTCAATGGGGGAGGGAGCATTTCAGGCGCCGGAGGCCACTATCGTTCAGGTTTGTATCTGAATTGATACCAAGACACTGTATTCCTGAGGTTTGCGATGGCGCTGCCCGCACTATTGATCAATGCTGTGGCTTTATTGGTGGCCTGCCCTGGGGCGGCCCTGCTGTTTTTTACCCGCCTGCGTGAACAGCGCGCGATGGCCGACCTGGCCGCGCAAAGCGAAGACCGCGCGATCGACCAACCGATGTTGTTTCTGGATGTGCGCACCGAACGGGCGCATCGTCTGGCTTACCGCGTCGGGTTCGCCTGCCTGGCGTTGGCACTGGCCATCTCGTGGCTGAGCACCCACCTCTGAAAAAACCGCTGAACAGATCTGGGAGCGGGCTTGCGTGGGAGCTGGCTTGCCTGCGATAGCATCACCTCAGTGTGACTGATACACCGAGGTGTCTGCATCGCGGGCATGCACGGCTCCTATACAAGCCCGCTTCTACACAAGATGGTTCGTACAGCGGTTACAGTGGAATGCCCGCCTTGACCCGATATTGATTGCGCACCGGTGTTGCATATTGCACCACCAGGAACGGCCGGTGCTCGGCCGGGCATTCGTTCAGGCGCCGCTCCCATTCAGCCTTGGCCTTGGCCAGTTCGTCCGCCGGGAACACCTCGGCCGCCGTCGGCACCTGCAATTGCGGGTCGGCGTCGCTCCATTGCTGATACGCCAGGTAGTGCACCGGGAACAGCCGGTAACCGCCGAGAATCTGCCGGTCCATTTCTACCGCCAGCAGCTTGGTGTCTTCGAAACGCTCGGTGATCGGTGGCGCGAAGTTGATGTGCACCCGGCCCTTGTAGCCGGTGATACCCAAGGCAATGCTCACGTCATCTTCGCCCGGCGCCTTGGTGTAGGTGCCGGTGGTGGCGCGGATATACAGCTCGCGGGCCTTGGCCGCGTCGCATGGGTCGTACTCGTAGCTGATGGACACCGGCGTCAGGTTCAGCGACTGGATGACCTCGGCAAACGGCTCGTCCTTGCGGCTGACGTGGAACATCTTGAGGATCGCCGACTCGGTGCGATCATCCCCATCCTTGGCGCGGCCTTCGGCCTGGGCGATCCAGATGGACTGGCAATCGTTGCGGATCGAATGGTTGATGTAGGCCGACAGCAGGTTATACGCCGCCATCTTCTCCTTTCGCCCGGTGATCGAGCGGTGCACGATAAAACTCTTGTTCAAGCGCATCAGGTCGCTGACAAACGGCTTTTGCAGCAGGTTGTCGCCGATGGCGATGCGCGGCGTCGGCAGGCCGGCGTGGTACACGGCGTAGTTAACGAAAGCCGGGTCCATCACGATATCGCGGTGGTTGGCCAGGAACAGGTAGGCGATGCCGGACTTGAGCTGCTCGACGCCGGTATAGGTCACGCCGTCGGTCGCCCGGTCGATGGTGTGATCGACGTAGTACTCGACTTTGTCCTGCAGCGTGGCCACGGTAGTGACGCCGGCAAACTCACGGCGCAATTTGCGGGCGATCATCGGCTTGAGCAGCCAGCCCAGGGCGCCGGCAAAGCGCGGGAAGCGGAAGTGGGTCAGGATGTCCAGAAAGGCCTTGTCACTGAACAGTCGGGCCAGCACTGCCGGGACTTCGCTGTCGTTGTAAGGTCGGATGGTATCGAATTCGCCCATCATGCTCTCTTGTTAGAAACGGCTAGGGTAAGTAGAGGAAATACCAGGGGGCGGCCGGAGTAATGGGCTCGGCCGAACGATAACCCTGTAAATAGACCGGCGATTATACGCACAAGTCACCTTGGAGGCTGCGATGCTGGAAACCGCGACGTACGATTGTCCTTATTGTGGTGAAGTGGTCGAGACAACGGTGGATTTATCGGGCGGCGATCAGACCTATATAGAAGACTGCCAGGTGTGCTGCCGGCCGATCACCTTCGTTCTTCAGGTCCATGATGAAGAATGGATGCTTGAAACCCGTAGCGAAAATGAATAGCGGGGACGCCCATGCAGCGAATCTACGAACCGGAAAACCTGATGGAAGGCGAGCTGCTGCAACAGATGCTCGCCAGCGAAGGTATCGAAGCGCACCTGGTGGGCCGTCATTTGCTCGGCGGCACCGGCGAGCTGCCGATCTTCGGCCTGCTGGGGCTGGAGGTGGACAACGACCAGGCGGCCTACGCCCGCGAGCTGATTACCGCCTACATCGGCGCGCAACCGCTGCCAGGCGATGAACCCGACAGCTTCCCCGACGTGCTGGTCTGTTAGGCTGTCGGTCGGTTTACCCAAGAGTCGTGTTGCCCCATGTGTGGACGTTATGCCCTGTTTCGCTGGAACCCCACCTTTGCTGCCTTGCCGGGCTTTCCGGCGGACCAGCAGGCCCAGTGGAACATCTCTCCGAACGATTCGGTGCTGATCCAGCGCCAGAGCGAAGGCCAGCGCACCCTGGCTCGCGCCCGCTGGGGCCTGACGCCGCCGTGGCTGACGGACCTGTCCCGCACGCCGGCTCATGCCCGCGCCGAAACCCTGGCCGAACAACCGATGTTTCGCGAAGCGTTTCGCCAGCGCCGTTGCCTGCTGCCCGCCAATGGTTTCTACGAATGGCGCGGTACCCAGCGCAAACGCCCCTATTGGTTGACGCCGGGGGAGGGCTCCACGTTGTTTTTTGCTGCGATCTGGGAAGCCTACCCGGTGCAGGAGCAGGTGTGGCTGAGCACGGCGGTAGTGACGCAAGCCGCGCAGAGTCAGCGACGACCATTGATCCTGGACGCTGCCGGGCAGGCCGCCTGGCTGGATCCGGAGACCCCACTGCATGTGCTGCAAGGCCTGCTGGCCAGTGAGCCCGTCGCGTTGCGCGAGCGGGTCCTGGCCAATATGGTCAACGATCCCAAGCTCAACGGGCCGGAGTGCCTGACCCCGGCCTGAGTCTGGGGTTTATGGGGTGTAGGTGCGGGCCTCATCGCAGGCAAGCCAGCTCCCACATTTGGATCTGTGAATACACTCCGATGTGGGCGCTGGCTTGCCTGCGACAGGGCCCTCGAGACCGCCAAAAGCTCAACCTTGAACGGATGGATTCGCTGGCACCGCCGCAGTAGGGGCTTGTGGGATGTATCCGAAAATGAGTGGTTAAACGTCTGTTGTATCTGGCGTCGATACACACGAGCGCCTACGATACGCGCCATGTTTTCAGGGAGAGCGTTTATGAAGAAATCATTGGCGGTAAGTGTGTTGGCGGCAGCGGTGTCGCTGGCCGGGTGCCAGTCGGTCAATACCACCAGCGGCGGCGCCGTTGGGGTAGAGCGCAAGCAATACATGTTCAGCATGCTGTCGAGCCAGGAAGTCGACCAGATGTATGCCCAGTCCTACCAGCAGACCCTGGGCGAAGCCAGTGGCAAAGGCCTGGTGGACAAGACCAGCGCCAACGCCAAGCGCGTGCAGGCGATCGCCAACCGCTTGATTGCCCAGGCGCCCACGTTCCGCCCCGATGCGGCGCAGTGGAAGTGGGAAGTGAACCTGATCAAAAGTGATGAGATGAACGCCAACTGCGGGCCTGGCGGCAAGATTTTCGTGTACAGCGCGTTGATCGATAACCTCAAGCTCACCGATGACGAATTGGCCGCGGTGATGGGTCATGAAATTGCCCACGCCTTGCGTGAACATGGCCGCGAAGCCATGTCCAAGGCCTACGGGATCGAGATGGCGAAGCAGGGCGCCGGCGCGTTGTTCGGCCTGGGCCAGGACAGCCTGGCACTCGCGGACACGGTGGCCAACTACGGCATGACCTTGCCCAACAGCCGCAGCAATGAAAACGAAGCGGACCTGATCGGCCTGGAGCTGGCGGCGCGTGCCGGCTACAACCCGAACGCCGCCATCACGCTGTGGAACAAAATGGCCAAGGCTTCCGAAGGCGCGCCACCGGAGTTCATGAGTACTCACCCGGCGTCCGACAGCCGAATCGCCTCGTTGCAGGCGGCAATTCCGAAGGTGATGCCGCTGTACCAGCAAGCCAAGAAATCTTGATTAAACGCTGAACCTTTGTAGGAGTCCGGCTTGCCGGCGATGGCGTCCTGAAGATCGCTATCGCCGGCAAGCCGGACTCCTGCAGGTGGTGTGCTAGATCCAGCCGCTGCTTTGCATGGCCTTGTACACCGCCACGATCGCCAGGATGAAAAACGCCGTGGCAGCCAGTCGGCGGATCAAGGTCAGCGGCAGTTTCTCTGCAGCAAAATTCCCCGCCAGAACCACCGGTACGTTGGCAATCAACATGCCCAGGGTGGTGCCGATAATTACCAGCCACAGCTCCGGGTATTGCGCCGCCAGCATCACCGTGGCGATCTGCGTCTTGTCACCGATTTCTGCGAGGAAAAACGCGATCAGCGTGGTCAGGAATGGCCCGAACTTGCGCGTGGTGCTGGCTTCGTCATCGTCGAGTTTGTCCGGCACCAGGGTCCACAACGCCGTGGCGCAGAAGCTCGCCGCGAGTATCCAGTGCAACACTGCATCCGAGAAGAAACTGCCAAACCAGGCCCCCACGGCACCAGCGGCCGCATGGTTGGCCAGGGTCGCGGCGACGATGCCAGCGATGATCGGCCAGGGCTTGCGAAAGCGAGCGGCGAGAATGAGCGCGAGCAGTTGCGTCTTGTCGCCGATTTCGGCCAAGGCAACGATTGCGGTAGGAACGAGCAGTGAATCCAGCATCAGGTAAGTTTCCAGGGGCGGGTCGACACGGCTATGACACGTACAGCCTTCCCGCCCCGGGTAAGGTGTGCGTGTCATAGGTCTTGTCAAACCCCGGTCCGTCTGTGCGGACTCCTGGGTCGCATACGCCATGGCCTGTTGACCAAGTATGTTGACGTATGCCGGACGAGCGTGGCGCTCGTGGGAGACTACTCCCCTAGGACGGAGCGGATTCTGCCTAGGCAAAACCCATTCGGCAAGCCTTCTTTTTCAAATTGCCATTAGCCGCGCTTGGCACGATAAATGCGAAAACCGTTGCCTTCGGCCTTGATCGCACACACGCCCAGATGCTCCTCGATCAGCGGCTGGTACTTCAGGAAGCTATTCGCGACCAGGCGTAGTTCGCCGCCTTTTGCCAGATGTTTGGCAGCTTTTCGCAGCAGGTTCTCGGTGGCGAAATAATCGGTATGCACGCCGACATGGAACGGCGGATTGCTCAAGATCGCGTTCAAACCCATCGGCGCGGCATCGATGCCGTCACCGGTCAACACCTCGGCTTCCAGGCCATTGGCGGCCAGGGTCAGACGGCTGCTGGCGGCGGCAAAGGCATCCACATCCAGCATCGTCACGGTGTTGTGCGGGTAGCGACGTTTTACCGCAGCCCCGAGCACGCCGGCGCCGCAACCGAAGTCGAGCAAATGGCCGCTCGGCAACTTATCCAGATGCTCCAGCAACAGCTCGGTACCGCGGTCCAGGCGACCGTGGCTGAACACGCCGGGCAGGCTCACAACCTTGAGTGGCCCTTCGGCCAGCGGGACGTCGAAGACCTGCGCGAGGCTTTGCAGGTCGACCGCCTGCGGCGCGTTGGCCACCGTAACCTGCCACAGCTGGCAATGGCGCGCGTTGTCGAGCTTGCGCGGTTTGCCAAAGGGGATCAGCTGTTTGGCGGCGCTTTCGATGCCGCCTTTTTTCTCGCCGACCAGAAACAGCTCGGCGCCGGGCAGTCGCGCGGCCACGGCGTTGAGCAGGTAGTCGGTGAGGTCCTTGGACTTGGGCAGGAAGATCACCGCCGCATCAAACGTACGCTCGGGCACCGTCACGCCGAACTGGCTGCGCGCGGGGAAACGCGCGTCGAGCGCTGCCTGGTCGCCGGCATGCCAACTCCAGCCGTGGGCGTTGGGCAGGCGACCCAGCAGGTCGTCGGCAGGCAAACCTACCAGCAGCAGGTTGCCTTGAAAAAGTTCGGCCTGACGAAGCAGTACTTCACTGCGCGGATCCATGGTCTGCTCCTTGAAAAGGGGCGCAGTTTATCAACTCACAACGCGCAGCGGGGCGCCGCTGAAAAAGCCCCGGGCGTTTTCCGTCAGTTGCCCGACGATGCGCTGGCGCGCCTCGCGACTGCCCCAGGCATTGTGCGGGGTGACGATCAGCCGAGGGATATCACCGGCCAGCAGCGGGTTGCCGTTGACCGGCGGTTCCACGCTCAATACGTCGGTCGCCGCGCCACCCAGGTGACCGCTGCGCAACGCGTCTGCCAGGGCCTGCTCGTTGATCAAGCCACCGCGCGCGGTGTTGACGATGAACGCGCCGGGCTTGAGCAGTGCCAGTTCGCGGGCGCCGATAAAGTCGCGGGTGTGCTCGTTGAGCGGGCAGTGCAGGGTCAGCGCGTCGACCTGCGCCAGTAGTTCATCCAGCGGCACGCGGTCGGCACGGGCAGGGCGGCCCGGGATCGCGCCGAGCAGCACGCGCATGCCAAAGGCTTCGGCCAGGCGTGCGACCGCGCTGCCCAGCTCGCCATGGCCCAGCAGGCCGAGGGTTTTGCCTTCCAGCTCGACAATCGGGTAGTCCAGCAGGCAGAACTGCTTGGCTTGCTGCCATTTGCCGGCGGCCACGTCCCGCTGATAGTCCTTCAAGCGCGTCGCCAGATTGAGCAGCAACATGATCGTGTGCTGTGCCACCGACGGCGTGCCGTAGCCCTGGCAGTTACTCACGGTGATGCCATGCGCGCGGGCGGCCTCAAGGTCGACGTTGTTGGTGCCGGTGGCCGACACCAGGATCAGCTTGAGTTGTGGGCACGCCGCCAGGGTTTCGGTGCTCAGCGCGATTTTGTTGCTGATCACCACGTCGGCGCCCTGCAGGCGCTCGACCACGTTCTGGGGCGTAGTGTCGGTGAACAACTGCAACTCGCTGAAGGTGTTGCGCAACTCACTGAGATCAAGATCCCCCAGGTCCAGGGACGGGTGATCAAGGAAGACGGCGCGGCGATTGTTCGTCATCAACTGTACCTTTTGCGACTGAGTTCGAAGGCGTAATCTGCCGAGCCTATCAGATGAAATAATCAGTTACTTAATGGAGTGAGTATGTACGTCGCCGAGTTTTTGACCGTGGCCTTGATTCACTTGTTGGCGGTGGCCAGCCCTGGCCCGGATTTCGCCGTGGTGGTGCGCGAAAGTGTTACCCACGGCCGTCGCGCCGGCACCTGGACCGCGCTGGGGGTGGGCTCGGCGATTTTCCTGCACGTGGGGTATTCGCTGCTCGGTATCGGTTTGATCGTGTCCCAGTCCATCGTGCTGTTCAACGCGCTCAAATGGGCGGCGGCGGCCTACCTGTTGTACATCGGTTTCAAGGCCCTGCGCGCGCAGCCGGCCAAGCCTGCCGCCGAGGGCGAGTTGCACCGTGAAGCCGGTGAGCGCACCCCGCGCGGCGCGTTTACCGCAGGTTTCGTGACCAATGGCTTGAACCCCAAGGCCACGCTGTTCTTCCTCTCGCTGTTCACCGTCGTCATCAACCCGCACACGCCGCTGGCGATCCAGGCCGGTTACGGTGTGTACCTGGCGGTGGCGACGGCGCTGTGGTTCTGCCTGGTGGCGATGCTGTTCAGCCAGCAGCGCGTGCGCGCAGGTTTTGCGCGGATGGGGCACTGGTTCGATCGGACCATGGGCGCGGTGTTGATTGCGATTGGGGTGAAGCTGGCATTCACCAGCATGAAATAAGCCGAATGCTGGCGCAAAGCTAGCATTCATTGGGGTCTGCAAATCATTCCTTTGGCTGATTTGGCTGAAACATAAGGTCTCTAAAGTGCAGGCCTACAAGCCAAGACCGTGCAGTCATTAAAGGGATTCTTATGTTGCAGACCCGTGTTATCCCGCCCGCCGAAGGCGCTTACCAGTACCCGCTCTTGATCAAGCGCCTGTTGATGTCCGGTACCCGTTACGAGAAGACCCGGGAGATCGTCTACCGCGACAAACTGCGCTACACCTACCCGACCCTGACCGAACGGGTTGCCCGCCTGGCCAATGTATTAACCGAGGCCGGGGTCAAGGCCGGTGACACCGTGGCGGTGATGGACTGGGACAGCCACCGTTACCTGGAATGCATGTTCGCCATCCCGATGATCGGCGCGGTGATCCACACCATCAACGTGCGGCTGTCGCCGGAACAGATTCTCTACACCATGAACCACGCCGAGGACCGCTTCGTGCTGGTCAACAGCGAGTTCGTGGGGCTCTACCAGGCCATCGCCTCGCAGCTGACTACCGTCGACAAAACCTTGCTGCTCACCGACGGCGACGCGAAAACCGCCGAGCTGCCCCACCTGGTCGGCGAGTACGAAACCCTGCTGGCGGCCGCCAGCCCGAAGTACGATTTCCAGGATTTCGACGAAAATTCCGTCGCCACCACCTTCTACACCACCGGTACCACCGGTAACCCTAAAGGCGTGTACTTCACCCATCGCCAGTTGGTGCTGCACACGATTGGCGTGGCGACCATCATGGGCAGCGTCGACAGCGTGCGCCTGCTCGGCACCAACGACGTGTACATGCCGATCACGCCGATGTTCCACGTGCATGCCTGGGGCTTGCCGTATGTGGCGACCATGCTCGGTCTGAAACAGGTCTATCCCGGCCGCTACGACCCCGAATACCTGGTGGAGTTGTGGCGCAAGGAAAAGGTCACTTTCTCCCACTGCGTGCCGACCATCCTGCAGATGCTGCTCAACGCCAAGGCTGCCCAGGGCGTGGATTTTGCTGGCTGGAAAATCGTCATCGGCGGCAGTGCCCTCAACCGTTCGCTGTATGAAGCGTCCAAGGCACGCGGGATTCAACTGACCGCTGCGTACGGCATGTCCGAGACCGGCCCGCTGGTGTCCTGCGCCCACCTCAACGAAGAGCTGATGGCGGGCACCGAGGACGAGCGCACCACGTATCGCATCAAGGCCGGCGTACCCGGGCCGTTGGTGGAGGCGGCGATCATCGACGGCGACGGGAATTTCCTGCCGGCCGATGGCGAGTCCCAGGGCGAGTTGGTGCTGCGCGCGCCGTGGCTCTCGGAAGGCTATTTCAACGAGCCGCAGAAGGGTGCCGAGCTGTGGGCGGGTGGCTGGATGCACACGGGCGACGTGGCCACGCTGGATGCCTTCGGCGTGATCGATATCCGCGACCGCATCAAGGACGTGATCAAGACTGGGGGCGAGTGGATCTCTTCCCTGGCCCTCGAAGACCTGGTCAGCCGGCACCCGGCGGTACGCGAAGTAGCGGTGGTGGGCATCGCCGACCCGCAGTGGGGCGAGCGCCCGTTTGCGTTGCTGGTGGTGCGTGATGGCCATGTGATAGGGGCTCGTGAACTCAAGGAACACCTCAAGCCGTTCGTGGAACTGGGCCATTTGAGCAAGTGGGCGATTCCGAACCAGATCGCCGTTGTTACGGAAATTCCCAAGACCAGTGTCGGCAAACTCGACAAAAAACGTATCCGCATCGACATCATTGAATGGCAGGCGAACAACAGTACGTTCCTGTCCACCCTCTGAGCCGCTTGGCCGTGCCCAAAAGGCACGGCAATGCTCTATCTCGCGCCTTCACTTGTGATTTGCCAATTTTCAGCCATCCTTGCCGCGTCGGCCCTCGCCGACATGGCGAAAGGGTTGTGGCAGACGGGTTGGTGATGCAAATCACACTTTAGAGGGATCAAGCGCTACCCCCTGCTGGCTATAGTCCCTTCCAGAGTTTTTCACGGATGTTCCGCTTCGGGCCATGGGGGCCCGGTTGCCGAGCGGCATTGGAATCGTTGTATTCCGGCCGTTACACGCATCACAGAAAGAACTCACTGCCATAACAATAATGCACATGGAGTAGCGTCGATGACCTCAGTAAACCAGTTCTGGCGCCGGGCGAAGTTGCCCCTGGCCGTCAGTCTCGCCTCTACGCTCGCCGGGCCCGCATTCGGCGTCAGTTTCAATATCGGTGAAATCGAAGGGAGTTTTGACTCGTCTCTTTCCGTGGGGGCCAGTTGGTCGACAGCCAAGCCCAACCAGGATCTCATTGGTGCCAACAATGGTGGCAATGGTCTGTCCCAGACATCCGATGACGGCCACTTGAACTTCAAGCGTGGTGAGACGTTCTCGAAAATTTTCAAGGGTATCCATGATCTGGAGCTGAAATACGGCGATACCGGCGTATTTGTGCGTGGCAAGTACTGGTATGACTTCGAACTCAAGGATGAAAGCCGCGAGTTCAAGGACATCAGCGACAACAACCGTAAAGAGGGGGCGAAATCTTCGGGTGGACAGATTCTCGACGCGTTCATCTACCACAACTACGCGATTGCCGATCAACCTGGCAGCGTGCGGTTCGGTAAGCAGGTAGTGAGTTGGGGCGAAAGTACCTTTATCGGTGGCGGCATCAACTCCATCAACCCGATCGATGTGTCTGCATTCCGTCGTCCGGGGGCTGAGGTCAAGGAAGGTTTGATTCCGGTCAACATGTTCTATGTGTCGCAGACACTGACCGATAACCTTTCGGCGGAGGCGTTCTATCAGTTGGAGTGGGACCAGACGGTTACCGACAACTGCGGTACGTTTTTCTCGCAGCCGGACATCGTTTCCGATGGCTGTAAGGACAACCTGCGCGTGCTGAACAGCCGTCGTACGTTGCCGGCAGCACTCAACCCAGGGTTGGCAGCAGCAGGTGTGGACGTCAACAACGAGGGCGTGCTGGTTCGTCGCGGTCCAGACCGCGATGCCCGTGACAGCGGACAGTTCGGGGTCGCGTTCCATTACAACTTCGAGCCGCTGGACACAGAGTTCGGCGCCTACTTTATGAATTATCACAGCCGTGCGCCGATTTTCAGTGCCCAGGGCGCACCGCAATCGGCCTATACCGGCCCTACACCTGGGCTGCCGCCACAATTGCGGCCCTTGGTTGTCGCGGGTAATTCCAACTACTTCATCGAGTACCCGGAAGATATCCGTCTGTATGGCTTGAGCTTCTCTACCACGCTTCCTACAGGTACTGCCTGGAGTGGTGAGTTGAGCTACCGCCCTAACGCGCCCGTACAGTTGAACTCTACGGATATCCTGTTCGCCGGCGTTAAACCTATTGGTGGGCCGGTACTGGGCAATGCTTCGTTGCTCAACGGCAGCCCGGGGCAGGACTTGCATGGCTATCGCCGCAAAGAGATCAGCCAGTTCCAAACAACGTTTACTCACTTCTTCGACCAAGTCATGGGTGCCAGCCGCTTGACGCTGGTAGGTGAAGTTGGCGTTACCCATGTGGGCGGGCTGGAGAGCAAGTCGGACGTACGTTACGGTCGCGACCCTGTCTTCGGTCCGGGTTCGTTGCCTAACAATGCCTGTGCGGCATTGAACCTCTCGACTGCCCAAGGCGCCGGCCTGGGTAATGCCAACGGGCTGAACACCAACTGCAACAATGATGGTTTCACCACAGCCACTTCGTGGGGCTATCGCGGTCGGGCTATCTGGGAATACCCGGATGTCTTCGCGGGTGTGAACCTCAAACCGAACGTGGCATGGTCCCATGACGTCAAGGGCTACTCTCCTGGACCGGGCGCCAACTTTGAAGAAGGCCGCAAAGCCGTGAGCCTTGGCCTGGACGCCGAATACCAGAACACCTACACCGCCAGCCTCAACTACACCAACTTCTTCGGTGGCGATTTCACTACGGTGAATGACCGCGATTTTGTTGCGCTCAGCCTCGGCGTGAACTTCTAAGCACACTGTATTTTCAGGAAGAACCAGAACATGAAAATAACTAAAAGTCTGTTGCACGTGGGTGTGCTTGGGCTGTCGATCCTGGCGAGCAACGTCATGGCGGCAGTCTCGGCGGATGAAGCGGCCAAGCTGGGTACGACCCTGACGCCGATGGGGGCCGAGATGGCCGGTAATGCGGCGGGTACCATTCCGAAATGGACGCCATTGCCGACCAACGCCGGCGCTGTCGACGCGCGTGGTTTCCTGGCCAACCCTTACGCCAGCGAACAGCCGCAGTTCACCATCACCGCGGCGAACGTCGAGCAATACAAAGACAAGCTGGCGCCGGGCCAATACGCGATGTTCAAGCGTTATCCGGACACCTTCAAGATGCCGGTCTACCCGACTCATCGCGGCGCGACCGTGCCGGCGGATGTGTTCGCCGCCATCAAGAAGAACGCCACCACCACCAACCTGGTGTCCGGCGGCAACGGCCTGGAAAACTTCGAAACCGCGATTCCGTTCCCAATCCCGAAAAGCGGCGTGGAAGTCATCTGGAACCACATCACCCGCTATCGCGGCGGCAGCGTGACCCGCCTGGTGACCCAGGCCACGCCGCAAACCAACGGCTCGTTCAGCCTGGTGTACTTCAAAGACCAGTTCGTGTTCCGCGACAAGATGAAGGATTTCGATCCGAAGAATCCGGGCAACGTGTTGTTCTACTTCAAGCAGCAAGTGACCGCGCCGGCACGTCTGGCCGGTGGTGTACTGCTGGTGCACGAGACCCTGGACCAGGTGAAGGAGCCGCGCTCGGCGTGGGTCTACAACGCTGGCCAGCGCCGTGTCCGCCGGGCGCCGCAAGTGTCCTATGACGGCCCGGGTACCGCCGCCGACGGCCTGCGTACCTCCGACAACCTCGACATGTACAACGGTGCGCCGGATCGCTACGACTGGAAACTGGAAGGCAAGAAGGAAATCTACATCGCCTCCAACAGCTACAAGATCGACGATCCGAAGCTCAAGTACGCCGACATCATCAAGGCCGGCCACATCAACCAGGACCTGGCACGTTACGAGCTGCGCCGCGTGTGGCACGTGGTTGCGACCCTGAAGGAAGGCCAGCGCCACATCTATGCCAAGCGTGACTTCTTCATCGACGAAGACACCTGGCAAGCCGCGGTCATCGATCACTACGACGGTCGTGGCCAACTGTGGCGCGTCGCCGAAGCGCATGCCGAGAACTACTACGACAAGCAAGTGCCGTGGTACGCCCTGGAAACCCTCTACGACCTGCAGTCCGGCCGCTACCTGGCCCTGGGCATGAAGAACGAAGAGAAGCAGGCCTATGACTTCGGTTTCACCGCCACCACCAGCGACTTCACCCCCGCAGCCCTGCGCCAGGATGGTGTTCGCTAAGCCCGCAATCCCTCGATAGGTAAGCCGGCCCCGTGTAGGAGCTGGCTTGCCAGCGATAGCATCCCCTCGGTGCAACTGACAGACCGAGGCGCCTGCATCGCCGGCAAGCCAGCTCCTGCTTTTTTGTGGTGAGATTTTTTGTCGCAGTTCTTTTCAGTCATTTGTTGCAAAGATCTACAAACCTGCCGCTTTTACCGCTAGTCTGCGGACATCTGCAATGCCGACAACAGCCTTCTACAAGAGCCCGGCGATGACTGATCTGTCCCGAATCCAAGGGCCTGCCAGCGCGGTAATCCCGACCCTGGAAGGTCGTTTCTACAGGCCACCGCTGCCTGAAGGCTACGTGCTGCGACCGCGTTTGTGCGAACGCCTGGCTGCTGGGCTGGAAGGTCGCCTGCTCTTGGTCAGTGCGCCGGCGGGGTTCGGCAAGAGTTCGTTGGCGGTGGAGTTCTGCCAGGGTTTGCCTGCTCACTGGCAAAGCCTGTGGTTGGGCCTGAGCCCGCGCGACAATGACCCCGGGCGTTTCCTCGAGCGCCTGCTCGATGGCTTGCAGCAATTCTTCCCGCAACTTGGCGCCCAATCCCTGGGCCTGCTGAAGATGCGCCAGCGTCACCAGCCTTTCGCCTTTGAAGAGTGGCTCGATGGCCTGCTCGATGAACTGACCGTACACCTGTCCAGCCGTGCACCGCTGTTGCTGGTGCTGGATGACTACCATCTGGCCCAGGGCCCGGTGCTCGACCGCTGCCTGCAATTTTTCCTCAATCATTTGCCTGATGGGCTGGTGGTGCTGGTCACCAGTCGCCAGCGGCCGGATTGGCATTTGGCGCGCCTGCGCCTGTCGCGGCACTTGCTCGAGTTGCATGAACAGGACTTGCGCCTGACCCATGCCGAATCCCTGGCCGTGCTGGACCACCACAGCAGTTCATTGCGCGGCGAGGCCCTCGACAACCTGATCCGCCGTAGTGAGGGCTGGGTTGCCGGCCTGCGTTTCTGGTTGCTGGCCGCGTCCGAAGCCGGCAGTGAAGGCGCCTTGCCGCAAAGCCTGCATGGCGGTGAAGGGCTGATTCGCGATTACCTGTTGGAAGAGGTGATCGACTGCCTGCCGGCCGAAGTGCAGGCCTTCCTGTTCGACACCGCCCCCCAGGAGCGCTTTTGCAGCGAGCTGTGCGACGCGGTGCGCGAAGCCCACGACAGCGCTGAAATCCTGCGGTACCTGCAATCCCACCAGGTGTTCCTGGTGCCGCTGGATGAGCAGGGCCATTGGTTCCGGTATCACCATCTGTTCTCCGACCTGCTGCGCACCCGCCGTGCCAGCAGCAATGTGTTGCCTGCCGCCAGCCTGCACCTGCGTGCCTGCCGTTGGTTCAACGCCCAGGGCTTGATCGACGAGGCGGTAGAGCAGGCGCTGCGCGCCGGGCATCTGGACGTGGCCGCCAACCTGGTGCAGAACCTGTCCGAGGAGCAGCTGCTGGCCGAGCAGAATGTCGGCATGCTGCTGCGCTGGAAAATGGACTTGCCCGACAGCCTGTTGATCAGTACGCCGCGCCTGATCGTGCTGTACAGCTGGGCCTTGGGCCTGGCCTGCCAGTTGGACGCGGCGGAAGAGTTGTCGAGCTACCTCAGTCGTTTCCTGCCGGCACCGTCGGCAACCGCGCAGAAATCGATGCTGGCCCAATGGCTGGCGCTGAGCGGGATCATCGCGCGTGGGCGCGGTGATCGCGAGCTGACCCAGCGTTATTGCAGCGAAGCCTTGGAAAGCCTGCCGCAACGCCGTTATGGCCAACGGCTGATGTGCCTGTCGACCCTTTCGAACCTGGCCATCGTCGACGCCGACCTGTGGCGCGCGCGCGGTTTGAATCGCGAGTCGCTGGAGCTGGCGCAGCGCGTCGGCAACCCGCTGTTCGAGGCGCTGGCGCATTACGACCGCGCGCGGGTACTGCAGGCGCGCGGTGAAATCCTGCGGTCTTTGGATGAGGTTCGCCAAGGCCTGCAGCGCCTGCACGGGCTGGCTCCACAGCGGCTTTATGCGGTGCGCGCGCGGTTATCGCTCTATGAAGGTTATCTGTTGCTGGTGCGGTTCGAGCCCGAGGCCGGCCTGGCTCGCCTGCGTGCCGGTCTCGCCGAGGCCCGTGCGTGCCGCGACATCAGTGTGCTGATCGGACATTGTGTGATCGCCAGTTTCGAAGGGCGCCGCGCGGATTTCCCCAAGGCCTTCGCCGAACTCGCCGAAGCCGAACGCCTGATGCACATCTGGGATGTGCCGCCGATCTACTACCTGGCGATGATTACCCTGATCAAATGCGAACTCTGGCTGGCCCAGGGCCGCACCGACCTGGCTGACGCCTGGCTGACGCGCCTGGGGCAAACCTACAACGGTGAACACGCCGCCGCGGCGCCGGAGTTTCATCCCCATTTGCCGCAACATATCGGGCTGCAACAGGCTGCACTGGATGCCACTCGCCATCAGCCCGAGGCGGCGCTGCAACGGCTTGAAGCGCTGGCGCAGCAGGCCCACAACAGCGGGCGCCAGATGATTGCCCTGATGGCCCTGACCCAACAGGCGCAGTTGTTGCTCGAGAACGGCGACGAGGCCAAGGCTCGACCGGTAGTGGCACAGGCGCTCGAGGCGGGGGCGGGCGGCGCGCTGCAGCCCTTCCAGCGGCTGCTGGAAAACCACCCGGACTGGATGCGCGAGCAACTCGGCAAGGATCCCCACGGTTTGCTCAATCAGAGCCTCCTGGCCCGGCTGCCGGCGGTCATCGTAATCGAGGCGTCACCCAACCACGAAACCTTGAGCGCCCGCGAGCTGGCGGTCCTGCAATTGATCGCCCAGGGCTGTTCGAACCAGGAAATCAGCAACCGATTGTTCATCTCCCTGCACACGGTCAAGACCCACGCGAGCCATATCAACAGCAAGCTTGGGGTAGAACGGCGCACCCAGGCGGTGGCGCGGGCGCAGGAATTGAGGCTGATTGGGTAAAGAATCCACCTTCCTGCCGACCGAGCCTGTCAGGGTGAGCAAGCGTTCTGTGGCGAGCGAGCTTGCTCGCGTTCGGCTGCGCCGCCGCGCCATTCTGTTTTAATAGTGCAATCAGAACATCACCTTGCACTTGCACCAGAGGCCCGCCATGAACACCCCCAAGCCGACACTCATCCGCGAAACCTTTCCCGTCGGCCCTTTGCAGTGCAACTGCACCATCATCGGCGATCCCGTCACTAAAAAGGCCATCGTGGTCGACCCGGGCGGCAACCACGAATTGATCCTGGCACGTCTCGATGCGCTGGGCCTGAAAGTGGTGAGCATCATCCACACTCACGCTCATCTCGATCACTTCCTGGCATCGGGCCAGTTGAAAGAGAAAACCGGCGCCACCCTGCATCTGCACAAGGAGGACCAATTCCTCTGGGACAACCTGGAAATGCAATGCCAGATGTTTGGTGTGCCCTACACCCCGGTGCCCGCGCCGGACCGCTGGCTGGCCGATGACGAAGAGCTGGCCTGCGGTTGCGGTGTGGCACTGCATACGCCGGGGCACACGCCGGGGTCGATGAGTTTCTGGTTTGCGGAAGCCAAGCTGCTGATTGCCGGCGACACGCTGTTTCGGCGCGGAGTAGGCCGCACGGACTTGTGGGGCGGTGACCAGGCGACGATCGTGCGTTCGATCAAGCAGCGGCTCTACACACTCGACGAAGGTGCGACGGTGGTGACGGGGCATGGACCGGATACGCGCCTGGGGGATGAGATGCGCGAGAACCCGTTTGTTAGGGCGTGAAGGACTAATCCCAAGGGCATGGCTGACCTTTAGCGGGCAAACGTTGTAGCAAAAAACACAGGTCGCATTCAGGAACCGTCTGCTACGGTTTCTGTAGCGGCGATGGTGGCCAATGTTTTGTTACAGGCCCGCACGTGGTCGCGGAATTTTTACCGTCTGTCGTGTTCCAAACTCGGCACAGGTCCATTGCCAATGTCCTTTGCACCACAGAATGCAAAAGTAGGAGCTCCCCTCATGTTCACTTCGCGTCGTCTGCTTGTTGTCGCTACTGTCGTAGCCCTGTTATCCGGCTGCGCTTCACCTAATCCTTATGACGGCAGCAGCCAGGGACAGGCGAGCAATGAATCCGGCGGTATCAGCAAGACCGCCAAGTACGGTGGCCTGGGCGCCCTGGCAGGCGCATTGGCAGGTGCGGCCATCGACCATAACAACCGTGGCAAGGGCGCACTGATCGGTGGCGCCATCGCCGGTATCGGCGCTGCAGGCTACGGCTACTACGCCGACCAGCAGGAAAAGAAACTGCGCGAGAGCATGGCCAACACCGGGGTTGAAGTTCAGCGCCAGGGTGACCAGATCAAGCTGATCATGCCGGGCAACATCACCTTCGCCACCAACTCGGATGCGATCTCCAGCAGCTTTTACCAGCCGCTGAACAACCTGGCCAACTCGCTCAAGCAGTTCAACCAGAACACCATTCAGATCGTTGGCTACACCGACAGCACTGGCAGCCGCCAGCTGAACATGGATCTGTCCCAGCGTCGTGCGCAGAGCGTGGCCAACTACCTGACCTCGCAAGGCGTCAG
This sequence comes from Pseudomonas sp. GW821-FHT05D12, assembly GCF_059419825.1. Taxonomy (NCBI): domain Bacteria; kingdom Pseudomonadati; phylum Pseudomonadota; class Gammaproteobacteria; order Pseudomonadales; family Pseudomonadaceae; genus Pseudomonas; species Pseudomonas sp. GW821-FHT05D12. The sequence goes on along the minus strand of NZ_JBWKSN010000001.1, from coordinate 346,828 downwards.
CCCGACCAACCTGAGTGCCCGCGGTGCCGGCCCGGATAACCCGATTGCCAGCAACGCCGACGTCAACGGTCGTGCCCAGAACCGTCGCGTCGAAGTGAACCTCGGCCCGATCCCTGGCCAGCAATACGGTCAGCCAGGTGCCCAGCAACAAGCGCCGCAGCAGAACAACCAGTTCCAAGGCAACCCGTACTCGCAGTACCAGTAAACTTTCGCCAATAAAAAGGGCGCCGTGCAGTCAATGCACGGCGCCCTTTTTTGTGGCTGTCGGTTACATCAGTCGATGTACTCGAACACCTTCACGATTTTTTGCACGCCGGACACGCCTTGCACCAGGTTGGCTGCGCGAGTGGCTTCGGCCTGGGTCAGCAGGCCCATCAGGTAGACGATACCGTTGTCGGTGACGACCTTGATGCGCGAACCGGGGATCGCATTGTCAGTGAGCATCTGCGCCTTGATCTTGGTGGTCAGCAGGGCGTCATTGCTGATGGCCAGCAGGGTGATCGGTTCCATGACCTGCAATTCGTTGTGGACCTTCTTGACCCGCTGCACGGCCGACGCCGCTTGTTCGGCCTGGGCCTTGAGGTCGGCGCGCGGGGTCTGGCCGGCAAGCAGCACCACACCGTTGAAGCTGGTGACGACGATGCGCGAGGCGCCGTTGCCCAGGTCCGTGGCGGCCTTGGCGACGTTCACTTCGACCTTGGTTTCGATCAGCGAGTCATCAATCTTGCTGCCGAAGGTGCGGGTACCCTTGTCATCCTGAATGGGGGTGTCTCGTGTCGCGGTGATGGCCGTGCTGCAACCGCTGATGCCGAGGCACAGCGCAATAGCCAATAGGCTGAGACGTTTAACGGTCATTCTTCACTCCCGAACAGTTGGCTGTCGATCAGATCGCACAGGCAGTGGATCGCCAGCAGGTGGACTTCCTGAATACGTGCGGTGACATTGGCCGGGACGCGAATTTCCACGTCTTCAGGCAGCAACAGCGAGGCCATGCCGCCGCCATCGCGTCCGGTCAATGCTACGACAATCATTTCGCGATCATGTGCGGCCTGGATCGCTTGAATAATATTCGCCGAGTTGCCGCTGGTGGAAATCGCCAGCAGCACATCGCCCGGTTGACCCAGGGCGCGGATCTGCTTGGAGAAGATTTCGTTGTAGCTGTAGTCGTTGGCGATCGAAGTAATCGTCGACGAGTCGGTCGTCAGGGCGATGGCCGGCAGGCTCGGGCGTTCACGCTCGAAGCGGTTGAGCAGTTCGGACGAGAAATGCTGGGCATCGCCGGCTGAACCGCCATTGCCGCACGAAAGCATTTTGCCCTCGTTGAGCAAGGCGTTGACCATGACCTGACTGGCTTGCTCGATGTGCGGTGCAAGTACTTCCATCGCCTGTTGCTTGGTGTCGATGCTGGCCTGGAAAAGCTGGCGAATTCGGGATTGCATGTCCATCTGTGTGACCTTAAGTAGCGCGGCTGTTTGGCACAGGAATGTGCAGCCCGCAAAGCAAAGAGCAAAAGTGTGTGGTGAAGATGTCCGGTGAATCAGCTGTCGAAGGCACTCTTGAGCCATCTCAGATCAGCAGAACCCGACGGTGTGCTTTCTATGGCAACCACATCGAAACGGCAGGGGGAATCGGCCCAGCGATGCTCTTTCTGCAGGAAAAACTGCGCGGCGAGTATCAGCTTCTGACGCTTGCGCCCGTCAATACTGGCGAGCGCGCCACCCCATTGTGCGTGTTTTCTGTAGCGGACTTCGACGAATACTACTGTATCGCCGTCAAGCATGACCAGATCAAGCTCGCCGCGTTTACATAACCAGTTCTGCGCCAGAAGGCGCAGACCCTGTTGTTGCAGATGTTTCAGAGCTTGAAGTTCGGCATCCTTGCCGCTTTGCGCGCGGGACCGCTCGGGCATCAGCGCGGGGTGTCCGGCAGGCGTTGGATATCGCCACCGACGAACTTGGCCCACGGCATCTGGCGGTCAACGCGCTGGTTGGCGTTGATGCCCAGGCTGCCCGAAAGGCCGTCAACGCGGGTATCCGGGAGCGCCTTGAGCTGACCCAGGCGCGGCGCCAGGCGGTAGGCATCGACACCCATCGCATACAGGCGGCCGAGGCTGCCATTGGCTTGTGGCCATTGCGCGGCAACCTGGTTGCGCAGTGGGTCGGTGGTGTTCAGCAGCCAAGGGGTTTCGCAGAACATCACGTTGGTCATGTCCAGGTACTGGTTCTTGTCACCGCTGGCGCTGAACACGTGGGAGGTCGCGTACACCGGCACGTCACCGGCATATTGGAAGTTCAGGGTCGGCTTGATCTGCTGGGCCAGTTGCGGGGTCACGGCCAGGAAGATGAACTCAATGTCCTGGCGACGCGACGGCTGTGCCGCTACGTCGGTGCCCACCGTGCTTTGCAGGCTCTTGGCGCGGCCTTCGCTTTTACGCAGCTGGAACAAGTCGGCAATTTGCTGGGCGAGGGCAACAGGCTGGTCGACATACTCGACACCGACGACGGTGCCGCCGTTGGCTTCCCAATCCTGGCGGAAGGCCTTGTAGACACGCTCGCCCCATTCGCCACGCGGCACCATGGCGGCAGCGCGATGCAGGCCGTCGGCGCGGGCGCGGCGCGACACTTCGCGAGCTTCGTCTTCAGCCGCGAGGCCGAACTGGAACAGTTGCGCCGGGCTCTGATCGGTCTCGCTGTAGTTCAGCGCCAGGGTAGTGATCGGCAATTGCGGGCGTGCGCTCAGCTGTTTGACCAGTGGCTTCTCCAGCGGGCCGACCACCAGTTGCACGCCGGCAGCCTGGGCCTTGGCGTAGAAGTCGTCGAGGGAAGTGAGGCGCGAGCTGTCATAGAACTCGATAACCGGCGGCTTCTGCCCGGCTTGTTCAGCCTGGTAGTGCGCGGCCATGAAACCTTCACGCAGCGCCTTGCCGACACCGGCCAGCGGGCCGTCCTGTGGCAGCAGCAGGGCGATCTTGTTCAAGGGCTGGCTGGCCAGCTCCTTGAGCTTGGTCAGCGGCGTCGGCAGCTGCACGGCCGCCGGGTGACCCGGGTTCTGCGCGCGCCAGGAGTCGATGGCCGCTTGCTGCTGTTCCAGCGTACCAGCGCCCTTGACCGACTGGGCCAGGGTGATCCAGCCGTCGAGCACCGGGTTGCCGCTGGCTTGCAGCTGATCGGCCGGCAGGGCGGCGATCAAGGTCCAGATGGCTTCGTGGTTGCTGCGGGCGGCGTCGCCGGTCAGCAGCGGGGCCATGGCCACGCGTTCGCGGACGGCGGCCAACGTCTGGCCATCGGCTTCATACGCGCGGGCATGCACGCTGCCGGTGCGGATCTGCTGTTCGGCCGGCAGGTCCTTCAAGCTTTGCAGGCTCGGATGGTTCAGGGCCGTCAACGCCGCCTTGGGCTGGTTGCGAGCCATCGCCAGCTCAGCGGCCAGGGTGCTGGCAAAGACTTGCGCCGCTGGCTTGAGGACGTCCAGTGGCACCTGCGCAAGGATCTGCGCCGAGCGGCCAGGATTGTTCTGCTTATAGGCCATGTCAGCCGCACTCAGGCGCAGTAATGCGGCCTTTTCTGGCGTCTTGGCGGTAGTGGCCTGTTCGAGCAGTTGCTCGATACTGGCGTCCGGGGTCCGTGGAAGGTCGCCAAGGCTGGACGAGGGCGAGCTGGCGCAAGCGGCCAGCAAGGCAGCGAGGCAGAGGGCGGAGAGCAGCCGCAGGCAAGCGATCATGTAAGTGTTCCTGATACCGATCAAATTAGCGTGGAATTGTACCCAAGCACTGGCCCAGGCGCGATGTTACTGGCGTGAAACCGTCGATTTAGGTGGTGCAAATGTTGCTGTCGGGCGTCGACGGCTGAAAAGGCATCGGCCTTGATGGCATTTTTTCAAAGCGCCTACGCGCTACAATATGGCTTTTGCCAACCATCGAGGTGTGCGTTTTGACTGCTCCAGGTCCTTTGAATTCCACTGCAGGCTCGCTTTTTGTCGTGGCGACGCCCATTGGCAACCTGGACGACATCAGTGCCCGGGCGCTGAAAGTGTTGCGCGAGGTTAAATTGATCGCGGCCGAAGACACGCGGCACTCCCAGCGCTTGATGCAGCATTTTGGTATCAGCACGCCATTGGCCGCCTGCCACGAGCACAACGAGCGCGAGGAAGGCAGCCGTTTTATCGTGCGTTTGCTGGCCGGCGACGATGTGGCGCTGATCTCCGATGCGGGCACACCGCTGATTTCCGACCCGGGCTATCACTTGGTCCGCCAGGCGCGGGCCGCTGGTATCAATGTAGTGCCTGTTCCGGGAGCGTGCGCGCTGATCGCTGCATTATCCGCGGCGGGGTTGCCGTCGGACCGCTTTATTTTCGAGGGTTTCCTGCCCGCCAAGGCGGTGGGGCGGCGTGCGCGTCTTCAGGCCTTGAAGGAAGAGCCGCGTACCCTGATCTTCTACGAAGCCCCTCATCGGATTCTCGAATGCCTGCAGGACATGGAGCTGGTGTTCGGCGGCGAGCGCCTGGCGCTGCTTGCCCGTGAGCTGACCAAGACCTTCGAAACCCTCAAGGGGCTGCCGCTTGAAGAGCTGCGCGCCTTTGTCGAGGGTGACAGTAACCAGCAGCGCGGCGAGTGCGTGGTGTTGGTGGCAGGTTGGACTGCGCCGGAAGCGGACGACGCCGTGGGCAGTGAGGCGATGCGCATCCTCGATTTGTTGCTCAAGGAAATGCCACTCAAGCGCGCGGCAGCCCTGGCGGCGGAAATTACCGGGGTGCGCAAGAACCTGTTGTATCAAGTTGCGCTGGATAAACAGAAAACCGAATAGTTCCGCAGCTAATCCTGTATTCCGTCTGAACGTGATGGCAATGCTGCACTTTAATACTTGTCCTCAAGCCGCCGTGCCGTTAACCTGCGCGGCGGAGAGTCGATTGGACAGTCGCTGCCCTCTATGAAAATTAGGGGGGGGAGGAAAGTCCGGGCTCCATAGGGCGAAGTGCCAGGTAATGCCTGGGAGGCGTGAGCCTACGGAAAGTGCCACAGAAAATAACCGCCTAAGCACTTCGGTGCCGGTAAGGGTGAAAAGGTGCGGTAAGAGCGCACCGCACGTCTGGCAACAGTTCGTGGCTAGGTAAACCCCACTTGGAGCAAGACCAAATAGGGTCCCAAGGCGTGGCCCGCGCTGGGACCGGGTAGGTTGCTAAAGATGTCCAGTGATGGCCATCGTAGACGAATGACTGTTCAAGACAGAACCCGGCTTACAGATCGACTCTCCACCTTTTTCCTTTTGTCCGAATCTCGGGCAGAAACCCGGTAATAACGCAAGAATCCCTCCCTGCCGAATCATTGGCAGATGCATCTTCGTAATACCAAAAAAATCTTACTCTTAATAAATCACTTTAACTTTAAGCCATAGCTCTTTGAGCTAACTGCGCTTGCTGGGCCCAAAACATCGCCGAACTCTGGTTTCTCCTCCTTTTACGCTCCTAAATCTCCGTTCTGTAAGGCTTTTCCTTGAATCCGCGCCTTGACGGTGTGGTAGGCGCATTCCTATAGTGTGCGCAAGTGGCGGAAAGTGGCACAAAGTGGGTTTTTTGAACGTAAAACGCTAAAATTTGGAGAAACGCATCTGTGTTTCGCGGAGCTAACGCTATCAGTCTCGATGCAAAAGGCCGTCTCGCCATGCCGAGCCGGTATCGTGACGAGCTCATTTCGCGAAGTTCCGGACAGTTAATCATCACCATCGATGCCGTTGACCCTTGTTTGTGCGTTTACCCCCTCGATGAGTGGGAGTTGATTGAAACCAAGTTGCGCTCCTTGCCTTCATTGCGTGAAGAAAACCGCCGTCTGCAGCGATTGCTGATTGGTAATGCCGTCGACCTCGAACTCGATGGCAGTGGTCGTTTCCTGGTGCCCCCGCGTTTGCGCGAGTACGCCAAGCTCGATAAGCGCGCAATGCTGGTCGGCCAACTGAACAAGTTCCAATTGTGGGACGAAGATGCCTGGGATGCTGTTTCTGCAGCTGACCTGGCTGCTATTCAACAACCGGGCGCGATGCCTGATGAACTGCGTGATTTGATCCTGTGACTATTGATAGCGGCTTTAACCACATCACCGTACTGCTTGACGAAGCCGTTGAGGCTCTCGCCGTACGCGCGGATGGCTGCTATCTGGATGGCACCTTTGGCAGGGGCGGGCATAGCCGCTTGATACTCAGCCAGCTCGGATCCGACGGTAAGCTCCTCGGGTTCGACAAAGACCCTCAAGCGATTGCCACCGGGCAAGCGCTAGCGGCCGAAGACGGCCGCTTTGTCGTTGTGCAGCGCAGCTTTGCCGAGCTGGGTGCCGAAGTGGCCGAGCGCGGCATGGCGGGCAAGGTGGCCGGGGTTTTGCTCGACCTGGGCGTGTCCTCGCCACAGCTTGACGACCCGGAGCGCGGTTTCAGTTTCATGAATGACGGTCCGCTCGACATGCGCATGGACCCCACCCGGGGTGTCAGTGCCGCACAGTTCATCGCCACTGCACCGGTGGAAGAAATCGCCCGTGTGTTCAAGGAATACGGTGAAGAACGCTTCGCCGGTCGCATGGCGCGTGCCGTGGTCGAGCGCCGCGAAATCCAGCCGTTCGAGCGCACTGCCGATCTGGCCGAGGTGCTGAAAGTCGCCAACCCCGCGTGGGAAAAGGGCAAGAACCCGGCAACTCGCGCGTTCCAGGGCCTGCGCATTCACGTCAACAACGAATTGGGCGACCTGGAGGCTGGCCTCGAGGCGGCCCTCGAGGCGCTGGAAGTGGGCGGTCGCCTGGTGGTGATCAGCTTCCACTCCCTGGAAGACCGCATCGTCAAACTGTTCATGCGTCGCCTGGTCAAGGGCGAGTCCGATAACCTGCCGCGCAACCTGCCGGTACGTTTCGAAGCCTTTGTGCCGAAAATCAAAATCCATGGCAAAGCGCAGTTCGCTTCCGAAGCCGAACTCAAGGCCAACCCGCGTGCCCGCAGTGCCGTCATGCGTGTTGCGGAGAAGTTGCGGTGAGCAAGCTTTTCGCCAAGCCCCTCCCGGGCGGCAGCTTCTTTATGTTGCTGCTGTTTGTCGGCGTGCTGGTGTCCGCGATTGCGGTGTCTTACAGCGCCCACTGGAACCGCCAGTTGCTCAACACCCTCTACGGGGAGTTGAGCGTGCGCGATAAGGCCCAGGCGGAATGGGGTCGGTTGATCCTGGAGCAAAGCACCTGGACCGCCCACAGCCGTATCGAAGTGCTGGCCACCGAACAGCTGAAGATGCACATCCCGGGCGCGGCCGAAGTTCGGATGGTGGCGCCATGATGAAACTCGAAGGCGCACTCTACCCTTGGCGCTTCCGCCTGGTGCTCGGCTTGCTGGCACTGATGGTGGGCGCGATCGCCTGGCGGATCATCGACCTGCAAGTAGTCGACCGCGACTTCCTGATCGGCCAGGGTGATGCCCGCAGCCTGCGTCATATTCCTATTCCTGCACACCGCGGCCTGATCACCGACCGTAACGGCGAGCCCCTGGCCGTCAGTACGCCGGTGACGACCCTGTGGGCCAACGCCAAAGAGCTGCAGGTGGCCAAGGACCGCTGGCCGGCACTCGCCGCCGCCCTCGGCCAGGACCCGAAAGCCTTGGCTGAGCGCCTGGAAGCCCAGGCCAACAAAGAATTCATCTACCTGGTTCGCGGCCTGACTCCCGAGCAGGGCCAGCAGGTGCTCGACCTTAAAGTCCCTGGTGTGTATGGCATCGAGGAATTCCGTCGTTTCTACCCGGCCGGTGAAACCACCGCGCATATGGTGGGCTTCACCGATATCGATGACCACGGCCGCGAAGGCGTGGAGCTGGCCTACGATGAATGGCTGGCCGGGGTTCCCGGCAAACGACAAGTCATCAAGGATCGGCGCGGCAGACTGATCAAGGATGTCCAGGTCACCAAAAACGCCAAGGCCGGTAAGCCCTTGGCGTTGTCCATTGACCTGCGCCTGCAATACCTGGCCAACCGCGAGCTGCGTAACGCGATCATCGAGAACGGCGCCAAGGCCGGCAGCCTGGTGATCATGGACGTGAAGACCGGCGAGATCCTGGCCATGGTCAACCAGCCGACCTACAACCCGAACAACCGTCGCAACCTGCAACCGGCGATGATGCGTAACCGCGCCATGATCGACGTGTTCGAGCCGGGTTCGACCATGAAAGCCATCTCCATGAGTGCTGCCCTGGAAACCGGGCGCTGGAAACCCAGCGACAAGGTCGAGGTGTATCCGGGTACCTTGCAGTTGGGCAAATACACCATTCGTGACGTATCCCGTACCGAAGGTCCGGTGCTGGATTTGACAGGTATCCTGATCAACTCCAGTAACGTGGGCATGAGTAAGGTCGCCTTCGATATCGGCGGCGAGACCATCTACCACCTGGCGCAGAAAATCGGCCTCGGCCAGCCTACCGGCCTGGACTTCCCAGGCGAGCGTGTCGGCAACCTGCCCAACTACCGCGACTGGAAAAAGGCCGAGACGGCCACGCTTTCCTATGGCTACGGCCTGTCGGTGACGGCGATTCAATTGGCGCACGCTTTCTCTGTATTGGCCAACAACGGCCGCATGGTTCCGTTGAGCCTGATCCATGTCGACGAGGCACCGAAAGCCACCCAGGTGATCCCGGAAAACGTCGCCAAGACCATGCAAGGCATGCTGCAACAAGTGATCGAAGCACCACGCGGCGTATTCCGTGCCCAGGTGCCGGCGTATCACGTGGCCGGCAAGTCGGGTACTGCGCGTAAGACCTCGGTGGGCACCAAGGGCTACGCCGAAAACTCCTACCGTTCGTTGTTTGCAGGCTTCGGCCCGATGAGCGATCCACGCTACGCCATCGTCGTGGTCATCGATGAGCCGAGCAAAGCCGGTTACTTCGGTGGCCTGGTCTCGGCACCGGTGTTCAGCAAAGTGATGTCCGGCACCCTGCGCCTGATGAACATCACGCCGGACAATCTGCCGCCGACCCAACAAGCGAACGCCGGACCACCGGCCGCTGCTGCAAAAGCCAATGGAGGGCGCGGCTGATGTCTCTTAGCCTGAACAAGATTTTTGCCCATGCCGGTCGCGATCTGTTGATCCGCGAGTTGAGCCTGGACAGCCGTAATGTGCGCGCCGGAGACCTGTTCCTGGCGGTGCCTGGCGGCAAGTACGATGGTCGTGCGCATATCTCCGATGCCCTGCAGCGCGGTGCGGCTGCCGTGGCCTATGAAGTCGAAGGCGCCACCGTGCTGCCTATCACTGACGTGCCGTTGATTCCGGTCAAAGGCCTGGCTGCGCAGCTGTCGGACATTGCAGGGCGCTTTTATGGTGACCCGAGCCGTCACTTGAACCTGGTCGGCGTGACCGGCACCAATGGCAAGACCAGCGTGACCCAGCTTGTCGCGCAAGCGCTGGACCTGTTGGGCCAGCATTGCGGCATCGTCGGCACGTTGGGCACCGGTTTCTACGGCGCGCTGCAAAGCGGCCTGCACACCACGCCGAACCCGATTGCCGTGCAGGCGACCCTGGCCGACCTGAAGAAGGCCGGCGCCAAGGCGGTTGCCATGGAGGTTTCGTCCCATGGGCTGCACCAGGGGCGTGTTGCCGCGCTGGCCTTCGATGTGGCGGTGATGACCAACCTGTCCCGCGATCACTTGGACTACCACGGCACCATGCAAGCCTACGCCGCCGAGAAGGCCAAGCTGTTTGCCTGGAACGACCTTAAGTGCCGGGTAGTGAACCTGGACGACGAGTTCGGTCGGCAGTTGGCGGCTGAAGACCGTGAGTCGCGCCTGATCAGCTACAGCCTGGAAGATGCCAGCGCCTACCTGTATTGCCGCGACGCCCAGTTCAATGACGAAGGCGTGCGCGCCACGCTGGTGACGCCACAAGGCGAACACCATCTGCGCAGCAGCCTGCTCGGTCGGTTCAACTTGAGTAACGTCCTCGCCGCCGTCGGCGCGTTGCTCGGCCTGGATTACGCGCTGGACGAAATCCTGCGCGTGCTGCCGAAGCTGGAAGGTCCGGTCGGCCGCATGCAGCGCCTGGGTGGGGGCAAGCAGCCGTTGGTGGTGGTCGACTACGCGCACACGCCGGATGCCCTGGAAAAAGTCCTGGTGGCCCTCCGTCCGCACGCCAAGGGCAAATTGCTCTGCCTGTTCGGCTGTGGCGGTGATCGCGATCGCGGCAAGCGTCCGTTGATGGCCGAGATCGTCGAGCGCCTGGCCGATGGCGTGCTGGTCACCGACGACAACCCGCGCAGCGAAGACCCGAGCCAGATTTTCGACGATATCCGCGTTGGTTTCAAAGATCCGTCCAAGGCCGCCTTCGTTGCCGGTCGCGGTGCAGCCATTGCCCAATTGATCGCCAGCGCCAGCGCTGATGACGTGGTGGTGCTGGCCGGTAAAGGTCACGAGGACTACCAGGAAATCAATGGCGAACGCCATGCCTTCTCCGATCTGGTCGAGGCTGATCACGCCTTGACGGCCTGGGAGGTCGCCCATGCTTAAGGCGATGAAATTCAGCGAACTGACCCAGGCCTTGTCGGCCCGTGTACTGTCGAGCGATTGCAGCTTCGACGGCGTCAGTATCGACAGCCGCAACATCAAGCCGGGGCAACTGTTTGTCGCCTTGGCCGGCCCGCGCTTCGACGGCCACGACTACCTGAATGACGTCGCCGCCAAAGGCGCCGTGGGTGCCTTGGTGCAGCGCGAAGTGGCGGACTCGACACTCCCGCAATTGCTGGTTGCCGATACGCGCCTGGCCTTGGGTCAATTGGGCGCGCTGAACCGTGCCGCATTTACCCAGCCTGTGGCGGCCGTCACCGGCTCCAGCGGCAAGACCACGGTCAAGGAACTGCTCGCCGGCATCCTGCGCACGCGCGGACCGGTGCTCGCCACCCGTGGCAACCTCAACAATGATTTTGGCGCACCGCTGACCCTGCTCGAACTGGCCCCGGACCACACTGCGGCGGTGATCGAGCTGGGCGCATCGCGCGTCGGCGAAATCGCCTACACCGTGGCGCTGACCAAGCCCCACGTGGCAATCATCAGCAACGCCGGTACCGCCCATGTCGGCGAGTTCGGCGGCCCGGAAAAAATCGTCGAAGCCAAGGGTGAAATCCTCGAAGGCCTCGATGCCTCCGGAACGGCGGTATTGAACCTGGACGACAAGGCCTTCGACACCTGGCGTATACGCGCCGCCGGTCGCAAGGTCCTGACGTTTTCCGTGCTCAACGCCGCGGCGGATTTCCACGCCTCCAACATCAGCGTCGATGCCCGTGGTTGCCCGTCCTTCACCTTGCATACCCCGCAAGGCAGCGAGCATGTGCAACTGAATCTGCTCGGCAACCATAACGTCGCCAACGCCTTGGCGGCTGCCGCTGCAGCATCCGTCCTGGGCGTGTCGCTGTTCGGTATCGCCACCGGGCTGGGTGCCGTGCAGCCGGTCAAGGGCCGCACTGTCGCGCAGCTGGCAACCAATGGCATGCGCGTGATTGATGACACCTACAACGCCAATCCGTCCTCCATCAATGCCGCTGTCGACCTGCTCAAAGGCTTTGCCGGGCGCAAGGTGCTGGTGCTGGGCGATATCGGTGAACTGGGCGACTGGGCGGAGCAAGGCCATCGCGAAGTCGGCGCTTATGCCGCCGGCAAAGTCGACGCCCTCTACGCCGTGGGGCCGAACATGGCCCACGCCGTCAATGCCTTCGGGCCGGGTGCGCGGCATTTCGCGACCCAGGCCGAGTTGATCCAGGCGCTGGGTGCCGCTGAACAAGACAAACACACAACCATTTTGATCAAGGGATCGCGCAGCGCGGTGATGGAAAACGTCGTCGCGGCCTTGTGTGGCTCAAGTACGGAGAAACATTAATGCTGCTGCTGCTGGCTGAGTATCTGCAACAGTTCCACAAAGGCTTCGCGGTCTTTCAGTACCTGACCCTGCGCGGGATCCTGGGTGTGCTGACTGCGCTGTCTTTGTCGCTGTTTCTGGGGCCGTGGATGATCCGCACCCTGCAGAACCTGCAAATTGGTCAATCGGTTCGCAATGACGGCCCGCAGTCGCACCTGTCCAAATCCGGCACCCCGACCATGGGCGGCGCGTTGATCCTGTCGTCCATCGGTATCAGCACCTTGCTGTGGGCCGACCTGCACAACCGCTACGTGTGGGTAGTGCTGCTGGTGACCCTGCTGTTCGGCGCCATCGGCTGGGTGGACGACTACCGCAAAGTCATCGAGAAAAACTCCAAGGGGCTGCCTAGCCGCTGGAAGTATTTCTGGCAGTCGGTGTTCGGTCTTGCCGCAGCGATCTTCCTCTACACCACGGCGCCAAGCGCAGTCGAAACCACCTTGATCATCCCGATGCTCAAGGACGCCAGCATTCCACTGGGCATCGGCTTCGTGGTGCTGACCTATTTCGTGATCGTCGGCTCCAGCAACGCGGTCAACCTCACCGACGGCCTCGACGGCCTGGCGATCATGCCAACGGTGATGGTCGGCGGTGCACTCGGCATCTTCTGCTACCTGTCGGGCAACGTGAAATTCGCCGAATACCTGCTGATCCCGTACGTACCGGGGGCGGGTGAGCTGATCGTGTTCTGCGGCGCACTGATCGGTGCGGGCCTGGGGTTCCTGTGGTTCAACACCTACCCCGCACAAGTCTTCATGGGCGACGTCGGCGCACTGGCGCTGGGCGCGGCCCTGGGCACCATCGCGGTGATCGTTCGCCAGGAAATCGTGCTGTTCATCATGGGCGGTGTGTTCGTGATGGAAACCCTGTCGGTGGTCATCCAGGTGGCCTCCTTCAAATTGACCGGGCGCCGCGTGTTCCGCATGGCGCCGATTCACCACCACTTTGAACTCAAGGGCTGGCCCGAGCCACGCGTGATTGTCCGCTTCTGGATCATCACCGTGATTCTGGTACTGGTCGGCCTTGCCACCCTGAAACTGAGGTAGAAACGAGTGTCCCTGATCGCTTCAGACCACTTCCGCATCGTTGTCGGCCTCGGCAAGAGCGGCATGTCCCTGGTTCGCTTCCTGGCGAACCGGGGCACGTCGTTTGCCGTGGCCGATACGCGGGAAAATCCACCGGAGCTGGTCACGCTGCGCCGTGACTACCCGCACGTGGAAGTGCGTTGTGGCGAGTTGGATGTCGAGTTTCTGTGCCGCGCCGATGAGCTCTACGTGAGCCCTGGCCTGGCCCTGGCGACACCGGCCCTGCAAGCTGCAGCGGCGCGTGGCGTGAAGCTGTCCGGCGACATCGACCTGTTCGCGCGTAACGCGAAGGCGCCGATCGTGGCCATCAGCGGTTCCAACGCCAAGAGCACCGTGACCACCCTGGTCGGCGAGATGGCGGCTGCGGCCGGCAAGCGCGTCGCCGTCGGTGGCAACCTCGGCACCCCGGCACTCGATTTGCTCAGCGACGACGTCGAGCTGTACGTGATGGAACTGTCGAGCTTCCAGCTGGAAACCACCCACGACCTCGGCGCCGAAGTGGCCACCGTGCTGAACGTGAGTGAAGACCACATGGACCGCTACAGCGGGCTGCCGGCCTATCACCTGGCCAAGCACCGGATCTTCCGTGGCGCCCGGCAAGTGGTGGTCAATCGCCAGGATGCCCTGAGCCGTCCGCTGATGGGCGAGGGCCTGCCCTGCTGGACCTTCGGCCTGAGCAAACCTGATTTCAAGGCATTCGGCATTCGTGAAGAGAACGGCGAGAAATACCTGGCCTTCGAATTCCAGAATCTGATGCCGGTGCGCGAGCTGAAAATCCGTGGCGCGCATAACCAATCCAACGCCCTCGCGGCATTGGCGCTCGGGCATGCCGTCGGCTTGCCATTCGACGCGATGCTGGCGAGCCTGCGCAGCTTTGGCGGCCTCGAGCATCGCTGCCAATGGGTACGCGATCTGGATGGCGTCAGCTACTACAACGATTCCAAGGCCACCAACGTCGGTGCGGCCCTGGCAGCCATCGAAGGCCTCGGCGCCGATATCGAAGGCAAGCTGGTGCTGATTGCCGGTGGCGACGGCAAGGGCGCCGACTTCAAGGACCTCAAAGGCCCGGTGGCCGAGCATTGCCGCGCCGTGGTGCTGATGGGCCGCGATGCCGACCTGATCGCCGCTGCCCTGGGCGATGCCGTGCCGCAAGTGCGCGCGACTTCGCTGGACGACGCCATCGCCCACTGCAAGGCCCTGGCCCAGCCGGGTGACGCCGTGTTGCTGTCGCCGGCGTGCGCCAGTTTCGACATGTTCAAGAACTACGAAGAGCGCGGCCTGCTGTTCGCTCGCGCCGTGGAGGCCTTGGCATGAATTTGCGCAATATCATCAAGCCCTATCCGTCGCCGATCATTACCGGGCGCGGTATCGACCTGGATTTCCCGATGCTCGCCGGTTGCCTGGCGCTGCTCGGCCTGGGCCTGGTGATGATCACTTCGGCGTCTTCCGAAGTGGCTGCCGTGCAGTCGGGCAACACCCTGTACATGATGATTCGTCACCTGGTGTACCTGGTGATCGGCCTCGGCGCGTGCATCGTGACCATGATGATCCCCATCGCCACCTGGCAACGCCTGGGCTGGTTGATGCTGATCGGGGCGTTCGGCTTGCTGATCATGGTGATCCTGCCCGGCATCGGTCGCGAGGTGAACGGTTCGATGCGCTGGATCGGCTTCGGCGCCTTCAACGTGCAACCCTCGGAAATCGCCAAGGTGTTCGTGGTGATCTACCTCGCCGGCTACCTGGTACGGCGCCAGAAAGAAGTGCGCGAAAGCTGGATGGGCTTCTTCAAGCCGTTCATCGTGTTGCTGCCAATGGCCGGCCTGTTGCTGATGGAACCCGACTTCGGGGCCACCGTGGTGATGATGGGCGCGGCGGCGGCGATGCTGTTCCTCGGCGGCGTGGGCCTGTTCCGCTTCACCCTGATGGTGCTGCTGGCCGTGGCTGCCGTGACCATCCTGGTGCAGGCGCAACCCTACCGGATGGCGCGCCTGATTACCTTTACCGACCCGTGGTCCGATCAATTCGGCTCCGGCTACCAGCTGACCCAGGCGCTGATCGCCTTCGGTCGCGGCGAGTGGCTGGGCGTGGGCCTGGGCAACAGCGTGCAGAAGCAGTTCTACCTGCCGGAAGCGCACACCGACTTCGTGTTCTCGGTACTCGCCGAAGAGCTCGGCGTGGTCGGCTCGCTGTGCACCGTTGCGCTGTTCGTGTTCGTGTGTGTACGCGGCATGTACATCGGCTTGTGGGCCGAGAAGGCCAAGCAGTATTTCGCCGCTTATGTGGCGTACGGCTTGTCGTTCCTGTGGATCGGCCAGTTCCTGATCAACATCGGCGTGAACGTCGGCCTGCTGCCGACCAAGGGCCTGACCTTGCCGTTCCTCAGTTACGGCGGCAGTTCGTTGGTGATTTGCTGCGCGTGCCTGGGCCTGTTGCTGCGCATCGAGTGGGAGAGTCGAACCCACCTGGGCAGCGAAGAGATGGAATTCAGCGAAAGCGATTTTGCCGAGGAGCCATCCCATGGGCGCTAACGTGCTGATCATGGCGGGCGGCACCGGGGGCCATGTGTTCCCGGCCCTGGCCTGCGCGCGGGAATTCCAGAACCGTGGCTACACCGTGCACTGGCTGGGAACACCGCGCGGCATCGAAAACGAACTGGTACCGAATGCCGGCTTGCCGCTGCACTTGATCAACGTCACCGGGCTGCGTGGCAAGGGCAAGCTGTCCCTGCTCAAGGCGCCGTTCGTGTTGCTCAAGGCGGTGTGGCAGGCGCGCAAGGTCATTCGCGAATTGAAGCCGGTGTGTGTGCTCGGTTTTGGCGGTTATGTGACCGGTCCTGGTGGCGTCGCGGCGAAGCTCGCCGGTGTGCCGGTAATCGTGCATGAACAGAACGCCGTCGCCGGTACCGCCAACCGTTTGCTGGTGCCCCTGGCGGCGCGGGTCTGCGAGGCATTCCCCAACACCTTCAGCGCCGCGGACAAGCGCCGCACTACCGGCAACCCGGTGCGCACCGAATTGTTCATGGATATCGCCCGCGAGCCCCTGGTCGGGCGCAAGGCGCACCTGCTGATCCTGGGCGGAAGCCTGGGGGCTGAGCCGCTGAACAAATTACTGCCCGAAGCACTCGCGCAACTGCCTGTGGACCTGCGCCCGGAGATCTTCCACCAGGCCGGCAAGAACCACGATGAAGTCACCGCCACGCGCTATCGCGAGGCCGGTGTCGAGGCGAATGTGCAGCCCTTCATCAAAGACATGGCCCATGCCTATGGCTGGGCCGACCTGGTGGTCTGTCGCGCTGGTGCGCTGACCGTCAGTGAATTGGCCGCCGCCGGTCTGCCGTCCTTGCTGGTGCCTTTGCCCCATGCAATCGACGATCACCAGACCCGCAACGCCGAATATTTGGCCGGGGAGGGCGCTGCCTTCCTGCTGCCGCAAAGAACGACTGGCGCCGCCGATTTGGCCGCACGCCTGACCGAGGTTTTGATGCAACCGGAACGACTCAACAGCATGGCGAGCACCGCAAGCCGCCTGGCCAAACCTGACGCAACCCGCACCGTGGTCGATATCTGCCTGGAGGTGGCCCATGGTTGAGAATCAGAAAGCCATGCCACAACCCGAGATGCGTCGCATCCGTCGTATCCACTTCGTCGGTATCGGCGGCGTGGGCATGTGCGGGATTGCCGAAGTATTGCTGAACCTGGGTTACCAGGTGTCCGGCTCCGACTTGAAAGAGTCGCCGGTCACGGATCGCCTGAAGTCCTTTGGCGCGCAGATCTATATCGGTCACCGTGCCGAGAACGCCGCCGAGGCCGACGTACTGGTGGTTTCCAGCGCCGTGAACACCTCCAACCCGGAAGTGGCCACTGCCCTTGAGCGCCGTATCCCGGTGGTGCCACGCGCCGAGATGCTCGCCGAGCTGATGCGCTACCGCCACGGCATCGCCGTCGCCGGTACCCATGGCAAAACCACCACCACCAGCCTGATCGCCTCGGTGTTCGCCGCCGGTGGCCTGGACCCGACCTTCGTGATCGGTGGCCGCCTGAATGCAGCGGGTACCAATGCCCAGCTCGGTACCAGCCGCTACCTGATCGCCGAAGCCGATGAAAGCGACGCCAGCTTCCTGCACCTGCAGCCGCTGGTCGCTGTTGTCACCAACATCGACGAAGATCACATGGCCACCTACGATGGCGACTTCAACAAGTTGAAGAAAACCTTCGTCGAGTTCCTGCACAACCTGCCGTTCTACGGTCTGGCCGTGGTGTGCCTGGACGACCCGGTGGTGCGCGAAATCCTGCCCTTGGTCAAGCGTCCGACCGTGACCTACGGCTTCAGCGAAGACGCTGACGTGCGTGCGATCAATGTGCGCCAGGAAGGCATGCAGACCTTCTTCACCGTGCTGCGCCCTGACCGCGAGCCGCTGGATGTCTCGGTGAACATGCCGGGCAACCACAACGTCCTGAACTCCCTGGCGACCATCTGCATCGCCTCCGATGAAGGCGTCAGCGATGAAGCCATCGTCGAAGGCCTGTCGCGCTTTGCCGGTGTCGGCCGGCGTTTCCAGGTCTACGGCCAGTTGCCGGTAGAAGGTGGCGACGTGATGCTGGTGGACGACTACGGTCACCACCCGACCGAAGTCGCCGCCGTGATCAAGGCCGTGCGCGGCGGCTGGCCGGAGCGCCGCCTGGTGATGGTCTACCAGCCGCACCGCTACAGCCGCACCCGCGACCTGTACGACGACTTTGTAAATGTATTGGCCGATGCCAACGTGCTGCTGCTGATGGAAGTCTACCCGGCCGGTGAAGAGCCGATCCCGGGCGCCGACAGCCGCAAGCTGTGCAACAGCATCCGCCAGCGCGGCCAGTTGGACCCGATCTACATCGAGCGTGGCGTGGACCTGGCACCGATCGTCAAGCCGCTGTTGCGCGCCGGTGACATCCTGCTGTGCCAGGGTGCCGGTGATATCGGCGGCCTTGCCCCTAAATTGCTTGCGAGCCCATTGTTCGCGGCCGTACAGGGGAAGTCGAAATGACCACGAACTATGACGCCCTGTTTTCCACCCTCGCGCCCGCCGACTTCGGCCGCGTGGCGGTGCTGTTCGGCGGCAAGAGCGCCGAGCGTGAAGTCTCGCTCAAGTCCGGCAATGCCGTGCTTGAAGCCCTGCAAAGCGCCGGCGTGAATGCGTTCGGTATCGACGTGGGCGATGACTTCCTCGCGCGCCTGCAGGCCGAAAAGATCGACCGTGCGTTCATCATCCTGCACGGCCGTGGCGGCGAAGACGGCAGCATGCAGGGCCTGCTGGAGTGCGCCGGCATCCCTTACACCGGCAGCGGCATCCTCGCCTCGGCACTGGCGATGGACAAGTTGCGCACCAAGCAGGTGTGGCACAGCCTGGGTATTCCAACCCCGCGCCACAGTGTGCTGTGCAGCGAAGACGATTGTATTTCTGCGGCCAAGGAACTGGGCCTGCCTTTGATCGTCAAACCAGCCCATGAAGGCTCCAGTATCGGCATGGCCAAAGTGAACTCGGCCGCCGAATTGATCGACGCATGGAAAGCGGCAAGTACCTACGATTCGCAAGTGTTGGTGGAACAGTGGATCCAGGGTCCCGAGTACACCATCGCCACCCTGCGTGGCCAGGTATTGCCGCCTATCGCATTGGGCACGCCCCACACCTTTTACGACTACGACGCCAAGTACGTGGCTTCCGATACCCAGTACCGGATCCCCTGCGGCCTCGACGCAACCAAGGAAAAACAATTGATGGACCTCACGGCGAAAGCCTGTGAGGCGCTGGGTATCGCCGGTTGGGCGCGGGCAGACGTGATGCAGGATGAGCAAGGGAATTTCTGGTTCCTGGAAGTCAACACCGCACCGGGTATGACCGATCACAGCCTGGTACCTATGGCCGCTCGCGCAGCCGGTCTGGATTTCCAGCAGTTGGTGCTGGCGATTCTTGCCGCAAGCATTGAGCCACGAGGCTAAGGACATGAAAGGCGCATCGCTTCGTCATCAGCCCCCACAAGCACCGAGCCGCAAGCCGGTGCCCCGGGGTGCCAGCCGAATGGTGGCTAAAGAGCCGATGTCGGCGCGCCTGCCGAAAGCCAATTTTGGTTTCCTCAAGGCGCTGTTCTGGCCGGTGCTGCTGGTAGTCCTGGGCTTTGGCACTTACGAGGGCGCGCAGCGTCTATTGCCGTATGCCGATCGTCCCATCACCAAGATCAGTGTGCAGGGCGACTTGAGCTACATCAGCCAGCAAGCGGTGCAGCAGCGTATCGGGCCGTACCTGGCGGCGAGCTTCTTCACCATCGACCTGGCCGGTATGCGCTCGGAGCTGGAGCAGATGCCGTGGATCGCCCACGCCGAAGTCCGCCGTGTCTGGCCGGACCAGGTGACGATCCGCCTGGAAGAACAACTGCCGGTGGCCCGCTGGGGCGACGAGGCGCTGTTGAACAACCAGGGCCAGGCGTTCACCCCGCGTGAGCTGGCCAACTACGAGCACCTGCCGCAGCTGTTCGGGCCGCAGCGGGCGCAGCAGCAAGTGATGCAGCAGTACCAGGCCTTGAGCCAGATGCTGCGGCCACTGGGCTTCTCCATTGCACGCCTGGAATTGCGTGAGCGGGGCAGCTGGTTTTTGACAACCGGGGCAGGCAGTTCCGGCCCGGGCATCCAGTTGTTGCTGGGACGCGACCGCTTGGTGGAAAAGATGCGCCGCTTCATTGCCATCTATGACAAGACCTTGAAAGAACAGATTACGAACATTGCGAGCGTCGACCTGCGTTACGCCAACGGCCTTGCCGTCGGCTGGCGTGAACCGGCTGCGCCCACGGCAGCGCAACCCGCTGTCGCGAAGAATTAAGAAGAGGCAGGACCCATGGCAAACGTGCAAAGCGGCAAAATGATCGTCGGTCTCGATATCGGCACCTCCAAGGTGGTGGCGCTGGTGGGCGAGGTCGGGGAAGACGGCACGATCGAAATCGTCGGTATTGGCACGCATCCGTCCCGGGGCCTGAAGAAGGGCGTGGTGGTGAACATCGAGTCCACCGTGCAATCGATCCAGCGCGCGATTGAAGAAGCGCAGCTGATGGCCGGTTGCCGGATCCACTCGGCGTTCGTCGGCGTAGCCGGCAATCACATCCGCAGCCTGAACTCCCACGGCATCGTGGCGATCCGCGATCGCGAAGTCAGCTCGGCTGACCTCGAGCGTGTGCTCGACGCTGCCCAGGCCGTGGCAATCCCGGCTGACCAGCGGGTGCTGCACACCCTGCCGCAGGACTACGTTATCGATAACCAGGAAGGCGTGCGCGAACCCCTGGGCATGTCGGGCGTGCGCCTGGAAGCCAAGGTCCACGTGGTGACCTGTGCCGTCAACGCCGCACAGAACATTGAAAAATGCGTGCGTCGCTGCGGCCTGGAAATCGACGACATCATTCTTGAGCAACTGGCGTCGGCCTACTCGGTACTGACCGACGACGAAAAAGAACTGGGCGTATGCCTGGTGGACATCGGCGGCGGCACCACCGATATCGCGATCTTCACCGAGGGTGCGATCCGTCACACCGCCGTGATCCCGATTGCGGGCGACCAGGTCACCAACGACATCGCCATGGCGCTGCGTACGCCGACCCAGTACGCCGAAGAAATCAAGATCCGCTACGCCTGCGCCCTGGCCAAGCTGGCCGGTGCCGGTGAGACCATCAAGGTGCCAAGCGTGGGCGACCGTCCACCGCGCGAGCTGTCGCGCCAGGCCCTGGCCGAAGTGGTCGAGCCGCGCTACGACGAGCTGTTCACCCTGATCCAGGCTGAACTGCGCCGCAGCGGCTACGAAGATTTGATCCCGGCCGGCATCGTGCTGACCGGGGGCACCTCGAAGATGGAAGGCGCGGTCGAACTGGCCGAGGAAATCTTCCACATGCCGGTGCGCCTGGGCGTTCCCCATGGCGTGAAAGGCCTGGGCGACGTGGTGCGCAACCCGATTTATTCGACTGGCGTGGGCTTGCTGTTGTACGGGCTGCAAAAGCAGACCGATGGCATTTCCCTGTCGGGCCCGAGCAACCGTGACAGCTACCGCAGTGACGACGAGGCGAAAGCGCCGTTGTTCGAGCGTCTGCAGGCATGGGTCAAGGGCAACTTCTAAAGAAGCTGCGGCGAGCGCCAAGCCGCAAGCTTCAAGAGTATGGCGTTCCGAGCTTGCAGCTTATGGCTTGAAGCTTGGAACTCCTGCAGCAGTAGGCGTAGGCGAAAAAACTAGAGAAATGAAAGGAGAGGGAACATGTTCGAACTCGTAGACAACATCCCCGCAAGCCCGGTCATCAAAGTGATCGGTGTCGGCGGTGGCGGCGGCAACGCTGTCAACCATATGGTCAAGAGCAACATTGAAGGCGTTGAGTTCATCTGCGCCAACACTGATGCCCAGGCGCTGAAAAGCATCGGCGCGCGGACCATCCTGCAATTGGGCACTGCCGTGACCAAGGGCCTCGGCGCTGGCGCCAACCCGGAAGTCGGCCGTCAAGCCGCACTCGAAGACCGCGAGCGTATCGCTGAAGTGCTGCAAGGCACCAACATGGTGTTCATCACCACCGGCATGGGCGGCGGTACCGGTACCGGTGCGGCACCTATCATTGCTGAAGTGGCCAAGGAAATGGGGATCCTGACGGTTGCCGTCGTGACCCGTCCGTTCCCGTTCGAAGGCCGCAAGCGCATGCAGATCGCCGACGAAGGCATCCGTCTGCTGTCTGAAAGCGTCGACTCGTTGATCACCATTCCCAACGAGAAGCTGCTGACCATCCTGGGCAAGGACGCAAGCCTGCTGTCCGCGTTCGCCAAGGCTGACGATGTACTGGCCGGTGCCGTTCGCGGTATCTCCGACATCATCAAGCGTCCAGGCATGATCAACGTCGACTTTGCCGACGTACGTACTGTCATGAGCGAAATGGGCATGGCGATGATGGGCACTGGCTGCGCCAGCGGTCCGAACCGTGCACGCGAGGCCACCGAAGCGGCCATTCGCAACCCGTTGCTGGAAGACGTGAACCTTCAAGGTGCACGCGGCATCCTGGTGAACATCACCGCCGGTCCTGACCTGTCCCTGGGTGAGTACTCCGACGTGGGTAGCATCATCGAAGCCTTCGCTTCCGAGCACGCGATGGTCAAGGTCGGTACCGTGATCGATCCGGACATGCGCGACGAACTGCACGTGACCGTGGTTGCTACCGGTCTGGGCGCGAAAATCGAGAAGCCTGTGAAGGTCATCGACAACACGCTCCACAACAGCCAGGCCAGCCAGCAAGCTGCCGCTCCAGCACCTGCGCGTCAGGAACTGCCGTCGGTCAACTACCGTGACCTGGATCGTCCGACCGTGATGCGCAACCAGGCCCAGGCCGGTGCTGCGGCGTCTCGTAGCCCGAATCCGCAAGATGATCTGGACTACCTGGACATCCCGGCATTCCTGCGTCGTCAGGCCGATTAATGGAATGTATCAGGGCTATGAAGGTGATTGGTGTTCAGCAAAGGTCTGGTCTGCTATTATCGCCAGCCTTTGTTGATACCAGTTCGCAATTTGCGCTGAAGCGGTCCAAGCCATGATTAAACAACGCACTCTGAAGAATATTATTCGTGCCACAGGTGTAGGTCTGCACTCCGGGGAGAAGGTATACCTGACCCTCAAGCCTGCACCTGTCGACACCGGCATCGTGTTTGTGCGTGCCGACCTGGACCCTGCGGTGCAGATTCCTGCTCGCGCGGAAAACGTTGGCGAAACCACTATGTCGACCACATTGGTCAACGGTGACGTCAAAGTGGACACGGTGGAGCACTTGCTCTCGGCCATGGCTGGCCTGGGCATCGATAACGCCTACGTCGAGCTCTCCGCGTCCGAAGTCCCGATCATGGATGGCAGCGCTGGACCCTTCGTATTCTTGATTCAATCTGCCGGCCTGGAAGAACAGGACGCAGCCAAGAAGTTCATTCGCATTCTGCGGGAAGTGACAGTAGAAGACGGCGACAAGCGCGCCACCTTCGTCCCGTTCGAAGGCTTTAAAGTGAGCTTTGAGATCGATTTCGATCACCCGGTATTCCGTGACCGCACCCAAAGTGCAAGCGTGGATTTTTCCAGCACTTCGTTCGTAAAAGAAGTCAGCCGTGCCCGTACCTTTGGTTTCATGAGTGACATCGAGTACCTGCGCAAGCACAACCTCGCACTCGGCGGCAGCGTTGAAAACGCCATTGTGGTCGACGCGGATGGTGTACTGAACGAAGACGGCCTTCGCTATGAAGACGAATTCGTGAAGCACAAGATCCTCGATGCAATCGGTGATCTCTACCTGCTGGGCAATAGCCTGATAGGCGAGTTCAAAGGCTTCAAGTCGGGCCACGCCCTTAACAACCAGCTGCTGCGCAAGTTGATTGAGCAGACAGACGCTTGGGAAGTCGTGACCTTCGAAGATGCCAGCACCGCACCGATCTCTTACATGCGTCCCGTCGCGGCGGTGTAAGTAACAACTCTCTTTCTTTAGTTTTGAAAGGCTGCCTTCGGGTGGCCTTTTTTTATGCTTGATGGGTTTGCAGTGGAGTATGCAAGCGCCCTCATCCCAGCAGACCTGCTCCCACCCTAGATCTGTCCAGCATCCACGATCCGGTTGCGCCCGCTGTGCTTGGCCTCATACAACGCCTGGTCAGCCTTGAGCAGCAACGCCTCAAGAGTCATACGGCTGCGTTTGTCCCAGGTGCTCATGCCGATGCTCACCGTAATCGGCCGGTCGGCACCGTTCACCCGGGGCAAATGTTCGACGCTGCTGCGGATGTGCTCGGCGATAACCCAGGCGCCCTTGGCATCGGTATGGGGCAGGATTACCGCGAACTCTTCGCCGCCATACCGCGCGGCGAGGTCGGCCGGGCGGCGGATGTTGTCGCCGATCACCTGGGCGACCGTGCGCAATGCCGCGTCGCCGCCGTGATGGCCATGGCGGTCATTGAAGGCCTTGAAGTGGTCCACATCAATCATCAGCAGCGTCAACGGCTCAGTCGAGCGTTGGGCGCGATCCCACTCCAGGCGCAGGCGCTGGTCGAGAATGCGACGGTTGGCCAGGCCGGTGAGCGGGTCGGTGGCTGCCAGTTCTGACAGCACCTGCTCGGCGTGATGGCGGCGGCGCAGTTCACTGCAGAGCATCCAGGTCAGCCACAGCAGGCCCATGCACAGAATGCCCGTCGCGATGCTGACCAGCCACGCCGCGCGGCGCCAGGGAGCGAAAATCTCGTCACTGGACAGCGCCACCACGACGATCAGCGGCAAGTTGCCCACAGTCGAAAAACTGTACAGCCGCGGCTGGTTATCGACGCTGGAGATGCTGCTGAAACTGCCATCGCGCTCGCGCAGCATACGCGCCACGTTCGGGCGTTGGCTCAGGTCCTTGCCCACCATATCCAGCTCCAGCATGGGTTCCTGCGCCAGCAGGATGCCCTGGTGATTGATCAGGTTGATGGTGCTGTCACTGCCGATATTCAGGCTGCTGAACAGTTGGTGAAAGTACGACAGGCGCATGGAGGCCACTGCTACGCCGAGGAAGCGCCCGTCTGCCGACGACACGCGCCGACTGAATGCAATGCGCCATTGGTCGTCGCACACGCAGCGGGCCAGGAACGGACGGCTGATATACAGGCCCACATCCGGGTCGTTGCGGTGTACCTGGAAATAGTCACGATCGGCGAAGTTGCCGGTCTTGGGGGTCAGCAACGAGGAGTCGGCAAGCACCTCGCCCTCGGGGTCGAGCAGCAGGATATCGCCCTTGTAGGGTGCGGCGGCGGAGCGGTCGAACAGCACCAGGTGCCGGATGCTCGCGGAAACGCCCAGCAGGTCATTGCGTTCAGTGGCGGTGATCAGGCCCTTGATGGACATGTCGTAGAGTTCGACGTTGCGCAACACATCGGCGTCGATCAGCTGTGTGATGTTGTTGGCCGTGCGTTTGGCGCTCTGCAAGGTATTGGCGTGTTCACGAATCAATAACGCGGTGACGACCGCGACGATCATCAGGACCGTGAGGGTGCTGCCCAGTATCAGCAAGCGTTCCGGGCGGCGGGTAGGGCGGGCGAGGCTTGGGCTCATCGGGCGTACTTCTGCTTCGAGGATGCCAATAGCGTAGTAGCAACTCTGGAATATGGCGCCCGGCAAAACGGTGCGAGGGGGCTTGCTCGCCAATGCGATGCGTCAGTAACGGCTGGGTTGGCTGCTACACCGCATTCGCGAGCGAATCCGCGCCCATCCTGGTTCTGCCTGGGCGACAGGGTGCGTGTCAGAACACGTTAATCGGGTAGTCGACGATCACGCGGTATTCATCCACATCGCGGTCCACCGCCGAATAGCCGTTGCTGCCGCGATTGACCGCCCACTGCAGGCGCACCGCCAGGTCTTTGGCCTTGCCGCCCTGCACGACGTATTTGAGGTCGATATCGCGTTCCCAGTGCTTGGCGTCCTTGCCGTCGGCGCTGTACCAGGCGCTGTAGCCACGGCTTTGCGGGTCGACTGTGGTGAGGTCGGTCTTGCCGCTGATGTAGGACACGGCCGAGGTCAGGCCGGGCAGGCCCAGGCCGCCGAAGTTATAGGCGTACTTGAGTTTCCACGAACGCTCATTGGGGCCGTTGAAGTCGGAGTATTGCTGGGAGTTGTCCACGTACACGCTGTCGCCCTGGGCAATGTAGTCGAACGGGGTATTGCCGTTGACCCGCTGGTACGCGGCAGTGACGCTGTGATGGCCGACGTCGACGGTGAAGTGCAGGCTGTAGGTGTTGTTGTCGATGTTGCCCAGCAGCGCCTGCCCGGTGTCCTGGGTGTGGTAGTAATGCAGGCCGGGGTTGAGGCTGACCATTTCGTTGACCACATAGGTGTAGTCGAGGTCGTAGTAGTACTGGTGCCACACGTCCTTGAGTTCGGAGGCGTAGAGGTTGCTGGTCAGCCCGTCGATGCCGCTGAACGACACACCGGCCCAATTCATGTGCTGGCTGTCCGTGTTGTTGGGCAGCGCACCATAGCTGGTGCCAATGCGCCGGTGGCCGCTCTGGTTGTAGAGCTTGGTAAAGCTGGCCTGGCCGCCCTCGAACATCCAGCCGTCGACGCTGTGGTTGGTCAGGCTCACGCCACGGAAGGTCTGCGGCAGCATGCGGGTCATGCCGCCGGCGATCACCGGGTTGTTCAGGAACAGGTCGCCGGCCTTCAACTCGGTGTCGAAGGCGCGCATTTTCAGGGTGCCACCTGCGGTGGAGAACGAGCCCGGCGCCTTGCCGTTGCCACTGCCGTACGGAAGGATGCTGGAGCCATCAGTGCCGCCTCCGCCGTCGAGCTTGAGGCCGAGCATGGCGTGGGCGTCCAGGCCGAAGCCGACGGTGCCCTGGGTGTAGCCGGATTCGAAGGTGCCGATAAAACCCTGGCCCCATTCCTTGCTGTCATCGGTGTGGATATCGCGACGGTCGCGGTTCATGTAGTAGTTGCGGGTGTTGATGTTGAGGTGCGAGCCTTCGACGAAACCGTCGGTGGGGATGGTGTCTGCCGCGTGGGCAAGGGGGACGATCGTTGCTGCAATCGCGAGGAATAACGGGGTGAACGTCAGCGAGTTCTTCACCGGTGGAGCTCCTTTGGTCAATCGAAAACGGCCAATGTCGTGGGGGTGTGCCTGGCCTTTTTTTACCGCAAAAAAAAGCCGCTGAAGTCAGCGGCTTTAAGACAGATTCCCAGTGTAGAGCCCTGGAAATAAGTCGAGGGAAATTCGGGTAAGCGGGTCAGCTGTCTATGCCGTCGCGCTCATCGATGCGTCAAATTAACGCAGGTGAGCGGTGGGATACAGAGTGTAACAAGATAATGACTGTTGCCCAAATCGCAACAGTTCGGCCGTCAGACGGGCAGGGTAATGCCAAAGGTATTGCCGCCGCCGGCACTGCGCACAAACACATCGCCGCCGTGCATCAACGCGATGGCCTTGACGATGGCCAACCCCAACCCATGATTCGCCCCACTGTTGCTGCGTGACGCATCCACCCGATAAAAGCGTTCGAACAGCCGGGGCAGGTGTTCGCTGGCAATCTCATCGCCAGGGTTGGTCACCCCGATCGCCACCTGATGCCCCTGCACCTCGATGCTCACCTCGATAACCTGCCCCGGCGCCGTGTGTTGCACCGCATTGCTCAGCAGGTTGATCAGCGCGCGGCGCAGGTGGGCTTTTTCGATCTGCACCAGGGCGTCGCCGCGCACACGCACCTGGACCTGGGCGTCTTCGAGGATGAAGTCCAGGTAGTCGAGGGTGGTCGCCACTTCGTCGGCCAGGGAGCTTTCGATCAGCTTAGTGGCCTTGCTGCCCTGGTCGGCGCTGGCGAGGAACAGCATGTCGTTGATGATCGAACGCAGGCGCTCGAGTTCCTCGAGGTTGGATTGCAGCACTTCGAAATAATGCTCGGCCGAACGCCCGCGCGTCAGGGCGACCTGGGTCTGGCCGATCAGGTTGGTCAGCGGTGAGCGCAGTTCGTGGGCCACGTCGGCGTTGAACGACTCCAGGCGTGAGTAGGCCTGCTCCACTCGGTCGAGCGTTGAGTTGAACGAGTTGACGAACTGGCTCAGTTCCGGCGGCAGCGGCGACAACTGCAGGCGCCCGGAAAGTTTCGGCGGCGCGAGTTTCTGCGCCTCATCCGACAGCGTGATCAACGGCTTGAGGCCGATACGCGAGACCCAGAAGCCCAGCAGCGAAGCCATCACCACCCCCACGAATGCGAGGCCGATCAGGGCCATCAGCAACTGGTGCTGGGTAGCCCGAAAGTTCTCGGTATCAATGGCGATCATGAAGCGCAGCGGCGGGCGCTGGTCCTTGGCCGCAAATTGGCTGACCAACACCTTGAACGGGTATTCACGCCCCGGCAGGCGCATGTCGCGCTTGCCCGTTGGCCCGGCGGCAAAGGCGCGAATCTGCGCGTCGGGGTTGCCGTATTCATAGGCCGGGTCGCTGCTGACCACCCAGAAGCGGATGCGCTTGTCTTCCTCGCCCAACAGCTTGAGCTTGGCCTGGATCTTCACCCAGTGGTCCGGCGTGCCAAAGCGGTTCACCGAGGATTCGAGCACGCTGTAGCGCGCGTCCAACTCTGCCCCCGGCAACAAGCCCAGGCCGCGGTCAACCTGCTGGTACAACGCGCCGCCGATCAACAGGAAGATCAGCAGCGCCACCAGGGTGAACATGCCGCTCAGGCGCAGGGCGATGGAGTTAGCCGACACTGCGGTTCTCCAGCACATAACCCATGCCGCGAATGGTGTGCAGCAGTTTGGTGTCGAACGGCCCATCGAGCTTGGCGCGCAGGCGCTTGATCGCGACTTCGACCACGTTGGCGTCGCTGTCGAAATTGATGTCCCAGACCATCTCCGCGATGGCGGTCTTGGACAGGATTTCACCCTGGCGCCGCGCGAGTACGCTGAGCAGCGAGAACTCCTTGGCGGTCAGGTCCAGGCGCAGGCCGTTGCGGCTGGCCTTGCGGCTGATCAGGTCGATCCACAGGTCGGCGACCGTGACCTGCACCGGTTCGTGGCCGCCGCTGCGGCGGGTCAACGCCTGCAGGCGCGCCACCAGTTCGAGGAACGAGAACGGCTTGCCGAGGTAATCATCGGCCCCTTCGCGCAGGCCGCGAATGCGATCTTCCACGCGTTCACGGGCGGTGAGCATGATCACCGGGGTCTGCTTGCGCGCCCGCAAGGCGCGCAACACGCCAAAGCCGTCGAGGCCGGGCAGCATCACGTCGAGCACGATCACCGCGTAATCGTTCTCCAGCGCCAGGTGCAACCCCTCGACGCCTTCGCGGGCCACATCGACGGTGTAGCCTTGTTCTGTCAGGCCGCGGTGCAGGTAGTCCGCGGTTTTTTCTTCGTCTTCAATAATCAGGACGCGCATGAGCCTTTTGCTCCAGGGCGGGGCCTCAGCCTCATTGTGTGGTCGCCAACGCAGGCGTTGGTTTGGGCCGGTGGAAAAACTTCTCGAGGTACAAGTATATGACCGGTGTAGTGAACAACGTCAGCGCCTGGCTCACCAGCAGCCCGCCGACCACCGCAATGCCCAGCGGCTGGCGCATTTCCGCGCCTGGGCCTGCGCCGAGCATCAACGGCACCGCGCCGAGCAGGGCGGCGAGGGTGGTCATGATGATCGGCCGGAACCGCGTGACACAGGCTTCGTAGATCGCATCCTCCGGCGACAGGCCCCTGACGCGCTGGGCCTCAAGGGCAAAGTCGATCATCAGGATGCCGTTCTTCTTCACGATCCCGATCAGCAGCACCAGGCCGATCAGCGCCATGATCGAAAAGTCCTGGCCCATCAGCGACAGCATGATCAGCGCACCCAGGCCTGCCGAGGGCAGGGTGGAAATGATCGTCAGCGGGTGGACAAAACTTTCATACAGCACGCCGAGGATGATGTAGACCGCCACCAGCGCCGCGAGGATCAGCCACGGCTGGCTGGCCAGCGAACTCTGGAACGCCTGCGCCGCGCCCTGGAAGTTGCCGATGATGGTAGTCGGCATGCCGATTTCATTCTTTGCCTGGTTAAGCATGATCACCGCATCGCCCAACGCCACGCCGGGCGCGAGGTTGAACGACAGGTTGGCGGCCGGGAACATGCCGTCATGACTGATGGACAACGGCCCGACGGTCGGCGGGTCGACCTTGGCCAGTGCCGACAGCGGCACCATCTCGTTGGTCAGCGGTGAGCGCAGGTAGAAATAATTCAGGCTCTCGGCCTTGCCGCGTTGCTTCGTGTCGAGTTCCAGCACCACCTGGTACTGGTTGATCTCGGTCTGGAATTCGTTGATCTGGCGCTGGCCGAACGCGTCATACAGCGCCTGGTCGACGTCGGTGGCGGTCAGGCCGAAACGTGCGGCGGCCTGACGGTCGATGCTGATGTGGGTAATGCTGCCGCCCAGTTGCAGGTCGTTGGAGAGGTCACGAAAGGCCGGGTTGGCGCGCAGTTTCTCCGTCAGGCGCTGGGTCCAGGTGTTGAGCGTCGGGCCGTCGTTGCTCTTGAGCACGTACTGATACTGGGCGCGGCTGGGACCGGAACTGAGGTTGATGTCCTGGCCGGCGCGCAGGTACAGCACGATGCCCGGCACCTTGGCCAGTTTCGGTCGGATGCGGTCGATGAACTGGCTGGCGGAGACATCGCGGTCGCCGCGGTCTTTCAGGGCAATCCAGAAGCGGCCGTTGGCGATGGTCTGGTTGCTGCCGGTCACACCCACCGAATGGGAGAACGCTTCCACCGCCGGGTCGTCCTTGACGATCTCGGCCAGGGCCTTGTGCTTGGCGACCATGTCCGGGTACGACACGTCCGCCGCCGCCTCGCTGGTGCCGAGCACAAAACCGGTGTCTTGTACCGGGAAGAAACCCTTGGGGATAAACACGTAGCCGACCACGGCGAGGGCCAGGGTCACGATGAAAATCGCCGCCATGGTGCGCTGGTGCGCGAGGGCCCGGCGCAGGTTGCGCGCATAGCCCGCGAGCAGGCGTTCGCTGAAACCGGGTTTGTCGTGGGCATGAT
This sequence comes from Pseudomonas sp. GW821-FHT05D12, assembly GCF_059419825.1. Lineage (NCBI taxonomy): Bacteria > Pseudomonadati > Pseudomonadota > Gammaproteobacteria > Pseudomonadales > Pseudomonadaceae > Pseudomonas > Pseudomonas sp. GW821-FHT05D12. Next base: position 316,307 of record NZ_JBWKSN010000001.1, on the reverse strand, counting down.
GGGTGGGCGCGCGCATGAACAGCGCGGCCAGGGTCGGCGCCAGGGTCAGCGACACCACCACCGAAATCAGGATGGTCGAGGTAGCCGTCAGCGCGAACTCCTTGAACAGCCGCCCGACCACGCCGCCCATGAACAGCAGCGGAATAAATGCGGCCACCAGCGAGAAACTGATGGAGACCACGGTGAAGCCGATCTCGCCGGCGCCCTTGATCGCCGCCTCGCGCTTGTCGAGCCCCGCTTCGAGGTGGCGGTGAATGTTTTCCACCACCACGATCGCATCGTCCACCACGAACCCCACGGCGATCACGATCGCCACCAGGGTCAGGTTGTTCAGGCTGAAGCCCATCAGGTACATCAACGCAAAACTGGCGACCAGCGACACGCCGAGCACGCTGGACACAATCAGCGTCGCCGACAACTGGCGCAGGAACAGCGCCATCACCGCCACCACCAGCAGGATGGCAATCAGCAGGGTCACTTCGACTTCATGCAGGGACGCGCGGATGGTCTTGGTGCGGTCGGTCAGCACGCTGACCTGCACCGACGCCGGCAGCATGGCTTGCAGGCGCGGCAGTTCGGACTGGATGCGGTCCACCGTCTCGACAATGTTGGCGCCGGGTTGGCGCGAAATCACCAGGTTGACGCCGGGGGTATCGCCGGACCAGGCCTGCACGTAGGCATTTTCCGAACCGTTGATGACTTTAGCGATATCACGCAACTGAACCGGTGCACCGTCCTTGTAGGACACGATCAATTGCGCGTAGTCATTGGGGTGGAACAACTGGTCATTGGTCGACAGGGTCGACACGCTGTTCTCGCCGTAGATCGCACCCTTGGCCAGGTTGAGGCTCGATTGCTGGATGGCCAGGCGGATATCGGCCAGGGTCAGGCCGATGGCCGCGAGCTTGTCGGGGGAGGCCTGTACGCGAATCGCCGGGCGTTGCTGGCCGGTGATGTTGATCTGGCCGACGCCATCGATCTGGCTGATCTGCCGGGCCAGCAGGGTTTCCACGTAGTCGCTCAGCTCGGTGCTGGGCATGCTGTTGGAGCTGACGCTGAGGATCAGCACCGGGCTGTCCGCCGGGTTGACCTTTTTCCAGGTCGGCAGGCTCGGCATGTCGCTGGGCAACTTGCCGGATGCGGTGTTGATCGCCGCCTGGACTTCCTGTGCAGCCGTGTCGATGCTCTTGTTCAGGGTAAATTGCAGGGTCAGCAGGCTTGAGCCCAAGGCACTGCTGGAGGTCATCTGGGTCATGCCGGGGATGGCACTGAATTGCACCTCCAGGGGCGTGGCCACGGATGAAGCCATGGTGTCCGGGCTGGCGCCGGGCAGGGTGGCGGTCACCTGGATCGTCGGAAATTCCGCTTCCGGCAGTGGGGCGATGGCCAGGCGTGGGAAGGCAATCATCCCGAGCAGCACCAGGGCGAAGGTCAGCAGCAGGGTGGCGACCGGGTGGTCGACGCACCAGGCCGACGGCGAACGGCTGCCACTCATGGCTGCACCTTGGCGTCGACGGTCTGGATCACTTGCGGTGGCTCCTTGAGCACCTCCACCTGGGCGCCCGCCTTGAGCCGCGACTGGCCGTCACTGACCAGTACATCACCGGCCTGCACCCCCTTGATGATGTTCACGTCACTGTCCTGGTACGTCACCTGCACCGGCACCACGTCGACCTCGTCCCCGTTGATCCGGTACACGAAGTGCGAATCCAGGCCGCGTTGCACCACCGTCGGCGGTACCACCAGGGCGTTTTTGTCGAGGGCGGTCTGGATCTTGATCGTGACCAGTTGCCCCGGCCACAGGCGCTGCGAGGCGTTGTTGAACTCGGCCTTGGCACGCAGGGTGCCGGTGGTCGAGCTGATCTGGTTGTCGATCAGGCTCAAGTGGCCTTCACCCAGCAGGTCGCCGGTCTGGCCGTCGGTGTCGGCGCCCATGTAGGCGTCGACGCTGGCCCTGGTCGGTGCCGCGATCAAGCCTTGCAGGGTCGGCAGCATTTGTTGCGGCAGGGAGAACTCGACGGCAATCGGGTCGATCTGGGTCACTGTGAACAGGCCCTGGGTGTCGCTCATGCGCAGGAAGTTGCCTTCGTCCACGGTACGAATACCCACGCGGCCAGTGACCGGCGAGCGAATCTGGGTGTAGGAAAGCTGTACCTGGGCCGAATCGATGGCGGCCTGGTTGCCTTGGGCGGTGGCCTTGAGCTGGTTGACCAGCGCTTGCTGCTGATCATAGGTCTGCTTGGAGACGCCGTCGTCGACGCTCAATTCCTTGTAGCGCTTGAGGTTGACCTGCGCCACTTGCAACTGCGCCTGGCTCTCGCCCAGCTGTGCCTTGGCTTGCTCCAGGCTGGCGCGGATCGAGCGGTCATCGATGGTCGCAAGCAAGTCCCCGGCCTTGACCAGTTGGCCTTCCTTGACCAGCAATTTGGTGAGAATGCCGTCCACTTGCGGGCGGATCACCACACTGTGCAACGACAGCACCGAGCCAATTCCGCTGACAAACCGTGGAATATCCTGCTGCACCACGCTCACCACCCGCACCGGAATCGCAGTCGGCGCTGCCAGTTTGGTCTTGGCCGGGCGCGTCAGGGCCCAGGCGGCAACGGCCAGCACTACGAGGACACCCACGAGCAGGGCGGTTTTTCGTTGTATTTGCATGGAGGTGAGGCGCCAGGGCAAAGGAGTGGGAGACTAAGGGCCTTTATAGCCTGCGAACCCGGTCAGCAAGGTGACTGCTAACTGACAGCGCTGTCAGTAAGCGCAGACCATTCGTACAGGCGGTGGTTAAAGATCCGAGGCGGGCAGGTATACTGCGCGCCAGCGAGGCCCGCAAGCCGGCCTCGCGTCATTTTTTGCACGTTCCGGAGCTTCCATGACTTCCCCGACACAACCCCCTGTTGAAGCGACCGACCTGGTCGATCCGGCCAGCGCCGAAGGCGTTGAAAAAGCCGAGATCCCGGCGTTCAAGTTTCCGTTCAAGCCGGGTGAACTGGCCGGGGCCAAGCAAGCCGCCCAGCCCTGGTACAAGAACGGCGCCAAGAACGGCCACACCAAGTCCCCAGGCATGGCCCCGCCGGGAACGCGTCGCTCCATGGGTAAACGTTAAGATTAACTAGCTGCAACATTTGGCGGAAGCTGCCTACAGCTTTCGCGGATGTTTCTGCTTGTGGGGCAGCAACCATTTCTTGAAAGCTTCCACAGCCTCTGCTCCGCCCCGTCGGTATTTCCCGGGACGGAGTGTGTCGAGGCTGGTCTTTCCGGAAAAGGACGCTTCCCGTGGCCCTGATACACATATGTGTAATGCTTGTCCTGTTGTGCGCGGCTGAAGCCGTCGCCGCTGGTGATCCCCCTCGGCAGGAAATCCGCTTCGCGGTTGCCGCGCAATTCCCCCCCTTCCAGAGCCGTGATGCGCAAGGTCAGTTGGTCGGCCTGAATATCGACCTGGGCAATGCCCTCTGCCAGCAACTGAATGTGCGCTGTACCTGGGTCGACCAGGTGGTCGTCGAAGACTTTCCTGCCCTTGAAGCCCGGCAATTCGATGCAATCATGGGCATGGCACCGACGTCGCTGCGCCGCCGTCGGGCGGGCTTCACCGACACCCTTTATCCCTTCACGACACGGCTGGTCGCCCGCCGGACCTCTGGCCTGCTGCCGCACGTCAAGTCGCTCAAGGGCAAGCGCGTCGGCGTTTTGCTCGGCAGCAATCGTGAAGCCTTTGTGCGCTCGAAGTGGGCGCCCAGGGGCGTGATCATCAAGAGCTTCTGGCTCAATGATGAACTGGTGCGCAGCCTGGTGGCCGGTGATATCGATGCGACCCTGCAGGGCACCGTGGAAATCCGCCAGGCCCTGCTCGACACCGATGATGGCCAGGACTTCGACTTCCTCGGCCCGCCTGTCTCGGCCGCGCTGTTGGGCGACGGCGTGGCGATTGCGGTGCGCAAGACCGATACGGCGTTGCTCAATGACCTCAATCGCGCCCTCGAAGAGTTGATGCAAAACGGTGAGTACCGGCGAATCCTCGCGCCCTACCGCCTGGAAACTCCGTGATGGCTAATTAATTGCGCAGAACATGAGCTGGATCAGTATTTGCCCCATGGGTGCGCTTAGAGTCGACGCCCTGCCGACTCCTCCAATAATCACGAGCGCGCTTCTCCATGAAGATCAATCTGCCGGTCACCGGTCGGAATGTGGACTTTGCCCCCGACGCCAACATCCTCTCGACCACTGACCTGACCAGCGCGATTACCTACGCCAACCAGGATTTCATCGACATCAGCGGCTACCACCGTGACGAGTTGCTGGGGCTGGCCCATAACGTCCTGCGCCATCCTGACATGCCGTCCGAGGCCTTTGCCCATATGTGGCAGACCTTGAAACGCGGCCGGTCGTGGATGGGCATGGTGAAGAACCGCTGCAAGAATGGCGACCATTATTGGGTCAGCGCGTATGCCACGCCGGTGACCCGCGACGGGGCGACGGTGGAGTACCAATCGGTGCGCACCAAGCCGGATGCGTCCAGGGTGGCGGCGGCAGAACGGGCGTATGCGCGACTGCGGGCGGGCAAGGGGCGGGCGTGGCCGGCGGTTGGTCTCCAACTGAAGCTGTCGGGCTGGGCGGCTGTCAGCTGCGCCGTGGCGTGGGTGCTCGGCGTAGGCCTGGCGGCTTACGCGCCAGTCTGGCAACTGCTGGGCCTGGTGGCAGGATGTGCGGTCGGCGCGGCCGGGGTGAGACTGATCGTGCGGCCCCTGGCCCAGTTGAGCCAGCGCGCCCGCCAGATTGCCGATAACCCCCTGAGCCAGGCGATCTACACCGGGCGCCGCGATGAATGCGGGCAGATCGAGTTTGCCCTGCAGATGCTCGAAGCCCAGGTGGGCGCGGTGGTCGGGCGCATCGGCGATGCCTCCCAGCGCCTGGCGGGGCACGCGGCGCAACTGGTGCGGCATCTGGACAGCAGCCAGGCCAGCACCCAGGGCCAACAGACCCAGACCGATCAGATAGCGACGGCCATTCACCAGATGGCCGCCAGCGTGGCGCAAATGGCCAGCCATGCCCAGCAGGCGTCCAGGGCGGCCGACCAGGCTGGCAACGAAACCCTTGAAGGCCATCAACGCGTGGATGAAAGCCGTGACGCGGTGATGCGCTTGTCCCAGGAGTTGGCGCGGGCCACAGACGTCATCCACCAACTGGAAAGCCACAGCGGCGAAATCAGCGGCGTGCTGGAGGTGATCCGCACGATTGCCGAGCAGACCAACCTGCTGGCCCTGAATGCGGCCATCGAAGCCGCGCGGGCCGGTGAGCAGGGCCGTGGTTTTGCCGTGGTGGCCGACGAAGTGCGTGGCCTGGCCCAGCGCACGCAGCAATCGACCGATGAAATCCAGCGCATGATCAGCACCCTGCAGGGCGGCGCGCGCGACGCGGTGCAGGCCATGGCGCAGAGCAGCGAACATGTGCACGCCAGCGTCGAGCAGGCGCAACGGGCGGCGGCTGCGCTGGATGGCATCAGCCAGCGGGTCATGCAGATCACTGCCATGAGCCAGCAGATCGCGACCGCCGTGGAAGAGCAGAGCGCGGTGAGCGAGGACATCAACCGCAATATCCTCGGCATCCGCGATGCCGGTGAAGCCACGGTCAGCGCCGGCCAGCAGAGCCAGCTCAGCTCCGGTGACGTGGCGGCCCTGGCGGAGGATTTGCGCCAGTTGGCGCGGGAGTTCTGGAGTGGACGGCGCTAACCGGGTGCCCCCGTCGGAATGCAGTCACCTGTGGGAGCGGGCTTGCCCGCGAAGCGGCCCGCAAGCCCTACGCTGCGCGCAGCGGAATAAACGCGTAGTTGGCCGGCACTTCAGTCGCAATCTGCGCGCCGGCATCCAGCAGTTGCTCGGCGATGTCCATGCCGGACACATGGAACACCCACTCGTTGGCCACGGATGGCTGATCCACCGCCAGCTCGATCGCCTGGGCAAACGCGTTCATGTCCGGCAGGTAGGCGGTGAAGCCATCCCCCTTGAGCGCCGTGGTGCGAATACCCAGCAAGGCGCACACCGCCTCCTTGGTCTGCACATCGTCACGGTCGGCCTGGCGCGAGCGCAGGATCAGGTCCGCCAGCGCCGGGTCGGCCAACTCGCCGCCGACGATCAGCGCCGGGCCCTGTTCCCAGGATTCCGGCGGGCAGTCCTTGGCGGCGGGGTTCAGTGGGATATGCGGGTTGATCTCCATCGGATAGATCCGGCACACCAACGGACGGCGTTCATAGATGCGGCACAGGTTGTCTTCGTCAAGATTCCGGCAGCGGCCGGCGTTATAGGCGGCAAAGGTGATGGCTACAAACGCCTCGGTGTTGCCGCTGGGCACCACCACTGAACGCCGCTCGGCATGTTCGCGTTGCTGCTGTGGCAAGCCCAGGCCATTGCCCAGGAAACCCTCTACCAGAACGATGACGTTGCCGCCGTCCGCCGCCCACATACGGGCTTCGGCGAGGGTCAGGGGGACGTGATGGTCGGTGCAGCATTTGCCGCAGCCAACGCAGGAAAAATGGGTGTTCATGGGCGGATCTGTCACCAGGCAAGGTCAGAGGGCACGCGTGAACGGTGACGGGTTTTGACCTCTATGTACCGTTCGGTGTCTCTGGAAGCAAGTTATGCGCCAGTGCCTGTCAGTCCTCGGCGACTGCATCGCGCAGTACCAAGAACATGCCTGCGCTTGCGTACAACTGCCGGGCGCGCTGGTTGCTCTCCAGCACCTTGAGGTCGACGCAGGGTTCGCCGCGTTGCTTGAACACCTGGAAGGCCTGCAGCAACAAGGCGCGGCCCAGCCCCTGGCCCTGGGCGCAGGGGTGTATGGAAAGGTTCTTGATAAAGGCGCTGGTCCAGCACTGGGCCACGCCGAGAATGCCTTCTGCGTTGCTGGCCACCAGACACAGCGTGGGGTCGAATTCGGCATCGGTGATGAACTGCTGCTGCCAGGTTTTCAGCGGGGGCACGCGTCCACCGCCTTGCTCCTGGGTCATGCGCAATACCGCATGAATCGCCGGGGCCAGCTCATCGCGGTAGTGGTCCAGCTGCGTACCCGCCGGCCACTGCGGGGCCGGCAGGCTGCCGGTGAGGTCGCGACGCAGCAACTGGTAATACGTGCTCACGCGTTACAGGCCTTTTTGCGCCACGGTCTGGGCCGCCACCACCAGGCACTTGGTCAGCTCGGGCGACGAAAATTTGGTCAGTACCGCGTCGGCACCGGCCAGGCGCGCTTTTTCGCTGTTCATCGCGCTGTCGAGCGAGGTGTGCAGCAGCACATAGAGATCTTTGAAATCCGGGGTTTCGCGCAGGGTGCGGGTGAGGGCGTAGCCGTCCATTTCCGACATCTCGATGTCGGACACCACCACGTTGATCTGCTCGACCGTGCCTTGCAGCTCCAGCAGCACATCGATGGCTTCCTTGGCACTGCGCGCGGTGTGGCAGGTGAGGCCGAGGTTGCGCAGGGTGTGTACGGATTGCTGCAGGGCCACCTGGCTGTCGTCGACCACCAGGATGCGCGCGTTGCCGAGTACTTCGGCTTCTTCCATGGTCAGGTCGGTGGGCGCCGCTTCAATCGGGGCCGGTGCGATGCCGTGGATGACTTTTTCGATGTCCAGCACTTGCACGAGGCCGCCTTCGACCTGGGTGACCCCGGTGATGAACGCGCGGTTACCGCCGGAGCCGTAGGGCGGCGGGCGGATGTCGGTGGTCAGGCAGTGCACGATCTTGCTCACCGCCTGCACATGCAGGCCCTGCTTGGATCGGCTTACATCGGTGACGATCAGGCAGCCACCGTCCGGGTCCTGCAGGGGCATTTCACCCAGGGCACGGCTCAGGTCGATGACCGCCAGCGAGTTACCGCGCAGGGTGGCGATGCCTTTGACGTGGGGGTGCGACTCCGGCAGCTTGGTCAGCGGCGGGCAGGGGATGATTTCACTGACTTTCAGCAGGTTGATCGCCATCAGCTTGCCGCTGCGCAAGGTAAAGAGCAGAAGCGAGAGAGAGTCTGCGCGGGCTTTGGTGGTGGACATAAAAACCTTCTGTGGATCAGGGATGACGATCTATAGAGAGTTATCGACTTGGGGAGGCCAGGCTTTAACCGGATTTTGTGTCGGGATGGGTCTGTAGGAGCTGGCTTGCCTGCGATAGCAGCGCTTCGGTCTTTCTGTGGAACCGGGGTGATGCTATCGCAGGCAAGCCAGCTCCCACACAAGCCAGCTCTTACACAAGCTGGCTCCTACACAAGTCCCCATTTCACCGGGGGGATGAGTCAGCCTTTCCAGACCTGCGGGTTCACCAGGTCCTGGGGGCGCTGGCCGAGCAGGGCGCTGCGCAGGTTGTCGAGGGCGCGGTTGGCCATGGCTTCGCGGGTTTCATGGGTGGCCGAGCCGATGTGCGGCAGGGTCACGGCGTTGCTCAGTTGGAACAACGGCGACGCGGCCAGCGGCTCCTGCTCGTACACATCCAGCCCGGCGCCGCGGATGCGCTGGGTTTGCAGGGCCTCGATCAGCGCCGGTTCGTCGACCACCGGGCCACGGGAAATATTGATCAGGATCGCGCTGGATTTCATCAGCCCCAGCTCGCGGGTGCTGATCAGGTGGCGGGTCTTGTCGCTCAATGGCACCACCAGGCACACGAAGTCCGCCTCGGCCAGCAGCTCGTCCAGGCTGCGAAATTGCGCGCCCAGTGCCTGCTCCAGCGCCGGCTTGCGGCTGTTGCCGCTGTACAGGATCGGCATGTTGAAGCCCAAGTGCCCGCGACGGGCCACGGCCGCGCCGATGTTGCCCATGCCGACGATGCCCAGCGTCTTGCCATGCACATCGCAGCCGAACAACGGCGCGCCGACACTGGCTTTCCACTCGCCGGCCTTGGTCCAGGCGTCCAGCTCGGCGACCCGGCGCGCGCTGCTCATCAGCAGGGCGAAGGCCAGGTCGGCGGTGCTTTCGGTGAGTACGTCAGGGGTGTTGGTGAGCATGATCCCGCGCTCGTTGAAGTACGGCACGTCGTAGTTGTCGTAGCCCACCGAGACGCTGGACACCACCTCCAGCTTGCTCGCGCCCTGCAATTGCTCGCGTCCCAGCTTGCGGCCCACGCCGATCAGGCCGTGGGCGTGGGGCAGGGCTTCATTGAATTGAGCGTTGATGTCGCCCAGCTTGGGGTTGGGCGCGATCACCTCGAAATCCTGTTGCAGGCGTTCGATCATTTGCGGGGTGACACGGCTGAAGGCGAGGACAGTCTTTTTCATTGCAGGCGGGCTCATCGACTACGGAAGAATGCCAAGCAAGCTAACATTCTTGCGGGTGATTGTCAGGACACCGCCAAACCAATGTGGGAGCGCGTTTGCTCGCGAATGCGCAGTGTCAGTCACTACATCTGTGGCTGGACTATCGTATTCGCGAGCAAGCCCGCTCCCACCTTTGATTTAGATCGACAGGTGGAAATCAGTTCGTCAGGCGCGCGCCACTCAGGCTGCCGCTCAATTCATACGCCACCAGTTCCGCCTGGTGCGCCGCCAGGATCTCCGGCAGCGAGCCGCGCAGGTATTCGACCCAGGTCTTGATCTTCGCGTCCAGGTATTGGCGCGACGGGTAGATGGCGTACAGGTTCAGCTCCTGGGAGCGGTAGTTGGGCATGACCCGCACCAGTGTGCCGTTGCGCAGGCCTTCGATGGCCGCGTACACCGGCAACAGCCCGACGCCCATGCCGCTGGTGATCGCGGTTTTCATCGCATCGGCCGAGTTCACCAGGAAGGGCGAGGTGTTGATCGCCACGCTCTCCTGGCCTTCGGGGCCGTTGAAGGTCCATTTATCCAGCTGGATCACCGGGCTGACCAGGCGCAGGCAGGCGTGATTGAGCAAATCCTGGGGCCGTTGCGCGCAGCCCTTGGCCTTGACGTAATCGGGCGAGGCGCAGGCGATGCTGTAGGTGATGCCCAGGCGTTGCGAGACGAAGCCCGAATCCGGCAGCTCGCTGGCCAGCACGATGGACACGTCGTAGCCCTCGTCGAGCAGGTCCGGCACGCGGTTGGCCAGGGTCAGGTCGAAAGTCACGTCCGGGTGGGTGCGGCGGTAGCGGGCAATCGCATCAATCACGAAGTGCTGGCCGATGCCGGTCATGGTGTGCACTTTCAACTGCCCGGCGGGGCGCGCGTGGGCGTCGCTGGCTTCGGCCTCGGCTTCCTCGACGTAGGCGAGGATCTGCTCGCAGCGCAGCAAATAGCGTTTGCCGGCTTCGGTCAGCGCGATGCGGCGGGTGGTGCGGTTGAGCAAGCGGGTTTGCAGATGGGCCTCAAGGTTGGAGACCGCGCGCGAAACGTTGGCGGTGGTGGTGTCCAGTTGCACGGCGGCGGCGGTGAAGCTGCCGGCTTCGGCCACGCAACTGAAGGCGCGCATGTTTTGCAAAGTGTCCATGGAGTGTTCTCAAGGGAGATGCCAAATTGTGACATGAAGTTGCGCACAGGTGTGTATCCGCTGGGCGCTGCTCTCCCCGGAGCACGGTGACGAAGGATCAGGACAAGGTCCAGGCCTCGCTGACTTTGGCCTGGTAGTGCGGCAGATACTCGCGCAGCAAGTGATTGAAGGCTTCCTGCGTGCTGGCGCGATTTTCGCCGGTAGGCGCTTCAAGGGCGGTGTGCGCATGTTGTACCAGGGTTTCGGCGGCGCGGCTGAGTGCCGGGCTGAGGCGTTTGAGCGCGTCAATCTCAGCGGTCAGCGGCGTACCGTGCGCCTGTCGGCCAAGGGTATGGAACAACGCGTGAAAGTCGTCGGCGTGTCGCGCGACGTAGGCGTCCCAGCCCGGCTGCTGATCAGGGGGTTCCAGGTAGCGGCGGGCGATGGGCAGGAGATGATCCAGCGAGTCGCTGCCCAGCTGTTCTTTGTGCAGGGTTTGCCGGGTACGCAGCGACTGCGCCGCTACGCCGAAGAACTGCTCGACCGGCGCCGGGAGCTTCAGGTCACGGCTCTTATTCAGCGTATGGCGGGTATGCAGCAGCACCGGTTGGCCGTGCTTTATTTTCACCAGTACTTGAGTGGACGACGGCCTCGCGGGATCGAGCACCGATTCGCTGATCGAGCGGACCAGGTTTTCCCAGTCGAACGTTTGCTCGCCAATCGCGCCCAGTACGCGAAGCAAGGTTTTCTTCACGACCTGCCGCGAATCTATCGGGGCGATGTCGATTGTCAGGTAATCACCGCTCAGGTGCGGGTCATCAAGCTTGCGGTGGCTGGCTTCAATCGCCACCCCTTTGCCTGCCCCGGCCTGCGCCGAGGCCGTTACTGCGGCGCTGAAGCTCACTATTCGGGTCTCGGCTGTCAGCGTGTGGACTTTTAATTCGTCGGGGCGAAGCAGTGCCGGGTTGCGCTGGATCAGGCTGCGTATCTCAGCATCCTGCTGTGGAGTCAGGCGCGAGTGGGTCTTGAGCAGCACATAGCGTTCCAGCAGGGATTGGGCCTGTTTGTGGCGGGCGTGCCGGGCAGCGTTCAACGCGGACGCCGGCACGGGTGTACAGGCCTGCTGGGTGAAGTGTTGGCTGGTGTCGGCGATGTGGCGTTGCATGGCATTCAACAGCGCCGCAGGGTCGTCGTTGTAGTGCTTGGACGAGGCCAGGCGCAGTCGTGCCATCTCAGGTGCGGTTTCGTGCAGGCTCAGGATATCCAGGGTGATCTGGCGCTGGGTACGCTGCAGGGTTGGCTTTATCGTGGTATTGAGCTTCAGGGCGCTGAAGACATCCACCGTGACCTTGTTTCGCGCATTCAGGAGGAGGCCTCGTTCGGTGATGACCGGCTGGGAGGTGCTTCTCATGCTGGGCAACTCAACATCGACAAGGCCGGCGCTGGCCAGGGTATCCCGGACATAGGGTTGGCTCAGTGCTGAGCAGGCGAGGTGTTTCTGCAGGTTATGGCTATCACGCACCAAACTGGGCAGGTTTTGAACGGTTCGCCGGATGCTCTCGCTCAGGGAAGTGCGCACCGAATGGCTGCGGGCATCGGCGTACGCTTCCAGGTTTGCGTATTCGCGAGACGATACATAGCCTACGCCGAGCTGGCTGTGGGTCTGGAACTGGTTTGCGATCGATGACTTCAGATGGGCCTGCAGGCTGAGGGTGCGCGTGCTTTTGACGCGTTGGTCAGCGGTGATTTCCAGGCGCGAGTCGGCTGCCAGTTGTGGCCCGGCCTGGTTCTGCAGCGTGGGGTCCAACACAAAGTTGTAGCCGATATGACGGTGGTTGCTGCGCTCGCCGCCGTTGCGCACGTAGGCAAGCGCCGGCAACAACTTCTGCGTCAGGTGCAGGTGTCGGTCATTGCTGACCGCTGCGCGAAACTGCCATTTCAGCGCGCGACACAAGGCATAGTCGGCTTCGACGTCCGGACGCTGGCTGGAGCGATGTTGGCCAAGCACCTGCTCGGCCTTTTTGAAAAACGCGTAGTAGTCCGGTAACTCCTCTACCGACACCTCCAGGCTTGACGGGCTGCTGGACAATTTGTGGTGAAGTGCTTCCATCTGCGCTTGATCGCGATGATAGCCCGCAAGCGGGACCAGCTTGTCCAGGACCAGGTCGGCGATCCAGCGCACGTCCCGTTGCAAAGGGAACATGCCCGGCTGCAAAGGCTCGGGCGAGAGGTGCAGTTGCCTGCGCAGGGCATCAGCGGAGGCGGGTGCGGGTGTCGGCGCTATGCGGGCGCGCGTGCTGGGGGCTGAAAACATTCGGGCACTCCAGAAGGGTGGGATGCTCGTCATTCTGCTGGTGGGCACTTCGGCACGCTGTAGGGGAATAGCCTGGCGTCGGGATAAACATCCCAACTTGCCTTGAGCCGGCGCGGATTATCGCCTGAACGGTAACAAAGATTCACAGGAATACCCGCTTATCGTTCCCCATGCCGCCCCCTAGAATTGCGCCACCTCTCCCCGCATCACCACCTCAGGAATTCGCAGCAGTGCCGCGTCGCATCAGCAGAGAGCTGAAGACTCTCAGTGTTTGGGCCTTATCGTTAGCAATCAGCGGCTGCGTCGGAACCGGAGGAATCGCCCCACAGGGCCAGGCGCTCGACGCCAATCACCTGGCCACCGACGAGGCGATCCAGCAGGCCGCCCAGGACGCCCACTGGCCCACCGCGCAATGGTGGCAGGCCTTTGGCGACCCGCAACTCAACCGTTGGGTGGCACTCGCCACTCATAACAGCCCGAGTATGGCCATCGCTGCCGCGCGAGTGCGCGAGGCGCGGGCCATGGCCGGGATTGCCGAGTCGGCCGAGTCGCTGCAGATCAACAGTGACACCACCCTCAAGCGCCACAATTGGCCGAAGGATCAGTTCTATGGCCCGGGCGAGTTGAGTGGCCAGACCACCTGGGACAACAACTCGTCCCTGGGCCTGAGCTACGCGCTCGACCTGTGGGGCCGTGAAAGCAATGCCTCCGAGCGTGCCGTCGACCTGGCGCACATGAGCGCTGCCGAAGCCCGCCAGGCCCAGCTCGAATTGCAGAACAACGTGGTGCGCGCCTATATCCAGCTGTCGTTGCATTACGCCAACCGCGATATCGTCGCGGCGACCCTGGCCCAGCAACAGCAGATCCTCGACCTGGCCAACAAACGCCTGAACGCCGGGATCGGCACGCACTTCGACGTGAGCCAGGCCGAAACCCCGTTGCCGGAAACCCATCGCCAATTGGACGCCCTGGACGAGGAAATCGCCCTGAGCCGCAACCAGTTGGCGGCATTGGCCGGCAAGGGGCCGGGCGCGGGCGCGCAATTGCAGCGTCCGACCTTGTCCCTGGCCGCGCCGCTGAAACTGCCGTCTTCCTTGCCTGCACAACTGCTCGGCCAGCGCCCGGACGTGGTCGCCAGCCGCTGGCAGGTCGCGGCGCAGGCGCGTGGCATTGATGTGGCGCATGCCGGCTTCTACCCCAACGTCGACCTGGTCGGCAGCCTTGGCTACATGGCCACCGGCGGCGGCATGCTGGAGTTCCTGGCCGGCAAGAAATTCAACTACAACGTCGGCCCGGCGATCACCTTGCCGATCTTCGACGGCGGCCGTTTGCGTGGCGAGTTGGGCGAGGCGAGCGCCGGTTACGACATCGCCGTGGCGAAGTACAACCAGACCCTGGTCACCGCGCTCAAGGGCATCAGTGACCAGTTGATCCGCCGCGAGTCCATGGACAAGCAAGCGGGCTTCGCCGCGCAGTCGGTGGCCTCGGCGCAGAAAACCTATGACATCGCGATGATCGCCTACCAGCGCGGGCTCACCGATTACCTCAATGTGCTGAATGCCCAGACCCTGCTGTTCCGTCAGCAGCAGGTCGAGCAACAGGTGCAGGCCGCCCGCCTGAGCGCGCACGCCGAACTGGTGACAGCCCTGGGCGGCGGCCTTGGTGCCGGCAACGATGTGCCCGACGACGCCAAGACCCTCCCGAGCAAGACCCCGGCGGCACTCGCCGTGTTTGATCACTGAGTAGGATTGAATGACTCCCTTGCCTGCACCGCTGCGCTGGCTGCATGCCCTTGAGTGGCGCCGTGGCTTTTTCGACTGGGCACGCAGTGATGGCGTGACCTGGGTGTATATCTTCAAGGTGCTGATCGCCGCGTTCCTGACGTTATGGCTGGCCATGCGCCTGGAACTGCCGCAACCGCGCACGGCAATGATCACCGTGTTCATCGTGATGCAACCGCAGAGCGGCCAGGTGTTCGCCAAGAGCTTTTACCGCTTCCTCGGCACCCTGGCGGGCTCGGCGGTGATGGTCTTTTTGATTGCCTTGTTTGCGCAGAACACCGAGTTGTTTCTTGGCGCGCTGGCGATCTGGGTCGGCATTTGCACCGCCGGTGCGACCCGCAACCGTAACTTTCGCGCCTATGGGTTTGTGCTGGCCGGCTACACCGCGGCGATGGTTGGTTTGCCGGCGCTGGCGCACCCCGACGGCGCCTTCATGGCGGCGGTGTGGCGCGTGCTGGAAATCTCCCTGGGGATTCTCTGCTCGACGCTGGTCAGCGCCGCGATCCTGCCGCAAACCAGCAGCGCCGCGATGCGTAACGCCCTGTACCAGCGCTTTGGCGTGTTCGCGCTGTTTGTCACCGATGGCTTGCGGGGTCGCAGCCAGCGCGAAGGGTTCGAGGCCAGCAACGTGCGCTTTATCGCCGAAGCCGTAGGCCTGGAAGGGCTGCGCAGCATCACCGTGTTTGAAGACCCGCACATGCGTCGGCGCAACGGTCGACTCAGTCGCCTCAACAGCGAGTTCATGAGCATCACCACGCGCTTCAATGCGTTGCACCAGTTGCTCGAACGCCTGCGCACCGACGCGGCCGATCACGTGGTAGCGGCGATCAAGCCCGGCCTGCAGGACCTGGCCGAACTGCTCGACGGCTTTTCCGGTCGTGCCCTCACCAGCCCCGACGCCGCACGCCTGGTCAGTCAACTGAGTGCCTACAAGGACGGCTTGCCCGCCACGGTGCGCAGCCTGCGCGCGGCGTTCCAGGAGGGCAACCCGAGCGAAGCCGAGCAGCTGGATTTCCACACCGCCTACGAGCTGCTGTACCGCTTCGTCGACGACCTGCACAACTATGCGCAAACCCACGCCTCCCTGGCCGATCACAGCCATGCGCGCGAGCAGTGGGACGAAACCTTCATCCCCAAGACCAACTGGCTGGCCTGCGCCGCTTCGGGGATTCGCGCCTCATTCATCCTGATCGTGCTGGGCAGCTACTGGGTGGCGACCGCGTGGCCCAGCGGCGCGACCATGACCCTGATCGCGGCGGCCACCGTCGGTTTGTCCGCCGCCACGCCGAACCCCAAGCGCATGGCGTTCCAGATGGCCTGCGGCACCTTGATCGGCGCGTTGGTGGGCTTTGTCGAAATGTTCTTCGTGTTCCCCTGGATCGACGGCTTCCCGCTGCTGTGCGTGATGCTCGCCCCGGTCATCATCTTCGGCGCGTTTCTCGCCTCACGCCCGCAATACGCCGGGGTCGGTGTGGGCCTGTTGATCTTCTTCAGCACCGGTTCGGTGCCGGATAACCTCACGGTCTACAACCCCTACACCTTTATCAACGACTACATCGCGATGGTCATCGGCATGCTGGTGTGCGCGGCGGCGGGGGCGATCATCCTGCCGCCCAACAGCCGCTGGCTGTGGCGCCGCCTGGAGCAGGACCTGCGTGAGCAAGTGGTGTACGCGATCAGCGGCAAGCTCAAGGGCCTGGCCTCAAGTTTTGAAAGCCGCACCCGTGACCTGCTGCACCAGGCCTACGGCCTCGCCGTCGGCCAGCCGCAAGTGCAACGCGACCTGCTGCGCTGGATGTTCGTGGTGCTCGAGGTCGGCCACGCGATCATCGAGCTGCGCAAGGAACAGGCGATCCTGCCGGTGCACCCGGCGTATGCCGAGTCCCAGCCGTGGCGCCAGGCGATCCGCGTGATGGGCCGCTCGCTGGTGCGGCTGTTCCTGCAGCCCAGCGCGAGCAACCTGGAGCGCGGGCTGATCGCCGTCGACCACGCGATCAGCCGCGTGCAGGCCACCGACGAACCCTTCGCCCCGCACTTCGATACGTCGGCCCTGCGCCGGGTGAAGAGCTACCTGCACTTTATCCGCACTTCGCTGCTCGACCCGCAATCGCCACTGGCGGCCCTCAAAGGAGCCCCGCATGCCCCGTGAAATCGCGTTCCACGGCCTCTACATGCCGACCATGACCCTGATGTTTTTGATTGCCGCAGGGCTGGCCTGGGCGCTGGACCGCTTCCTGGCCGGGTACGACCTGTACCGTTTTTTCTGGCACCCGGCGTTGCTGCGCCTGAGCCTGTTCGTTTGCTTGTTCGGCGCATTGGCGCTGACCGTCTACCGTTGAGAATGCCCCGATGAAAAAGTTTTTCAGCCTGCTCGCGACCTTGCTGGTACTGGCTCTGGCAATCTGGATTGGCCGCACGCTGTGGGTGCATTACATGCAAACGCCGTGGACCCGCGATGGTCGCGTGCGCGCCGACATCATCAACGTCGCCGCCGACGTGACGGGCGAGGTGGTCGACGTGCCGGTGCGTGACAACCAGTTGGTCAAGAAGGGCGACCTGCTGATGCAGATCGACCCCGAGCACTACCGCATCGCGGTCAAGCAGGCGCAGTCCCTGGTTGCCTCGCGCAAAGCCACCTGGGAGATGCGCAAGGTCAATGCCCACCGCCGCGCCGACCTCGACGCCCTGGTGATCTCCAAGGAAAACCGCGACGACGCCAGCAACATCGCCGACTCGGCCCTCGCCGATTACCAGCACGCACTGGCGCAGCTGGAAGCCGCCGAACTCAACCTCAAGCGCACGCAAGTGGTAGCGGCGGTGGACGGCTACGTCACCAACCTCAACGTGCACCGTGGCGACTACGCGCGCATCGGCGAAGCCAAGATGGCCGTGGTCGATATGAACTCGTTCTGGGTCTATGGCTTCTTTGAGGAAACCAAATTGCCGCATGTGAAAGTCGGCGATAAAGCCGACATGCAACTGATGAGCGGCGAGACCTTGAAGGGCCACGTGGAAAGCATCTCGCGCGGCATCTACGACCGTGACAACCCCGAGAGCCGCGAGTTGATCGCTGACGTGAACCCGACGTTCAACTGGGTGCGCCTGGCCCAGCGCGTGCCGGTGCGGATTCACATCGATGAAGTGCCGGAGGGCGTGCTGCTGGCGGCAGGCATCACCTGCACGGTGATCGTCAACCAAACACAAGACTAAAAGGTGAAGCCGGGGGGTTGGCGGCATGGCTGGAATAGTCGGGCCTTGCACCGCAAGCATGAGCGACGCCTCTTTCCCTGTGGGAGCGGGCTTGCTCGCGAATACGGTGTGTCAGTCAACGAATATGCGGGCTGATCCACCGTCTTCGCGAGCAAGCCCGCTCCCACCTTTTTGATCGCGGTGAAGCCGGGGGTTTGGCGGCGTGGCTGGAATAGTCGGGCCTTGCACCGCAGGCATGGACAACGCCTCTCTCCCTGTGGGAGCGGGCTTGCTCGCGAAAGCGATGTGTCAGTCAACGAATATGCGGGCTGATCCACCGCCTTCGCGAGCAAGCCCGCTCCCACCTTTTTGATCGCGGTGAAGCCTGGGGTTTGGCGGCGTGGCTGGAATAGTCGGGCCTTGCACCGCAAGCATGGACAACGCCTCTCTCCCTGTGGGAGCGGGCTTGCCCGCGAATACGGTGTGTCAGTCAACAAATATGCGGGCTGATCCAGCGCCTTCGCGAGCAAGCCCGCTCCCACCTATCATGCGCTTGGGCCTGATATCGCAACGGCACACACTCACGCAGCACCGTCACCAGTCAGGCTGTTCGCTGTTTTTTTAGGACCGGCCCGATCAGTTATTTCATTGCGCTAGCGCTACATAGGTTTCATGCAAATGGCGCCACGACAGCGCGCCACTCGCCTGTTTCTCGAACACCACGGTGGCACGGCGGTCGGTCTGCGTGCCGCTGGCGTCGATCTGATGTTCGCGATACGTCACGGTGGCGCCGCGTGCGTGGCGGTCGATGCCGGTCATTTCACTCAAGGTGATTTTCAACCCCGGGCGCATGCCGCCCAGACGGGTGAACAGCGCGTTGACCCCGGCTGCATTGACCCGTGTGCCCGTGGCGGGGGCGATCATGCTGAACTCGGGGGAGAAGCGCGCGAGCAAACTCTGCAGGGTGCCTTCGGGTGCGACGCCGGCAAACCATTGCTCGATCTCGACGTGGGTCTGGATCACTTCCTCAAAAAAATCGCTGTAATCAATCATGACGGGGCTCGCTGGCAGGGTGAAGCAGTGTCCGTACTGTGGAGGCATCCAGGCGCAGCACTGCAAAGAGAGGCAACAGGGTTAATGCGGCTGCCATCGTGAAGGTTATGACGAAGGAATCCAAGGCCGACAACAGTGCACTGAGGGCCGCCGCACCCAGGCAGAAGCTTATTTGCCGATTGATATTCCACAACGCGCTGGCATGGCCCATGCGCTCGGCGGGGATATCCAGGAATGCCAGGGTCTGTGCAGTGCTGCTGCACAGGCTGCCGCCCAGGCCCATCAAGGCGTAGGCGAGCACGATCAGGCCTGGCTCGTTGAGCAGCAGGATGCCGGCGCATTGCAGCAGCATGCCCACCAGCAGCAAGGGTTTGGGGCCGCAGCGATTGAACAGTTTTTTGCTCAGCCAAATAGCCAGCGCCGAGGCCAGTGCCCACGGCAACATCAGGGCGCCGGTGTGTGTGGCGTCGTAACCCAGGCCGCGCAGGTAGAGAATGGCGATCAGGCTGGTACCGATAAAGACGCCGGGAATGCACAGGTAGACCAGCATCGCGGTGCGCAGCATCGGGCTGGCGATCTGTTTGAAAATGCTGCCCACCTCCAAGGTAGGACACACGCTGGCGGGCACGTCGGGTTTTATCCACAGCCTCGCCAGCAGCAGGGTGATCAACGCCAGCGGCAGGTTGGCGTAGAAGATCCAGCGCCAGGACACGTTGTCGACGATCAGCCCGCCCAACGCCGGGGACAGGGCAGGCACCAGAAGGGCCACCGACATCACGCGGGCGGTCAGTTGGCTGCGCTCTGCCGCGCGGTAGTGACGGTACGCCATGGCCTGGCCCACAGGGATCAGCAAGCCGCCCCCGAGCCCTTGCAGGGCACGCCAGCCAATCAGCGTTTCAATCGAGTCCGCCTGGCCCACCAGCACCGAGGCACCGGCAAATATCAGCAGGCTCACCACGATCAGGCCGCGCTCGCCCATGAGCGCCGCGAGCCACACACTCAAGGGAATGATCAGGGTCAGCCCGAGTAGGTAGGCGTTGCTGACCCAGGCCAGTTGCGTCACCGACGCCTGCAGCTCGCGGCCGATATCCGGGTAGGCGACGGTGGCGACAAACATGTTCACCAGGTCAAGGGCGAAACCCAGTAGAAAGATCCAGGCGATTTTCGAGCGGTAGGTCATTGAGCGCGATCCGGCGAGTGAAGCGCGCAGGGTAGGCTGCACGCAACGTTTGGGATACGCCGGTTTGGCTGCTAGTTTGTCAAAAATTTTTTGACAAAAGAGGAGGCAATTGATGGTCAGCCTGGACCGATTCGACACGTTCAAGGCCGTGGTCGAGGCCGGGTCGCTCACTGCAGCGGCCGATCTGCTGGGCCAGACCCGCGCCGTAGTGAGCTTCAATCTCAAGCGCCTGGAAGCGGAACTGGGGGTCACCCTGCTGACGCGCAGCACCCGCCAACTGGCGCTGACCGATGCCGGCGAGCGTTTTTACCTGCGCTGCACACGCGTGCTCGAAGAGGCGCAGTTGGCCGTGGAAGAGGCGCGCTCCGAACAGGCCCAGCTCAAGGGCACCCTGCGCATCACCACCACCGTGGAATATGCGCTGGCCGTGGTCGCCCCTGCGGTGGAGCGTTTTCGCCGTCTGCACCCGGACCTCACCCTGCACTTATCCACATCCTCCACCCACGCGGATCTGATCTCCGAGCGCTTTGACGTGGCGATTCGGTTGGGACGTTTACTCGATTCCAACCATCGTGCGGTGCAGTTGTCCACGTTCGACGTGTTCGCGGTGGCGGCGCCCGAGTTTGCCGGCGTGCACACCCTGGATCAGTTGGCACTTGCGCCCAAACTGGGCCACGGCCGCTTGACGGAACTGAGCGTCACCGACCCCGCCGGCGGCGAGCATCAATACCGTGCCGGGCCCGCAGCCATGGTGGCCGACAGCGCGGCCGTACTGCTGGCCTTTGCCGTGCGTGGCCTTGGCGTGGCAGTACTGCCGCAATGGCTGGTGCAGGATGACCTTGAGTCGGGACGCCTGGTGCGGCTATTGGCGGACCATCACTTCGCCCCACAAGGGGTGTTTGCGCTGTACCCGGACACCCGTCACCTGCCGCTGAAAGTGCGGGCGTTTATTGATTTCATGAAGGGTTAAAGCGTCCCGCTCAAGCCAAAGCGCTTTTTCAAGACCTTCTCAAGCAGCCCCTTGGGCAACAACGCCGCCATCAACGGCAGCGCTCGGCTGCCATTGCCCGCGCGCAGCAAGCGTGGCGGTGTTGCTTGTTGCACCGCGTTCAGCACCTGGCTGGCGAATTGGCTGGCGGGTGTCGGCTTGTCCTGGGAGGCCTGGCTGCGAGCACGAATACCCTCGCGCAACGGCCACCACGGTGACTGCTCATTGATCAACAGCTCGGCCTGGGCCCCGGCGTTCTTCGCAAAGCGGGTATCGATGGCGCCGGGCTGCACTTCCATTACGCGGATACCAAACGGCGCCAGCTCCATGCGCAGTGCATCGCTCAAGGCATGCACTGCCGCCTTGGAGGCGCAGTAGGCACCGGCAAACGGTGTGACCAGTACGCCGGAAACGCTGCCGATATTCACCACCAGGCCTTTGCGCTTGCGCAGGGCGGGAAACAGCGCCTGGGTCACGCCGACGATGGAAAATACATTGGTCTCGAACTGGCGCTGCATTGCTTCAGTGCCGCCATCGAGCAATGGCCCCATGGCGCCGTAGCCGGCGTTGTTGATCAGCACATCCAATTCGCCCAGATGCGTGGCCAGGGTTTGCAGGGCACCCGCGTCGTTCACGTCCAGCAGCACGGCATGGAAGCCGGCGTCGTTGAGGGCGATCACGTCGTCTTCGCGGCGGGCGCTGGTCAATACGTCGAATCCCGCCGCCTTGAAGGCCTCGGCCAGGGCGCGGCCGATGCCGCTGGAGCAGCCGGTGATGAGTACGTTGGGCATGGATCAGTCCTTTGTCAGTCCGAGAAACTGCCTTGCAGGTGCTCGGCACGAAATTCCAGGGTTTGCGCGCGGTAACCAGGGCGCAGCGGCGGGGTGGGCAGGCAGTCTTCCCAGGTGGCGCCCGCCTGCAATTCGCCGGGGCCGCGATAGCGAGGGGCAGCATAGACGTTGTCGGCCAGGTTGACCGAGTCGCCTGGCGCATAGGCCGCGACGCGCCAGCGCAGTTCGGTGAGAGGCACGTCGTTGCCGTTGTTCAGGGTCAGTTTCAATGGGCGGTCCGCCGGGCATTCCTGCGGGGCATAGCTGATGCGCAGTTCCAGGCGCGCCAGTTGCGAGGCTTCGCGATTGTCCAGCCAGACCACCCAGACGGCCACGCAACCCAGGCCTGCCAAGGCAGCAAGGGAAACCGGAAGGGCCTTGGCCGGGTAGCGCAGCAGGAGGATCAGCCAGGTGATGATCAGGAGAACGCCGAAGAACATGGAGACCACCTCGAATAGGGAACGAGCATCCTAACTTAAGCGTAGGTGGGATTGGCTACCTTGAGTGCTGTGGTGGGCGTGCCGGCCTCATCGGGGCAAGCTATTCGCAGATCAAAGGTGGGAGGGGGCTTGCCCCCGATGGGGCCCTAACAGCCAGTGCAGATCTCAAAAAAAAGCCCCCACCCAACCCACTGCGGATAGGGGACGCAATGGGCTGGGCGAGGGCTTCTTGTACGACTGTTTTACTGCGCGATAGTTTTCACCGACACGCCACGTTCAACCGGGGTCGAGCGACCGTAGATATCTTCGAACCGCTCGATATCGTCTTCGCCCAGGTAGCTGCCCGATTGCACTTCGATGATCTCCAACGGGATCTTGCCCGGGTTGCGCAGGCGGTGCACCGAGGCGATCGGGATGTAGGTGGACTGGTTTTCGCAGAGCAGGAACACGTTCTCGTCACAGGTGACTTCGGCGGTGCCGCTGACCACGATCCAGTGTTCGGCGCGGTGGTGGTGCATCTGCAGCGACAGGCACGCGCCCGGCTTGACCGAGATGTGCTTGACCTGGAAGCGCCCGCCCATGTCCACCGAGTCGTAGGAGCCCCACGGGCGATAGACTTCGCAGTGGTTCTGGGTTTCGCTGCGGCCCTGGTCGTTGAGGGTCGAGACCATCTGCTTGACGCCCTGGACCTTGTCCTTGTGGGCAATCATCATCGCGTCCTTGGTTTCCACCACCACGATGTTGTCCAGGCCGATCACCGATACCAGCTTGCCGTTGCCGTGGATCATGCAGTTGCGGCTGTCCTGGATCACCACGTCGCCCTTGCTGACGTTGCCGTTGACGTCTTTATCGTTGACCGCCCACAGCGAGGCCCAGCAACCGACGTCGCTCCAACCGGCGCTCAGCGGCACCACGCAGGCGCGCTGGGTTTTTTCCATCACGGCGTAGTCGATGGAATTGTCCGGGCAGCAGGCGAAGGTGGCTTCGTCGAAGGTCACGGTGTCAGCGGTCTGCTCACTGCGTTCCAGGGTCAGCAGGCAGGTGTCGTAGATGTCCGGATCGTGCTTTTTCAGCTCTTCGAGGAAGCGGCTGGCGCGGAACAGGAACATGCCGCTGTTCCAGAAGTACCCGCCGCTCTTGACGAACTCGACGGCGCGTTTTTCATTGGGTTTTTCCACGAACTGCTCGACGCGGCTCACGCCTTCGGGCAGCAGCGAATCGTTGGTCGACTTGATGTAGCCGTAGCCGGTTTCCGGACGGGTTGCCGGCACGCCGAACAGCACCATCTCGCCACGCTCGGCCGCCACGGTGGCCAGGGCCAGGGCGCGTTGCAGGGCTTTCTGGTCGTCGATTACGTGGTCGGCCGGCAGCACCAGCATCAATTCGTCGCGACCTTCATTCACCAGCATCATCGCGGTGAGGGCCACGGCCGGCGCCGTGTTGCGACCGAACGGCTCCATCAGGATGCGCTGGCATTCGAGCTTGCGAGTGCTCAGTTGCTCGTTGACGATGAAACGGTGGTCCTTGTTGCAGACCACGATCGGGCTGTCCATGCCTTCGAACACCAGGCGTTCCAGGGTTTGCTGGAACAGCGTGTGCTCGCCGGTCAGGGCCAGGAATTGTTTCGGGAACTGTTTACGGGAAAGCGGCCAAAGACGTGAGCCGCTACCACCGGAAAGGATTACTGGGATCATGCTGTTTCTCCTTGAATCGATTTGGGTCAGAGCTACGAAGGTTTGTCGTTTCACTCTTGTTTTTGTCTCGGTCCGACTGGGCTCCTCGGCTCCAGTGGGAGCCGGGCTTGCCCGCGATGCAGACGACTCGGTGTGTCAGTGACACCGAGGTGATGCCATCGCAGGCAAGCCAGCTCCCACAGGGGAACGGGGCCCGGTCGAAAATCTGATCAGCGGGTCGACACTGGGCGTTTCACCCAGACTGGCGACAGGCTCGAACCGGAACCGGTGACGTACAGCACCGCTGCCTCACCACGTTCCAGGGCCACTGGCTTCACGTCGCCGACTTTCTTGTCGCCGTCATACAGCGCCAGGCTCACCTTCACCGGGTTGATTTCGCGCTCGCCACGGCCTTTGGCGGCCACCGACTTGACCACGTCGGTCTTGCCGTCGGCGGTCTTCAGGGTCAGGGCCTTGTCGCTGAGGTTCTGCACGCGCACCAGGGATTTCTGCTTGTTCTTGAACGGCGGTTCCTCGATCAACTGCGGCTGGCCGCTGCTGTTGTTGACCAGGGTGTAGTAGTGGTCCGGGGCGAGCTTGACCGGCACGGTCTGGCTGCCGACCTTGGCGCTGTAGTCACCGCCGGGCATGAAGCTGAAGTCACTGCTGGCCAAGGGCGCAACGTCGCTCAGGTTGGTCGCGCCGACGGTGGCGCTGACTTCCTGGTTGCTGGCGTTGTAGACCCGCACGAAGCTCGAGCCTTTTGGCGCAGTTGGGCCGTACAGGGCGGCGTCGCCACCGGCGAAGGCAGACATCGATACAACGCTCATGCCGGCAACCAGGGCCAGGGTCTTGGCGAGACGACGCGGAGTAGTAGTGAAAGTCATGTGAGTTACCTCTCTTTCAGTTTTGCGCCCGGTCGGGCGTCTCGGATTTTGAGTGTTTAACTGGGGTGTTCAGTGCCATGTTCTGTTGGCGCGAACCGGCTTGTTTAAGCTGCGCAACCCACTGCGGGTCGGCATCACCGATTTCGTTGTTGACGGGCAGATAGCGTTCAGGGAACTCCCAGATCAGCACCTGCGGCGGGCTGTTCTTGAAGTCGTCGCTCTTGAGGTAGCTGAGCATCGGCAGGATCGGGCCGTGACCGTCTTCGGAGTAGTTGATGACGTCGCTGCCCAGGGCTTGCTTGAGCGCGCCGACGAAGTTCCAGTTGGGGTTGGCGCTGTAGCTGGTGCCGACCAGTGCAACCGGGGTTTCGCTGTCGCTGAACAGCGCGTCGTCGCCTTTGGTTTCAGCCAGGTGCGTGACGCGTTTTTCCAGCGGCTCTTTAGGCGGCATCAGGTTTTCAAACAGCGGGTCCAGCGGCAGGAACAGACGCAGGTCGCCTTTGTGCGGCTCGGTCTTCTCGGCTTCGGTGACAAAACGCTGCGGCTCGCCGTTCAGTGGCGCCTTGTCGGCAATCACCTTGGCCAGTTGCTTGGCAGCGATTTCGGCACCGTCCGGAGTCCAGTGGGTGTCGGTGCGCAGGAACACCTGCTTGCCGCCCAGCTTGGCCTGTTGCAGCGGGTCGAGCAGGTCGGGGGCGATGATCTTGTCGGCGGCAACACGCGCGTGGAAGTCCTGGTACAGGTTGGCGTGGATGCTCGCAGGCTTCACCTCACCCAGGTGTTCCGGGTACAGGCGCACTTTGGCCGGCACGATTGCCATCACCAGTTGAATGCCTTGGGCCTTGAGTTTCTGGCGCACGCCTTCGACCAGCGCGTAATTGCCCTCGAGGTTCTGGTCTTCATTGACGGCCGGATTGAACTCCTCGTCGCTGTACAACCAGTGATCGCGGCCCAGCACGACGCCAGGGCGGCCTTCATTGAACAGCTTGTAGTCCAGCGCGGCCCAGAGGTTGGTGCCCAGGCGCTTGATCGGGAACTGGTCGTCGTAATGGGTCTCGACGGCCTTGGTCCAGCGACCGTTGAGCACGGTCGCATCGGCATTGGTGCTGAAGCCGAAGAAGCTGCGCATCGACCAGGCGCCCAGGGCGAGCAACACCACCAGGAACAGGCCGATATAGAGGACGCGGAATGAACGGGTCATGGTCGGCTCCCTCAGAATTGGAAGTAAAGGAACGGCGAGAAACTCTGCGCCGACAGTTTGAGAATCGACGCTACGAACAGCAGCAGCACTGCCGCGCGCATTGCGTAGCGTGGCCAGTCAGCGGTCCAGTAGGCCGGTTGCACGGCGGCGTCCTGGCCGACGGTGAAGCCTGGCTCGTGGATGCTGCCCGGGTTGTCGCCCGGTACGGCCTTGATCAGGCTCGGATCGGCCGGCTTGGCTTTTTCGGCGGGGCGGTTGGTGTAGAAGTCGCGCAGGCCGAAGAACGCCAGGGTCACGTACGCCACCACCAGGGTTGCCACTTGCAGGCCGGTGAGGTTGGCGCGGTTGAGTTCCGACAGCGACCATTCGCCAAAGCTGAACATCGCGCCGTACATACGGCCGGCGACGTGCAGGTTTTCGGCGCGGAAGATCACCCAGCCCATCACCACCAGCAGGAAGGTGAAGGCCCAGCGCACCGGGTTGAAGCTGCGCGGCGAGGTGTTGAGGCCGATGGCTTTTTCGATTGCCAGCCACATGCCGTGCCAGGCGCCCCACACGATGTAGGTGATGTTCGCACCGTGCCACAGGCCACCGAGCAGCATGGTCAGGAACAGGTTGCGGTAGGTGGTCAGCGTGCCTTTGCGGTTGCCGCCCAGGGTGATGTACAGGTAGTCACGCAGCCAGGTGGAAAGGCTGATGTGCCAGCGGCGCCAGAACTCGGTGATCGACTGGCTGATGTACGGCTGCTTGAAGTTTTCCATGAAGCGGAAACCCATCATCAAGCCCAGGCCGATAGCCATGTCGCTGTAGCCGGAGAAGTCGAAGTACAGCTGCGCGGTATAGGCCAGCGCGCCGAGCCACGCGTCGCCGGTGGTGGGGTTTTGCAGCGCGAAGCAATGGTCGGCGACCACCGCCAGGGTGTCGGCGATGAAAACCTTCTTGATGAAACCCTGCATGAACCGCGTGCAGCCCTCGGAGAACTTGTCGAGGGTGTGGGTGCGGTTGTTGAACTGGTCGGCCAGGTCGCGAAAACGCAACACGGGGCCGGCAATCAAGTGCGGGAAGATCGCCACGAACGCTGCAAAGTCGATGAGGTTGCGGGTCGCCGGGGTATCACCGCGGTACACGTCGATGATGTAGCTGATGGACTCGAAGATATAGAACGAGATACCGATCGGCAGCAGCACATGGGTGAGGATGAAGGGCTCAAGGCCTGCAGACTTCATCATCAGGTTGATGCTGTCGACGCCGAAGTTGGCGTACTTGAAGTAGCCGAGGATGCACAGGTCGACCGCCACGCCCAGCAGCAGCCAGCGTTGGGCCGGCTTGGTGCGCACGCCGGCGGCACCGACCTTGAGGCCGATCCAGTAATTCCACAGCGTGACGGCGGCGAACAGCGCCAGGAAGTCCACTCGCCACCAGGCGTAGAACACGTAGCTGGCAATCAGCAGCAGCAGGTTGCGATAGCGTTGCCCGCTCAAGTAGTACAAGCCGAGAAAGATCGGCAAGAACAGAAACAGGAACACATTGGACGAGAAAACCATCCCGATCTCTCCATGTTTAACCAACAGTCAAGGGCCAGAGCCCCCCCAAACCCCCCACCGAAAACGGAGAGGGGCGGTATTACATTTCCACTGACGAAACCGGCTCAAACTGTGGGAGCGGGCTTGCTCGCGAATGCGGTGTGTCATTCAACACAGATGGCGACTGATACACCGCCTTCGCGAGCAAGCCCGCTCCCACATTTGAAGTGCGTTTCGTCAGGAACCTTTGTTGCCTTTTTCATGCGTCGGGTCGTAGACCTTGGTCAGGTCGCCGCCGAGGCGGAAGGTCTTGAACGGCTGCATGCCATGCTTGCGTTCGAGCACATCCGGGGCGCAGGTGTAGAGGGTGCAGAAGGGCTCAAGCCAGGCAAATTTCATGTCCTCCTTGAGGTCCTTCATGTCCTGTTCCTTGCCGTTCTTCTGTTCGAAGATTTCCGGGTCTTTCACGCCGGCCAGCACCTTGTCGCCCAGGCGTTTCAGCGCGCCGTTGTTTTCCTGGCGCAGATCGACACCGTTGACCAGGGCAAAACTGGCGATCATCGACAGCGGCGGCAGCGCGTAGTTGTGGTACGACAGGGCACGTTGCTGACGCTTCAACTCGTTGGGCAGGAAGCCCTGGTCGTCGACCTGGTTGGCGCCGACCTTGTATTCCTTCACCGCCCAATCAAACAGGTCGCGACGGTTCACGGCGACGGAAGTCGCCATCACCGACCAGGCGGCCCAGTAGGAGTGGTTGTTGGTTTTTTCCAGCGGCAGGTTGTCCCAGTCGCTCACCACCTGGTCGGCCAGTTTGTTGAACCAGGCTTCGATCAGTTGCGACTCCTGCTGGTGGTTGGCCAGCGGGTGCGAGTCGGAGAACTTCAGGCGCACATAGGCCGAAGCCATGCTGCCCAGCGCCCATTTGCGCATGGACTTGCCGGTGTGGTTGAAATCCTTGGACATCAACGCGTCGGCCTTGGCCCAGCTGGTCAGCCAGTTGAGTGTGCATTCCAGCTGCTCCGGACGCCCGTCGCGCATGAATTGCATCACGCGCTTGCTGGTGTCTTTTTCCAGCTTGGTGATGTCGGCCGTGCTGTCGCGAAAGGCTTTTTCGGATTGCACATTCAGGGTGGAACGGGCCTTGTCCGAACCTTCGTACTTGCTGCGAAATTGCAGCGAGCCGGTGTACGGCGCCGGCATGGCGTCGCAGTCATTCTTGAAATCGCCGGTCTTGAACGCTTCCACCGGAGCGAAATAGCCCTGGGGCGGACGCAGTGGCGCGGCGGCGTTGACTGAGCCGGCGAACATTGCCAGGCCCAGCAGCGTTGGAATCAATAACTTCTGCATAAGTAACCTCATTGCCCAGTTGAGGCGGTCTGCTGACCACCGGCTGGGAATACGTTGCGTGTGCAAATTTTCGCTTCGACTTTCTGCGCGGCAGCGCCCGCTTCGGGGCCCTGCACTTCCACGGCCAGCAAGTTCTGCGAGGCCCAGTCTTCATCGGTGCGCAGTTCAAAGGCGAAACGCCCGTCTGTATCGGATGTTTCGGGTTTCTCGATCTTGATGTCCTCGTGGCGCCCGTTCATGTACCAGAGGGTGGCTTGCAGGGTTTTCACCGACGGGTCGGCGAAGCGGATATCAACCTGATGGTTGGCGTTGCGCAGGTCTTTGTTCGAACTGTTAACCAGCAATTCGTTCTTGCCGGGCTTCAGGGTAGTGCTCGCGGTCATCTGTGCGGTCTTGCCTTCGCAACCGTTGTCGAGCAGCGACATCATCTGGCGGTAGATGGTCTCCTGGTCGAGGCGGTACAGCGGCGAGAATTCCCAGATGAGGATTTTCGGCGGCGTCTTCTGGAATTCATCGCTGCCCAGGTACTGGATCATCGAGCCTTCCAGGCCACCGCCGGGGAAGGCGACGTTGAGGATGTCAGCACCGATTTCCTGTTCGAGGAAGCCGGCGAAGTTGTAGTTCTTGCCGCTGTGGCTGGTGCCCACCAGGGTGATCTGCGGGTTGCCGGAGTCGCTGAACAGGTCGCCGTCACCGGCCTCGCCCTTGGGCTCGGTGGTGAACTGGTCCATGTACTGGATCGCGTAGCTGGTGCCACACAGTTGGCCGGCCATGTTGTGCAGGGTGCCGGTCTTGCCCATGCGCCCGGAGCGCTTGGTCTCGAACTCACGCTTGGGAATATCCGCGAACTCAGGCATCGCACGAACTTTGGCGCCGACGATTTTCGCCGTGCGCTGCGCGCCGTAAGGGGTCCAGTGCTGGTCGCCGCGGAAGTAGAAGTCGTGCGCTGGCAATTCATCCGGCAGTTGCTCGTTGGTCAACGGCGACAGGTCCGGCACCACATAGCCCATCTTGGCGAAGCGGCCGAGCATGGTCTTGTAGTTGCTCAGGGCCTTGTCGAAATCGAACTTGGCTTTCTCTTCGGGGTTGAGCTTGTTGCGGTTCACCAGGCCACGGGTCGGCTGGTAGACCACCACCAGTTCCACGCCCTTGGCCTTGAACGCATCGTGCAGTTGCTGCATGCGCTTGTAGCCGGCGGGGCTGGTGTCGAATTCGGTGCGCAGGTCTTCCTGGGTGCGGAACAGCCAGTCGCCCTGGGCCTGTACCAGGGTGGTGAAGTTCTGCTGGTAGCGCGTGGTGTAGTTCTTCGCGTCGTGGGCGGCCGGGCACAGGCTGCAGCACGGCTCGGCGGTGAAGGTCGGCGCCTTGATTTCGTCGGCGCGTACGCCCTGGCTGGCCGCGAGCAGGCCGAGGGTCAGACCCGAGAGGCTCAGCAGTTTGATCATGTGTGGGTGCATAAGAGTCATCCTCAGTCCTGCAATTCGGTCTGGCGTTCGACAGGGTCGATCAGCACGGCTTTCTGCTGGCGCACCAGCAGGTCGAGAATCTCTTCCTGGCGATCGCCCAGCACGCCGGAGAAGCTGATGCCGCTGGATTTGGTCGGCGCCAGCATCGACACGCGATACAACTCGACACTCAGCGGCGAGTCGATCGACAGCGGTCCGCTGCCGTTACCTGCCAGCTCACCGCCGACCACGATCAGCGAGACCTTGGCGTCGAACGGGTCGAGGGCGATGTCGCGGTCGGTGTCGGTCAAGTCCTTGATGTGGCCGTAGAGGCCGGTCAGGCCGTTGGCCATCGAGGTGTTTTCGTACAGCCGGATGTTCACGCTGTTACGCACGCGGATGCCGTGGCGACGGTTGCTGATCACCTTGTTGCCCCACAACAGGTTGTCGCCGCTCTCATAGAGGGTGATGCCGTCGGTGTGGTTGCGGTAGATCTCGTTGTCGGCGATCAGGTTGTTGACGCTGTTACGGTCGATTACCAGGCCCGAGAGCTTGTTGTCGTAGCTGCGGTTGTTGAAGATGAAGCTGTCGTTCACTTCACGGGAAATGATGATGCCGTGCTTCTTCTTGGTGCCGTACACGGTGTTGTCCGCGATGATCAGGCCGTGGGAACGGTCGTGCGGGTCAATGCCGTAGACGATGTTGTCTTTGTAGGTGTTGCCCTTGATCACGAAGCCCGTGGTCTCGTAGCAGTAGAAGCCGTACCACATGTCCGAAAACTCGGAATCGATGATCCAGCCGGTCGGCTCGGGACGCTTGAGCACCTTGGCCATGTTCGGCGTGTACTGGGAAATACTCACCCCGTACGACTTACTGTTGGCGTAGCCGAAACTGGCCATCTTGGTGTTGGCGACGTAGGTCTCGGTGCCGCCCCAGGCCAGCAGGAACGGGCGGAACTCCTTGGGCGACTGGAACAGCGCCGGGCCGTTGGCCTTTTCTTTCCAGCCGGTGATCCTGGTGTCGCGCACGAACAGCTGGCCGTCGTTGATCAGGAACGAACCGGCTTCCTGGGACAGGCGCAGCTCTTTGGTCTGCTTGTCGATTTCGAGGATGCCCTTGCGCCCGACCACGATCGGCAGCTTGGCCAGGAACACACCCGGCGAGGTTTCGCTGAGGTACTGCTTGGGCACTTTGCCGAGCAGGTCCTTGAGGTTCATGTAGCCGTCGTCGACAAAGATCGCCTGGGGAATGCCGTGCTGGCGCACCACCCATTCGGCCATCTTGTTGTCGCCGCCGATAAAGTCCTTGAGGGCGTCTTCCTGCATCATCCGGCGGATGCTGATCTTGCCCGGCTTGGTCCTGACGATTTTCTTTTCCATCGCTGCGGCGGTGTAGCCCGACAGGTCCGGCAGGGCAGGCTTGGCCAGTTCCAGCGGCGCGGTCGGCGGGCTGGAAATGGTGTAGGTCTTGGCCTGTTGCAGTTCTTTGGCGATGGTCGGCGCCTTGACCTGCTGCGCGGTATCGGCGAAGGCTGTGGCACTGGCCATCAGCATCGCGGCAACCAGCAAGCGTTGAGGTTTCATTGCGCAGGCTCCCATCAGAACTTCCAGATCACGTCGACAAAGGCGCGATGCATGTACGAGTCAACCTGGCTGCCGTAGGCGTCGCCCGGCTTGAACACGCCCGCACGAAAGCGCACCAGGGCCGACGGTTCTTCGATCGACTGGCTGAGCGCGGCCGGCAGCAGGCCTTTCTTGAAGTACTTGGTGACGACCAGGTCCATCTCCTGGCCCAGGTCCTTCTTGCCGTCTTCAAGCGGCAGGGACGTGCTGGACAGGATCGCGCCGGTGACGTCATCGGTGTTGTTCTGCACGGCATCGATGCCGTTGCTGCCGACCGGCTTGTTGCCGTCGACGCGCCAGAACTTGTGGTACACCAGGCTGGCGTCGTAGTCCTCGCGCAGCTGCCAGGAACCGAACAGGCTCATGGACTGCATGTTGTTCATCTCGCCGCGAAACGCTTCGCCGAAGCGGTGCACGCGGGACTGGGTGCCGGTCCAGTTCGAACGGTTGCTCTGCAGGCCGTTCTGCTCGTATTCGGCGCTGGCGCGGGAGTAGGCCGCACCCACTTGCCACTGCGGGTCCAGACGCAGGCGGATACCCAGGTCGGTGGCCCAGCCATTCACGTCGTCGCTGCGCTTGGCGTTGGTGGGGCGGGTGCCGTCGGCGTTCAAGGCGTTGACCGTGTCGCGGTCGCCCTGCATGCCGGTGATGCTCGCCCAGTAGTTGACGGTGTTGGTGTTGCGCCAGTTGTAGGCGTCGCTGTTGGCCTCGATGCCGAGCCATGTCAGGTCGCCGTTCTCGCGCTTGTCCAGCGAGTCGGTGGCCACGCCCGGTTCCGGGTAGTCGAGCTTGCCGTCGTCATGGGTGTGGTGGGCGCGCAGGCCGATCCACTGGCCGGGCGTCCACTGGTAGGCGGCGTCGGCGTAGAGGTGCTGGCGATCCTTGTCCTTGGGCGACAGCTCCTTGAGGTCGGTGCGATATTCGCTGAAACGTTCAGCGACGCCGACGTTGGCCTTGAGCAAGGTCGTGTCGAAGGTCCAGTTCAGCGCTTCGATGTTGGTGTCGCGCCATTGGCCGTCGTCATTGCGCAGGCGTTGGCGACCGAACTTGAGGATCTCGCCAGGGTAGGGCGTGAAGCCGCTGTAGCCGACCCAGAATTCGCGCATGGCCAGGTAGTTTTTCTTGGCCTTGCGGTCGTTGTTGGTGGTTTGCTGGTTCTCGTCATCCGCCGACTGTTGCAGGGTGTCGGTCTCGATAATGTCGCTGGACACCACGGCCTGGCCCATCGCGTAGGCGCTCCACGCGCCGCTTTCACCGTAGATCCACGGGCGCAGGTCGAGGCCGATGCCGTTGACGTCGCCGCCTTTCTGGGTGCCGAGGTCGCGGTCATCTTCGGACTGGGCGGTGGCTTTGACTTCCAGGCCGAAGTTCTTGGCTTCGGTCAGCGCGGCCAGGGTCGGGCACGACCACAGCAGGGCGAAGGTCAGGCCGATGCCGGCCTTGACGAATGGGTTGAGCTTCATAGGGATTCCTCGCCGTCTTCTTCTTGCAGGGCGTGCAGTTGCAGCGTGCTCTGGGCCAGGGTGCCGCGCGCGGCCAGCTCCTGTTGCACCAGGCGTTGGCCTTCGGCGCGTTGCTCAGGCGTGAGCGGGGCTTCGAGCTGCGTGGCCAGGTCAGTGGCCTCTGGCGTGTCCTGGGCTTTAGCCAACTGGCTGAAGACATAGGCGTTCAATGGGTCGGGCTTGGTGCCCTTGCCTTGGGAAAACAATTGGGCGATGGCGAAGTCGGCGCTGTTCTGGCCGTTGCGCGCAGCGGTCAGCAAGTGGTCGAGGGCTTTTTGCGGGTAGACCTTGCCCAGGTAGCCACGGCGATAGATCTGGCCGAGGTAGTAATCGGCGGCCACTTCCTTGCCCACGGCTTTTTCGAAGTGGGCTTCAGCGGCCTTGGCGTCGGCCGGCACCCATTTGCCTTCGTAGTAGAGCTTGCCCAGCAACAACTCGGCGCGCGGCTGGTCGGCGGCGCGGCCGTTGTCCAGGTACTTCATCATCTGGTCGATGTCGCCCAGTTCAGGGAAGTCGTAGAGCAACTGCGCCAGGCTGACCCAGGAAGCCGGGTAGCCAGGGGCGATTTTTTCCAGCAGGGCCTGGGCGGTTTTTTCGTCGGTCTTGCCCAGCGAGGCATCGCCCAATACGCGGGCCACGCTGTCGACGCGTTGTGCGGTGACGGTGCCACGGCTGTAGCCGGCTTCCATCTGCTTGAGCAATTGGGCCTGTTTTTCCGGCTCGGCTTTCTTCTGGTAGACGGTGGCCAGTTCGACGTAGCAGATGTCGGTGGTGTTCAGCGCGGCCTTGCAGATGCGCTCGACGTCATCCAGGTGCTGGTCGTAGGTGTCCTGGGTGCGATACAGCAGCACTTGGGCCAGCCCGGCTTCCGGGTAACCGGCGGCCTGCCACTTGCTGATCTGCTGCTGGGCGTTCACGTTGGGGAAGCTGTGCGGGTATTGCAGGTACAGCATCGCCAGTGGGATCAGGGTGTTGCCTTCGCCATTGGCAAAGGCTTTTTTCAGCAGGCCTTCGGCTTCGTGCTGCTCGGCCTCGGTGACGCCTGGCTTGGCGACCAGCAGGCGACCCAGGCGCGCCTGGGCACGTGGCGACGTATCGGCAGCCGCGCGATAAGTGGCTTCGGCCTGACGGATCTGCTCGGGGTCACGGGTGGTCACCTGGATATCGGCCAGGCCCACCTGGGCCTCGCTGTAGCCCAGGTCCGCGAGCTGCTGGTAGTTCTGCTGGGCAGTGACGGTGTCGCCACGTTTCAGCGCTTCGTTGGCCAGGCGCTGGTCGGGCAGGCCGGCGCAACCGGCGAGGCTGACCGCAACAGCCAGCAACGCCGCAGTTCCCATGTGGGAGCGGGCTTGCTCGCGAAGGGGCCCTGTCAGTTGATGCATGTGTTGGCTGACACACTGCTTTCGCGAGCAAGCCCGCTCCCACAGGGACTGCGGTGTTTTTGAGAGAGTCATCACAGGCATGTCCTCTGCTTACAGACCGTTGGCCATGGCTTTGTCGATCAGCCAGTTCAGCGAAGGGCCACGGTCGCTGGTCACTTCCACCGGGCGGCCGGCGTAGGTGCTGTCCAGCGGCGCATCAGGCTTGATCTGCACGCGGATGTCGGAAGACAGGTCGGCGCTGTTCAGGCTGGTGCTGCTGACGATTGTGCCGGTGCGGACCTGTTCTTCGTCGGCGACCTGGAAGCTCACTGGAGTGCCGGGGCGCACGTCGGCGAACTGGCGATAGGTGAAGCGCGCTTCGACATTGGCCAGGCTGCCGCGTGGCACCAGTTGGAAGATCACGTCGCCTTTGCTGGCGTACTGACCGTCGGCGACCAGTTGCTGCGCCACCACGCAATCGCATGGGGAGGTCAGGGTGCCGGTCATTTGCTTGCCGAACAGCTCTTCGACTTTGGCCGGTTGCAGCTGGTCTTCGTCCAGGTGGCCCTTGAGCACGTCGAGCATGCTGGTGCTGAAGGTCGCCAGTGGCGCGCCTTTGGCAGCGACCGCATCACCCTTGAGCAGGCTTTGCACGGTACCGTCGCGCGGCATGGTCACGTTCATGCCCGGTACGCTGACGATGCCCGCCTGGGCGTGGCTGACGAAGTACATGCCGTACACCGATTTAAAGACAAACCCGAACGCAGCGAGGCCGACCAGGAAGATCGCCAGGCTGAAGGTCACGGCACGCAGGCGGCCGAAGGCGCTCATGTTGCTGCCGCCGTCCTTGACCTTGCGCGCCTTGGTGAAGTTGTCGCGCTGCAGGGTTGCCAGCACGTCGCCCATGGTCACGATGTCACCGGACAGGTGCGAGGTGATCAGGTGGCGCAGGGTCGAGATGTCCTGAGCGTCGAGGTTCTGGAACTGGCAACCGGTGCGACCTGTCTGGCGGTCGTAGGAGCGAATTTGCAGTTCCACGTCCATGGCCAGGCCAAGGTTGTCGATGACGAACTGCAGGCGGCCTTTGTGCACTTCACCCACGGTCAACGGCTGGGTGGCGGTGAACGCCAGGCCGCCGGCGGAAAGGTCGATCACCCGTGCTTCGGTCTGGGTGCGGTCTGTGTTGAAGAAGCGCAGCTTGGCCGGGATTTTGACCCGGGCATGTTGGCGCTGGGCTTCGGACTCGTGGACAACGTTGGCGTTTACTTGGCTGTTCATGACGGTGTAATTCCTTGGTTAATTCAGGCTTGGCAGGGTCAGACCATCATCAGCAACACGGCGACGAAAATGCTGCCGGCGGAGAAGGTCATGGTCCGAGACGACCAGGTGTTGAACCAACGTTGAAAGCTGGCCAAATCGCGGGTCAGTTTGGTGTCCTGGCGGGTCCAGGACTGTTGATCAAGGCGGAAGAACACGTAGATCTTCACCAGCGCGCCCATGATCTGGTTGTAATAGAGAATCACGGGGTAGGCCGGGCCGATCCCGTGGCCGGAGCACGACAGCAGCAGGGTCAGGATCAGGCGGGTGATGCCGATCCACAGCAGGTAGGCGAGGATGAACGCGCCGCCGTACTTGAAGGTGGCGATGATTGCCACGGTCAGGCCGAGCAGGGAGGTCCACATCGACACGCGCTGGTCGAACAACACGATGCTGGTGAACAGGCCCAACCGGCGTACACCCAGGCCCAGGGCACGGGAGTTCTGGCGCAGGTTGTTGCCGTACCAGCGGAACATCAGCTTGCGGCTGGCCTTGATAAAACTCTTTTCCGGCGGGTGTTCCACGGTGTTGATCGCGGCGTCCGGCACGTAGAAGGTGTCGTAGCCAAGGCGCATCAGGCTGAACCAGCTGGACTTGTCATCGCCGGTCAGGAACTTGAAGCGGCCCAGGCGCCAGTGTTGCAGCGAGTCGCTTTCCACGTCGGCGATAAAGCCCGGGTCGGTGACCACGCTGGCACGGAACACCGACATGCGCCCGGTCATGGTCAGCACGCGCTTGGACAGGGCCATCGAGCACATGTTGATGTGGCGCTGGGCGAAGCGCAGCTTGTGCCATTCGCTCATGATGTAGCCGCCGCGTACTTCGCAGAACTCGTTGGTGGTCAGCCCGCCGACATTGCCGAACAGCTGGAACCACGGGACGGTCTTGCGGACCACGCCTTCGGCGAGCACGGTGTCGCCATCGATCACGGCGACCACGGCGCGGTCATCCGGCAGGTGGCGGGAGATGGCGCGAAAACCGAAGGCCAGGCCGTCACGCTTGCCGGTACCGGCGATGCGCACGAAGTCGAGCTTCACGTGGTCTGGCGGGTTCATGCGTTCCCACAGGCTCTTGACCAGCAGCTCATCGGACATTTCCACCAGCGAGCAGACCACGGTGGTCGGAAAGCCACATTCGATGGCCTCGCGAATCACCGAGCTGTAGACCTGCGCGGTGGTCAGCGCATCGATCCGGAAGCTGGTAACCATCAGGAACACATGGGACGGGTCGGCGGCCTTGCCCAACTTGCGCACTTTGCGGCGCAGGTGCGGGTAGACCACGTACAAAAACAGCATGCCGCGAAAGAAATGCGTAGCACCCATCGAGTAGCGCCAGATACCGACGGCGCCAATCAGGAAAATAAAATTCTTCGACTCGGAGTCGAACGTACTCGCCGGCAAAAGCAGGGCGAGTCCCATCAGCAGGCTCAGAAAGAACAGCCAGCCGGCGGATTGGAGCAGTACGTGTTTTAACTTGGACATAAGCGTCATCCGAAGGTGGTGAAAGCGGCTGGTTGCAAGCCGCAAGCTGCAAGGGCGGTGCTTTTACTTGCAGCTTGCGGCTCGAAACCTGCCGCTGCTCTTCCGTTACCAGCAAATGCCTTCGGTGCGGCCGCTGACGCTGGTGGCTGCGGACATGAAGCCCACCAGGTCGACCACTTGCTTGCCGTGCGGGGCGTTATGCGCCAGGGCACGGAACTTCTCATCGCGGTTGCCCAGGATGATCACGTCGGAGTTGTTGATCACGTCGTCGAAGTCCGAGTTGAGCAGGGACGACACGTGCGGGATCTTGCCTTCGATGTAGTCTTTGTTCGCGCCGTGGACACGGGCGTACTCGACGTTGCTGTCGTAGATGCTCAGGTCGAAGCCTTTGCCGATCAGCATCTCGGCCAGCTCGACCAGCGGGCTTTCGCGCAGGTCATCGGTGCCGGCCTTGAAGCTCAGGCCCAGCAGCGCGACTTTGCGTTTGTCGTGGCCGGCGACGATGTCGAAGGCGTTCTGCACCTGGGACTCGTTGCTGCGCATCAGCGAGTTGAGCAGCGGTGCTTCCACGTCCAGGGAACCTGCGCGGTAGGTCAGGGCACGCACGTCCTTGGGCAGGCACGAGCCGCCGAACGCGAAGCCTGGGCGCATGTAGTACTGGGACAGGTTGAGGGTCTTGTCCTGGCAGACCACTTCCATCACTTCGCGACCGTCGACGCCGACCGCCTTGGCGATGTTGCCGATCTCGTTGGCGAAGGTGACCTTGGTGGCGTGCCAGACGTTGCAGGTGTACTTGATCATCTCGGCAACGGCGATGTCCTTGCGGATGATCGGGGCGTCGAGTTCTTCGTACAGCGACTGCAGGACATCGCCGGAGGCTTTGTCGAACTCACCGATAACGGTCATCGGCGGCAGGTCGTAGTCGGCGATGGCGGTGGATTCACGCAGGAATTCCGGGTTGACCGCGACGCCGAAGTCGACGCCGGCTTTCTTGCCGGAGCAGTCTTCGAGGATCGGGATCACCACATTGGCGACAGTGCCCGGCAACACGGTGCTGCGCACTACGATGGTGTGGCGGGTGGTCTTGTCACGCAGGACAAAACCGATCTCGCGGCATACCGATTCGATGTAGTTGAGTTCCAGGTCGCCGTTCTTCTTGCTCGGCGTGCCGACACAAATCATCGACAGGTCGGTATCACGGATGGCTTCGGCGAAGTTGGTCGTGCCACGCAGGCGACCGTTTGCGATGCCTTGGCTCAACAGTTCGCCCAGACCCGGCTCAACGATGGGCGATTTGCCTGCGTTGATCAGGTCGATCTTTTCCTTGGAGATGTCTACGCCGACCACTTCGTGGCCACGTGCAGACAGGCAACCGGCACAGACTGCGCCAACGTAACCTAGACCAAATATGCTGATGCGCATCGCATTTACCTCTTTGTCATTGAAGACGGTGTTAATCATGCCAATAGATGGCCGGAGTTCATGTTTGCAAACGTCACTGTTCACGCGGAAGTTGGGCGAATAGACGCCGACTTACCGCGTACAGGCAGGTTAAATAGTGAGTGACTAACTATTGCACTCAAGGTGTGCGCAACTTGGCCTTGTTATTGGGGCTTGCCCTAAAATGCAGCCAGGTTTCCGGGTGGAAGGGCCTGACGCCGGCGCCGTAGAGCCTTGATAGAGGCGGTTAGCCCTTTAATATCAATGGCTTGAGCGTTGGCACCGACACATTTGGGTAAGCGCTGCCTTGGCCTATAGGGGTTAGCAATTCATCCTTATCGCCGCCCTCAACTCATATCAGTTGATGATGTGACCCGTGAGTCAAAGTTGATGGGGCAACTTTGCTACTTCCGTGGATCGTTATGTAAGTCATCTCTTACAGAAACAGAGAATTTCGTTACCGGTGGTATGAGCGGCGCTTTAAGGTGAAGTTCCGGGCCGCTCATCCTGTTTCCCGAAATTTCTTGAAATATTAGAAAAGATGGCACTGGTAGTACAGTGATAGCACTTGCTATTCGGGCCAGTAGTTGTAGGGAGTTGGCGCGCATAGATAGTTTTGTGCCACCACGGTTTGAAAAAAGTGGTGCCACTACGAAAAAAAATTGGAAATGTCGAGTGAAAGAATTGTTAGAGATGCGTCAAGATATTTTTTGACGCCAAAATAATGACTATTTGCGCGCTGAAATGCGCACAAAAAATGTGGGAGCGGGCTTGCTCGCGAAAGCGGTCTGTCAGTCAAACATGTGCTGACTGATAGGTCGTTTCGCGAGCAAGCCCGCTCCCACCTTTGATCTTTAGCGTCAGTGAGGGCGGAGCTGGGCCTTATTCCGGTGCGTGATCGCGCAAAAACACCAGGTTATCCGGCTTGGACTGCTCTGCATTGAAGCGATAACCCTGCACGTCGAATTGCTTGAGCTTGGCCGGGTCGTTGATGCGCTCCTCGATGACGAAGCGGCTCATCATGCCCCGGGCCTTCTTGGCGTAGAAGCTGATGATCTTGTACTGGCCGTTCTTCAGGTCCTTGAACTCGGTATTGATGATGCGCGCGTTCAGGGCCGTGCGCTTGACCGCCGAGAAGTACTCGTTGGAGGCCAGGTTGAGCAGCACGTCGTCACCTTGTTCGGCCAGGGCTTCGTTGAGCCATTCGCTGATGCGGGTGCCCCAGAAGGCGTACAGGTCCTTGCCACGGGCGTTGGCCAGTTTGGTGCCCATCTCCAGGCGGTACGGCATCATCAGGTCCAGCGGGCGCAGCAGGCCGTAGAGGCCCGAGAGCATGCGCAGGTGGTCCTGGGCGTAGGAGAAATCGGCATCGCTGAAGGTCTCGGCGTTCAGGCCGGTGTAGACATCGCCCTTGAACGCCAGCAGCGCCTGCTTGGCATTGTCCGGCGTGAAAGCGGGAGTCCAACTGCCAAAACGCGCGGCGTTGAGGCCGCCGATCTTGTCGGATACGTGCATCAACTCGCTGATTTGCGCCGGGCTCAGGTCGCGCAATTGCTCGATCAACTCCTGGGAGTGGTCAAGGTATTGCGGCTGGGTGAAGCGCGGGGTTACCGGCTTTGACTCGAAATCGAGGGTTTTGGCGGGGGAAATCACCATCAGCATGAAGTTGGCTCCTGTAATCGTGGAGGGGATTCTAGGGGCAGGGGCGTTTTGACTCCACCTATCAAGGCAATAGATACCAAAACTGCGGGAGCCAGCGTGGGATGGGGTGTATCGGCTATAGTGGCCGACGACTCTGGAGAGGGAGACCCTAGGTGCGAATCGCGCTTTTATTATCAGCTTGCCTGCTCTGCCTGACCGTCCAGGCGGCGCCGGTGGATGTCGCCAGCCTGGACCGTGGCACCTGGCCCGAAAAGCTCGGCAGCCCGGCGCTGTTCGACGTGGCCTCGCGCGCCGAAATCCTGATGTTCGCCCACAGCCTGCTCGCCAGCGAGAATCAGGATGAAGCCGCGCTCAAGCAACGGCTGGGCCTGAAGATCATCAACATGGCATCCATCGACGACCTGCGCCGCCAGCTCTGGCAGCGTCTGCTGGAGAACTACACGTTCGCCCAGCAAAGCTGCGAGGAAGATGCCTCGTTCTGCTACCTGGTGGAAAACATGGACGACCTGCGCGAGCAGGCCGGCAAGTTCGAGGTCAGCGAAAACTCCTTCTATATAGGCTGGGCCGGCCCCAGCCACGCGTTCCACGAACGCTACCTGGACGAGCTGCTGCGCAAGGCCGCGCTGTTTCCGCAGATCAGCAGCGAAATCGCGCGCTTTGGCGATCACGAGCGCAATGGCGACGAGTTCAACGACCGGCTGTTCCTGCTGACCTTCGATGGCGGCCCGGCACCGGTCAGCGGCAACACCGACTGGCTCACCGATTACCTGCGCAAGCAGAAGATGAACGCGACCTTCTTCGTCCTCGGCAGCAGCCTGCAGACGCGCGTCGAGCGCAGCTCGGTGGCCGATGTGCAGGCGCTGTACCAGGGCCAGTGCGTCGGCACCCAGGGCTGGCAGTATCGCTCCCATAGCCATTGGGTCGACTGGCAGGGCTCCATTACCCGCAGTGCCTCGCTCGCGCAGAACCTGATGCCGGAAAACTACCTGCCGCTGTTTCGGCCGCCCTACGGTCAGCGTCGCGCGGACAGCCAGGGGTTCTTCCAGGCCCAGGGCCTGCAAGTGGCGTTGTGGGATATCGATTCCCAGGACGAACCGGGCAAGCTCAAGGCCGATGAGTCGGCGCAACGGGTGCTGACGTTGATGCTGCTGTGGCGCAAAGGGGTGATTGTGTTTCACGACACCCAGGACAAGGCGCGGGTGGCGTTGCCGATATTATTGCAGGCGACGGGGCAAAGCGGATTGGGTTGGCAGGACTGCCGGGAGGCGTTTCGCTGAAAAGACCGAAGTGCCCGGCCCCGTTGGGGATGCGGCATTTTCGGGGTGATTTCGTGCGACATTTCGATGCAGGCGGACTTCCGACTTTAACGGGGTCCATGGCACTCGGCTAGTGCTATTCGTCATCCTGAAAAATAAACTTCAAAAATGCGTCAAAGTGCTTTTTCCTGTCATGGGTTTTGCGGTATTACGAAGTCAGATCGCCGAAACCTGCAACACAGGTGGCGTCTTCCAAGACTCCTCATGTGGGCACTGCACTTGACGTCACTCAGGTGCAGTCGGTGGTCGAATCGAGGCGCAGCACTGTTGCGGTATTGCGTCGACTGGCTCCCACAAAGGTGACCGAGTATGGATGATCATGGACGTAACCCTTCTTCCGACCAGCCAATCCTTTATGTGCTTGATACCAACGTACTGATCCACGATCCGAACGCACTGCTTAACTTCGAAGAACACCACGTCGCCATCCCGATG
The DNA here is from genome assembly GCF_059419825.1 of Pseudomonas sp. GW821-FHT05D12. Lineage (NCBI taxonomy): Bacteria > Pseudomonadati > Pseudomonadota > Gammaproteobacteria > Pseudomonadales > Pseudomonadaceae > Pseudomonas > Pseudomonas sp. GW821-FHT05D12. Next base: position 273,924 of record NZ_JBWKSN010000001.1, on the reverse strand, counting down.
ATCGTGCTTGAGGAGCTCGACAAACTCAAAAGCGGGCACCACAGCGTGGCTGCCGAATGCCGGCAGGCCATCCGCCTGATCGACAAGACCCTGGGCGAAGCGTCACCTGACGACGTTGAAGTCGGTGTGCCGATCCAGCGCGGCAAAAGCGGGCCCAAGGGCTTGCTGTCGATTCTGATGAGCAAGCGCAGCGAGCCCAACAGCCTGCTGCCGGAGAATCTGAACGACAACAAAATCATCAACCAATTGATCGACCTGCACGCACGCGACAAGGACCTGCGCCTGGTGCTGGTGACCAAAGACATCAATATGCGCCTCAAGGCACGAGCGTGTGGGATCGCTGCCGAGGACTACAGCACCGACCAACTGGTCGACGACGTGTCGATGCTCTCCCGTGGGTATCACACTGTGACGGGCTCCTTCTGGGACCTGGTCAGCAAAGTTGAAACCCGTCAGGACCATGGCCGCACCTGGCACCAGGTACAGTTGATCGACAACCTGCCGGCCGTGCACATCAACGAGTTCATCATCGACGAACAGGGCTTCGTGGGCTGGATCAAAGAGATCCAGGTCGACAAGCTGCTGATCCTCGACCTGCATCAGGAACCCCTGTTGCACCAGGAAGCCTGGGGCCTGAAACCGCGTGATATCTACCAGAGCCTGGCGCTGTATGCGCTGCTCGATCCGGACATCCACCTGGTCAACCTGACCGGCGCCGCGGGTTCGGGGAAAACCATCCTCGCCCTGGCTGCCGCCATCGAGCAGACCATGGTGACCAAGCGCTATCGCCGCATCATCGCCACCCGCAGCGTGCAGGGCCTGGACCAGGAAATCGGTTTCCTGCCCGGCACCGAGGCGGAAAAAATGGAGCCGTGGCTGGGGGCGATCACCGACAACCTCGAAGCCTTGCACATGGATGACGAAAACACCCATGGCAGCGTCGACTACATCCTCAGCAAAGTGCCGTTGCAGTTCAAATCCCTCAACTACATCCGAGGTCGCAGCTTCCAGCAAAGCCTGATTTTGATCGATGAATGCCAGAACCTCACCCCGCACCAGATGAAAACCATCATCACCCGTGCCGGCGCCGGTTCCAAAGTGGTGTGCCTGGGCAACCTGGCACAGATCGACACCCCTTACCTGTCCGCGACCAGCTCCGGGCTGACTTACCTGACGGAACGCTTCAAGGACTTCCCGAACGGCGTGCACATCGCCCTGCAGGGTGTCCCTCGTTCGATTCTGGCCGAATACGCCGAGTCCCACCTGTAACCACGGTCAATGTGGGAGCTGGCTTGCCTGCGATAGCATCACCTCGGTGTAACTGACATACCGAGGTGCCTGCATCGCGGGCAAGCCCGACTCCCACAAAAGCCAGCTCCCACCTTTTGATCTGCGTTGGGTTTACAATCGACGCTCCTGATCAGGAGTACCGCTGTGCTGACTCATCTCGATTCCCAAGGTCGCGCCCATATGGTCGACGTCACCGACAAAGCCGTGACGTTCCGCGAGGCGGTGGCTGAAGCGCGGGTGCGCATGCTGCCCGAGACCCTGAAAATGATTGTCGACGGCGCCCATCCCAAGGGCGACGTGTTTGCCGTGGCCCGCATCGCCGGGATCCAGGCGGCGAAAAAAACCAGTGACCTGATCCCCCTGTGCCACCCGCTGATGCTCACCGGCGTCAAGGTCGAGCTCAGCGCCGAGGGCGTGGACGTGGTGCATATCCTCGCGCGCTGCAAACTCTCAGGCCAGACCGGCGTAGAGATGGAAGCCCTCACCGCCGCCAGCGTCGCGGCACTGACGATCTACGACATGTGCAAGGCGGTGGACCGCGGCATGACCATCGAAAGCATCCGCCTGCTGGAAAAGCTCGGCGGTAAAAGCGGGCATTTCAAGGCGGACCAGGCATGAGCATCAACGTACTGTTTTTTGCGCGCTACAGCGAAGTGATCGGCCTGGACTCCCTGGAGATGGAAGGCGATTTCGCCACCGTCGAGGCTGTGCGCCAGGCATTGGCGGGCGATCCCGAATTCGCGGTGTTGAACGAAACCAGCCTGATGTGCGCGCGCAACCAGGAATTGTGCACCCTCGACGAGCCGTTGCAGGCCGGCGACGAAGTGGCGTTCTTCCCGCCCGTGACCGGAGGCTGAGCATGGCCATTCGTGTGCAGGCCCAGCCCTTTGACCCCGGCGCCGAAGTCAACGCCATGCACGCCGCCAATGTCGGCGTCGGCGCAGTGGTGAGCTTTGTCGGCTATGTGCGCGATTTCAACGATGGCCTCGATGTGGCGGGGATGTTCCTCGAGCACTATCCCGGCATGACCGAAAAAGCCCTGGCCAAGATCGCCGTCGAGGCTGAGCAGCGCTGGCCGCTGCTCAAGCTGGAAGTGCTGCACCGCATCGGCGCCCTGGAGCCTGGCGAGCCCATCGTGTTCGTCGCGGCTGCCAGTGCCCATCGCCAGGCGGCGTTTGATGCCTGTGCGTTTGTGATGGACTACCTCAAGACCCGCGCACCGTTCTGGAAGAAGGAAAATACCAGCGAAGGGCCGCGGTGGGTGGAAGGGCGGGACAGTGATCATAAGGCGGCGAATCGCTGGAAGGTGTAAGTGCATGAGTGCACTTTACTGAATTCTCGTCCGATGCGGGCCCGCCCGCGTTCAATGCGGGGGCTGGTGAGTCGACCCAAAGCCAGTCGTATGATACGAGCAGCAGCGTGCTGGATATGCCGGCCAGCAGTTTCGACTATTACCAGTCATTCAGAGACGAGGCCTCGAGAATTCGGCAACCCATCCTGGGGGAATTGTATCGAGGCTAGTCTTGGGTACGCGGCGTGTGCAGGCGCTGGCAAGCCAGCGCCTACAACGGTGGTGCAGGTTTAAGGCCGTTTGCGCTCAACGGCGCGCAGCAAGTGCGTCGGCGGCGTCTCGCAGCTGATCTTGCGGCCCAGCAAGGCCTCGATCGACGGCAACTGATACGAGTCGTCCTCGCCGGCAAAGCTGATCGACACCCCCGCAGCGCCCGCGCGACCGGTGCGGCCGATACGGTGCACGTAGTCATCCGGCACTTCCGGCAGGGTGAAGTTGATCACGTGGCTGATGCCGTCGATGTGGATACCACGCCCGGCCACGTCGGTGGCCACCAGCACGCGGATCTTGCCTTCGCGAAAGCCTTCCAGGGTCTTGATGCGCTTGTGTTGCGGCACATCGCCGGACAGTTGCGCGGCGTTGACGCCATCGCGCACCAGGCGCTCTTCGATGCGGCGCACTTCGTCCTTGCGGTTGGCGAACACCATCACGCGCTCCCAACCGTTGTCGTTGACCAGGTTGTAGAGCAGCTTGTACTTGTCGGCGCCGGCCACGGCATAGATGTGCTGTTCGACGTTCTCGCTGGCCACGTTTTCCGCTTCGATCTCGACGATGGACGGGTCGGTGGTCCATTGCTTGGCGAGGTTCATCACGTCTTCGGTGAAGGTGGCGGAGAACAGCAGGGTCTGGCGTTCGCTTTTCGGCGGAGTCTGGCGAATGATCTGACGCACTTGTGGGATGAAACCCATGTCGAGCATGCGGTCGGCTTCGTCCAGCACCATCACTTCGACCATGTCCAGGTGCACGTCGCCGCGCTGGTTGAAGTCCAGCAGACGGCCGGGCGTGGCCACCAGAATGTCGCAATGCCGCGCTTCGAGGTGCTTGAGCTGCTTGTCGAAATCCATGCCGCCGACAAACGTCATGACGTTGAGGCCGGTGTACTTGGTCAGGTCGGCAGCGTCCTTGGCGATCTGCACCACCAGCTCGCGGGTCGGCGCGATGATCAGCGCGCGCGGCTCACCCATGTAGCGTTCCTTGGGTGGTGGCGTCTGCAGCAGTTGGGTGATGATCGAGATCAGGAATGCGGCGGTCTTGCCGGTGCCGGTCTGGGCGCGGCCGATGGCGTCTTTGCCCGCGAGGGTAAAGCCCAGCACCTGCGCCTGGATCGGCGTGCAGTACGGGAAACCCAGGTCCTGGATGGCGTGCATCAGTTCCGGGGCCAGCTTGAAGTCGTGGAAGCGGGTCTTGCCTTCCTGTGGCTCGACGACGAAGTCTTCGAGTTTCCAGGGGATGACCGCCGGTTTGGGGGCGCGTTCGCGCCGCGGCTTTGGCGCGACTGGCGCAATAGCGGCCTCGACCGGTGCTGCCGGTTCAGGTGGCGTCACCGTCGGCTTCTTCGGCTGGGCGACAGGTGCGGTCCGGCCGGGCTGTTTACCGTCATTGCGGCTGCCGGCAGTCGGGACAGGAGCACTGGGAACAGGCGCGAGCGGCTCAGCCTCGCTTTTGCCGAACATCTTCTTGAGTGCTTTGAGCACGGTGATCTCATTAATTGGTTAAGGAATATACGCCGGCCAGTGTAATGCAAGAATCGGGCGCGGCGTAGTGCGTCTGTCATACGGCTACATAAACGCTGGTTTCAGCCCAGGCGAGCGGCCAGCCAGGCACCGATGTCGTGTATCTCTTGAGGTAACACTTCGTGGCCCATTGGGTATTCCTGCCATGTCACGGTGACACCACGGCTCTTCAAATGCTCAAAGGCGCTGCGGCCCATGGCGTTCTGCACCACGTCGTCGTACTGGCCATGCAGGCACAGGGCGGGAATGCGTTGCTGGCTGGCAGACAATTCCAGCTCGTCGCCAAAAGTCGGCGCGTAGGTGGAGAGGGCGATGACGCCGCCCAAGGGCCCTTGCCAATTTATAAACGCCGTGTGGAAAACCACGGCGCCACCCTGGGAAAAACCGGCGAGGAAAATCCGAGAGGCGTCTATTCCGGTTCTCTTCTGCGCTTCGATCAGATCCGTGACCATGTTGGCCGACACTTCCAGCTCCTCCAGGCTGATCGAACGGGCCGGGCTCATGGCCTTGATGTCGTACCAGCTCGGCATCTCGTAGCCGCCGTTGATGGTCACCGGGCGTGTCGGCGCCTGGGGCAAGACGAAGCGCGTGGTCAGCAGGCTTTCCTGCAGGGCTTCGGCTACCGGCATAAAGTCGTAGCGATCGGCACCCAGGCCATGCAACCAGATTACGCAGGCGTCTGCGGGCTTGGCGGGCTGAAGAATCAAGGGTTCGGTCATGTCTGCTCCATTAATGTGCGTGCGCTCCGATTGGGTGCGTCGGAACGGTGCGCAGTGAGTTGATCTGTTAAGAGAATGTCGCAAGGTTGAATCTTTTCCTATTGACCATGGGCTGAAACGACTCAGCCATCACTCTGGTACGCGCCTTGCTATGTGTAGGTCGATGTCAGAACTATCTCAGGACGGTAACACTATCAGTGACTGCCGCTCGTGGGATAGCAACTGGAATTACTGCGACAGTCTCATGCTGCTTGACCCCAAAAAAAGCCAACACGGGTCAATATCGCCTCATAAGGGTGCGCTGAGGTTCGAGCTCCGACACAACAAGAGCAACTGGAGGTTTGAATGAAGGTATTGAAATCCACCCTGGCCATCGTTTGCGCGGCGGCTGTACTGGGTGTCAGCGGTTTCGCCCAAGCAGGCGCCACCCTGGACGCCGTGCAGAAGAAAGGCTTTGTGCAATGTGGCGTGAGTGACGGTCTGCCGGGTTTCTCGGTACCGGATGCCAGCGGCAAGATCCTGGGGATCGATGCTGACGTTTGCCGCGCTGTGGCCGCTGCCGTGTTCGGCGACGCGACCAAGGTCAAGTTCAGCCAGTTGAATGCCAAGGAGCGTTTCACCGCGCTGCAGTCTGGCGAAGTCGACATCCTCTCGCGTAACACCACCATGACCAGCTCTCGCGATGCGGGCATGGGCTTGAAATTCCCAGGCTTCATCACTTACTACGATGGCATCGGCTTCCTGGTAAACAACAAGCTGGGCGTGAAAAGTGCCAAGGAACTGGACGGTGCAACCATCTGCATCCAGGCCGGTACCACCACTGAGCTGAACGTTTCCGACTACTTCCGCGCCAACAACCTCAAGTACACCCCGATCACCTTCGACACCTCCGATGAAAGCGCCAAGTCGCTGGAATCCGGTCGTTGCGACGTGCTGACCTCCGACAAGTCCCAACTGTTCGCCCAGCGCAGCAAGCTGGCTTCGCCGAAGGACTACGTGGTTCTGCCGGAAACCATTTCCAAGGAGCCATTGGGCCCGGTCGTGCGTAACGGCGACGACGAGTGGCTGGCCATCGTGCGCTGGGTGGGCTACGCCATGCTCAACGCTGAAGAAGCCGGCATCACTTCCAAAAACGTCGAGGCTGAAGCCAAGTCCACCAAGAACCCGGACGTCGCCCGTCTGCTGGGTGCTGATGGCGAGTACGGCAAAGACCTGAAAGTGAAGAAAGACTGGGTCGTGCAGATCGTCAAGCAAGTCGGTAACTACGGTGAAATGTTCGAGCGCAACCTGGGCAAGAGCACCCCGCTGGAAATCGACCGTGGCCTGAACGCGCTGTGGAACAACGGTGGCATTCAATACGCACCCCCTGTGCGCTGATCGCTGATGGTTCTGTCACCCGGTGGGCCAACCGCCGGGTGATGTTCTGTTCCATTATTTCCGGGGCACTTCATGCAAAATCAAATCGGCGCACCAAAGCAGAAGCTCAGCTTCAGCGATCCCAAAGTGCGTGCGTGGCTCTTCCAGATCATCACGATTGTGGCGGTGGTCTCGCTGGGCTGGTACCTCTTCAACAACACCCAGACCAACCTTCAGCACCGGGGCATCACCTCGGGTTTCGACTTTCTTGAGCGCAGTGCCGGCTTCGGCATCGCGCAGCACCTGATCGACTACACCGAATCGGACAGCTATGCCCGGGTCTTTGTGATCGGCTTGCTCAATACCTTGCTGGTGACCTTCATCGGCGTGATCCTGGCGACGCTGCTCGGTTTCATCATCGGCGTGGCACGGCTGTCGCCGAACTGGATGATCAACAAGCTGGCGACCGTGTATGTGGAAGTGTTCCGCAACATTCCGCCGTTGCTGCAGATCCTGTTCTGGTATTTCGCGGTGTTCCTGACCATGCCGGGGCCGCGCAACAGCCATAACTTCGGCGACACCTTCTTTGTCAGCAGCCGTGGCCTGAACATGCCGGCAGCACTGGCCGCCGACGGCTTCTGGCCGTTTGTGGCGAGCATCGTCGTGGCCATCGTGGCGATCGTGCTGATGGCCCGGTGGGCCAACAAGCGCTTTGAGGCGACCGGCGTACCGTTCCATAAATTCTGGGCCGGCCTGGCGCTGTTCATCGTGATCCCGGCGTTGTGTGCCTTGATCTTCGGCGCGCCGCTGCACTGGGAAATGCCCAAGCTGCAAGGGTTCAACTTCGTCGGTGGCTGGGTCCTGATTCCTGAGCTGCTGGCCCTGACCCTGGCGCTTACCGTGTACACGGCAGCGTTTATCGCCGAGATCGTGCGCTCGGGCATCAAGTCCGTCAGCCACGGCCAGACCGAAGCCGCGCGCTCCCTGGGCCTGCGCCCCGGGCCGACGCTGCGCAAGGTCATCATCCCGCAGGCCCTGCGGGTGATCATTCCGCCGTTGACCAGCCAATACCTGAACCTGGCGAAAAACTCGTCGTTGGCCGCCGGTATCGGCTACCCGGAAATGGTTTCGCTGTTTGCCGGCACGGTGCTCAACCAGACCGGCCAGGCCATCGAAGTCATTGCCATCACCATGAGCGTGTACCTGGCGATCAGCATCAGCATTTCCCTGCTGATGAACTGGTACAACAAGCGCATTGCGCTGATCGAGCGGTGAGGAAACGCCCATGAGTACGCATACTTTCAAACCGGATATGCCGCCGCCGAGCAAAGTCTTCGGCCCGGTGGCATGGATGCGCGCCAACCTGTTCTCCAGTTGGCTCAACACCCTGCTGACATTGCTGGCGTTCTACCTGGTCTACCTGGTGGTGCCGCCGATCCTGCACTGGGCGATTCTCGACGCCAACTGGGTCGGCACGACCCGCGCCGATTGCACCAAGGAGGGCGCCTGCTGGGTGTTCATCCAACAGCGCTTCGGGCAGTTCATGTACGGCTACTACCCCGGCGACCTGCGCTGGCGCGTGGACCTGACCGTGTGGCTGGCCATCGTTGGCGTGGCGCCGTTGTTCATCTCGCGTTTCCAGCGCAAGGCGATCTACGGCCTGAGCTTCCTGGTGTTGTACCCGATCATCGCCTACTTCCTGCTGCACGGCGGGATCTTCGGCCTGACCAACGTAGCCACCAGTCAATGGGGCGGCCTGATGCTGACCCTGGTCATCGCCACCGTCGGTATCGCTGGCGCCTTGCCGCTGGGCATCCTGCTGGCGCTGGGGCGGCGTTCGAACATGCCGGCGATTCGAGTGGTCTGCGTGACCTTCATCGAGTTCTGGCGGGGCGTGCCGTTGATCACCGTGCTGTTCATGTCGTCGGTGATGCTGCCGTTGTTCCTGCCGGAAGGCATGGGTATCGACAAGCTGCTGCGCGCGTTGATCGGCGTGATCCTGTTCCAGTCGGCCTACGTCGCCGAGGTGGTGCGCGGGGGCTTGCAGGCGATTCCCAAGGGTCAATACGAAGCGGCCGCGGCGATGGGCCTGGGCTACTGGCGCAGCATGGGCCTGGTGATTTTGCCGCAAGCCCTGAAGCTGGTGATCCCGGGCATCGTCAACACGTTTATTGCGCTGTTCAAGGACACGAGCCTGGTAATCATCATCGGCCTGTTCGACCTGCTCAACAGCGTCAAGCAAGCCGCTGCCGACCCGAAATGGCTGGGCATGGCCACTGAAGGCTATGTGTTTGCCGCCCTGGTGTTCTGGATTTTCTGTTTTGGTATGTCGCGCTATTCCATTCATTTGGAACACAAGCTCGACACAGGCCACAAGCGTTAGGAGTTGTTGTTATGAGCGAAGCGATCAAACAGCCTGTGAGCCCTGAAGGCATTATCCAGATGCAGGGCGTCAACAAGTGGTACGGCCAATTCCACGTGTTGAAAGACATCAACCTCAACGTCAAGCAGGGCGAGCGTATCGTGCTGTGTGGCCCGTCGGGTTCGGGCAAGTCCACCACCATCCGTTGCCTCAACCGCCTGGAAGAACACCAGCAGGGTCGCATCGTGGTCGATGGCGTGGAGCTGACCAACGACCTCAAGCAGATCGAAGCGATCCGCCGCGAAGTCGGCATGGTGTTCCAGCACTTCAACCTGTTCCCGCACCTGACCATCCTGCAGAACTGCACGCTGGCGCCGATGTGGGTGCGCAAGATGCCCAAGCGCAAGGCCGAGGAAATTGCCATGCACTACCTGGAGCGCGTGCGTATTCCGGAGCAGGCGCACAAGTTCCCGGGGCAACTGTCCGGCGGCCAGCAACAGCGCGTGGCCATCGCCCGCGCCTTGTGCATGAAGCCGAAAATCATGCTGTTCGACGAACCGACCTCGGCCCTCGATCCGGAAATGGTCAAAGAGGTGCTGGACACCATGATCGGCCTGGCCGAAGACGGCATGACCATGTTGTGCGTGACCCACGAGATGGGCTTTGCGCGCACCGTGGCCAACCGTGTGATCTTCATGGACAAAGGCGAAATCGTCGAGCAGGCAGCGCCGAACGACTTCTTCGACAACCCGCAGAATGACCGGACCAAGTTGTTCTTGAGCCAGATTCTGCATTGATCGAAGTGTGAAAGGATAAACCCGGCCTGGTGCCGGGTTTATTTTTGCCTGCTGTTTTTACGCAGACGCTTGAGTGGCCAGTTGTTGCTCATCTTTGGCAATGAGCAGGCGGTTGAGGTCATCTGCGACATTGAGCGCCTGAATCTCGGCCAGCAGGTGCGGGTGCTTATCCAGTAGACGCATAAGAATAAGCAGCGGCTCGGGTAGAATTTCAGCTTTCTCATAGCGAGAAAATGCATGATGCCCGCGGACCCTCTGAGGGTGATTTTACTAATCGAAAATACTGCTCCTTTACCTGCCTCAGAACCCTAGTGCGTTGCCTTTGTAGGCAAGTCCGAATAGGCTGTGGGAAAATTCATCCTATGATTGGACGAAAGTGCAAAACCCATGACAGACATCGCTCCGCTGATCAAACGCTCGCTGGTCGACCAGGCCCTGGAACAGTTGCGCCAGCGCATTACCCAAGGCACCTGGGCCATTGGCGAGCGCCTGCCTACCGAGCCGGAGTTGTCGGCCGAGCTGGGAATCAGCCGCAATACCGTGCGCGAGGCCATGCGCGTGCTGGCGTTTTCAGGATTGATCGAGATCCGCCAGGGCGACGGCAGTTACCTGCGCTCGATGACCGACCCGCTGGGCGCGATGCGCGCGTTGTCGCATTGCACCCTGGAGCAGGCGCAGGAAACCCGGCAGATTCTCGAAGTGGAGGCCATCGGCCTGGCCGCGCTGCGCCGGACCGAGGACGATCTGCACGGTCTGCGTGAGGCCCTGCAACAAAGCGCTGTGCTGTACCACGGCGACCTGGAGGCCTACATCAGTGCCGACCTGGTGTTTCACAAGCGCCTGGTCGACGCCGCGCACAACCCGGCGTTGAGTGAGCTGTATCAGTACTTTTCCGCCATCGTCGGCGCGCAGTTGCGCCAGACCCTGAGCATCTCGCCGCGTCGCCAGGCGGTGTTCGACCTGCACATCGCCCTGCTCGACGCCGTCGAACACCAGGACCCGGAACGCGCCAAATCCCTCTGCCGGCAGTTGATCAATGAACCTTGAAACCCGACCTACCCGTGAACTCGAAGAGCTGTTGATCGACGCCGAAGCCGACGACGAAGTGGTGCAAACCAGCCCGCCCGTGGTGAGCCGCCCGTGGCTGTTGCTGCTCGGCCTGATCCTGGTGGCCCTGAACCTGCGCCCGGCGCTGTCGAGCATGTCGCCGCTGCTCGCCGACGTGTCCAGCAGCCTCGGGTTGTCGGCGGCCAAGGCCGGTCTGCTGACCACATTGCCGGTGTTGTGCCTGGGTCTGTTTGCGCCCACGGCGCCGATCCTGGCCCGCCGTTTCGGCGCCGAGCGAGTGGTGCTGGGGATTCTGCTGACCCTGGCTGCGGGCATCATCCTGCGCAGTTCATTCGGTGAAGTGGGGCTGTTCGCCGGCAGCCTGATTGCCGGCGCGAGCATCGGCATCATCGGCGTATTGCTGCCCGGCATCGTCAAGCGTGATTTCGCCAGACAGGCCGGCGCCATGACCGGCGTGTACACCATGGCGCTGTGCCTGGGCGCGGCGCTGGCGGCGGGTTCCACGGTGCCCTTGAGTCATTACTTCGGCGACCGCTGGACCCTCGGCCTGGGGTTCTGGATTCTGCCGGCGCTGGTGGCCGCATTGTTCTGGCTGCCACAGGTCGGCCAGAAACACGGCGCCCACCAGGTGGCTTATCGCGTGAGAGGGCTGCTGCGTGATCCGCTGGCCTGGCAGGTGACCTTGTACATGGGCCTGCAATCGTCCCTGGCGTACATCGTGTTCGGCTGGCTGCCGTCGATCCTGATCGGCCGTGGCCTGAGCGCGACCGAAGCCGGCCTGGCGCTGTCCGGCTCGATCATTGTGCAATTGGTCAGCTCCCTCGCCGCGCCCTGGCTCGCCACCCGTGGCAAAGACCAGCGCCTGGCGATTGTAGTGGTGATGCTGTTGACCCTCGGTGGCCTGTTCGGCTGCCTGTATGCGCCACTCGATGGTCTGTGGGGCTGGGCGATTCTGCTCGGGCTCGGCCAGGGCGGCACTTTCAGCCTGGCGCTGACCCTGATCGTGCTGCGCTCGCGCGACTCCCACGTGGCGGCCAACCTGTCGAGCATGGCCCAGGGCATCGGCTACACCCTGGCGTCCGTGGGCCCGTTCGCGGTGGGCCTGGTGCATGACTGGACGGGCGGCTGGTCGGCCATCGGCTGGATTTTTGCGGTGATTGGCCTGGGCGCGATCATCGCCGGGCTGGGTGCCGGGCGTGCGCTGTATGTGCAGGTCAGCAGCGAAAAAGTCTAGAGGTACACCACTTCGAGGGTGGCCGAGCCATCGAGCAAGGTGTCGCTGCTCAGGTCCAGATTCTGCCTGGCATTGATCACCGCTTCGATCTTGACGGTGCTGGTCAACGCCTGGATCGCCGAGGGGCCGGCGGTGCTGCCTTGGGTATCGGTGAAGCCCAGGTAACTGTTGGCGCCGATGTCGATCGGGTTGAGGTTGGCGCTGCGCCACGCCACGCCGCCGGTGGTGGATTCGGTGCCATAGGCGATTGCAGTGCTGTCCACCTGCGTCTGGCGAGGGTCGAAATTCATCGAATACAGGCCAATGCGATTGCCACTGTTGTCCAGCCCCAGCCCATAGTAAATCTCACTGTTGACGGTGGCCGTGCCGTCACGGTTGTCGCGCATGCGCAGGGCAAAACGGCTCGCCGCGTTGCAACCGATGCTGACTTGCAATTGTTTGACCGGCAGGCGCGTGCCCTTGTCGACGTTGAGGTCCTGCTGGGAAATCTTGCCGTAGTCGATCACCCCGTTGCTCGACAGCAACGGCGTGCAGGCGGTGGGGGTGATCACGCCATTGACACTCAGGTCGACGCTGGAGGCCGCCAGCGTGTGTGGGGCGCCGCCCAGCAAAACCAGCGCGCAAAGGGCAAGGGAACAGGTCTTCATGAGGCGAACTCCATAGGTCAGAGGTAGATGATTTCAAGGGTGCCCGAGCCGTTGATGTACACCACGCTGCGCAGGTCCAGTGATTGGGTCGGGGCCAGGTAGGCCTTGATGCGCACGGTGCCGGCCAGTTGCTGGATCGGCACCGGGCCACGGGTGCTGCCGACACTGTCGGTAAACCCCATCAGGCTGTTGGCGGCCATGGGGATCTGCCGCGCACTCGAACTGCTCCAGGCTGCGCCGCCACTGGTGGAGTCCGTGCGATACAGGGAGCCGAGTGCGTCGGCGGTAAATTCGGCCGGATCGATGTTGAGGTAGAAGCGCCCAATCTTGTTCTGGCTGTTGTCCAGGTCCAGGCCGTAGGCGGTTTCGTCGATCCCGCCGGTGGCCGAGCCGTTGCGGTTGTCATGCATCTTCAGCGCGAAGGGTGTGGCGGCGTCGCAACTCACCGAGAGCTGCAAGGTGCGGGTCGGCAGCGGGGTTTCATTGCTGGCATTCAAGTCCTTCGCCAGCAGCGTGCCGTAATCCACCAATCCGCCATTGGACAGTTGGGGCGTGCACGCGGTGGGCGCGAAGTGGGCGCGCAGGGTCAGAGCCCGGGAGCGACCGCTCTGCAAGGCATCGAACGTGCCGGACGCTTCCCAGGTGGTAGCCTCGCGCACACGGGTGGCGGCGATATCGGCCCAGGCGCTGAGGCTCAGTTGCATGGCGAAGTGCTTGCCCTGCACCACGCTGGCGCCTTGTACCGGCGCCACACCATGGCCGGGACGCCAGTTCAATGCCGTGCCGACGACCGCCGGCGGCTGCCCGGCAGCCGGCAGCAAGCCCAGTTCAACCGCTTGGCCGTCCAGCACGCCGTCGCTGACCTGCAGGGCGTAGGTGCCGTGCTCGGTAAACTGCAGGCGGTGTGCGTTCGCCGCCAGGGCCCGATAAAACACACTCATGTCCGCCGGTTGCGGGCAGGTAAGGTTCAAGCTCAGGCGACGCTCGCCAAGCGGGCGTTGAGGGTCGCTGTCGTTTTGCGCCAGGCGACTCATCAGGCCGAGGTCCAGCACCGCTTCGCTGATGTTCAACTGGCAGTCGTCATTGGCCATGGCGTGGCCGGCGAAGCCGACGGTCAGCACGACCGCCGTCAGCCGGCGCAGGGCGCGAAAAAAAAGCATGGTGATCGTCCTCATGAAGGGTTGCAGCGCGCTGGCGCGTTTTCGAAATACACCTGGGGATCGCCCTTGGCCGGCAACTCGAACTGCAGCCGACAGCGCGTCATGCCTGGCCCGCTGACCCACAAACCGGCGTGCTCCAGCACATTGGGCAGGAACACCTGGCCGCCGTCCTGCACCAGGGTCACGAACTCGCCGCCCGCGGTGCTGACGGAGGCACCTCGGGGCAGCAGCGCGCCCTGTTCGGTGCGGGCGGTGAGCAGCACGCGACGGGTCAGGGTCACGCCGAAGTCGACCCGGTCCACCGCGCCGCGCCCGGCCGAGATCATTGCCAGGCCGTTATTGATATCGGCATTGCGCGGCAGTGAGCGGGTCTGCACCTCCACCGGGCTGCGGCCATAGGCGCTGACCTGGGGCACCACGGCCTGGCCTTGCCAGTCGGTCCATACCGGGCCGCTGGGGGTGCTCAGCTTGACCCCGGCCGTATCGCCCACCGAGACCACGGCGAAGGTGTCGCGTACCGGGTAGGGCGAGAAGGTCACGCCATCGCCGTGCACCACCACGCCACCGCGGGCACTGCCTTGATAACTCGAGCGCTCGGCATCGGAGCGGCTGTAGCTGACGTCGAGTTGGCTGTAGCGGGGCAGGGCCGAGACGCCGAGAGTGGTTTCCACCTGCTGGTCGCGGGTGTCGTGTTCGGCGCTGACGCGATAGCTCAATTGATCATCGATCTGTTCGTTCAGCCCCAGGCCGGTGCGGTGTTCGCCTCCCGAATTGCGCACCCAGGCCCGCACGCGGCGGCTTTCGCCCAGAGGCAGGCTGGCATTCAGATACACCGCGTTGTCCTGTTGCTGGCGCCCGCCCATCTGCCATTCGGCGCTCGCCGACAACGACACGCCGCCGACGCTGGTGCCCCACGAGGCCAGGCCTCGGCTGCTGCTGTCGCCATCAAAGCTGCTGGAGCGCGACACCCCGGCACTGAATGCGCCCAGCCACGGGTGCGACCAGCCGACGTTGGCACTTTGTTGATCGCGATAACGCGAGCGCCGTTGCTGGGTGGTTTCTGGTTCGTAGGTGGCTTCTTCCAGTTCGCGGTAGCCGGGCGTGCGCCACGAGTTGGCCACGCTGAATGACCATTGATCATTCAGGCGCTGGGACCATGCCAGGACGGTCTGTACCCCACGCACCTTGTGCCGTGCCTGGGTATCGGCGACCTGGGTGGCCAGTTGCACCTGACTGTCCAGCCATGGCAGCCAGCCCAGGCTCACGCCCGCCGCCCGGTATTCGCTGGACGCCAGCACGCCGCTGCCCAGGGACAGTTGCGGGTGGACGGCGCCGGTCCAGCCAGCGCTGGCCACCCACGGATCGTCACCCTGGGCATCGCCGATATTGCGCACACGGCCCGCTGCCACCGAGTACCCCGGCGCTGGCAAACCCAGGCCGAGCATCGCGGCGGGTACGGTGAAGCGGCGCTCGCCGCCGCTGCTTTCCTTGACCGTGACTTCAACGTCCGAGCGAGCATTCAGGCGCCGCACATCGGTCAGGGAAAACGGCCCGGCCGGGACTACGGTGGAGTGAATCAACGCGCCGTTCTGCCGCACCTCGACCTGGGCCGGACTGTTGGCGATACCCTCGATGGTCGCGCCCTGGCCTTGTTCTTGAAGCGCCTGTTCGGTCAGGACCTGTACCCCGGTGATCTGCGCACCGGCCAACACCGGGTTATAGAGGTTGATCTGCCCGGCCTGCAGCACTGCCTGTTGGCTGGCAAAGGTACGCTGGGCATACGCCTCGAGATGGGTGCTGCGCGACCGACCGTCCTGCCAGGTCTGCACCTGGCGGCTGCGCACGATCCAGTCGCCGGCGTTGAAGCCAACCTCGGTATTGGCCGAGCCAAACCGGCTGTCGTTGTCGCCGAAGCGGTTATAGAACCCCGTCAGGTCGTAATTGAACAGGCCGGCAACGCCCCCCGTCTGATAGCCCGAGACGTCCTGTTGCAGTGGCCGCAAGGCTTCGGTCGGGACTACCAGCGACACGCTGAGGTTGGCCGGGTCCGGCTCCACCAGGCTTTGTGGGTACTGCGCGAGCAGGTCATGGCAGGGGCCATTGTCGCCGGGCACTATCAGGTTGGCGGCGTCCAGCACGGCCTGGTCAAAGCACAATCGGCCCTGTTGATCGAAACCCACCTCGACACGCCCACGGGGCTGGCCGTTGACGCGCAGGCTCACCGCATGCCGGCCAGCCGCAAAACGTGGGGCGTCGAGCAGCAGGCTGGCCAACTGCGGGTCGATGCCGCGTTGGTGCAGGGTGGTCGCATCGAAGCCGGCACGCGTTTCGGCCCAGGCTTCAAAGGGCAGCAGGGCACACGCCAGCAGCAGCGCTGGGAAGGCGCTGCGGGCGGGTATGTCGGGCACGGCATCGCCGTCACGGTAGCTCAATACTGTTTTCACGAAAGGCACTCAAATGATGGGCGTCTGCGCGCCCCGGTGACGGTCTTCGAGCCGCCACTTCGTTATGCAGGCGTCGGGCGCCTGAAGTGTTGGTCAGGTGAGGGGGGCTTCGTAGGCAGCCACGGCAAAGCCGTACACGGTGGCCGGTTGCAGCCGGACTTTGCTCGCCGGGCCGCCCGTGGCAGGCACGCTCAGGGTTTCTCCCGGCAACACGTAGGTGCGCGGCAGCATGGCCTTGCCGTCACCGGGCAGCAGCCGCAACTCCTGGGCCAGGCGCACCACGTACGGGCTGTCGTTGCGCACCTGCAAGGTGCTGCCGTGCTGTGACCAGGTCAGGTGGGTCCAGGGGGTGCGATTCAGCGCCAGGCCTTTGGGATGAATGATCACCGGCAGGTTCTGGCGCACCGTCACACCCACCCGGGCGTGCCCGGCTTCGGTCGCGGGGCGGCCCTGGGGCATGCCCTCGAAGATCGCGCGCTTGAGCCGTTGGGTCAGCAGCGGTTGCTGGCTTTGCAGGATGAACCGTACCAGTTGCGATTTGGAGGCTTCCACCCGCGACAACGGCGGGGTGACCACCAGCAGCGGCTCTTTGTCTTCGGGAATGTCTTCCAGGGTGACGTGCAGCAGGGCGAGTTGGCTGTCGGTGTTGGTGACCGACACGGCCGCCTCGCCTTCGGCTTCGTAGACGATGACCACCGAAGTGTCGGGGATCATCCCGTCGGCCTGCGCACCTGCGCCAAACAACAGGGTCAGGGCAAGCAGGCCGGTAGTGGGTTTGAATGATGTCGTCAGCATGACGGGGTTTTCCATTGGGGCAACATGAAGAGGTCAGAGGTAGCGCAGATCCAGCACGATGGCGCCGTCGAGCGGCACCTCCTGATTCAGGGTCAGGTACTGGGCGAAGTTGATGGAGGTGTCGATGCGCAACTGGGTGCTGAGCTGGCCGATGAAGTCGGGTTGGCGATCACCCGGCGGCGCAAATCCCACATAGGCTCTGGGACTGGCAGTGGCTTGCGGCGACCAGGTTTCGCCGTTGTCACTGGACGCCAGGGCCTGCATGGCCTGGGCGTCGCCCATCGGGTTGCGATAAGACAAGGCCACCGACCCCAGGCGCTCGGCCGGCGCATGCAGGTTCCTGCCCAGGCCGTAGAAAGCCCCGGGGTCGAGTGACGACTCGGCGCGGTTGTCGAGCCCCACCAGGGCAAACAGCATGGGCCTGCTGCACTGCACGCTCAGCTCCAGCAACCGAGTGGGCAGCACGGTGAATTCGCTCGGGTTCAAGGTGTGCGAGGGGATTTTCCCGTGGTCGACCGTACCATCGTCCGATAGCGTGACGTGGCAAGCGTCCGGCGTCACCCGGCCGGTCACGGTGAGGTCGACAAAGGAGGCGGCGAAGGCCGCAGGAGCGGTCGTCAACCAGAGCAATACAGCCAGGAAGCGAGAGTGCGTGTTCATCGGTGGGCGCCACGGGTCGAGTTGAATACGGGCGGTACAACAACAACGCCCATGCCTGCGAGGTGCTGCCAGGCATGGGCGCCCAGGGGTTACAGGTACTTCACTTCCAGGGTGGCCGAACCGTCGAGGGTCACCTCGTTGCTCAGGTCCAGGCCGTCGGTGCGTGCGATGGAGGTTTCAACCATCAACTCCAGCGACAAATCCTTGACCGGCACCGGTTGAGTGGCGTCATCCATGCTGGCCACCGACATGTACAGGCCTGGATCCCAGAATTTTTCGCGGTACCAATTATCCTGGCCGTTGAAGGATGCAATCGACTGCACCGCAGTACCGTCGGCAACCGGGTTATCGAGTGTCAGATAAAACCAGCCGAGCTTCTGGGTGCCGTTGATCAGGCCCAGGCCGTAGTTGCTGGGAGTAATCGACGAGCCGGCCCGGTTGTCGACCGAATGCAGTGCAAAGAGGATTGCGCTGTCGCAGCTCACGGCCATGGTCAGGATGTGCGTCCCGATGTGCGTCGGGTTGTCCGTGCGCAGGTCCTTGGCGGAAATCTTGCCGTGGTCGATCACCCCACCGCTGGACAGGACGGGGGTGCAGGCACTCGGTACGATCAGGCCCTTGACGGTCAGGTCGACGGTGGACGCGGCGTAAGTGGCAGCGGAGCCGAGCAGCATCAGGCTGGTGGTGAGGGCGGTAAACAGGGGCTTCATGAGAGTCGAATTCCTTTCGATTGAGTCTGTGTGAGGCATTACAGGTAGTTGACCTGGACCGTCGCGTGCCCGTCGACGGGGACTTCGTCGGTCAGGGTCAGGCCGTTGGCGGGGGCGATGTGGGTGTACAGGCGGATTTCGGCATCGAAGTCCTGCACGGCGATGGGCACCAGTTGGCTGCCCATCGCCACGGCTGTCAGCACGCTGTGGTTGAGCATTGTGGTGGGCGCCCACGTCACGCCACCGTCCAGTGAGGTGATGGTGCGTGCGGCGACGCCATCAGCCACTGGGGTATAGAGGTGGAAGGAGGAGCCGCCGAGTTTCTCCCCTTGCGCCGTCATGCCCAGGCCATGCGAGTAGGGGTGGTTGGCAGAGGAGCCGGCGCGGTTGTCGATGGTATTCAGGGTGAAAAACGTGGGCGCTTCACAGCGCACGCTCAATTGCATGGATTGGTTCGGCAGCGGGGTGTGTTGCTCGGCGTTGAGGTCCTTGGCGGCCATTTTTCCGAAGTCGATCGTGCCACCGCCGGAGATCAGCGGCGCACAGGCGCTGGGGGTAATGGTGCCTTTGACGGCGAGGTCGGTGGAGCTGGCGGCCAGTGCCCATGGCGAGGCCGCGAGCAACAACACTGCCAATGGGATTGCAGGGGGAACGTGCATGGTTGGAACCTTCCGTGTGGACGGGATTGGGGTTACAGGTACATCACTTCCAGGGTTGCGGAGCCGTCGATGGGCGCCTCGTCACTGAAATCGAACTGGTCTGCACGGGCGATGCTGGCGCTGACTTCCAGGTCCAGCACCAGGCTCTTGATCGGCAGCAGTGTGGTTGCGTCGTCCACTGCCCCGGCGCCCCACAGGGTTTGCAGTTCCCAGTTGCGCTCGCTGTACCAGGTGCGACCGCCATCAACGGAGGCAATCGGCTGGGCACTCACACCGTCGGCGAGCATGTTCAAGGGGGTCAGGTAGAACCGGCCCAGTCGCTTGTTGCCATTGATCAGGCCGAGGCCGAAATCACTGCTGCCGGTCGAGGTGCCGCTGCGGTTATCGATGGGTTTGATGGCAAAGGGGATGCTTGCATCGCAAGTGATGCTCAACTGCAGGGTCACTCGGGGCAATGACGTCGGATTGTTCTGGACCAGGTCCTTGGAAGCTATTTTTCCGTGATCCACCATACCGCCGCCCGAGAGCGTCGGTGTGCAGGCATTCGGGGTGATCAGGCCTTTGACGGTCAGGTCGACGTTGCTGGCGGCAAAAGCGGGTGTAGTACAGGCGAGTAAAAGGGCGATGCTCGACAGCGTCAGGGACTTGCTCATTTCAATACGTTCCACTACGGGGCTGGCTGATATAAAGCGCGCGCAGCGTCGACCGGCCTGTCTGGGCAGGCGGCGAGCAAGGCGGCAGGTTGTATTTGGATGGGATCGCCGATGACCGCGAGCCCGTTCCCTCTTTGCGGGGTGGCGGCAATTTAGCCGGGCTCTGGGGCCGGGGAAATACAACTATTACGACAATCGAAGTAACAAGTATTTGGGCATGAGAACGTGAGAACTTATGTGCTTGTTATGTAAGAAAGTTGAATTTTTCGTAGTTGTTGTATCGTCATTTTTATCTCCAAAAGGCTATTCATGGTCGCTTGTAAACAGTCGTGTGAGAGCCTTGGGGTGTTGATGAACTCATGGGCTGGACAATCACGGTAAGCACAATGAGGTGACCCTGGTGACAAGGGTATTTTCCGATCAAGTACCTGTCCTGAAGTTGGCACCCTCACCCTCGCCACCGTGGGTGGCAGAGCCCCCGGACAACTCGCAGGGCATCACGTGGCCAACCCGTGCCCGCCTGGTCGAGATTTTCGGCAGTGATGAAATGGTAAGCCGGGTGCTGGTCAGCCTGATGAATGAAGCTCACAAGGACGATGCCTTGCTGGATCAGGCGCGGATCAGCGCCAATGCCCCTTTGGTAGTGGAGCGCCTGCACCGGTTGGTGGGCAGCCTGGCGTTTGTCGGCGGGGTCGACCTGGAGCGTGGCAGCGAGCACCTGATCGCACGGGTACAGGCCTTTGGGGTGGCGGCGAATGCGCTGCAGTTGCAAGCGTTCCAGCGCAACCTGCGGGTCTATATCGCTTACTTGAGTCGACTATGAACCCTCGGAATAGAGAACTTTGTAGGAGGTTTTTCGGTTGTGCTGAAGGCCTTGTATGTAGGTAATTTCTTTTTATTTTGTAGGTATAAGGTTGTCGGCTATCAATTACTGGGCGCGGTTAAAAACACCGCGCGCCGAGTGGTTGTTGAGGCTCGCGCACAGAGGTATTTTGCCAAAATTCCAATTGCCATCATTCGTGGGTATTTATGCTTCGTGTAATTATTGCCGACGACCATCCGATTGTGCGTATCGGGCAACGGGTGGTGATTGAAGCGGGCGGCCGGTGCAAAGTGGTCGGCGAAGCCGATGGGCCCGATGAGTTGCTCAAGTTGTTGAGCACGGTGGCCTGCGATGTGCTGGTGACCGACTTCGCCATGCCGGGCGGCCAGCAGGCCGACGGTTACGGACTGCTCGGCCTGTTGCGGCGCCAGTATCCGACTTTGCCGGTGATCCTGGTGACCATGTTTGCCAACGTCGCAACGCTGCGGGCCTCGTTTGCCCACGGTGCGCGCGCGATCGTCGCCAAGAGCGCGTCGGCCAGGGAGTTGCCGATCGCGATCAGGACGGTGATCCAGGGCGAGACGTTTGCCAGTGAGTGCCTGAAGGCGCAACTGTTGGAGGCCGGCACCGGCGACCAACTGCAACAGCCGCAGTTGTCCAGCAAGGAACGTGAAGTGGTGAGGATGCTCGCCAGCGGCATGACCGTCACCCAGATTGCCGCGCGGGTCAATCGCAGCATTTCGACGATCAGCAAACAGAAAAGTACCGCCATGAGCCGGTTGTGCATTTCCACCGACGTCGACCTGTTCGCCTATGCGCGCAGTTGCGGTATGGTGCCGTAGCGGGGGGCGGGCCATTCCCGGCGTAAATGCCGATAGAGTTTTGCCCAGGCGCAGACTATCTTGATCGGCTTACAACCCTGGTTTGGAACCTGCCCATGAGCGATGCACACAACGCCCTGATCACCGAGTTCTACAGCGCCTTCCAGCGGCTGGATGCCGAGGCCATGGCGGCCTGCTACACCGAGGACGTGCTGTTCAGCGACCCGGCCTTCGGTGAACTGCGCGGCCGTGATGCCGGCGACATGTGGCGCATGCTTACCACCCGGGCCAAGGATTTTTCCCTGACTTTCGACCATGTGCGCAGCGATGAGACCAGCGGCAGTGCGCATTGGGTGGCCACCTACCTGTTCAGCGCCACCGGCAACACGGTGGTCAACGATATCGGCGCACGCTTTGTGTTTCGCGAGGGCAAGATCTGCGAGCACCACGACCACTTCGACCTGTGGCGCTGGTCGCGCCAGGCCCTGGGCCTCAAGGGCCTGTTGCTGGGCTGGTCGCCGGCGCTGAAAAACGCCGTGCGCGCCCAGGCGCTCAAAGGCCTGAAGGCATTTCAGGCCAGTCGTTGATAAGCTTGGCGCACCTCTGGATTGCCGACTCGACCTGTGACTGATCTTCCTGCCCCCAAACCCTGGTTCGTCTACCTGGTGCGCGCCGCCAACGGCGCGCTGTACTGCGGCATCAGCAATGACCCGGTGCGCCGCTTTGCCTCGCACCAGAGCGGCAAGGGCGCGCGGTTCTTCCTGTCGAGCCCGGCAGTGGCGCTGGTCTACACCGAGCAATGTGCGAGCAAGGGCGAGGCTCTGCGCCAGGAACGCTTGATCAAAAAGCTGAAAAAAAGCGCCAAGGAATGCCTGGCGGCGAGCGGCTCATTGATTTGACTGATGGGTTCCCATGGTCCCCACGCGCGTGGTTGCAGGCTAAGCTAGCGGCTCACCTATCGAGCGGAGCCTGGCATGTCTGAGTTGATCCTTCATCACTACCCGCAATCTCCCTTTGCTGAAAAAGCCCGCCTGTTGCTGGGTTTCAAGGGCTTGTCCTGGCGCTCGGTGCATATCTCACCGGTGATGCCCAAGCCTGACCTGACGGCCCTCACCGGTGGCTATCGCAAGACGCCGGTGCTGCAAGTCGGCGCCGATATCTACTGCGACACTGCCCTGATCGCCCGCCGCCTGGAGCAGGAAAAAGCCGCGCCGGCGCTGTTCCCCCAAGGCCAGGAACTGGTCACCCAAGCCTTTGCCGCCTGGGCCGATTCGTTGGTGTTTTCACACGCGGTGGCGCTGGTGTTCCAGCCAGAATCCCTTGCGGTCAAATTTGCCAAAGTGCCGCCGGAAATGATCCAGGTGCTGGTGGCCGACCGCAGCAAATTGTTCAGCGGCGGCACGGCCGCCCGTGTGCAGCTGGACCAGGCCAAGCACCAATGGCCGGTGATCGTCGCGCGCATTGATCAGCAATTGCAGCATCAGTCGGGGGATTTCCTGTTCGGCGAGCCGTCGATTGCCGACTTTGCGCTGGCGCATCCGTTGTGGTTCCTCAAGGGGTCTTCGGTGACCGCGCCTCTGGTGGACGCTTATCCCGCTGTCGCTGCGTGGCTGGACCGGGTGCTGAGCTTCGGCCATGGCACGGCGACCCAAATGAGCGCCGAGCAAGCCCTGGACGTGGCGCGCAACGCGACGCCTGCGGTGTTGCCTGACGAGATCTTCGAGGACCTGAACGGCTTCAAGCCTGGTCAGCAAGTGAGCATTTGCGCCACTGACTACGGCACTGACCCGGTCGCGGGTGAACTGCTGTTCGCGGGCCGCGAGGAACTGATCCTGCGCCGTATTGATGAACGCGCCGGCACCGTGCACGTGCATTTCCCACGCTTGGGGTTCCGTATTCAGGCGTTGTAGGCGCGTTCGTGCACAGGGCCAGCGGTTTTTTTTGAATTATTTTCAAAATCAGGTGAGGTAAATCGTCAGCCCATCCGTGTAGTGCTTGAAACTGCGATCTATTCGCATTAACAGCGTTTTCTACACGGGTTCTCACAGCATGAAGTCGACGGCGGGCGGTTTGGTTAAACAGTGGCTGGGAGCCTCGGTATTGGCGGTGTCGGGGCTGGCGTTGCTGCCCCTGTGCGTGGCGCAGGCCCAGGAACAGCAAAGCGCCCAGTTCAATTTTGCCCTGGCCGCCAAACCGCTGCCTCAGGCCCTGAGTGATTTCAGCCGGGTTACCGGGATCAGCGTGATCTACACCGATGAAGCGCCTTACGGCCTCAGCGCCCCGGCGGTCAGCGGGCAAATGAGCGCAACCCAGGCGCTGCAACGCCTGCTGGGCAACTCAGGCTTCACCTTCCGCCAGATCGACGCCCGCACGCTGGCCCTGGAACCGCTGCCCACCGACGGCGCGGTCAACCTCGGTGCCACCACCATCAGTGGCGTTGGCCAGAACCCGTCCCAGGACAGCACCAGCTACCAGCCGCCGCCCACCAGTTCGGTAATGCGCTCCCATGGCCTGCTGCTGGAAACCCCGCAAACCGTCAACGTGGTGCCGGCCCAGGTGCTGCGTGACCAGACCCCGCGCAACCTGGATGATGCCCTCGCCAATATCAGCGGCATCACCCAGGCCAACACGTTGGCCAGCACCCAGGATGCGGTGATGCTGCGCGGCTTTGGCGACAACCGTAACGGCTCGATCATGCAGGACGGCATGCCGGTGGTGCAGGGCCGGGCGCTGAGCTCCACGGCCGAACGCGTCGAAGTGCTCAAGGGCCCGTCCTCGCTGCTGTACGGCATCCAGGACCCGGGCGGCGTGGTCAATATCGTCAGCAAGAAGCCGCAATTGACCCAGGCCACGTCGCTGACCGTACGCGGCTCGACCTTTGGCGACGGCAAGAACGGCAGCGGCGGCAACCTCGACACCACCGGGCCGATTGGCGATTCGGGCCTTGCCTACCGCCTGATCGTCGACCATGAAGACGAAGATTACTGGCGCAACTTCGGCACCCGCCGCGAATCGTTGGTGGCGCCGTCGCTGGCCTGGTATGGCGACACCACCCAAGTGGTATTCGCCTACGAGCATCGCGAGTTTCTCTCGCCATTTGACCGGGGTACCGCCATCGACCCCAAGACCAACCACCCGTTGGATATCCCGTCGACCCGTCGCCTGGACGAGCCGTTCAACGACATGGAAGGCCGTTCCGATCTGTACCGCTTTGAAGTCGATCACGAACTCAGTGACGACTGGAAAGCCCACTTCGGCTACAGCTGGAACCGTGAAACCTACGACGCCAGCCAGGTGCGCACGGTGTCCGTCAACGCCAACGGCACCCTGACGCGCAGCATGGACGGCACCCGCGGTGCCCTGACCACCGACCGCTTCGCCACGGCGAGCCTGGAAGGCAAGGTCAACCTGGGCGGCATGCAGCACGACCTGGTGTTCGGCCTGGACGACGAGTACCGCAAGATCTACCGCGCCGACCTGATTCGCCAGGCGCAGCGCAGCGTCTTCAGCTACGTCAATCCGGTCTACGGCAGGGACGTGGAAGGCACCGCCGTCAGCGCCAAGGACAGTGCCCAGACCGACCTGCTGCGCAGCGACTCGCTGTTCTTCCAGGACTCCGTTCACCTGACCGACCAGTGGATCTTCGTCGCGGGTGCGCGCTACCAGATGTACGACCAGTACGCCGGCAAGGGCGTGCCATTCAGCGTCAACACCAACGGCAACGGCCAGGCCTGGGTGCCACGTGCCGGCCTGGTGTACCGCTACACCGATGAGTTGTCGTTCTACGGCAGCTACACCGAATCCTTCAAGCCCAACTCCACCATTGCGCCTTTGGCCGATGGCAGCAAACTGACCGGTGACCTCACGCCGGAGCAGTCCAAATCCTGGGAACTGGGCGCCAAGCTCGACATCCCCGGACGCATCACTGCCAGCGCGGCGTTGTTCAACATCGACAAGCGTAACGTGTTGGTGTCGGTGGGTTCGGGCGCGAATACCATCTACAGCATCGCCGGCCAGGTGCGTTCGCGTGGCCTGGAACTGGACGCCACTGGCCAGTTGACCGACCAATGGAGCGTGATCGGCAGCTATGCCTACACCGACGCCGAAGACGTGAAAGACAAAGACCCGACCCTGGAAGGCAACCGCCTGCAGAACGTGGCCAAGCACACCGGCTCGCTGGCGCTGGCCTATGACTTCGGCAACGTTTTTGGCGGTGACCAACTGCGCGTCGGCACCGGCGCGCGGTATGTCGGCGCCCGCGCAGGCGACGCCGCCAACGATTTCACCTTGCCCGGCTACACCGTGGCGGACGCGTTCGCCACCTACGACACCAAGATCGAAGGGCAGAAGGTCAAGTTCCAGCTCAACGTGAAGAACCTGTTCGACCGCACCTACTACACCTCGGCGGCCAGCCGGGTGTTTGTGTCCCTTGGCGATGCGCGACAGGTATCGGTCTCGAGCACGCTGGAGTTCTAAAGATCCACCGTTGTGGAGAGCGGGCTGCCTGTGGCAAGCAAACTTTCCGGGGCCGGCATGCTGCCTGTGATAAGCAAACTTTTTGGGGCCAGCATGCTTCCTGTGACAAGCAAGCTTTTTGGGGCCAGCATGCTTCCTGTGACAAACAAGCTTTTTGGGGGCCGTGTGCTTCCTGGGACAAGCAAGCTTTTTGGGGCCAGCGTGCTCCTGTGACAAGCAAGCTTTTCGGGGCCAGCATGCTTCCTGTGACAAGCAAGCTTTTTGGGGCCAGCATGCTTCCTGTGACAAGCAAGCTTTTTGAGGGCCAGCATGCTTCCTGTGACAAGCAAGCTTTTTGGGGCCAGCATGCTTCCTGTGACAAGCAAGCTTTTTGGGGGCCAGTGTGCTTCCTGGGACAAGCAAGCTTTTTGGGGGCCAGCATGCTGCCTGTGACAAGCAAGCCTTTTTTGGGGCCGACATGCTTCCTGTGGTGAGCGGGCTTGTCCCGCGTTGGGCTGCGCAGCAGCCCCAAATCCAGGCACCGCGATACCCCTGAAAAAAACGCAGTGGCTTTATTGGGGCCGCTTCGCCGCCCAACGCGGGGCAAGCCCGCTCGCCACAAACACCTTGAGCTGTTAGCGTTGCCGCCACCTGACGCTTTGCGGAACACGATACTGATGCACTTTGGACGATGGTTACACACCGGCACGCTGTGGGTCGGCTTGAGCTTTTTACTGGGAGGTTGCGCGAGTGTTTCGCCGACCTCCACCCCAGCGACCCTGGACCACCTGCTGGCCGACCCGGTCCTCAACGGCGCCACCGTCTCAGTGATGGTGCGCGACGCCCGCAGTGGCACCACCCTCTATCAGCACAACCCGCGCACACGGTTGATCCCGGCCTCCAACCTCAAGCTGCTGACCACTGCTGCGGCGATGGATGTGCTCGGCCCGCAGTACCGCTTTTCCACCCAACTCTTGAGCAACGGCACCCGCCAAGGCGAGCGCCTCAACGGCAACCTGTACCTGCGTGGCCTGGGCGACCCGACCACGCAGTTCGCCGACTACCAGGCCCTGGCCGCCCAACTGGCGAGCCAGGGCGTGCGCCAGGTGCAGGGCGATTTGGTGTTCGACGACACCTGGTTCGACGCCGAGCGCCTCGGCGTGGACTGGGCCCAGGATGACGAAAGCACCTACTACGGCGCACAGATTTCGGCGCTGACGGTGTCGCCCAACAGCGATTTTGATGCGGGCACTTTGCTCGTTACCGCCCGCGCGCCGGTAGCAGTCGGGCAACCGGTGAGTGTCGCGGTGAGCCCGGCCACCGATTATGTGCAACTCAGTAATCGTGCGGTGAGCGGAGCGGGCAACAGCTACGCGATCACTCGCCAGCACGGCACCAACCTGCTGCAACTCAGCGGCGCGTTGGCGCCGGGCAAGCAGAGCCGGCAGTGGGTGAGTGTGTGGGAGCCGACGCAACTGGTGGCCAATCTGTTCGAACAGGCGCTGGCGCAGCAGGGCATCCAGGTGCTGGGGCGGCGTGTGATCGGTGCGAGCAGCCCTGCGACGGCCACTGTGCTGGCGGAGCATCAATCGGCACCGCTGCAGGAGCTGATCACGCCGTTGCTCAAACTCTCGAACAACAACATGTCCGAAGCCTTGCTCAAGGCCATGGGCCGCAAGACCGCCAATGCCGGCACGGCAGCGGCGGGCGTGGCGGCGGTGGCGGGCTTTCTGCAGCGCCAGGGGCTGGACCCGGCAACGCTGAGCCAGGTGGACGGCTCGGGCTTGTCGCGACGCAACCTGGTGTCGTCGCAGACCCTCACCGACCTGCTGCTGGCCACGTCCAGACAGCCGTGGTTCGAGGCCTGGTACAACGCCTTGCCGATTGCCGGGAATGCCGACCGCATGACCGGTGGCAGCCTGCGTTATCGCCTGCGTGGCAGCGCTGCCGAAAACAACCTGCACGCCAAGACCGGCTCGATGGCCGGCGTGTCATCGCTGAGTGGCTACATCACCGACGCCAAGGGGCGGCGCCTGGTGTTCTCGATGATCAGCAATAACTATGTGAGTGACGCCGCGCCTATTCGCGCTGTGGAAAACCGCGTGGCGCTGGCCTTGAGCCAATGGCACGAGTGAGTTGACTCAGGGCTGATAGCCCATGCGCCAACTCACGGCCCGAGTGGCGGCCAGCAAGTGCTGGGCCGCCGGGCCATCTTCATCGGCGTGAAACAGTGAGGTGGGGCCGACCACGGTCATCACCGCCGCCACTTGCCCGACCGCGTTGAACACCGGCGCCGACAACGCATCCACCCCCGGCATCAGCAGGCCGTGCACAAAGTGCAGGCCGCGCTGGCGGATCTGCTCGCAGGTGCGCGCATAGGCCTGATCGCCCGCCAGGGCATGGGCGATGCCGGCCTGGACCTCACGCTCACGCAACTCCACGGTTTCCCGCGAAGGCAGGAAGGCGCTGAATACCAGCCCGGTGGACGAACTGAGCAACGGCAACACCGACCCCAACTGCGTCACCACAGTGATGGCGCGCACCGCCGGCTCGATGTGCACGACGGTCGCGCCTTGATTGCCCCACACCGCCAAAAAGCAGGTTTCATTCAATTCATCGCGCAGTTCCGCCAGCGGCATTGCGCCGACTTTCAACACATCCATGCTGCCCAGCGCGGCCAGGCCGACACGCAGCGCCTCGCGGCCGAGACCGTAGTGGTTGGTGGCGGTGTTCTGTTCGGCAAATCCCGAGGCGATCAGCGCCTGCAGGTAACGGTGCACCTTGCTCGCCGGCATTTGCACATGATCGGCCAGGCGTGACAGCGAGGTGGCCGGCGACAATTCGGCCAGGGCCTTGAGGATATCGGTGCCCACTTCGGCCGAGCGGACTTTCTGTTTACCGGTGTCGCGGGGCTTTTCCATGGAGGGGCGAGAATCCGAGAGATGAATGGGCGTCTTTATAGCTTGACGGTCGACAGTGATCAAATTACGTTATGCGTAACTGGATTACGATAAAAACAACTTCCGTCAGAGGATGATCCATGAACCTCGAATACCTCTCGGGCTTCGGCAATGAATTCGCCAGCGAAGCCCTGCCCGGCGCATTGCCGGTCGGCCAGAACTCCCCGCAAAAAGCGCCCTACGGGCTGTACACCGAACTCTTCTCCGGCACTGCCTTCACCATGGCGCGCAGCGAAGCCCGCCGCACCTGGTTGTATCGCATCCAGCCGTCGGCCAATCACCCGGCGTTCGCCAAGCTGGAGCGGCAATTGGCTGGAGGACCGCTGGGCGCGGTAACGCCCAATCGCCTGCGCTGGAACCCGTTGGATAGTCCGAGTGAGCCGACGGACTTTATCGACGGTCTGGTTGGCATGGTCGCCAACGCCGGCTCGGAAAAGCCTTCAGGTATCAGCATCTACCACTACCGCGCCAACCGCTCGATGGACCGCGTGTTCTTCAACGCCGATGGCGAGTTGTTGCTCGTCCCCGAGCAGGGGCGCCTGCGCATCGCCACCGAACTCGGTGTGCTGGACGTCGAGCCGCTGGAAATCGTGGTGCTGCCGCGCGGCCTTAAATTCCGCGTCGAACTGCTGGATGCGCAAGCGCGCGGCTACGTCGCCGAAAACCACGGCGCACCGCTGCGCCTGCCGGACCTGGGGCCCATCGGCAGCAACGGCCTGGCCAACCCACGCGACTTCCTCAGCCCCGTCGCCCACTACGAAGACCTGAAGCAGCCGACAACGCTGGTGCAGAAATTCCTCGGTGAACTGTGGGCCTGCGAGCTCGACCACTCGCCGCTGAACGTGGTGGCCTGGCACGGCAACAACGTGCCGTACAAGTACGACCTGCGCCGCTTCAACACCATCGGCACGGTGAGTTTCGATCACCCGGACCCGTCGATCTTCACCGTATTGACCTCGCCCACCAGCACCCACGGGCTGGCCAACCTCGACTTCGTGATCTTCCCGCCGCGCTGGATGGTGGCCGAGAACACCTTCCGTCCGCCGTGGTTCCACCGCAACCTGATGAACGAATACATGGGCCTGATCCAGGGCGCCTACGATGCCAAGGCCGAAGGTTTCCTGCCCGGCGGCGCCTCGCTGCACAGCTGCATGAGTGCCCACGGCCCGGACGGTGAGACCTGCACCAAGGCCATCAATGTGGACCTGGCGCCGCACAAGATCGACAACACCATGGCCTTCATGTTCGAGACCAGCCAGGTACTGCGGCCCACGCAATTCGCGCTGCAATGCCCGCAGCTGCAACCTTCCTACGACGCGTGCTGGGCCTCGTTGCCTGCCACCTTCAACCCGAATCGGAGATAACCCATGACGCAACCAACCCTCACCCGCAGCTGGGTAGCCTCCGCCAACGGTCATCGCGATTTTCCCCTGCAGAACCTGCCGCTGGGCGTGTTCAGTATCAACGGCTCGGCACCGCGCAGTGGTGTGGCGATCGGCGACGCGATCCTCGACCTGCACGCGGCCGTGGACGAGTTCGACGGTGAAGCCCGGCGTGCAGTCGAAGCCACCGCCGGCGGCCAGCTGAACGCCTTTTTCGAACTCGGCCGAGGCCCGCGCGTGGCGTTGCGCGAACGGCTGCTGGAACTGCTCGCGGAGGGCAGCAAACTGCAAACCCGTGAAGCGCAGGTGTTGCATCGCGCCGCTGATTGCCAGATGCACCTGCCAGCCAAGATCCACGACTACACCGACTTCTACGTCGGCATCGAGCATGCGCAGAACGTCGGCAAGCTATTCCGCCCGGATAACCCGCTGCTGCCGAACTACAAGTACGTGCCGATTGGTTATCACGGACGCGCCTCGACCATTCGCACCTCGGGCGCCGAAGTCCGTCGTCCCAAAGGCCAGACCCTGCCGGCCGGGCAGACCGAACCCAGCTTCGGCCCCTGCGCACGCCTGGACTATGAGTTGGAACTGGGCATCTGGATCGGCCAGGGCAATGCCATGGGCGACTCGATTGCAATTGGCGATGCGGCCGAGCATATCGCCGGTTTCTGCCTGCTCAATGATTGGTCGGCGCGGGATATCCAGGCCTGGGAATACCAACCGTTGGGGCCGTTCCTGTCGAAAAGCTTTATCACCACGATCTCGCCCTGGGTGGTGACGGCCGAAGCGCTGGCGCCGTTCCGCAAGGCGCAACCGGCGCGTCCCGAAGGCGACCCGCAACCGCTGCCGTACCTGCTGGATCAGCGCGACCAGGCGGGCGGGGCCCTCGATATCGAACTGGAAGTGCTGCTCACCACCGCGTCGATGCGCGAGCAGAACCTGCCGGCCCACCGCCTGGCCCTGAGCAACAGCCTGCATATGTACTGGACCGTTGCGCAGTTGGTTGCGCACCACAGCGTCAACGGTTGTCAGTTGCAGGCCGGTGACCTGTTTGGTTCGGGCACCTTGTCGGGGCCGCAGGCCGGGCAATTCGGCAGCCTGCTGGAGATGACCGAAGGTGGCAAAAAACCGATCGAATTGCCCTCCGGCGAGGTGCGCAAGTTCCTCGAAGACGGCGACGAAATCATCCTGCGTGCGCGTTGCAGTCGCGAAGGCTATGCCTCGATTGGCTTCGGCGAATGCCGCGGCACCGTGGTCGCCGCGCGCTAGGAGGGCAGGGCGATGGAACTCTATACCTACTACCGCTCCACCGCGTCGTACCGGGTGCGCATCGCCCTGGCGCTCAAGGGCCTGGATTTCACTGCACTACCAGTGAATCTACTGGTGCCGGCGGGCGGCGCCAATCGCCAGCCGGAGTACCTGGCCATCAACCCGCAGGGCCGCGTGCCGGCCTTGCGCACGGATGACGGCGAGTTGTTGATCCAGTCTCAGGCGATCATCGAGTACCTGGACGAACGTTATCCACAGGTGCCGCTGTTGTCCGAAGACCTGGCCACCCGTGCGCATGAGCGCGCGGTCGCCTCGATCATTGCCTGTGACATTCACCCGCTGCACAACTCCAGCACCCAGAACCTGCTGCGCCAGTGGGGACATGACGAGGCGCAGTTGCTGGAATGGATCGGGCACTGGATCAGCCAGGGCCTGGGCGCGGTGGAGCAGTTGATTGGCGACGAGGGTTATTGCTTTGGCGCGCAGCCGGGGCTGGCGGATGCGTTTCTACTGCCGCAGGTGTATGCGGCAGAGCGCTTCAAGGTGGCGTTGACGGCGTACCCGCGTATCGGGCGGGTAGTGGCGTTGGCGGCTGGGCATCCGGCTTTCCTTCAGGCTCATCCCGCAAATCAGCCGGATACCCCTGCCACCCCGTGAATCTGAAGGCTTGCACCGATCAATTGTGGGAGCGGGCTTGCTCGCGAAAGCGTTGTATCAGTCACAGAGTCGACGACTGACACTCTGCTTTCGCGAGCAAGCCCGCTCCCACATGGGGTCTCCAGCGTGTCCAGAATATAAAAACAATACAGGTACCTTGCGATGCACAATCAGATTGCCAGCTTTCGCGCGGCACTCGACGCCCGTCCGGTGTCGCGCTATCAGTGGTTGATCCTCCTGTTGCTGGCGCTGCTGCTGGTGACCGATGGCTACGACGCCCAGGTGCTGGGCTATGTAGTGCCTGCGCTGGCCAAGGATTGGGGCCTGGAAAAAGCCGCCTTCGGCCCGGTGTTCAGCGCCAACCTGTTGGGCCTGACCCTCGGCTCGCTGCTGGTGACGCCCCTGGCGGATCGGTTTGGTGTGCGACGCATCCTGCTCGGCTGCGTCCTGATCTACGCCAGCCTCACGGTACTGATGGTGTTCGCCAACTCGTTGACGACGCTGATGGCCGCGCGGTTTATCTGCGGCATTGGCATGGGCGGGGCGATGCCCAGCGCCATGGCCTTGATGTCGGAATATTCGCCGCCGCGCCTGCGCACCCTGATGGTAACCCTGGCGGCGTGCGGTTTCTCGTTCGGCGGCGCCGCGGGCGGGTTTGTGGCGGCGGGTTTTATCGAGGGGTATGGCTGGCAGGCGGTATTCCTGGCGGGCGGTGTCACGCCATTGCTGCTGTTTCCTTTCCTGGTGTGGCTGCTGCCGGAATCACTGCCGCGCCTGCTGCGTGATGCGCCGCCGTATGCGCGGCTGCAGAAGGTCACCGCGCGCATGCTGCCCGGCTGGCAGGCCCCGCCGGCAAGCGCGGCGGAAAACGCTCAAGAGCAAGGCAGTAAGCTGACGGTCGTAGAGTTGTTTCGCAATGGCTACGCGCGTCCGACTGTGCTGATCTGGGCGACCTTTTTCGTCAGCCTGATCCTGCTGTACTTCATGATCAGTTGGTTGCCGTCGCTGTTGCTGGAAAGCGGCCTGGCCCTCAAGCAAGCCAACCTGGTGACCTCGATGTTCCTGTTTGCCGGCACCTTGGGCGCGATTGGCATGGCGTGGTTTGCCGACCGGTTGAAGAGCAAGGTCCGGCTGTTGTCCGGCGTGCTCGCGGCAGCAGCCGTGTGCACTGTGCTGCTGGGCTTGAACCACGACAATCCGCGTTACCTGGTGGCCTGCGTGTTCGCGGCCGGGTTCTGCATCATCGGTGGGCAACTGACCCTGAATGCCTTCGCCAGCAACTTCTACCCGGCGCACGTACGCGCCACGGGTACCGGCTGGGCATTGGGCGTGGGGCGGTTTGGCTCGATCCTCGGGCCGCTGTTTGGCAGCATGCTGCTGGCGATGCAGATTCCGGTGCAGCAGATTTTCTTCTTCTGCGCGATTCCGGCGGTGATTGCCGCATTGCTGATTATCCAGGTGCGCTCGCCGGGTGTGGCGTCGGCGGAACGCCCGGTGCCGGGCGATATTCTCAAGACCCCTTGAGGCCAGGCGCGAGTCACTGTGGCGAGCGGGCCTGTCGTGGTGAGCATGCTTGTTGTGGGGGGCTTGTTGTGGTGAGCGGGCTTGCCCCGCGTTGGGCGGCGAAGCCGCCCCAAACCTGGCGCTGAGGTATGTCTGACACTCCGCATGGGTTTTTGATGGGGCTGCTACGCAGCCCAACGCGGGGCAAGCCCGCTCACCACAACAAGCCCGCTCACCACAGTCATTGATACAGCCACAGTCCCTGCCAGAGCCCCCCCCACCCAGAACTCAACACCAACGGATCCGGCAGCGTCAATGCACCACTGTATTCGGCGGCAAGTGTCCCAGGCGCTCCGTCAGGCGCAGGCGCTGGATCGGATCTTCACTGAGCAGCAGTGCGTGTTCCAGGTCAAAGCGCTCGGCGTTCGGGCAGTCCAGGCGCTGATACAGGCTGGCACGGGCGAGGTAGTCGGCGGCACTCGCATTGCCCAGTTCCAGCACGCGCTCGGCGTCGATCAGGGCGGACAACGGGTTGTCATTGGAAAGGTGCAGCTGGCGCAGGTTGCGCGACAGGCGCTGCAGGATCGAGCGCGGTCCGGCGGTGTGCAGATGGTCGGCCTGCAACTTGAGGTTGGGGCCGTATTGGCGTTGCAACAGTTCGCGGCAATCATTGGGGTACAGGCGCCGACCGCCGCAAGGGTCCAGCAGGTGATCGGCGCCGGGCACCCGCAGCAGGAAGTGGCCCGGAAAGTTGACGCCGACCATGGGGATGTCCAGGCGTCGCGCCAGCTCCATCGCAATCAACCCCATGGCCAGCGGCTGTCCGCGCTTGCGCTGCAGGACCTTGTCCAGCAGGGCGGCGGCGGGGCGCAGGGGGGTGAAGTCATCCTGGGCGAATCCGAGGTCATTCATTCGCCGCAGCAGTGGTTGACCCAGTTCATCGGCCGGCAACATTGGCATGCCCAGGCTCACCTGTTGTTGCAGCAACCCCAGCTCCTGCAGGATCACCAACGGCTGCACCGCCGGGTCATGCTCGGCAGCAATCCACAGCGCGGCTTCAAACAGCGCAGGGGGTGAACGTTCCAGGCAGGCGAAAAAGGCTTTGCGGGGGTTCATTGCATTCTCCGGCGGATGCCCTCCCGTTTTAGCCTTGCTGGGAATTTTCGTCCAGTGGCTTAGAAAATATCCTCCGTGCTTATGTCGCAAGCCCCGTAAAACCGGGCGGCTTATTCCAGCGTACTTCGGCAGTTTTCTGCCGCAAGCCTATACTTGGCGACTACAAAGAGTGATTCGGGAGCTCGACGATGTTTGCTCTCATGCACAGCACCCGCCTTGAATCGCTGCACCTGAGCATCGACCCGGTGACGGGGTTGAAGGCGGTCATCGCCATTCACAACAGCCGCCTGGGCCCTGCCCTGGGCGGCTGTCGCTACCTTGCCTACCCCGACGACGAAAGCGCCGTGGCCGATGCCGCGCGCCTGGCCCAGGGCATGAGCTACAAGGCTGCCCTGGCCGGGCTGGCGGTGGGCGGCGGGACGGCGGTAATCATCCGCCCCGTGCACGTGGAAAGCCGCGCCGCCTTGTTTGAAGCCTTTGGCCGTTGCATCGAAAAACTCGACGGCCGCTTCATCACCTCGATCGACAGTGGCACATCAGTGGCCGACATGGATTGCATCGCCCAACACACGCGCTTCGTCACCAGCACCACGGCGGCAGGCGACCCGGCTCCGCATGCCGCCATGGGTGTATTCACCGGCATCCGCACCACCGCCATGGCCCGCCTGGGCAGCGACAACCTCGAAGGCCTGCGCGTAGCGGTGCAGGGCCTGGGCAATGTGGGTTATGCCCTGGCCGAACAGCTGCACGCCGCCGGCGCCGAACTGCTGGTCAGCGACATCGACCATGGCAAGGTGCAACTGGCCATGGAGCAATTGGGTGCGCATCCTATCGCCAATGACGCCTTGCTCAGCACGCCCTGCGACATCCTTGCGCCGTGCGGTGTGGGGGCGGTGTTCAATCGGCACAGCGTTGGCCAACTGCGCTGCGCCGCCGTGGCCGGTTCCGCCAGTGCGCAACTCACCAACCTGCAAGTGGCCGACCAACTGGAAGGGCGCGGCATCCTCTACGCCCCGGACTACGTGATCAATTCCGGCGGCCTGATCTACGTCGCTCTCAAGCACGGCGGCGCCGAGTTGCCGACCATCACTGCACACCTGTCCAACATCGGCACGCGCCTTACCGAAATCTTCGCCCACGCCCAGGCCGAAAAACGCTCGCCTGCACGGGTCGCGGATGAGCTGGCCGAGCGTCTGCTGTACAAATAGGCCGGGTATTAAAAAGGCCCTGAATCCATGATTCAGGGCCAGTTCAATTCGGGCTTTATTCCGCCGGCGCGTTGAGCAATTCGGACAGCGCGTCCGGTTGGCTCTTGAACGCCTTGGCAAATACATCGCGGTTCTTCGCCATGTAGATCCCGGCTTCTTCAACCTGCTGCTCGCTCAGCGACGGCACGGCTTTTTGCAACACTTCTGCCAGCAACTCAGCGAGTTCAAGCATCTTGTCATGACGGTCAGCTTCGGCTTTATCCATGAACAAACGCTCCAGATCTCGGCTGCTGCGGTATACCACTTCGACGGCCATTCACCACCTCACATGCCTTCACGATAGTTGTCTTTTGCGAATACTGTATTTATATACAGCGAAAAGGGTAAGCCAAACCACGGGGTTTGGGTAGCAGTTTTTTAATCTAGCCCGTAAATACAGGTTGAGCGTGCCTCATGTCACCCCGCCATCATCTTATACCTGCCTCTGGCCTTTTTTCTGCATGCAGAACAACCGTCACGTCCAACCCGCATTATCCGGTCGAGTCGACCTAAGGAAGCATCATCGTGAAAATCAACTGGGCCGAAAAGTTGCGCCAGAACGTCCATGGGCTGGCTGAGTCCCTGGGCAATCTGTTTGTCGAGTCGTTCCACTACCTGGCGCTGTTCTCCATTGGTGCAGTGACCGCCTGGGCAGCGGTGATGGAGTTTCTGGGGATGCTGGAAACCGGGCACATCAAGATCGATGACATCTTGCTGTTGTTCATCTACCTGGAATTGGGGGCGATGGTCGGGATCTACTTCAAGACGAAGGTATACGTTACTACCACTCTTCGTAGTAGTTATCAGATGCTTGCAAGCCCTAATAATGCTGGGACGTGGTGTGCATGACCCGCTTCTGACACGCCCTATAGTCGGCTTTGATTTGCTCAATTTCTGAACAGTGGTGGGTACGATGACGCAAGAAGTGAAATGGGCTGAAAGCCTGCGCAAAAAGCTGCATGGTGGTGCTGATTCGATTGGCAATTTATTCGTAGAAACGTTTCATTATCTCGCTCTTTTCGCAATTGGATTAATCACCGTTTGGGCTGGAATTTCTACATTTATAGGTATGCTTCAACAGTCGAAAATTACAGTTGATGATATTTTACTACTATTCATCTATCTTGAACTGTTGGCCATGGCGGGCATATATTTTAAAACAAATCATATGCCTTTGCGTTTTCTTTTATATATTGGCGTAACGGCACTGATTCGACTATTGATAAGTGATGTTTCTCATCATAATGCACCTGACACCGGAATTCTTTACGTGTGCGGTGGTGTGTTGCTGCTGGCGATTTCAATTCTGGTCGTCAGATATTCCTCTTCAAAATATCCTTCTGTAAAAGAAAAAACAGATTGAGAGAGTTGTTTTGAGTGGATGAGCTGCTTCCAGTGAAGCAGCGCTACTATTATGCGAGAGTCGTCCTTCCGGATAGTGGAGCTAGTTTGTGTTGTTAAAAATAAATCCAGCCGTAAGATTTGCTTTGCCAAACTCTCATTCAGAGATAAAACTAACTCCTACGTTTGGCGTTGTGCGGGTGCTGTAGATGATGCACAACCAATTAGGTGGTTGTGCATCATTTTTTATATAGCACCAAAAATGGATTGTTCAAGCTCTAAGAATGAGGTCGAGTTGGTTGGGAAAACTCTTGCTACTTCAAGTTTGAATTTTTCAGGGTTGATGCTTGTGTTGATGCCACAGATTCCTTTAATTCGGTTCCAAAGGTCCTTAACGCTTTGGTCTTGTATGTTGGATACAAGCTTGTCGTATGAGTCTTCATCAAATGGGAGGCTATTTTTTTCGCAGTAATGTATCAGTACGTCTTTGCTGAAAATATAGTTTTCGATCTCCCAGCGATTTAGCATTCGGTGGTGGTCACCGTTGGTACTTAGGTATATTTTCCTTTGCTCGACTGATACGCCTTTTCCAGAGCCGGAATCTCTATCTTTAAGTAGTAATATTTCCAAGTCTGGAAGTGCCTTCGACAGAATTGCAATCGCTATATCACTTCGTTGATCTAGTTCAGTGTTGCCGCCGCTCGAAATGAACAATGTATCCGGATATTTTTCGTTGAAAATACTATTGTAAGCTTGAGCATCCATCCCGCGTTCTCTGCCGCCGGATCCTGGGCTGTCTCGACCCTCGCAATAGACGATCCGTTTGGGGCTTAAAAGGTGGGTAAGATCATCTAATGCTACTCCAAAAAATTTCCGCCACATTGTCGAAGTCTTAGGTGCCGGGGTGAGAGTTTTTGGTTGAGATGCGAGGTTGTCGTTGTCATCAAAATAGATTATTTGACACTCATTTTTGATCTCCTCCTGAAGCGCTCGCATAAAACCTATACTATGAGTCGTGATCCAGATTTGGCAATTTTTTCCCACCAGACGGTTTATTTCAATGAGAAGATTTCTCTGTATTGCTGTGTTTATGTGAAGCTCTGGTTCGTCGAGGAGGAAGATAGTATCGCTGTAGTCGTCCTGTCTTAGATATAGATCTAGAAGAATGTCAACTACTTCTTTTTCGCCAGACGACAACACGTCAAATGGAAAAGGCTTTGTGGAGTCTTTTTTTATAAAAAAAAGTGTACCCTGCGAGCTTTCGACGTTCCCGATATTGTCAATTTCAAGGCTCAGGCAGTTTCTAATTGATTTATTTAACTCTTCTATTATTTGGTCTTTTGCTTCGCTGGGTCGGCAATTTTGTTCGTTCAGATATTTGTTATATCTGATGTTCAATCTGCGATAGTTTTCTTCCATCTTATCATCAATATCTGAGGCGGAAGTAGCGCCGTAATTATTAAGGCGCATCTCCGAAACTGCTCTTGTCTCAGTTACATTTAAACTGCTGTTATACCTGTAGGGACTTCTAAATGAAAAAATAGTATTTTCTGCTCCGGGTCTCTTTCCGCGGATGCTAGGATAGTCGCCGTCAGTGAAGTCAATTGAAATGCTTTGATAGTCGAAGGCAGGGTCGGAATTCATAGAGTGGTATAAATGGTTTTTGGCGGATTTGTTACCAAGTCGACCGTATGCATTGTTTAAGAAAAGCATGCCATCGAGAACGCTACTTTTACCACTACCATTCGCACCTACTAGAGCTATAATTCGAGAGGGTGACTCTCCAAGGTCTATAGTTAAGTCATAGAAGCGTTTGTAACCGTTAAACAGACGTAGTTTTTTTACTCGCATTTTTTATCTGAATCCATTCCGTTATTTAAGCGTTGGTAAGATGGAAAATAACACGAATGAAGATGGTGGCGATATGCCTATTGACGCTCGATAAAGCACTTGGCTGTGCGGTTGTAGCGGTCAAGACCAACCACATGCCGGTACGCTTCCTGATCTACGTGGCGATCACCGCGCTGACGCGCCTGCTGATCTCCAACGTGTCGCACCACAACCCGCCCGATATCGGCATCATCTACCTGTGCGGTGGGATTCTGCTGTTGGCGTTCGCGATTCTGGTGGTGCGCTATGCCTCGTCGGCCTTCCCGTCGGTGAAGGTCGAAGGCCCGCGTCGCAAGGGCGAGACGAGCCTGGAAACCGAGAAGGGCGAGCTTTAAAGCCCGACGCTGAAGGGCAGGGCGCGGGTCGGTGGCCGCTGCAACAGTTTGTGGCTGTCGCCGTCGGTCATCACCGCCAGGATTTCCATGGCGCTGTGGCCCTGCTCGATGGCAATTCCGAATTGGATGCTTTGCACCAGGCGTTTGAGGCGTTGCGGGTCGTTGCGCTGTTCGGCGCTGATCATGCGCTTGGCGACGACGCCGGTGTCATCCGAGAGGGTGAGCATGATGCTGCCATCCAGCCGCTGGATGCTCAGGTTGACGCGGTATTGGGGGGTGAAAGTGTCGGTGATGATCTGAAAAGGATTGTCCATGGTGCGTTACCGCCTGATAAGAACATGCAGTCATTGACGGCCGGTGTCTGGATTAGTTCGCATTGCCTGACCGCCGGCCACTCCGTCGCTGAGGGTGTACAAATTCCGTTTGCCTCATGAGCTGTACAGCAAGGGGCGTGCCGTACAGCGACTTCCCAGCCCATGGGGGCTGGATGTGGGAGCGGGCTTGCCCGCGAATGCGCTCTTTCAGCCAATAAATACTCAGCTGAAGGAGCGCATTCGCGAGCAAGCCCGCTCCCATATTTATCTTGGGTTGATCTTCAGGTCTGTGGGCTATTTCAGGGCAGTACCGAGAAAACGATCGCAGACAGCGCAATCAACCCGATCACCACCACAAACACGTTCGACAGCTGGCCCGAGTACTGGCGCAGAGATGGCACGCGGCGGATCGCGTACATCGGCATCAGGAACAGCAGGCACGCGATGATCGGCCCGCCCAGCGTCTCGATCATGCCGAGGATGCTCGGGTTGAACGTCGCCACGGCCCAGCAGGTCAGCACCATGAACAGCGCGGTGCAGCGCTCCAGTCCTTTGGACGACATCGAACGGTTGCGCCCGCGCAGGGATTTGACGATCAACCCCTGGAAGCCTTCGCTGGCGCCGATGTAGTGGCCCAGGAAGGATTTGGTAATCGCTACCAGCGCGATCAATGGCGCGGCATAGGCAATCACTGGCGTCTGGAAGTGGTTGGCCAGGTACGACAGGATCGAGATGTTCTGGGCCTTGGCCGCCGCCAGGTCAGCCGGCGACAGCGCCAGCAC
Source organism: Pseudomonas sp. GW821-FHT05D12 (assembly GCF_059419825.1). NCBI lineage: Bacteria > Pseudomonadati > Pseudomonadota > Gammaproteobacteria > Pseudomonadales > Pseudomonadaceae > Pseudomonas > Pseudomonas sp. GW821-FHT05D12. Next base: position 233,388 of record NZ_JBWKSN010000001.1, on the reverse strand, counting down.
GCAACTGAAGCAGAAGAACATCACGGTCAGCACCATCATGCCGTGGGCTGTGGCCAGGATGCCGCTGCTCTTGCGCTCGGCCTGCGCGCCGTACACGCGTTTCTGGTCGACGGCAAAGGCGGAGATGATCGGCGAATGGTTGAACGAAAACACCATCACCGGGATTGCCAGCCACAGGGTCTTGAAGAATATCGGCAGCGGCATGCCGTCGCCGGCGGAGGCGAAGAATGCACCGTTCCAGTTGGGGATCAGGCTCACCGCCAGCAACAGCAGGGCGGCGACGAACGGGTAGACCAGCACGCTCATGGCCTTGACGATCACACCCTGGCCGCAGCGCACGATGGCCATCAGGCCGAGGATCAGCACCAGCGACAGGATCGCCCGGGGCGGCGGCGCCATGTGCAGTTGATGTTCCATGAAGCTGCCGAGGGTGTTGGTCAGCGCCACGCTGTACACCAGCAGGATCGGGAAGATCGCGAAGAAATACAGCAGGGTGATCAGCTTGCCCGCACCCACGCCGAAATGCTCTTCGACGACTTCGGTGATGTCACCGGATTTGCCCGACAGCACAAAGCGCGTGAGCCCACGGTGGGCGAAGAAGGTCATCGGGAAGGCCAGCAGTGCCAGCACGATCAGCGGCCAGAAACCGCCGACGCCGGCGTTGATCGGCAGGAACAGGGTGCCCGCCCCGATGGCGGTGCCGTAGAGGCCAAGCATCCAGGTGGTGTCGTGTTTGTTCCAGCCTTTTGCAGCGGGGGTCGTCAGGTCTACAGCGGGATTTTCGGCAGCAGGTGTACGTACATCGGTCATCGTTATTGCCTCGTTATTATTTTTGCGCGGGCTCACGTTGGGGCGGTCAGGGAATGCTCCTCAGCACTCCACCCAGTTCACGGCCAGGCCGCCCCGTGAAGTTTCTTTGTATTTGTCATGCATATCGGCGCCGGTATCGCGCATGGTGCGGATCACCCGGTCGAGGGAAATGAAGTGTTTGCCGTCACCGCGCAGGGCCATCTGCGTGGCATTGATCGCCTTGACTGCCGCGATGGCGTTGCGCTCGATGCACGGCACCTGTACCAGGCCACCGACCGGGTCGCAGGTCAGGCCGAGGTTGTGCTCCAGGCCAATTTCGGCGGCGTTTTCCAGTTGCTCGGGCGTGGCGCCCAGCACATCGGCCAAGCCGGCGGCGGCCATGGCACAGGCCGAGCCGACTTCGCCTTGGCAACCGACTTCGGCGCCGGAGATCGAGGCGTTTTTCTTGCAGAGGATGCCGACGGCGGCCGCGGCCAGAAAGAAATTGACCACATCGTCGTCAGACGCGTCGGGGTTGAACTTCATGTAGTAATGCAGCACCGCCGGGATGATGCCGGCCGCGCCATTGGTCGGCGCGGTAACCATGCGCCCGCCGGCGGCGTTTTCTTCGTTGACGGCGAGGGCGAACAGGTTGACCCATTCCATCGCCGACAAGGTCGAAGTGATCACATTCGGTTTACCGATTTCCAGCAGGCTGCGGTGCAATTTCGCAGCGCGGCGCGGCACGTCCAGGCCGCCGGGCAGGATGCCTTCATCGCGCAGACCCTGCTCGACGCATTCGCGCATCACCGACCAGATATGCAGCAGTCCGCTGCGGATCTCCTCGTCACTGCGCCACGCGCGCTCGTTGGCCATCATCAGTTCCGAAACCCGCAGCCCGTGCTGGTTGCACAGGGCCAGCAGTTCGACAGCGCTGGAAAAGTCGTAGGGCAATTCCACGTCACTGGTCGGCGCAATGCCCGAAGCCGCTTCAGCGGCTTCGATGATGAAACCGCCGCCCACCGAGTAATAGGTTTGCTCGCTCAGCAGGCCATTGTCGCCGTAGGCATGCAGGGACATGGCGTTGGGGTGGTAAGGCAGGCTTTCGTCGAGCAGCAACAGGTCGCCGTGCCAGTTGAAGGCAATGTCCTGCTGGCCGGCGAGCAGCAGCCGGCCGCTCTCGCGCAGTTGCTGGATACGGGCGTTGATCGAGGTGGGGTCGATCTGGTCTGGCCATTCGCCCATCAGCCCCATCACGCAGGCGCGGTCGGTGGCGTGGCCCACGCCGGTCGCCGACAGCGAGCCGTACAAGCGCACTTCGACGCGACGGGTTTCGCTGAGTAGCTGTTGGTCGATGAGGGCCTGGGCAAACGTCGCCGCAGCGCGCATCGGGCCGACGGTATGGGAACTGGACGGGCCGATGCCCACCTTGAATAGATCGAAAACACTGATAGCCATGCTAAAGCCTTACAAGCAATGGAGTAGGAATCGCTGCCATGTTTTGTAGGACGAGCGCAATTGGCGCGATACTGAGCCTCTGGAACGGCACTGACCAACGAATTATCCTAAGACACCCTTTAGCAGGACTAAACCCTATGACCCGGCCCCTTCATGGCCAGACGTATGTCTGGTTGCACGTTTTTTCCTGCGCGGCGCGGCATTTGTCGTTCACCCGTTGCGCCGAGGAACTGCACATCACGCCGGGGGCGGTGAGCCAGCAGATTCGCCAGCTGGAAGAGCGCCTGGGTTTCCGCCTGTTCCATCGGCGCGCGCGCGGCGTGGAGTTGAGCGCAGAGGGGCAGCGGCTGGCGACCACGGTGGGGGAGGCCTACGGCAGCATTGATGCCGAGTTGCAGCGCTTGGATGCGGGGATGATCAGTGGCACCTTGCGCCTGCGTTCGATCCCGTCGTTTCTGGGCAAATGGCTGACGCCGCGCTTGCCCCGCCTGCAGCAGCGGTTCCCGGATATCCAGCTGCGCATGGTCGCCGAAGACAGCAGCATTGCGCTGCACGAGGGCGACTTCGACCTGGCGATCGACCTGAACGACGGCAGCTACCCCGGCCTGTTATCCACAGCCTTGCTGGATGAACAGATTTTCCCGGTGTGCGCGCCCAGCCTGCTGCGCGGCCGTCCGCCGTTGCATGGGCCGGCTGACCTGGTGCATTTCCCATTGCTGCACGACATTACCGCGTGGCGTGGGAGTTATGAGTACGCCGAGTGGGAGTTTTACCTGAATGCCATCGGCTATCACCACGCCGACGTACGGCGCGGGCACACGTTCAACCGCAATCACCTGACCATCGAGGCCGCCATCGCCGGCATGGGCGTGGCCATCGCGCGGCGCACCTTGCTCAACGATGAGTTGGAGCGCGGCACCTTGATCGTGCCGTTCGGCCTGGCCGTGCCCAACCATAAACGCTACGTGCTGCTGTATGCACCGGGCGCGCTGAGCCATCCGGGCGTGCGGGCAGTGCATGACTGGCTGGTGGAGGAAGCAGGGATTTTTCGCAGCTTGCACCCGTTGGGAGAGGGGCAATTATGAGGATTGTCGGGCGTAAGAAGATGTAACTAACTCCCCACCCTACCAGCGTTTTTGCTCGTAGTCAGAGTTAATTTGTAATGTGTGATTTATCTTTGCAAAGGGGTTGAATTGTTCTGCTGACTGCTCAATTGTGTAATCAAGAGGTCATGGTTTCACCACACCGGTGTTGCAGTTGTGACCTCTCGCGAGCTAGCTGAAATAAGGGAAGAACTATGCAAATCCAAGTCAATAGCGATAACCATATTGAAAGCAGCATCCGACTGGAGGAGTGGGTACGTAATACCATTGAAAGCACGCTCGAACGTTATGAAGAAGACCTGACCCGTGTTGAGGTCTACCTGCGGGATGAGAACGGCGACAAGCCCGGTCCCCACGATCTGAGTTGCCGCCTGGAAGCGCGGCCAAAAGGCCATCAACCGCTGTCGGTGCTGCACAAGGCCGATACCTTGGAGCAGGCGATCGACGGCGCTGCGACCAAGCTGGACCATGCGTTGGAACATTTATTCGGCAAACTGCAAGGCAAGCCCCGCGCTGCCGGGAAAAGTCTGTCGGACACCAAAGTGAATGAAGATGAGCTTGAACAGGAGTTTCTGGAAAAAGAACGTGCCGTGTTTAACAGCTGATCGCTGAAGGTTTTTACCCTCCGACTGAAACGGGCCTGCACATGCAGGCCCGTTTTCGTTTAGCGGCCGCGTCGGAAGAAATACCCACTCAGCAGCGCCAGGACACCAGCCCCCAAGCCGGCAAAAAGCATCGCCCATCCCGCCCCTTGGCGCAGCCCCGCCTGTGCCTGGGAGATTGCCAGCCCAGGCACTTCCAGTTTGCCTGCCGCAATCTCCTGGCTGAGGGCCGGCCACTGGGATGCCGTGGTGGCGGGCAATACTTCGGCCAGGTAATGGCTGATCCCCAACAACAGCACCAGTCCCATCAACGCGATGTTGAGTGCCAGGGTAATCAGGCGTGCACTCAGGTCGATGCCCGATGCCATGCCCGCGCGATCAGCCGAGACCGCGCCAGTGGTGGTGTTGGTGGTCGGTGAGTTGGTCAACGCCAGGCCCACGCCGGCGATCACACAACTGGCCAGCATCCAGGAGAGGCTCGGATGCCCGGTTCCATTCGCGGTGGCCATGGCCAGGAAGCCTGCACCCATCAGGCCCAACCCCAGCGGGATAATGCGCTCGGCACCGTAGCGCAGCGCCAGGCGCTCGGCGAGCGGCGGCACCAGCAAGGTGGGCAAGGTGTAGGCGAGCAGGGCGCCGCCGGTGGTCAAGGTGTCGTAGCCGAGGCCGGCCTGGAAGTAAAGCGGCAGGTAGATCATGAACGGCCAGAAGCTGAAGTTCATGCCGATGGAGCCCATCAGCGCGCCGTTGAAACGCTGGATTCGAAACACCGAGAAATCGAACATCGGCTGCGCACTGCGGCGCTCAACCACGATGAACAGCAGTAACCCGCCGATCGCCAACCCGGCCCAGCCGAGCATGGCCGCCGTGCCGAAGCCTTGCTCGGTGCCCTGGGTAATGAAGTACACCAGCGCGAAGACCGACAGCGTCAACGTGAGCATGCCGGCGATGTCCAGGCGATGGGCCGCCGGATCGCGAGATTCCTGCACGCTGATGTGCAGCAGCGCCAGGGTGAACAACGTCAGCGGCACATGCACGAGGAAGACCCAGCGCCAATCCGCGATCGCCAGGATCAACGCGCCCACCATCGGCCCGAAACCCAGGCCGATGCCGGCAATCACGCCCCATATCGCAAACGCCCGCGCCCGTGCCGCCGGCTCGCGGAACAGGTGCGAAAGAATCGCGAACTGGCAGATCATCATCGCCCCGGCGCCCACGCCTTGTACGAAACGTGCCGCGATCAGTGTCGGCGCATGATCGGCCAATCCACAGGCCAGCGATGCCAGGCCGAACACCCATAGACATAGCACCAGCATGCGCCGCCGCCCGAAGCGGTCGGCCAGCGTGCCCGCCGCCATCAGCACACTGGTGCAGGCCAGGGTGTAGGCATTCATGATCCATTGAGCATCCTGAAAGCCGGTGCCCAGCTCTCGTTCAAGCGTCGGGAGGATGACGGGCACACTGGAAATCTCCAGGCCGAACATGAGGGCGACGAGGCACACGGCGGTGAGGGCCAGGCCGTTCCTGGCGGTAAGCGCAGGCGTGGCGGCGGATAACGTAGCGGCGGGTGGCATGGGATTCTCCTGTCGATGGCAATCGGGTTATTTTCAGGGGAATCTGTTTCTTTATTCGTGATAAGTTTTCTTCTTATCAGGGAATCAAGAGCGACAATCAAATCATGGCCACTCCGCGTTTTGATGGCGTCGAGCTGTTTCTACAGATCGTCGAAAGCGGCAACCTGACCGAAGCCGCCGAGCGGCTTAACCTCACGCGCTCTGCGGTCGGCAAAGGGCTGGCGCGATTGGAGGCGCGCCTGGGCACGTGTTTGCTGCAGCGTTCCACGCGCCGCCAGCGATTGACCGAGGACGGCCAGGCCTATTACGAGCATTGCCTGCGCGCGCTGGCGGAGCTGGAGGCCGCCGAGTCGGTGCTGGAGAGCGGTCGGCAGCAGCCACGCGGACGCCTGCGCGCGAGCCTGCCGCTGGCGTTCGGGCACCACTATGCCGCGCCTGCGCTGTGGCGGTTGATGGACCGGTTTGCTGAGCTGGAGATCGAGATTTCGTTCTCGGATCGGCTGATCGATGTGGCCCAGGAGGGTTTTGACCTGGCGGTGCGTATTGGCCCGCTGCCCGACACTGATCGCTTGAGTGCTCGCCGCCTGGGCGAACAGGCCATCGGCCTGGCGGCGTCATCTGCGTATTTGCAGCGCAGCGGCCGGATCGAGTGCATCGAGGATTTGGCGGGGCATCGCGGTATTGCCTACCGCTGCAGTGCTCCACGCCTGGAATGGGAGTTGAAGGATGCGCAAGGGCGCGCGCACCGTGCGCGGGTGGCCTCGCCGTTGATGATGGACGACCTCCAGGCCGTGGCCGATGCCGCGATCGCGGGCGTGGGCCTGGCCTGGTTGCCGAGTTGGTTGATTGCCCACTATGTTTTGCGTGGGCAACTGGAGGCGGTTTTGCCGAGCTATCGCGACCAGCCTGCGCCGATCCATGTGATTTGGCCGACGGCGGCGCATATGCCGGCCAAGACGCGTTGTGCCATTGATGCCTTGGTTGCTGCGACGCCTAGTTGTTTGGCGGGGAGTTAGGTGTCAGGGCTTTTTGGGGTTGCTTCGCAACCCAACGCGGGGCAAGCCCGCTCGCCACAGGAGGCATGCTCGCCACAGGAAGCGTGCTTGCCACATTAAGCCTGCTCTCCACAGTAAGCCTGCTTGCCACGGGAAGCCCGCGTGGGCTTTGCTCGGCAGTCAGAACGCGATAGACGTTTGCACGTATACCGTACGCGGCTCGCCGACATACTTGCCCTTGTTATTGTCGTCGAACGAACGGGTGAAATACTGGGTGTTGAAGATGTTTTTCACTCCGACGGCCACGTTCAAGTCCGATAGTTGCGGGCCGAAGTCATACGCCGCGCGGCTGCTGAACAGCATGTAGCCGGGGATGCGACCGGTGGCACCGTTGGCGCTTTCGGCCTCGGTGTTGGCGTTGTCGGCGAACTGGCTGCTCTGGAAGCTGCTGTCCAGGTTGAGCTTCCAGCGGCCTTCGGTGTAGCCCACGCCGAGGGTGCCTTTGCGCTTGGACGAGAAGGGCACGCGGTTGCCTTTGTTCGGGCCGTCTTCGCGGATGGTGGCGTCGACATAGGCATAGGTGGCGTACACATCAAACCCCGCCAGCGCCGGGCTCAGGCCGTCGAGTGCATAGTTGACGCTGGTCTCGATGCCCTGGTGGCGGGTTTCGCCACGGGCGATCACCGAGTCATCGGTCTGGTTGCTTTCGTACTGGTTGTCGAAGTTGATCAGGAACGCGCCGATCTCTGCACGCAAGGTGCCGTCGTCGTAGCGGGTACCGAGTTCCCAGGTGCGGGCCTTTTCCGGTTGCACTTCGCCCTTGGGCACGCGCTTGGCCATCTGGCTGTATTGCACGCTGCCGAACGAACCTTCGGTGTTGGCGTAGAGGTTCCAGCTGTCGGTGAGGTGATAGAGCACGTTCAACGCCGGCAGTGCGGTGTTGTAGTCACCTTTGTAGTTCAGGTTGTTGATGTGGTCGGTCTGCTCGGACTTGATCATTTCGTAGCGCACGCCCGGGGTGATGGTCCACTTGCCGATATCAATCCGGTCATCGAGGAACAGTGCATTGGTCTCGGTGCTGCCGCGGGTGTCGCGGTCGTTGCGGCTGTCGGTGGTGGGGATCTGCTGGTTGGCGGCGATCGGTGTGCGGTAGCGCAGTTCGTGGCCGGCTTCGTTGATGTAGCGGTAGCCGATGCCCACTTCGTGGCTGGTCGGGCCGAGGTCGAAGCCTTGGGCGAAGCGCGTTTCCAGGCCGCGCACCCAGTATTCGCGTGGCGACAGCGAGAGGAAGTTGCCCTGGTCCAGGTAGCCGTTGCGCAAGGTGGTGGTGAAGAAAGTGTTGGCGGTGAATTCGCGGCGATCTTCCTGGTAGCGGTAGCCGGCGTTGAACATGGTGCGCCGGCCCCAGAACTTGTCGTAGGGACGGGTGGATTGGTACGGGTCGGCCTTGTAGTCCCTGACGTTCAACCCCCCAGGCATATCGGCCTGGCCTTCGTAGTATTGCGCCATGGCGTTGAAGCTGTTGGCGTCGTCGAGCTGGTATTTGCCTTTGAGAATCAGGTCATCAATGCGCGTGTTGCTGTTTTCGCGCCAGTCGCCGCCACGGGTCCCGGAGTAGAGGATCGCGCCGCCGAGGCCGTTGTCGGCGGTGCCGCCGGCGAGCAAATTGCCGGTGGTCTTGAACCCGTCGTGGCTGGAGGACGGGCTGGTTTCAGTCTGCAGGCCGCCTTTGACGGTTGGCGCATCGGGAATCGCGCGGGTCACGAAGTTGACCACGCCGCCGACGTTCTGCGGGCCATAGCGCACGGCGCCGCCGCCGCGCACCACGTCCACCGCGTCCATGTTACCCATGCTGATCGGTGCAAACGACAGTTGCGGCTGGCCATACGGCGCGAATGGCACCGGGATGCCGTCCATCAGCACGGTCGAACGCGAGGCCAGGCGTGGGTTGAGGCCACGAATGCCGAAGTTCAGCGCCATGTCATGGCTGCCGGTGCCGTTGTTTTCCGGAGCGTTGACGCCGGGAATACGGTTGAGCACATCACGGGCCTGGGTCGCGCCCTGGCGTTCGAATTCTTCGCGACGGATCACGTCGCGGGCGCCGGGGTGTTCGAATACGTTGGTCTGCGCCGCATCGCCGAGCCAGTCGCCCACCACGCTGGAGGTGCCCAGTTCAATGCTGGCCGGGGCGTTGGCCGGTTGCAGGCTGTAGGCATTGTCGCCTTCGGCACGCGCTTGCAGGCCGGTGCCTTCGAGGAGTTTCTGCAGGCCGTCAGCGGCGCCGTAATTGCCCGACAACCCACGACTCTGCATGCCCGCCGTGACTTCGGAACCGAAGGAAATCAGCACGCCGGCTTCACGACCAAACTGGTTCAGTGCCGCCTCCAGCGACGCCGGGGCGATGTGGTAGGGCTTGGCGTCAGCGGCCATTACCGGTGGCAGCACGGTCAGGCCGAGGCTGGCGCCGAGCAGGAGTTGGCGCAGGGTGCGGGCGAGAAGGGTGGGTTGCTGGGGCATGACGAGCGGTCCTGAGAAGGAAGGATCAAGGTGGCTTTCCTTCTCTGTCACGCGAGGTGTGGAAAACGGCTCACTGGGATTGAAAATAATTTCAGGCGCGTGCCTGCACGGTCACCCAATAGCGGGTAAAGCGCCGCACTTTCACCGGCAGGCTGATTTCGAGCAGGTCGAGAATGCGCTCGCTGTCGTCCAGCGGGTAGCTGCCGGAAATCAGCAAATTGGCGACTTGCGGGTCGCAGTTGACCTGGCCACGGCGGTAGCGGCCCAGTTCGGCGAGGAAGTCCTCCAGGCGCATGTGCGCGGCCATCAGCATGCCATCGGCCCAGGCACCGCTGTTGGCGTCGGTGGCGCGCGGGGTGTCCCAACCCTTGCGGGTAAAGTTGACCTGGCGTGCGGCCTCGACCGTCAGCGGCAGGCCGCTGTAGTGATTGGGCATCACCTCGACGCGCCCGCTGAAGACCGCCACTTGGGTGTGGTCGTTGAACTGGCGCACATTCAGGCGCGCTGCCTGGCTGCTGAGCACGCCCTGGCCGGTCAGCACGTGCAGCGGTGTCGCGCCGGCGCTGCCCGTCAGCAGGATCTCGCCTTCGAGCAGGCGGATCAGCCGTTGCTGGCCATCGAAATGTACATCCACCGCGCTGCCGGTATTGAGCTGCAACTGGCTGCCATCGGCCAGTTGCACCTTGCGCCGCTGGCCGACGGGGCTGCGGTAATCGGCCGTCAGCGGTGGCAGGATATGTTGCTGGCGCAGGCTCCAGGCCGCCGCCGAGCCAGCCCCCAGGATCAACAGCAACTTCAGTGCCTGGCGCCGGCTGGTGGACGTCGGCGCGTTCAACGCTGCGTGCGCCAATGGCGAGGGCATGCCGCGCAGGCGCTGGTTGACGCGCTGGATATGGTCCCACGCGCGCTGGTGTTCGCTGTGGGCATTCAGCCAATGCTGCCAGGCCGCCTGCTGGCGCGGGTTGAGTGCGCCTTGCTGCATTTCCATCAGCCAATGCACGGCTTGTTCGGCAACCTGGGTCGAGAAGTTCATAGGGCGAAGTAGCAGCGCATCGCTGCTTTATTCAGGTGGCGCTTGACGGTGGCAATGGAGATGCCCAGCTCCGCGCCGATTTGGGCGTAGGTGAGGCCGTCGAGCTGGGCCAGCAGGAATGCACGCTTGACCTGCACGGGCAGGCCGTCGAGCAACTGGTCCAGTTCAATCAGGGTCTGCAGGATGATCGCGCGTTCTTCTTCCGACGGCGCCACGTGCTCAGGCATTTGCGCCAAAGCATCGAGGTAGGCGCGCTCGAGGTCCTGGCGGCGGTAGAAATTGAACAGCACGCGCTTGGCGACGGTGGTGAGGAATGCGCGCGGTTCGATCAGCGTGGGGGCTTCCCGGGCGGTCAGCACGCGGATGAACGTGTCTTGTGCCAGGTCGGCGGCGCTTTCCGGGCAGCCGAGCTTGCGTCGCAACCAGCCGGTGAGCCAGTGGTGATGGTCGTGGTACAACACTTCGACGGTGTGGGACGGGCTCAACGAAGACACTCCACAAGCACCCATGCACGTTAGAGAACAAGAATTGTTCGCATTGTAGGGCGCAAGAACGGCTTCGGCAATCGGCCTGGGCAGGTGATTCATCCGTTCTGTTTTGCTTATGAGAATATTTATCATTAATATTGCGCGCTGATGAACCTGGCGCCTCCCGCATGAAAAGCAAAACCTCGCTGCCTGTCTCTTATCGTCTTGCCGTGACCTCCCGCGTGCTGGCTGCCGTGGTCGGCGGCTACCTGATGGCTTCGCTCGCCAGTATCTGCCTGGCGCTTTGGATGCCCACCAGCCGCGCCGATGCGGTGATCACCGGGATGATGAGTTCATTTGTGTTCTATCTGCTGGCGGTGCTCTGGTGTTTCGCCTGTCGCAGTGCCGCGCGCGCCTGGTTCGGCGTGATGTTGCCGAGTGCGGCGTTTGCCACCCTGGCGGGTGTGGGGTTCTGGATGACACGCACATGAAAGAGGGATTTCGCCAGGCCATGGCCTGGCTGCACACCTGGGCCGGCTTGATCTTTGGCTGGTTGCTGTTCGCGATTTTCCTGACCGGCACCTTGTCGTATTTCAAGGATGAGATCAGCCACTGGATGCAGCCTGAAGTGCAGGCGCATCCGCTGGACGATGCGCGCAGCCTGAGCGTCGCGCAAACCTACCTGCAGCAGGTGGCGCCGTCCGCCGCGCGCTGGTTCATCACCTTGCCCGACAGCCGTGACCCCGGCCTGTCGGTGATGTGGCAAGACAAGGTCGACCCCGGCAAGCGTGGCAACTTCATCCAGAAAACCCTCGACCCGGTCAGCGGCCAGGCAGTGCAGGCCCGCGAAAGCATGGGCGGCGAGTTCTTCTATCGTTTCCATTTCCAGCTGCAGATGCCTCATCCCTGGGGGCGCTGGCTGTCGACGATTGCCGCGATGGTGATGTTTGTCGCGTTGATCACCGGCATCATCACCCACAAGAAAATCTTCAAGGACTTCTTCACCTTCCGCCCCCGCAAAGGCCAGCGCTCCTGGCTCGACGGGCACAATGCGGTCGGGGTGCTGGTGCTGCCGTTCCACTTGATGATCACCTACAGCAGCCTGGTGATTTTCATGAGCCTGGTCATGCCGGCGCCGATCCTGGCCTCCTATGGCAATGACACCCGTGCCTTTTTCAATGAGGTGTTCCCGGCCTCCAACAATGCGCCCGCGCTGGGCCAGCCGGCCGAACTGCTGCCGCTGGTGCCGATGTACGAGCAAGCGCGGGCGCAGTGGGCGGGCGGTCATGTCGGGCGGTTGGCGGTGAATAACCCGGGTGATGTCAACGCGTCGGTGAATGTGTTCCGCGCCGGCTCCGACCGCGTGGTCCATGATTTCGGCAGCACCGTGTCGTTCAACGGCAGCACCGGCGAGCTGCTGCGGGTGAGCGGCGAGCAGTCGCTGCCGGCGGTGATCGGCGGCAGTTTCTACGGCCTGCACATGGGCCATTTCGCCGGCCCGGTGCTGCGCTGGTTGTACTTCATCTGCGGCCTGGCGGGCACGGCGATGATCGGCACGGGGCTGGTGATCTGGCTGGGCAAGCGCCAGCTCAAGCATGCAAAGGCCTCGGTCATGCCGTTTGAATTGCGCCTGGTCGAAGTACTGAACATGGCCAGCATGTCCGGGCTGATGATCGCGATCGCGGCATTTTTCTGGGCCAATCGCCTGTTGCCGGTGAGCTTCGCCGAACGCTCCGACTGGGAAGTACAAACCTTCTTCATCGCCTGGGGCTTGAGTCTGTTGCACGCGATCCTGCGTCGCGGCCGCCAGGGTTGGGTCGAGCAGTTGAGCGTTGGTGCGCTGCTGTTTGTTGCCATCCCTGTGCTCAACGCACTGACCACGTCCAGCCACCTGGGTGTGTCCCTGGTCACCGGCGACTGGGCCATGGCCGGTTTCGACCTGACCTGCCTGGCCAGCGGCGTGTTCCTGAGCTGGGCTGCCTGGAAGATGCAACACCGCACCGCGCCCGTGGCCAAGGCCGAACGTGCGCGTCCGATGACCCTCAAGCGCGAGACGAACTGATGCTGCTCGCCCTGTTGATGTGCTACGCCGGTTTCACTGCCTTGTGCCTGTCCACCGACCGTCATCATGGCGAATTGCTCCACAGCAAGCCTTCGGCGCGTCGGCGTGTGGGACTGCGGGTGATCGGCTGGTTGCTGTTGAGTGTGTCGATCTGGCCGGCCGTGAGCATCGCCGGTTGGGGCCAGGGCCTGGTGGAGTGGTGCGCCGTGTTGATGCTCAGCGCACTCCTGCTGGTGCTGTTGTTGCCGTATCGGCCAAGGCTGGCCTTGATCCTGGCGGGTGTCGGACTGCTGGCCAGCCCCGTCGCGGCCTTTGCCACCCTCTGAGCCCCAGCCATGATGATCAGCACGCCGCCCGAATCCCAGGACAGCCAGCACGCTGAAGCGGCGGGCGGGCGTGCGCATTTTCTGCAAGTGTTCCTGTCCCAGCGTTCGCAGATGGAAGCCCTGGTCAGCCGCCGCGTCGGCTGCCGTGCGACGGCGGCCGACCTGGTGCAGGACTTGTTCCTGCGTTTCTGGCGCCGGCCGCTGGTGCAGGTCGAAGAACTCAGCACCTACCTGTTGCGCTGCGCCGGCAACATCGCCATCGACCACTTGCGCAGCGAAGGCGCGCGGGTGCGCAGCAGCGAGGGCTGGTTGCCCGAGCAGCAGGATAACCAAGGCTGCGAGCCGCAGGCTGCACTGGAAGCGGGCAATGACCTGCGCCATGTCGAGGCCGCGCTGCGCAGCTTGCCGGAGCGCACCCGACAGATCTTCCTGCTCAACCGCATCCATGGCCGCAAATACGCACAGATCGCCAAGGCGATGGGCCTGTCCCAAAGTGCCGTGGAAAAACATATGATGCGTGCCCTCGAAGCCTGCAAGGCCAGCCTTCGCGAACCCTCACCCCCACGCACGCCAGGGAAAGCACCGTGAACGCCAGCCCCACGCCCGACCAGGAACAGGCCGCTCTCGCCTGGCTGAGCCTGCTGCATGATCAGCCCAGCAGCGGCGACCAGGCCACGTTCAGCCGCTGGCTGCGCGCCGACCCCGCGCACGTCGAGGCCTATTCCCAGGCCCAGGTCCTGTGGGAACTGAGCGAAGTGCCAGCGCGCAAGCTGGCGGACGAAGACGCCCTGGCGCTGCAGGGCTACCTGAATGCAATGAACGCTCCGACGCGTTCGCGAGTGCTGCGCTGGTCCGGCGCCCTGGCCATGGCCGCGTGCTTGCTGGTGATGGTGTCGATGGGCGCTGGCTGGCAGCCTTCGCGCTGGGTCGATGACTTCGGCGCCGACTACGTGACCGCGCCAGGCGAGGTGAAAACCGTCACCCTGGCTGATCAATCCCAGGTAACCCTGGATGCCGACAGCGCCATCGCCGTGGATTTCAGCCACGGCGAGCGGCATATCCAGCTACGTCGAGGCGCAGGATTTTTCCGCGTGACCCACACCGGCGAGTCGTTTGTCGTGGGGGCGGGCAGTGGCGAGGCGCGGGTGTTGGGCACGCAGTTTGAAGTGCGCCTGCAACCGGCGGGGGCCCAGGTAACGGTGTTGTCGGGGCGGGTTGGGGTGACGCCGTCGAAACAGGGCCAGCAGCAAATACTGACGGCAGGCCAGCAAGTGGCCTACGCCGATGGCATCGCAGAGCCGCTGCATGCGGTCGACAGCGAGTCACGCCTGGCGTGGCGCGACGGCTGGCTCAACTATTACAAGGCGCCGTTGGCGGACGTGCTCAAGGATCTGGGCCGTTACTACCCAGGCCGCATCCTGTTGCTCAACGAAGATATGGGCGCCAAGCGCGTCAGCGGCAGCTTCCCGAGCAAGGACCCGCAAGCCGTTTTGAATGCCTTGCAGGCGGTGCTGGGGTTTGAACAGCACCAGCTGCTGGGCCGGATGATCGTGGTGCGCTGATTACTGAGTCAGCGCCGCCATGATTTTCTCGGGGCTGTATTCGCGGATCAGCGTGCCGTTCACCGCCACAAACGGAATTCCGCCGCCGCCCAGCGCCTCATACGCCTTGCGGGCCTGGGCGTCCTTGTCGATATCAAACGCCTGGTAGGGAATGGCTTTCTGGTCGAGGAAGCGGCGAATCTGCTTGCAGTAGCCGCACCACTCGGTGGTGTAGAGCACCACCTGCGCCGACTCGCGCAGGTGTTCGGGCGCCACCTGCGAAGGGTTGAACACCCGCTCGATCTTGCCCCAGTTCTGGATCACCACGACCACCAGCAACACCAGCAGGACTTTCTTGAAAACCCCGCCGAGCATCAGTTACGGCGCTTGAGCTGATCAGTCAGTTGCGTCGGCAGGCCCTTGATGATCAAGGTGCCAGCGGCTTCGTCGTACTCGATCTTGTCGCCCAGCAGGTGCGCTTCAAAGCTGATGGACAGGCCCTCGGCGCGTCCGGTGAAACGGCGGAACTGGTTGAGAGTGCGCTTATCCGCCGGGATTTCCGGCGACAGGCCGTAGTCCTTGTTGCGGATGTGGTCGTAGAACGCCTTTGGCCGATCTTCATCGATCAAACCCGATAATTCTTCAAGGCCCATCGGCTCGCCGAGCTTGGCCTGGCTGCTGGCGTAATCGACCAGGGTCTTGGTTTTCTCGCGGGCGGACTCGTCCGGCAGGTCTTCGCTTTCGACGAAGTCGCTGAAGGCCTTGAGCAGGGTGCGCGTCTCACCTGGGCCGTCGACACCTTCCTGGCAGCCGATGAAGTCGCGGAAGTACTCCGAGACCTTCTTGCCGTTCTTGCCTTTGATAAACGAGATGTACTGCTTGGACTGCTTGTTGTTCTGCCACTCGGAGACGTTGATGCGCGCCGCCAGGTGCAACTGGCCCAGGTCGAGGTGGCGCGAGGGGGTCACGTCCAGCTCGTCGGTCACCGCCACGCCTTCACTGTGGTGCAGCAGGGCGATGGCCAGGTAATCGGTCATGCCTTGCTGGTAGTGGGCAAAGAGCACGTGGCCGCCGGTGGACAGGTTGGACTCCTCCATCAGCTTTTGCAGGTGCTCGACAGCGGTGCGGCTGAAGGTGGTGAAATCCTGGCCACCGTCGAAATATTCCTTCAACCAGCCGCTGAACGGGTGCGCGCCGGACTCGGCATGGAAGAAACCCCAGGCCTTGCCTTGTTTGGCGTTGTAGCTCTCGTTGAGGTCGGCAAGCATGTTCTCGATGGCGGCCGACTCGGCGAGTTCGGAGTCGCGGGCGTGGAGAACTGCGGGTGTGCCGTCGGGTTTTTTGTCGATCAGGTGGACGATGCAATGACGGATCGGCATAGGCTTCTCGGCTGGTTGAGCGGGGAGCGGTTGGCCTCCCCGAAAAGTCGCCCAGTGTACCGCACCCATTGGCCAAGACACCTGTCGAAGGGCATTTTGCAGGCTCTCCGACGGGGCATATGCCTTTTTTTCACGGTTTAGAGCGATAAAGCTGACCAAATGGGTAGGTAGAAGCGGATATTTCCCCGTCTCTGTGCTAGTTTTGCCCCGTCTTACGCCAAGTCTCGGCGATAAGCGTGCATTCAGCATCTGTCAGGTCGAACCAATCCCCGTTTCAAGCATCTATAACCCCGATCTCCGTGGTTATAGCCGGGGGTGCCAGGCCATGACGGCCAGGCTCGACGGCTGACACTGCACTCTGCAATCCATATGAATTTGATAGGGAAGGAACACCACAATGGCTATTACTAAAGACCAACTGATCGCTGACCTGGCTGAAGCAGTAGACGCACCGAAAACTACCGTGCGCGCTCTGCTGGACCAACTGAGCCAAGTTGTTGCTGACCAGCTGGAAAACGGCGGCGAAATCACTCTGCCAGGCGTTGGCAAACTGAAAGTGACCGAGCGTCCTGCCCGTACTGGCCGTAACCCTTCGACTGGCGCTGCCATCGAAATCGCTGCCAAGAAAGTTATCAAGCTGGTTGTGGCCAAAGGCCTGACCGACGCTGTTAACAAGTAAGACGCAGCAAAAAAAACCGTGCTCCGGAGCGATCCGGGCACGGTTTTTTGTTGCCTGCGATTTGTTGCCGGTCCTAGCGAACCCAGCGCTGGCGCCAGATCTGCTGTTCGTTCTTGGTCTGGAAGGTCCAGGCCACGAAGCGGCTTTGCTTCTGCCCCTGGGACATTTCCACCACCTGGCTTTCCAGCACGCCGGCTTTTTTCAGGGCTGTCTCGATCGCGGGCAAGTTCGACGCTTTTGACACCAGTGTGCTGAACCACAACACCTTGTGGGCAAAATGCGCACTCTCGGCAATCAGCTGCGTCACAAACCGCGCCTCGCCGCCTTCACACCACAACTCCGCCGATTGGCCGCCGAAGTTCAGTACCGGCAACTTGCGCTTGGGGTCCGCCTTGCCCAGGGCGCGCCACTTGCGCTCGCTGCCCTTGGTGGCTTCGTCCATGGATGCGTGGAACGGCGGGTTGCACATGGTCAGGTCAAAGCGCTCACCCGGCTCCAGCAGGTTCAGCAGGATCTGCTTGGGGTTGGTTTGCTGGCGCAGCTGGATGACCTTGCTCAGGTCGTTGGACTGCACGATGGCCTTGGCGGCGGCCACGGCGGTAGGGTCGACCTCCGAGCCGAGGAAGTTCCAGCGGTACTCCATGTAGCCAATCAGCGGGTAGACGCAGTTGGCGCCCATGCCGATGTCCAGCACCTTGACGATCGAACCGCGCGGGATCTTGCCGTCATTGCCGCTGGCCAGCAGGTCGGCGAGGAAGTGCACGTAATCGGCACGTCCCGGCACCGGTGGGCACAGGTAATCGGCCGGGATGTCCCAGTGCTGGATGCCATAGAAGCTTTTCAGCAGCGCGCGGTTGAACACCCGCACCGCGTCCGGGCTGGCGAAGTCGATACTTTCCTTGCCGTACGGGTTGATGATCACGAATTGCGCCAGTTCCGGCGTGGTCTTGATCAGCGCTGGGAAGTCGTAACGGCCTGTGTGGCGGTTGCGCGGGTGCAGGGTGGCCTCTTTGCGCGGTACCACGGGCTTGGCCGGAGTGGCGGTTTTAGGCTTCTTGCGCGGAGGTTTTGGCGTGCTGGGGGCGGTCATGTTGATTCTGGTGTTGGCTCAAAGTGGTGGGCATTGTCACACATCCTGAGGCCAACTCGTTCAAATCTGGGCGCTGGCTTGCCGGCGATGCTGGCGACTCGGTCCATCCGCCACACCCAGGTGATGCTATCGCCGGCAGGCCAGCGCCTACATTTGTCGGGTTTTCAAGGCAAAAAAAAGGGACCCGAAGGTCCCTTTTTTCACACGGTTCGCACCCTTACAGGCTGGAAATCCGCGCATGTTGCTCCGCCAGCTTGCCCAGGGCCTGCTCAGCCTCGGCCAGCTTGGCGCGTTCCTTCTCGATCACTTCGGCCGGCGCCTTGTCGACGAATGCCGCGTTGGACAGCTTGCCGCCCACTCGCTGCACTTCGCCTTGCAGGCGCAGGATTTCCTTGTCGAGACGTGCGAGTTCCGCACCTTTGTCGATCAGGCCGGCCATCGGCACCAGCACTTCCATGTCGCCCACCAGCGCGGTGGCGGACAGTGGTGCTTCGGCGCCGTCGGCCAACACAGTGATCGACTCCAGCTTCGCCAGCTTCTTGAGCAGAGCGTCGTTCTCGGTGAGACGACGCTGGTCTTCGGCGCTGGCGTTCTTGACGAACACGGCCAGTGGCTTGCCCGGCCCGATGTTCATTTCGGCGCGGATGTTGCGCGTGCCGAGCATCAGGGTCTTGAGCCACTCGATGTCGCTTTCGGCGGCTTCATCGATGCGGGCTTCATTGGCCACCGGCCAAGGCTGCAGCATGATGGTCTTGCCGTCGATGCCGGCCAGCGGCGCGATGCGCTGCCAGATTTCTTCAGTGATGAACGGCATGAACGGGTGCGCCAGGCGCAGCGCCACTTCCAATACGCGTACCAGGGTGCGACGGGTGCCGCGCTGGCGTTCGACCGGCGCGTTTTCGTCCCACAGCACCGGCTTGGACAGTTCCAGGTACCAGTCGCAATACTGGTTCCAGATGAACTCGTACAAGGCTTGTGCAGCCAGGTCGAAGCGGAACTGGTCGAGTTGGCGGGTCACTTCGGCTTCAGTGCGCTGCAGCTGCGAGATGATCCAGCGGTCAGCCAGGCTCAGCTCATAGGCTTCGCCGTTCTGGCCACAGTCTTCGCCCTTGTCCAGCACGTAGCGCGCGGCGTTCCAGATCTTGTTGCAGAAGTTGCGATAGCCTTCGACGCGGCCCATGTCGAACTTGATGTCGCGACCGGTGGACGCCAGCGAGCAGAAGGTGAAGCGCAGCGCATCGGTGCCGTAGCTGGCGATGCCGTCGGCGAATTCGTCGCGGGTCTGCTTCTCGATCTTCTTCGCCAGTTTCGGCTGCATCAGGCCCGAGGTGCGTTTCTGCACCAGGGTTTCCAGGTCGATGCCGTCGATGATGTCCAGCGGGTCCAGGACGTTGCCCTTGGACTTGGACATCTTCTGGCCCTGGCCATCACGCACCAGGCCGTGCACGTACACGGTCTTGAACGGTACCTGCGGCGTGCCGTCCTCGTTCTTCACCAGGTGCATGGTGAGCATGATCATCCGGGCAACCCAGAAGAAAATGATGTCGAAGCCGGTGACCAGCACGTCGGTGGAGTGGAATTTCTTCAGGAATTCGGTCTGCTGCGGCCAGCCCAGGGTCGAGAAGGTCCACAGGCCCGAGCTGAACCAGGTGTCCAGGACGTCGTTGTCCTGTTGCAGCGCAACGTCAGCCCCCAGGTTGTGCTTGGCACGCACTTCGGCTTCGTCGCGGCCGACATAGACCTTGCCCGACTCGTCGTACCAGGCCGGGATGCGGTGGCCCCACCACAGCTGACGGCTGATGCACCAATCCTGGATGTCGCGCATCCACGAGAAGTACATGTTTTCGTACTGCTTGGGCACGAACTGGATACGGCCGTCTTCCACGGCAGCAATGGCCGGCTCAGCCAACGGCTTGGTCGACACGTACCACTGGTCGGTCAGCCACGGCTCGATCACGGTACCGGAGCGATCGCCTTTCGGGACTTTCAGGCCGTGGTCGTCAACGCTGACCAGCAGGCCGGCGGCGTCAAAGGCCGCAACGATCTGCTTGCGTGCTTCAAAGCGGTCGAGGCCGGCGTATTCGGCCGGGATCTTGCCGTCGATGCTGTCGTTCAGCGTGCCGTCGAGGTTGAACACCTGGCAGGCCGGCAGGACAGCGGCGTTCTTGTCGAAGATGTTCAGCAGCGGCAGGTTGTGACGCTTGCCGACTTCGTAGTCGTTGAAATCGTGGGCCGGGGTGATTTTCACGCAGCCGGTGCCGAATTCCGGGTCGCAGTAGTCATCCGCGATGATCGGGATGCGGCGGCCGACCAGCGGCAGCTCGACGAACTTGCCGATCAGTGCCTGGTAGCGCTCATCGTTCGGGTTAACGGCCACGGCGGCGTCGCCGAGCATGGTTTCCGGACGGGTGGTGGCGACGATCAGGTAGTCGTTGCCTTCAGCGGTCTTGGCGCCGTCGGCCAGCGGGTACTTGAGGTTCCACAGGAAGCCTTTCTCGTCGTGGTTTTCCACTTCGAGGTCGGAAATCGCCGTGTGCAACTTGGTGTCCCAGTTGACCAGGCGCTTGCCGCGGTAGATCAGGCCGTCTTCATGCAGGCGCACGAAGGCTTCTTTCACGGCTTCCGACAGGCCGTCGTCCATGGTGAAGCGCTCACGGCTCCAGTCGACGGACGAACCCAGGCGACGGATCTGACGGCTGATGTTGCCGCCGGACTGGTCTTTCCATTCCCAGATCTTCTCGAGGAATTTCTCGCGACCGAGGTCGTGACGGTTCTGGCCGGTGGCTTCGAGTTGGCGTTCCACCAGCATCTGGGTGGCGATACCGGCGTGGTCGGTGCCTGGCTGCCACAGGGTGTTGCGGCCCTGCATGCGGCGGAAACGGATCAACGCATCCATGATCGCATTGTTGAAGCCATGGCCCATGTGCAGGCTGCCAGTGACGTTCGGTGGCGGAATCATGATGGTGTAGGAATCGCCCGCGCCTTGCGGAGCGAAATAATTCTCGGACTCCCAGGTCTGGTACCAGGAAGTTTCAATAGCGTGCGGTTGGTAGGTCTTATCCATGCGCGGCGGGACCCTAGTTGGCATTAATTCAGGAAAGCCGACAAGTATAGCGGGGGGGAGCAGCTGCAAGCTACAAGCGACAAGCTGCAAGTTGATCGCGGTGCTCTGACTTGCAGCTGGAGGCTTGAAGCTAGTTGCTTGTGGCCGCGGCGATCAGCCGCTCCATGCGCGCATCCAGCCGGCGCTTGATCTCGGTCTCGATATGCGGGGCAAAGTCGTCGATCACGTCTTGCATGATCAATTGCGCGGCGGCGCGCAGTTCGTTGTCCAGGTGCAGCAACAAGGCGTCCGGG
Source organism: Pseudomonas sp. GW821-FHT05D12 (assembly GCF_059419825.1). NCBI lineage: Bacteria > Pseudomonadati > Pseudomonadota > Gammaproteobacteria > Pseudomonadales > Pseudomonadaceae > Pseudomonas > Pseudomonas sp. GW821-FHT05D12. Next base: position 212,416 of record NZ_JBWKSN010000001.1, on the reverse strand, counting down.
GACTTCTCGGCGACAGGCTCTGCAACGGGGGCGGCTGGCGCGACAGGCGCCGCAACCGGCTCAGCTGCGGCAGGTTTGCCACCGACCATGTCGAACAACAGCGGAATCTGTACCTCGCCATTGACCGATTCGGTCAGCAGCGGCGGTTGCAAGTCATCATCACCCAGCAACTGACGGATCGACTCGAGGTCGTCCAGCAGGTGGTCGTCTTTTTTTATAGGGTTTGGAGTGTCCATCATGTGCTCAAAGTCGTTGTAGCCGGTGATCTTGCAAAGGATAGCCCTGTTCGCGGTAGAAGCGGAAACTCTCCCGCGCGGCCTGACGAATAGCCGGATCTTCGACCACCACTTCCGCCACGCGGGCGAATGCCTTGGCAAAGGGCGGCACTTTCAGGTCCAGGTTGACCAGCAGGTCATGGTGATCGCCACAGCTGTCGCCCAGGCCCAGGACGATCAGGCCTTCGGGTTCTGATTCGGCGGGGCCGTGCGGCACGAAGCTTTCACCCTTGAAGCGCCAGAGGCGGGCGTCGAGTTCATCGCGTTGGGTCGCGTCGCTGCAATGCAGGTAGATGCGGTGGCCCATGCGCCAGGCTTTTTCGGTGAGTTTGCAGGCAAAGTCCAGGCGCGCGGAGGGATCGGCGCTGGGCAATATATAGAAGTCGACTTGGGTCATTACAGTTCCTGGGCATGCGCATACCCCTTGCAGGAGGCGGCTTGCCGGCGATGAGGCCCTTGAGTCTGGTGACGATTTCAAGGCAGCCATCGCCGGCAAGCCGGCTCCTGCGCAGGGGTTGCGTTTAGGCCTTGGCGCGATCCAGCAGGTACTGGGTCAGCAGGGGCACCGGACGGCCGGTGGCGCCCTTGTCCTTGCCGCCGCTGGTCCAGGCGGTGCCGGCGATGTCCAGGTGTGCCCAGTTGAAGTTCTTGGCGAAGCGCGACAGGAAGCAGGCCGCGGTGATGGTGCCGGCTTTCGGGCCGCCGATGTTGGCGATGTCGGCGAACGGGCTGTCCAGTTGCTCCTGGTACTCATCGAACAGCGGCAATTGCCAGGCACGGTCGTCGGCAGCCTTGCCGGCGCTGAGCAGTTGTTCGATCAGCTCGTCGTTGTTGCCCAGCAGGCCCGAAGTGTGGGCGCCCAGGGCAACCACGCAGGCGCCGGTCAGGGTCGCGATGTCGATCACGGCCTGTGGCTTGAAGCGCTCGGCGTAGGTCAGTGCGTCGCACAGCACCAGGCGGCCTTCGGCGTCGGTGTTGAGGATTTCGACGGTCTGGCCGCTCAGGGTGGTGACGATGTCGCCCGGACGGGTCGCGCCGCCGCTCGGCATGTTCTCGGCGCAGGCCAGGATGCACACCAGGTTGATCGGCAGCTTCAGCTCGAGTACGGCGCGCAGGGTGCCGAACACGCTGGCGGCGCCGCCCATGTCGTACTTCATCTCGTCCATGCCCAGGCCCGGCTTGAGGCTGATGCCGCCGGTGTCGAAGGTGATGCCTTTACCCACCAGGGCGTAAGGCTTCTCGGACTTCTTGCCGCCGTTGTATTGCATCACGATCAGGCGTGGCGGCTGGTCGCTGCCCTGGCCCACGGCATAGAACGAGCCCATGCCCAGTTCCTTGATCTTTTTCTCGTCCAGCACTTCGACCTTGAGGCCCTTGAACTCTTTGCCCAGCGCCTTGGCCTGTTCGCCCAGGTAGGTCGGGTGGCAGATGTTCGGCGGCAGGTTGCCCAGGTCGCGGGTGAACGACATGCCGTTGGCGATGGCCTGGGCATGGGTCACGGCGCGCTCGACTTCAGCCTGGGCAGCCTTGATGGTCAGCAGGGTGATTTTCTTCAGGGCGCGCGGTTCGGCTTTCTGGCTCTTGAACTGATCGAAAATGTAACCGCCGTCGACAAGAGTCTCGGCCAGCAGGCGGGTCTTGCCGTAGCTGTCACGGCCCTTGACGACGATTTCGTCGAGTGCCAGTGCCGCGTCGCTGCCGCCCAGGCCCTTGAGGGTGCTGAGGATGCTGCTGATTATCTTGCGGAATGGACGGTCGCCGAGCTCGGTGTCCTTGCCCACGCCCACCAGCAATACGCGGTCGGCCTTGAGGTTGGGCAGGCTTTGCAGCAGCAGGCTCTGGCCGACTTTGCCGGCCAGGTCGCCGCGCTTGAGCACGGCGCTGATCGCACCGCCGCTGAGTTCGTCGAGTTGCTTGGCGGCGACGCCGAGCTTGCGGCCTTCGCCGATGGCGACCACGAGGGTGGCGGTTTTCAACGTTTCGGGGCTAACGCTTTTTACAACCAATTCCATTTTCGGGTCCCTTATAAAGGTCTGAGAGCCGTGCGTCTGTACGCCGGCTTTAAGGCTGGGCAGCGGTGTAAGCCGCCCGCGACAAAGGCCGCAGTTTGAACCTCGCCGGCGGAGCCTGACAACCCTTGCCACGTGCTTTGTGCATGCGCATGAGGTTGCGCAGTGACAGGCGCGGTCAATCACAGGATAATGCGCCATCTTTTTAGCCGGCCCGCTGTAAACGGGCTGACTCGGTATGCTGCTTGTTTGGCCGCCTTAGCCTGACAACCCTGGAGTGTCTGGTTTGATCGTCTTCCGTTATCTGTCCCGCGAAGTCCTGTTGACCCTGAGTGCCGTGAGTGCGGTGTTGCTGGTCATCATCATGAGTGGTCGTTTCGTCAAATACCTGGCCCAGGCTGCCTCCGGCGCCCTGGACCCAGGCTCGCTGTTCCTGATCATGGGCTTTCGCCTGCCGGGGTTCCTGCAGCTGATCCTGCCGTTGGGCCTGTTCCTCGGGATCCTGCTGGCCTACGGCCGCCTGTACCTTGAAAGCGAAATGACCGTGCTCTCGGCCACCGGCATGAGCCAGCAGCGCCTGTTGGGCATGACCATGATTCCGGCCGCCGGCGTCGCGCTGATCGTGGCCTGGTTGAGCCTGAGCCTGGCCCCGCAAGGCGCCATGCAGTTCCAGCTGGTGCTGAACAAGCAGGACGCGATGACCGAGTTCGACACCCTCGAACCTGGCCGTTTCCAGGCCTTGAACGATGGTTCACGGGTGACCTACACCGAAACCCTGACCGACGACCGCGCCAACCTGGGCGGAGTCTTCATTTCTGAAAAACGCTTGGGCCAGGACAAGAAAGACCGCGGCATTTCCGTGCTGGTAGCCGATTCCGGCCGCCAGGAAGTCCGCCCGGACGGCAGCCGCTACCTGATCCTGGAAAATGGCTATCGCTACGATGGCAGCCCGGGCATGGCGGATTATCGCGCGATCAAGTATGACACCTATGGCGTGATGCTGGCTCGTCCGGACATCAGCGACGAAGTCACTGACCGCGACGCCATCCCCACCACCGACCTGTTCGGCAGCAAGGAGCTGCGCTCGATCGCCGAGCTGCAATGGCGGATTTCCCTGCCGCTGCTGGTGTTCATCGTGACCTTGCTGGCCGTGCCGCTGTCGCGCGTCAACCCGCGCCAGGGCCGTTTCCTCAAGCTGTTGCCGGCGATCCTGCTGTACATGGCTTACCTGACCATCCTGATTTCCGCCCGTGGCTCCCTGGAGAAAGGCAAGCTGTCGCCGACCCTGGGCCTGTGGTGGGTGCACGGTATCTTCCTGGTGATCGGCCTGGGGCTGCTGTATTGGGAACCTATACGCTTGAAAATGATGAGCCGTCGTGGCCAGAAGGAGTTGGCTCGTGGCTAAGCTCGATCGCTACATTGGTAGCAGCGTACTGATCGCCATCCTGGCGGTATTGGGCATCATTCTGGGCCTGGCCTCGTTGTTCGCCTTCATCGATGAAGTCGGCAACGTCAGCGACACCTATACCGTGTGGGACGTGCTGAGCTACGTCGCCCTCACCGCACCGCGTCGCCTCTACGACATGATGCCGATGGCCGCGCTGATCGGCTGCCTGATCGGCCTGGGCAGCCTGGCCAGCAACAGCGAACTGACCATCATGCGGGCCGCCGGGGTGTCCATCGGCCGTATCGTCTGGGCGGTGATGAAGCCCATGCTGCTGCTGATGCTGTGCAGCGTGCTGATCGGCGAATACGTCGCGCCACCGGCTGAAACCACGGCCCAGGCCAACCGCGCCCTGGCCCAGGGCTCGGGCGATGCGCAAAGCTCCAAGCATGGCCTGTGGCACCGCCAGGGTGATGAATTCATCCACATCAACGCCGTGCAGCCGGGCGGCCTGTTGATCGGGGTCACGCGCTACACGTTCGACAAGGAACGTCACTTGCTGGCGTCCAGCTTCGCCAAACGTGCGCAGTACGGCGATGAAAAGTGGCAACTGAGCGACGTCACCACGACTTATTTCCGCAATATCGGCCAAGGCACCAAGGCCAGCACCGAAGTGATCAATGTGCCAAGCGAGGAGTGGGATATCGCCCTCAAGCCGCAATTGCTCAACACCGTGGTGATGGTCCCCGAAAGCCTGCCGATCTCCGGCCTGTGGGGTTACATCCACTATCTCAAGGACCAGGGCCTGAACAACGGCCGCTACTGGCTGGCGTTTTGGGTCAAGGTGTTGCAGCCGGTGGTTACCGCCGCGCTGGTACTGATGGCGATTTCGTTCATCTTCGGCCCGCTGCGTTCGGTCACCCTCGGCCAGCGCGTGTTTACCGGCGTGCTGGTCGGCTTCACCTTCCGGATTGCCCAGGACCTGCTGGGCCCGTCGAGCCTGGTGTTCGGGTTCTCGCCCCTGTTTGCGGTGCTGGTGCCGACCGGTATCTGCGCCCTGGCTGGGTTCTGGCTGTTGCGCCGCGCCGGTTGATGCTGCGCTTATGAACAAAAAATGCCCCGCTCGCGAGATCGGGGCATTTTTGTTCTGGTCAGCAAAGATGACGCCTGGCCTGAGCATCAGGTACAATTCCCGGCTATTTTTCAGCGGGCAATCTGCCTGCAGCCTTTTTGAGTGTTGATCCGTGAGTGATTTGAGTCATATCCGCAATTTCTCCATCATCGCCCACATTGACCATGGCAAGTCGACGCTGGCCGATCGATTCATCCAGATGTGCGGCGGCCTTGCCGAGCGTGAAATGGAAGCCCAGGTCCTGGACTCCATGGACCTCGAGCGCGAGCGCGGGATCACCATCAAGGCCCACAGCGTTACTCTGTATTACAAGGCCAAAGACGGCATCACCTACCAGCTGAACTTCATTGACACCCCGGGCCACGTCGACTTCACCTATGAAGTCAGCCGTTCCCTGGCGGCCTGTGAAGGTGCCTTGCTGGTGGTCGACGCCGGCCAGGGCGTTGAAGCGCAGTCGGTTGCCAACTGCTACACCGCGATCGAGCAGGGCCTGGAAGTCATGCCCGTGCTGAACAAGATCGACCTGCCACAGGCCGAGCCCGAGCGCGTCAAGGAAGAGATCGAGAAGATCATCGGCATCGACGCCACCGACGCCGTCACCTGCAGCGCCAAGACCGGCCTGGGTGTCGACGAAGTGCTCGAGCGCCTGGTGCAAACCATTCCCGCGCCGACCGGCAACTACGAAGATCCGCTGCAAGCGTTGATCATCGACTCCTGGTTCGACAACTACCTGGGCGTTGTGTCCCTGGTCCGCGTGCGCCATGGCCGCGTGAAGAAGGGCGACAAGATCCTGGTCAAGTCCACCGGCAAGATCCACCTGGTGGACAGCGTGGGTGTGTTCAACCCCAAGCACACTGCGACCGTTGATCTGAAAGCCGGTGAAGTGGGCTTCATCATCGCCGGTATCAAGGACATCCACGGCGCGCCGGTAGGTGACACGCTGACGCTCAGCTCGACGCCGGACGTCGATGTACTGCCGGGCTTCAAGCGCATTCAGCCACAGGTCTACGCCGGTCTGTTCCCGGTCAGCTCCGATGACTTCGAGGATTTCCGCGAAGCCCTGCAGAAGCTGACCCTCAACGACTCGTCGTTGCAGTACACCCCGGAAAGCTCCGACGCCCTGGGCTTCGGCTTCCGCTGCGGGTTCCTGGGCATGCTGCACATGGAAATCATCCAGGAGCGCCTCGAGCGCGAATACGACCTGGACCTGATCACCACCGCACCGACGGTTATTTTTGAGCTGTTGCTGAAAACCGGTGAAACGATTTACGTCGACAACCCGTCCAAGCTCCCGGATCTGTCGGCAATCGAAGACATGCGCGAGCCTATCGTGCGGGCCAATATCCTGGTTCCGCAGGAGCACCTGGGCAACGTCATCACCCTGTGTATCGAAAAGCGTGGCGTACAACGCGACATGCTGTTCCTCGGTACCCAGGTGCAAGTGACCTACGACATGCCGATGAACGAAGTGGTCCTGGACTTCTTCGACCGCCTCAAATCCACCAGTCGCGGCTACGCTTCGCTGGACTACCATTTCGATCGTTACCAATCGGCTAATCTGGTGAAACTGGATGTGCTGATCAACGGCGACAAGGTAGATGCCCTTGCACTGATCGTGCACAAGGACAACGCGCACTACAAAGGTCGCCAGTTGACCGAGAAGATGAAAGAACTGATTCCGCGCCAGATGTTCGACGTCGCGATCCAGGCCGCCATCGGCGGGCAGATCATTGCGCGGACCTCCGTCAAGGCACTCAGAAAGAACGTACTGGCCAAATGCTACGGCGGTGACGTAAGCCGTAAGCGCAAGCTGCTTGAGAAGCAAAAGGCCGGTAAAAAACGCATGAAGCAAGTAGGTAACGTGGAAGTTCCACAAGAAGCCTTCCTTGCGGTGCTCAGGTTGGATAGTTAGGTCCTATGTCGCTAAATTTCCCGCTGTTGCTGGTCATCGCCGTTGCCGTTTGCGGTCTCTTGGCGTTGCTCGATCTGGTGTTCTTCGCCCCGCGTCGGCGGGCGGCTATCGCGGCCTATCAGGGCAGTGTCAGCCAGCCCGATGGCGTGGTTATCGAGAAGCTGAACAAAGAGCCTTTGCTGGTTGAATACGGCAAGTCGTTCTTCCCGGTGTTGTTCATCGTGCTGGTGCTGCGTTCGTTCCTGGTGGAACCGTTTCAGATCCCTTCGGGGTCGATGAAACCCACCCTGGATGTCGGCGACTTCATCCTGGTCAACAAGTTTTCCTACGGGATCCGCCTGCCGGTGATCGACAAGAAGGTCATCGAGATCGGTGACCCGCAGCGCGGCGACGTGATGGTGTTCCGCTATCCGAGCGATCCGAACGTCAACTACATCAAGCGTGTAGTGGGCCTGCCGGGCGACGTGATTCGCTACACCAGCGACAAGCGCCTGCTCATCAACGGCGAATCGGTGGCCGAGAAGTTGATCGGTTCCGAACCGAACAGCCTGGGCAGCGCTGAGCTGTACGAAGAAAAACTCGGTGCGGTAGAGCACGAAATCCGCAAGGAAATGAGCCGCTACCGTGCCCAGCCTGATGGTGAGTGGAAAGTGCCGGCCGGTCACTATTTCATGATGGGCGACAACCGTGACAACTCCAATGACAGCCGCTACTGGGATGATCCCACCATTCCCAAGGACCTGCTGGGCATGGTTCCCGACCAGAATATCGTCGGCAAGGCCTTCGCGGTCTGGATGAGCTGGCCGGAACCCAAGCTCAGCCACCTGCCGAACTTCTCGCGGGTCGGGCTGATCAAGTAATACAGGCGGCGCTGTGAACACAGCGCCGAATGCTTTTCTGGGGTTGGGACAAATCGGTCCCGCCTCATGCAGCACCAACCAGGATTTGAATTTGAACACTGCGTCAATCGTCGATGGCCGCCGGTGCCACCAAACAGATATGGGTAAACCGTGAGCGTTTCTTTAAGCCGTCTCGAGCGTCAGCTCGGCTACACCTTCAAGGACCAGGAATTGATGGTCCTTGCCCTTACACACCGCAGCTTTGCCGGGCGTAATAACGAACGCCTGGAATTCCTCGGTGATGCCATCCTCAATTTCGTCGCCGGTGAAGCCCTGTTCGAGCGCTTCCCACAAGCCCGTGAAGGCCAGCTGTCGCGCCTGCGTGCGCGCCTGGTGAAGGGCGAGACCCTGGCGGTGCTGGCTCGCGGCTTCGGCCTGGGCGAGTACCTGCGCCTGGGGTCCGGCGAGTTGAAGAGTGGCGGTTTCCGGCGTGAATCGATCCTCGCCGATGCCCTCGAAGCGCTGATCGGCGCGATCTACCTCGATGCCGGCATGGAAGCGGCCAAGGAGCGCGTCACCGCGTGGCTGACCTCCGAGATCGAAAGCCTCACGCTCGTCGACACCAACAAAGATCCCAAGACCCGCCTGCAGGAATTCCTCCAGTCGCGCGGGTGCGAACTGCCACGCTACGAAGTGGTGGATATCCAGGGTGAACCGCATTGCCGCGTGTTCTTCGTGGAATGTGAAATCACCTTATTGAATGAAAAAAGCCGAGGTCAGGGTGTGAGCCGTCGTATTGCCGAACAGGTAGCGGCCGCTGCAGCACTGATTGCCCTGGGCGTGGAGAATGGCCATGACTGATTCAACCGCAACACGCTGTGGCTATGTTGCCATCGTCGGCCGCCCCAACGTGGGCAAGTCCACGCTGCTGAACCACATCCTCGGCCAGAAGCTCGCGATCACCTCGCGCAAGCCGCAGACCACCCGCCACAACATGCTGGGCATCAAGACCGAAGGCAACGTGCAAGCGGTCTACGTCGACACCCCGGGCATGCACAAAGGCGGCGAGAAAGCCCTCAACCGCTACATGAACAAGACCGCTTCGGCGGCGTTGAAAGACGTCGACGTGGTGATCTTCGTGGTCGACCGTACCAAGTGGACCGACGAAGACCAGATGGTCCTCGAGCGTGTGCAGTACGTCACCGGCCCGTTGATCGTGGCGCTGAACAAGACCGACCGCATCGAAGACAAAGCCGAGCTGATGCCGCACCTGAGCTGGCTGCAGGAACAACTGCCGAACGCGCAGATCATCCCGATCTCGGCCCAGCACGGGCACAACCTCGATGCCCTGGAACGCGTGATCGCCGAGCACCTGCCGGAGAACGAGCACTTCTTCCCGGAAGACCAGATCACCGACCGCAGCAGCCGTTTCCTCGCCGCCGAACTGGTGCGCGAGAAAATCATGCGCCAGATGGGCGCCGAGCTGCCGTACCAGATCACCGTCGAGATCGAAGAGTTCAAGCAGCAGGGCAAGACCCTGCATATCCATGCGCTGATCCTCGTCGAGCGTGACGGCCAGAAGAAAATCATCATTGGCGACAAGGGCGAGCGCATCAAGCGCATCGGCACTGAAGCGCGCAAGGACATGGAATTGCTGTTCGATTCCAAAATCATGCTCAACCTGTGGGTGAAGGTGAAGGGGGGCTGGTCCGATGACGAGCGCGCACTGCGTTCGCTGGGCTACGGCGACCTGTAAACGGCCTTCGGTAACGCCGCAAGTCAAAATGTGGGAGCGGGCTTGCTCGCGAATACGGTCTATCAGCGATGAATGTATCGACTGACACTCCGCCTTCGCGAGCAAGCCCGCTCCCACATTGGATAGTCGCAGTTTTCAAGACCGTGCTTGTCAGCGAGAACCTAATGTCCCAATCCCCACCTCCCAGCCAACTCGCCTACGTCCTGCACAGCCGCGCCTACCGCGAGACCAGCGCGCTGGTGGATTTCCTCACGCCCCAAGGTCGTCTGCGCGCAGTGTTGCGCAGCGCGCGGGGCAAGGCGGGTACATTGGCGCGGCCCTTCGTGGCGCTGGACGTGGAGTTTCGCGGCAAGGGCGAGCTGAAGAACGTCGGCCGCATGGAGAGTGTCGGCACCAGCGCCTGGCTCAATGGCGAAGCGCTGTTCAGCGGCCTCTACCTGAATGAACTGCTGATCCGCCTGCTGCCCGCTGAAGACCCGCACCCCGCGGTCTTCGATCACTACGCTGCCACCTTGCTGGCCCTCGCCGAAGGGCGCCCGCTGGAGCCGTTGTTGCGCGCCTTCGAGTGGCGCCTGCTGGATGACCTCGGCTACGGCTTCGAACTGGCCAACGACCTGCACGGCGAGCCCATCGCCGCCGACGGCATGTACCGCCTCCAGGTCGATGCTGGCCTGGAGCGCGTGTACCTGCTGCAGCCGGGGCTGTTCCAGGGCACTGAGCTGCTGGCCATGAGCGAAGCCGACTGGACCGCCCCCGGCGCCTTGTCCGCCGCCAAGCGCCTGATGCGCCAGGCACTGGCCGTGCACTTGGGCGGACGGCCGCTGGTCAGTCGCGAGTTGTTTCGAAAGCCCTGACATCCCCGTGTATGCTGTGCACCGATTCTTTCCCTTTTCAGGAGCGCTTCCGTGACCACCAGCAATCGCATTCTTCTTGGCGTCAACATCGACCACGTCGCCACCCTGCGCCAGGCCCGGGGCACCCGTTACCCTGACCCGGTCAAGGCCGCGCTGGACGCCGAAGAAGCGGGCGCCGACGGCATCACCGTGCACCTGCGCGAAGACCGCCGCCACATCCAGGAGCGCGATGTGCTGCTGCTCAAGGACGTGCTGCAAACCCGCATGAACTTCGAAATGGGCGTCACCGAAGAAATGATGGCGTTCGCCGAGCGCATCCGTCCGGCGCACATCTGCCTGGTGCCCGAAACCCGCCAGGAACTGACCACCGAAGGCGGCCTCGACGTCGCCGGCCAGGAAGCGCGGATCAAGGCCGCGGTGGAGCGCCTGTCGAAGATCGGCAGCGAAGTCTCGCTGTTCATCGACGCCGATGAGCGCCAGATCGAAGCGTCGCGCCGCGTTGGCGCACCGGCCATCGAGCTGCACACCGGTCGTTATGCCGATGCCACCACGCCGACCGAAGTCGCCGACGAACTGCAACGCATCATCGACGGGGTCAATTGCGGGTTGAATGAAGGCCTGATCGTCAACGCCGGCCACGGCCTGCACTACCACAACGTCGAGGCCGTGGCTGCGATCAAGGGCATCAACGAGCTGAACATCGGCCATGCGCTGGTGGCGCATGCGCTGTTTGTCGGCTTCAAAGGTGCCGTGGCCGAGATGAAGGCGCTGATTCTGGCAGCTGCCAAGGCCTGATACCGCCGCCCAAGCTCAGCCGTGCCACCTGTGGTGAGCGGGCTTGCCCCGCGTTGGGCTGCGAAGCGGCCCTGAAACCTGCGATTTCGGTCTCCCTGACACTCGGCGGCGATTGAACTGGGGCTGCTGCGCAGCCCAACGCGGGGCAAGCCCGCTCGCCACACAAGGCGTGCTCGGCCCGACAGGCTCCTTGTTACAAAAGGCGTGCTCGCCAAGCGACGCAATGAAATCAGCAACTGCGGCAATGCGAAGCCTTACTGTTTAGCCGATGCAGGTGTATCGTATCTGCCTTTTGCGGGCCTCTGGCCTGCGGCAGATTCGTGAGGTTGTTGTGTCCCGATCCTTTTCCCGTCGACAAATCCTGGGTGGTCTTGCAGGCCTGGCCGTTGTGGGCGTCGGTGCCGGTGGCGCCTATCGCTACTGGCTGGGGAAAGTCGCCGAGGCCGAGGCGGGGCACGATTACGAACTGATCGCCGCGCCGCTTGACGTGGAGTTGGTGCCAGGACACAAGACCGAAGCCTGGGCGTTCGGCCCGTCGGCGCCGGGCACCGAGTTGCGCGTGCGCCAGGGTGAATGGCTGCGGGTGCGCTTTATCAACCACCTGCCGGTCGCCACCACCATTCACTGGCACGGCATCCGCCTGCCGCTGGAAATGGACGGCGTGCCCTACGTCTCGCAACTGCCGGTACTGCCCGGTGAATACTTCGACTACAAATTCCGCGTACCCGACGCCGGCAGCTACTGGTATCACCCCCACGTCAACAGCAGCGAAGAACTCGGCCGTGGCCTGGTCGGTCCGCTGATCATCGAAGAGCGCGAGCCCACCGGTTTCAAACACGAACGCACCCTCAGCCTGAAAAGCTGGCACGTGGACGAAGAGGGTGCCTTTGTTGCCTTCAGCATCCCGCGTGAAGCGGCGCGTGGCGGGACCGCCGGGCGCCTGTCGACGATCAATGGCGTGTCCCAGGCGGTGATCGATTTGCCGGCCGGGCAGATCACCCGCGTGCGCCTGCTCAACCTCGACAACACCCTGACGTATCGGCTCAATATTCCCGAGGTTGAAGCGCAGATCTATGCGCTGGACGGCAACCCGGTCGAACCGCGGCCGTTGGGCAAGGAATACTGGCTGGGCCCGGGCATGCGCATCTGCCTGGCGATCAAGGCGCCAGCGGCGGGTGAAGAGCTGTCGATCCGCAATGGCCCGGTGCGCCTCGGCACCTTCCGTTCCGTCGCCAACAACGACGCTCCCACCGAGTGGCCGCCCGCTTTGCCAGCCAACCCGATTGCCGAGCCGGACCTGGCCAACGCCGAGAAACTCAACTTCAATTTCGAATGGGTCGGCTCGGTTTCCGTCGACGTCGACAACGGTAAGCCGCCGAGCCTGTGGCAGATCAACGGCAAGGCCTGGGACATCACCGACAAGACCTGCGCCGACCGCCCGATTGCCAAGCTGGAAAAGGGCAAGAGCTACATTTTCGAATTGAAGAACATGACCCAGTACCAGCACCCGATCCACCTGCATGGCATGAGCTTCAAGGTGATCGCCTCGAACCGCCACAAGGTGATCCCGTACTTCACCGACACTTACCTGTTGGGCAAGAACGAGCGCGCGCGCGTGGCGTTGGTGGCGGATAACCCGGGGGTGTGGATGTTCCACTGCCACGTGATCGACCATATGGAAACCGGCCTGATGGCCGCCATCGAGGTGGCGTGATGCGCCAGTTTCGTCCCACGGCGATCATCGACCGCAGCCGCGACCAGGACTTCATGCGCGAGGCCCTGGCCCTGGCCGCCCAAGGCGCTGCGCTGGGCGAGGTGCCTGTGGGCGCAGTGCTGGTGCAGGACGGCGAAATCATCGGTCGCGGCTTCAACTGCCCGATCAGTGGCAACGACCCCAGTGCCCATGCCGAAATGGTCGCGATCCGCGCCGCCGCGCAAGCGATCAGCAACTATCGCCTGGTCGGCAGCACGCTGTATGTGACCCTCGAACCGTGCAGCATGTGCGCCGGCCTGATCGTGCATTCGCGGGTGGCGCGGGTGGTGTACGGCGCGCTGGAACCCAAGGCCGGGATCGTGCAAAGCCAGGGGCAGTTCTTTACCCAGGGTTTTCTCAATCACCGCGTGCTGTTTGAAGGCGGGGTGCTGGCTGAGGAGTGTGGGACTGTCTTGAGCGAATTCTTCAAGGCGCGCCGCGCAAAACCATCGGTTTAAACAACACTGAAAACCAATGTGGGAGCGGGCTTGCTCGCGAAAGCGATGGGTCAGCCACCCTCTGCATAGCTGAACCAGTGCTTTCGCGAGCAAGCCCGCTCCCACCTTTTGATCTGCATTTATCCAGGGCGATTGGGTTTATTTCTTGGCGATAATGACGGCGCGCATCGGCGCCGGCAGCCCTTCGATCGTCTTGCTGTGATCCTGCGGATCAAGGAAGTCGCTCAGCGACTGATACTTCATCCACTCCGTCCCGCGTTGTTCCGCGACCGTCGTCACGCTCACGTCCACGCAACGCACCTCACTGAAGCCGGCGCGGCGCAGCCACAGCATCAGCGCCGGCACCGAGGGCAGGAACCATACGTTGCGCATCTGCGCGTAGCGGTCTTCCGGCACCAGCACTTGCTGCTGGTCGCCTTCGACCACCAAGGTTTCCAGCACCAGTTCGCCGCCCTTGACCAGGGTGTCCTTCAGCGCCAGCAAATGCTCGATCGGCGAGCGACGGTGGTAGAACACACCCATGGAAAACACGGTGTCAAAGCCTTCCAGGTTGGGCGGCAGGTCTTCGAACGGGAATGGCAGGTGCCAGGCATTCGGCGCGGACAAATAGCGCTGCACGGCCTGGAACTGACAGAAGAACAGCCAGTTGGGGTCCACGCCAATCACGCTGTCGGCGCCGGCGCCGAGCATGCGCCACATGTAGTAGCCGTTGCCGCAGCCGACGTCGAGGATGCGCTTGCCCTTGAGGTCCAGGTGCGGCGCCACGCGCGACCATTTCCAGTCCGAACGCCACTCGGTGTCCACATGCACGCCGAACAGGTGGAACGGCCCCTTGCGCCACGGGCTCAGGCCCATCAGCGCGGTGTGCATTTGCGCGCGAGTGGCAGCGTCGCAGTCGGTGTCCAGGGTCAGGCCGTTGAGCAAATCCACTTCGCTGGGCTGGATGGCAGGCAACGCATCCAACGCACTCTGCCAGCGCTCGAGGTCGCCATGACCTTTTTCCATCTTGCTATCGAGTTGCGCTTGCAGGCCCTGGGCCCACACGGCCAGGGGAGTGCCGACCAGATGGCGGGCGAGGGGAGACAGATCAATCATGGCAAGGCTATCAACGAGGCAAAGTTAAGACACTGGAACCACGGCACGACTTTCGAGAACCCGGCCGCCAGCAGGCGTTCGCGGTGTTCTTCGAGGCTGTCGGGCTTCATGACGTTTTCGATGGCGCTGCGCTTCTGGGCGATTTCCAGTTCGCTGTAGCCATTGGCGCGTTTGAACGCGATGTGCAGGTCGGTGAGCAGCGCGTGTTCTTCAAGGTCATTGAAGCGCAGCTTTTCCGACAGGATCAACGCACCGCCCGGCAACAGCGACTGGCGGATGCGGCCGAGCAGCGCCAGGCGCTCCTCGGGGGCGATAAATTGCAGGGTGAAGTTCAGCGCCACCACCGAGGCCGGTGCAAATTGCAGCGCGAGGATATCGCCCTCCACCACCTCGACCGGCAACAGCTCCTGGAACATCGAGTCCTGGCCATTCAGGTATTCGCGGCAGCGCTCGACCATGGCCGCCGAGTTATCCACAGCGATCACCCGACAACCGTCGGTGCGCACATGGCGGCGCAACGCTTGGGTGACCGCGCCAAGGGATGACCCCAGGTCATACAGCACGCTGTTGGGCTGGGCGAACTGCGCCGCGAGCACGCCGAGGTTCTCGACGATGGTCGGGTAACCCGGCACCGAGCGCTTGATCATGTCCGGGAACACCCGCACCACGTCCTCGTTAAAGGCGAAGTCCGGCACCTGGGGCAGGGGCTGGGCGAATAGGCGATCGGGTTCTTTGCTCACGGCTGTTCCGGCGACGATGGGGGAAAGGCCGGCATTTTAGCCAACTTGGCCCTCGGATGCGCGGGTTGTCTGATGGAAAGCCGAGGCCGTGATACCCCACTGGCCAAGCCAGTAAGTGACGATCAACAGATACGGTGCCGCCTCGAACGACAGCACAAACCGATTGATGCCGATCAGCGTGTCGGAAAACACAAACGACACTGCACCGGCCGCCGCCAGCAGCGCCGAGCGTTTCGGCACGTCACTGCCCAGCCGTGCCAACGCGCGCCAGAGCATGGCGCTGATCACCGTCGCGTACACCACCACCGGAATCAGCAGGTCACCCAGGCCGTGGGAAATCAGGATGCTCAGCAGGATCGCACCCACGCCCAGCGCCAATACCAATGGCAGCAGCGCCAAGCGGCGGCAATCGCTGAAGTAGGCTTTCAGATACGCCAGGTGCGCGAACAGGAACGCGCCGAGGCCGAAGATGAACAAGTCGCCCGGCCACGCCAGCAGCACATCGCCGACCAGCGAGAAAATCAGCCCCAGGCTGATCCAGCGTCGATAGTCGGTGGGCGGCGCGTCATGCAGCCAGCCCAGCAGCGCGAGTACCGGCAGCGGCTTGACCAACAGGCACAACAAGCTGGCGTGGGTGGTCAGGCCGTAGATAAAGGTGCCGGCGCCCATCAACGCAAGAATCAGCCATGGCATATCAGTTCACCGTAATGGCGCAGTCGAAGGTTTCGGCGGGTTCGGCTTCCGGCTCCCAGGGTTGCTGGGAGGTCAGGCGCAAACGTCCCTGGCCGGCCGCAAAGGCTTGGAAGCGCCAGGTGGACTGGCCGCCGCCACCAATCACGCCGGATTCCGAGCTGCTGTAGACCTCGGGGCTCAGCGCGCGCAATACGCCGCCGGCCGAATCCTGGATGGCCCAGCGGTAACCGGTGGTGGGATTGCTGGGCAGGGTCAGGATCAGATTCTGCCCGGACTTGAGCTGGAGCGGGCAGGCGCCCTGATCTTCCACGGTGACGTTTTGCTTGGGGGCACTGGCGCAGGCGGCCAGCAGGGCAAGGCTCAGGGGAAGCAGCAGGCGGGCAGCGGTCATGGAGGCTCCGTTGATTAGCGACGAAGGGCGAGCATAACCGAAGATGAGACAAGGTGTGACAAGAGGACCGCAGAGTGCGCTTGGTGGAGAGCAGCCCTGCCCTGCGTTGGGCTGTGGAGCAGACCCAGAACTGACGACCCCATTCTTTTGGAAAGAATGGGGTCTATTCAAGAGGGGCTGCTACGCAGCCCAACGCAGGGCAAGCCTGCTCACCACAGGGGGGGCACTCGGGCCACTCGGGGCACTCGGGCTAGTGAGCGATCAGAAGAGCACCTTCGCCACGTCGGCAAAGCGCTTGGCAAAGTGCACGGTCATGCCTTCCTTCAGGTAGTCCGGCAACTCCTCGAAGCTGCCACGGTTTGGCTCCGGCAGGATCAGCTCGTGAATCTTCTGGCGTCGCGCCGCAATCACCTTCTCGCGCACCCCGCCAATCGGCAGGACATGCCCGGTCAGCGTCAGCTCACCGGTCATCGCCACGCCTTTTTTCGGCGGCTGGTTGCGCGCCAGCGACAGCAACGCGCTGGCCATAGTCACCCCGGCACTCGGGCCGTCTTTGGGCGTGGCGCCTTCCGGCACGTGCAGGTGCACGAAGGCCTCGTCGAAGAACTTCGGATCACCGCCAAACGACTTCAGGTTGGAGCTGATGTAGCTGTAGGCGATTTCGGCAGACTCCTTCATCACCTCACCCAACTGCCCGGTGAGCTTGAAACCACGGTTGAGCGTGTGAATGCGCGTCGCCTCGATCGGCAGCGTGGCGCCGCCCATGCTGGTCCAGGCCAGGCCGGTGATTACCCCGGTGCCGGACAGCACTTGCTCGTTGCGGAACACGGGAATGCCCAGGGAGCTTTCCAGGTCCTTGTTGCCGATCTTGATCACCGAGTCGGGCTCATCCAGCAGCTTGACCACGGCTTTGCGCACCAGTTTGCCCAGCTGTTTCTCCAGCTGGCGCACACCGGCTTCCCGCGCGTAGCCGTCGATCAACGCGCGCAGGGCGCCGTCGCTGATGCTCAGGCTGTTTTTCGACACGCCGGCTTTTTCCAGCTGCTTGGGCCACAGGTGACGCTTGGCGATGGCGACTTTTTCTTCAGTGATATAGCCGGACAGGCGAATCACTTCCATCCGGTCCAGCAGCGGGCCGGGGATGGAATCCAGGGTGTTGGCGGTGCACACGAACAGCACCTTGGACAGGTCCAGGCGCAGGTCCAGGTAGTGGTCGAGGAATTCGACGTTCTGCTCAGGGTCGAGGGTCTCCAGCAATGCCGACGCCGGGTCGCCCTGGAAGCTCTGGCCCATCTTGTCGATCTCGTCGAGCATGATCACCGGGTTCATCACTTCCACATCTTTGAGCGCCTGCACCAGCTTGCCCGGCAGGGCGCCGATGTAGGTGCGGCGATGGCCCTTGATCTCGGCCTCGTCGCGCATGCCGCCGACGCTGAAACGGTAGAACGGCCGGCCCAGTGACTCGGCGATGGATTTGCCGACGCTGGTCTTGCCCACGCCCGGCGGGCCCACCAGCAGCACGATGGAACCGGCCACTTCGCCTTTATAAGCGCCCACCGCGAGGAACTCGAGGATGCGGCTCTTGATGTCGTCCAGCCCCGCATGGTGTTTATCCAGCACCTTGCGCGCGTGCTTGAGGTCGAGCTTGTCCTCGCCATACACCCCCCACGGCACCGAGGTGGCCCAGTCGAGGTAGTTGCGGGTGACCGCGTACTCCGGCGAGCCGGTTTCCAGGATCGACAGTTTGTTGAGTTCTTCATCAATGCGTTTTTTCGCCTGGGCCGGCAACACTTTGCCCTCCAGGCGTTGCTCGAACTGCTCGACGTCCGCGCTGCGGTCGTCCTTGGTCAAGCCCAGCTCCTGCTGGATGACCTTGAGCTGTTCCTTGAGGAAGAACTCGCGCTGGTGCTCGCCGATCTTGCGATTCACTTCGGCGGAGAGTTCTTTTTGCAGGCGCGCGACTTCGACTTCCTTGCGCAGCATCGGCAGGACTTTTTCCATGCGCTTGAGCATGGGGACGCAGTCCAGCACTTCCTGCAGCTCGTTGCCGGTGGCCGAGGTGAGGGCGGCAGCGAAGTCGGTCAGCGGCGACGGGTCGTTGGGGCTGAAGCGGTTGAGGTAGTTCTTCAGCTCTTCGCTGTACAGCGGGTTGAGCGGCAGCAGTTCCTTGATCGCATTGATCAGCGCCATGCCGTAGGCCTTGACCTCGTCGGTCGGCTCGCTGGGCTGGTGCGGGTATTCGACTTCCACCAGGTACGGTGGGCGGTGGTGCTTGAGCCAGGTGCGAATCCGCACGCGGGTCAGGCCCTGGGCGACGAATTGCAGTTTGCCGTTCTCGCGGCTGGCGTGGTGCACCTTCACCAGGGTGCCGTACAGCGGCAGGCTGGAGGTGTCGAAATGCCGGGGATCTTCGGGCGGCGTGTCCATGAAAAACAGGGCAAGCGAGTGGTGATCGGATTTGCTCACCAGCTCCAGGGTTTCCGCCCACGGTTCTTCATTGACGATCACCGGCAGCACTTGCGCCGGGAAGAACGGCCGATTGTGGATCGGAATGATGTAGACCTTGTCCGGCAGGTTTTGCCCAGGCAGGGCAAGGCCGGTGTTGGATGAAGCTGCGTGTTCAGCGTTTTCGGGATCGGCGTAATCGTTGAGGTCGATGTCCGGGAATTCTTGCTGGTCGCTCATGGGGCACCTGCATAAGGAAGTATGCAGGTTAGATGGGGCAGGGCAGTGGTGGTTTCAATGGCGGGCGTGAGATAGCAACATATTGCATGATATTTTCGAAACCCGTAGGCGCCAGCAAGCCGGCTCCTGCAGGGCTCAGCTGATTTTGTGGAGATAGGCGGGCAGTGGCTGTTCCGGCAGCACCGACAGCACTTTCAACCGCTGCAACATGCGCTGCCGGGCCCGTTGCAGGTGCTCGCGCAGGTTCAGCGCGGCCGCGTCGACGGCACCGTGCAGCAACAACTCCAGAATCAGGCGATGTTCGGCAAGCATGGCTGGATCGGCGCCGATCCCCAGCAAACGGTAGAAAATCCGGCTGATGATCATCGGGCTCTGGCCCTGGCGAATCAACGCGGCGATCTTGCGATTCTGCAGGCCCGCCAGGCAGCGCTGGTGCAAATCCTCTTCGATCTGTTCGATGGCTTCCAGGCTGCAATGGGGGCTGTCCTGGGCGTCCAGCACGCGTTGCAGCATGGCTTCGAGCAGCTCGCGGTCCAGGTTCGGTGCGCTCTGGCGCAGGGCTTCGGGCTCCAGGCAGGCACGCAGTTCGTAGTCTTCGGTGACTTCCCGCGCGGTCAGCGGCCCCGCCAGCCACTGCGAGTACGGCTCTTTTTCCACCAGGCCTCGATCGCGCAGGCGCATCAATGCTTCGCGCACCACCGCGCGGCTGACGCCGTAGTGGTCGGCGGCGGCCTGCTCGTCCAGGCGGTAGTGGCCGAAGGCGATGCAGGTGGACAGCGCCGCGCCGATCTCCTCGACGATCCGCTCGCCCAGCGGTCGGGTATCCACCAGCTCATCTTCGCCATTCAGGCCCAGGTGCGCATGGCTCAGCGGCAAGCGCAGCGGCTCCATGGCCAGGCCTTCGGGGTTGATCAGGTAGCCGCGGCCATTGAAGCGGCAAATCAGCCCTTCGGCGTGCAGCAGGTCCAGGGCCTTGCGCACCGGCACGCGGCTGGTGCCGAACAGTTCGGCCAGCGGTGCCTCCAGCAGGACCAGCCCGTGGCGCGCGGTGCCGTTGACGATCGCATCACGCAACAGCTGATGAATCATCGCGTAACGGGAGGCCGAGGCGGACACTGCTTTCATTGCTTTCTCAAGAGGATGTAGGACGGTGGCCGGGGATTCTCTCATAGATGCGCCTGTCACTCTGCGCCACATCGGTGGCACTTTTTTGGGGCCTGGACAGCGGGAATGTTACTTTTCTGCACCAAAATGTACTTATTCATAAAAGATACATTATTTCTTTTAAGCTCTGCGCTGGATGTGTTGCACGATTTTTTTTCCAGACCCAGTAGCATCTATCCCGTGGATCCTGACGTGAACATCTGATCTGCACGTTGGGCGCGTTCATACACTGGCACGAAACCTGCCTTTGTAAAATGTACATTTTATTAATATGTACGTTTTATGAGGGTCATCTTGATGTCAGACGCCACTTCAATGGCCGAGGATTTCGCCAGCGGTCGCAACGACCCGGTGCACGCCCTCGAGCAGGCACTCGACAAGGCCAGCCAGGCCCCGGCGGTATTTATCAGCCTGACCACCGAGCGCGCCCGCCGTGAAGCCGAAGCCGCCGCCGCGCGCTGGCGGGCCGGCCAGCCATTGAGTGGGTTGGATGGCGTGCCCGTGGCCTGGAAGGACCTCTATGACGTGGCCGGCAGCGTCACCACTGCCGGTGCCGCCTACCGGCGCAACGCGCCTGCCGCCTTGCTCGATGCGCCCAGCGTAGGGCTGCTGTGCCGCGCGGGGATGGTCAGCGTCGGCAAGACCAACCTCAGCGAGCTGGCCTATTCCGGGCTCGGTCTCAATCCGCACTTCGGCACCCCGCACAACCCGCACGGCACTGACCAGCCACGTATTCCGGGTGGCTCATCGTCCGGCTCGGCGGTGGCCGTCGCCGCCGACATTGTGCCCATCGCGATGGGCACCGACACCGCCGGTTCGATCCGCATCCCCTCGGCATTCAATGGCCTGGTGGGCTACCGCAGCAGCAGCCGACGCTACAGCCGCGACGGCGTGTTCCCCCTGGCTCACACCCTCGACAGCCTTGGCCCGCTGACCCGCAGCGTGCGCGATGCGCTGGCCATCGACGACCTGCTCCACGGCCGCCGGCAAACCCATGTCGCGCGAAGCCTCAAGGGCCAGCACTTTGTGCTGGAGCAAGGCGCCCTGGAAGGCATTGAACCCGCCGTGCACAACAACCTGCTGCGCGCGGTGGACCAACTCAAGGCCGCCGGTGCGCGGGTCGAGTTGCGCCCCTCGCCCACGTTCCAGGCCACGCTGGAGCTGATCAAGCACCAAGGCTGGCTCGGCGCCTTCGAAGCCTTCGCCCTGCACCAGGCGTTGCTCGACAGCGCCGATGCCGAGCAACTCGACCACCGCGTACGCCGCCGCCTCGAAGCCGCGCGCGCGTTGCCGGCCAGCCAACTGATCGCCCTCACCGATGCCCGCCGCCGCCTGCAACAGCAACTCATCGACGACCTCGACGGCGCCGTGCTGATCACCCCCACCGTTGCGCATGTCGCCCCGGCCCTGGCACCGCTGGAAGCCGACGACGCGCTGTTTGTCAGCACCAACCTCGCCACCCTGCGCCTGACCATGCCCGGCAGTTTGCTCGACATGCCCGGCGTGAGCCTGCCCAGCGGCCGCGACGCCCTGGGATTACCCACCGGCCTGCTGCTCAGCGCCCCCAGCGGCGAAGACGCACGCCTGCTGCGGGCCGCTTTGTCGGTCGAAACCGCCCTGACTTTTTAAGGAGACACACCATGGCTAAAGACATCCTCTGTGCATTTGGCGTCGACGTCGACGCCGTCGCCGGCTGGCTCGGTTCCTACGGCGGCGAAGACTCGCCCGATGACATCTCCCGCGGCCTGTTCGCCGGGGAAGTCGGCGCGCCGCGCCTGCTCAAACTGTTCGAACGCTACGGCCTGCGCACCACCTGGTTCATCCCCGGCCACTCGATGGAAACCTTCCCCGAGCAGATGAAGGCCGTGGCCGACGCCGGCCACGAAATCGGCGTGCACGGCTACAGCCACGAAAACCCGATCGCGATGACCGCCGAGCAGGAAGAAATCGTCCTCGACAAGTCCATCGAGCTGATCACCCAGGTCACCGGCAAGCGGCCCACCGGCTACGTCGCGCCGTGGTGGGAATTCAGCAAGGTGACCAACGAGCTGCTGTTGAAAAAAGGCATCAAGTACGACCACAGCCTGATGCACAACGACTTCCATCCCTACTACGTGCGCAAGGGCGACACCTGGACCAAGATCGACTACAGCCAGCACCCCGATACCTGGATGAAACCCCTGGTGCGCGGCGAAGAAACCGACCTGGTGGAGATCCCGGCCAACTGGTACCTCGATGACCTGCCGCCGATGATGTTCATCAAGAAAGCCCCGAACAGCCACGGCTTCGTCAACCCGCGTCACCTCGAGGAAATGTGGCGCGACCAGTTCGACTGGGTCTACCGCGAGCACGAACACGCGGTGTTCACCATGACCATCCACCCCGACGTGTCCGGCCGCCCGCAAGTGCTGTTGATGCTGGAGCGCCTGATCGAGCACATCCAGAGCCATGCTGGCGTGCGCTTCGTCACCTTCGACGAAATCGCCGACGACTTCATTCGCCGCCAACCCCGTACCTGAACCCCACCCTGCAGGAGCCGGCTTGCCGGCGCCTGCCGGTCAAATCCTTGAGGCGCGCCCCATGTCCATCTACAACAAGCTTGACCTGACTGGCTGGAAACCCCGGCAACTGACGTCCCAGGAAGTGCGCTTCGCCACCTGGATCGCGTTTTTCGCCTGGGTGTTTGCGGTGTATGACTTCATCCTGTTCGGCACGTTGCTGCCGGAGATCGGCCGGCACTTTGGCTGGGGTGAAGTGGAGCAAGCTGAAATCGCGACCTGGGTGGCGGTGGGCACGGCGGTGGTCGCGTTTGCCATTGGCCCGGTCGTGGATAAGTTGGGTCGGCGCAAAGGCATCATCTTCACCGTGGCCGGTTCGGCGCTTTGCTCGGCACTCACCGCGATTGGCGGGGCGTGGGGCAAGTCGCCGCTGATTCTGATCCGGTCGCTGGGCGGCCTCGGCTATGCCGAGGAAACCGTCAACGCGACCTACTTGAGCGAGCTGTATGGCGCCTCCGAAGACCCGCGCCTGACCAAGCGCCGCGGGTTCATCTATAGCCTGGTGCAGGGCGGCTGGCCGGTCGGTGCGTTGATCGCCGCCGGGTTGACCGCGCTGTTGCTGCCGGTCATTGGCTGGCAGGGCTGCTTCATCTTCGCCGCGATCCCGGCGATCGTGATCGCGATCATGGCGCGCAAGCTCAAGGAGAGCCCGCAGTTCCAGATCCACCAACGCATCAGCGAGCTGCGTAAAAGCGGCGCGGTGAAGGACGCGCAGAACGTCGCCGCGACCTACGGCGTGGACTACGACGAACACAGCAAGGCTGGCCTCAAGGCGGCCTTCCGTGGCCCGGCGCGCCGCGCCACGCTGGTGATCGGCGCCGCGCTGCTGCTCAACTGGGCGGCGATCCAGGTGTTCAGCGTGCTGGGGACTTCGGTGATCGTCAGCGTGCACCACATCTCGTTCGAGAACTCGCTGATCATCCTCGTACTGTCGAACCTGGTGGGTTACTGCGGCTACCTCAGCCACGGTTGGATGGGCGACAAGATCGGCCGCCGCAACGTGATCGGCCTGGGCTGGATGCTCGGCGGGCTGTCGTTCGCCGGCATGCTGTTTGGCCCGAGCAACATGGCGATGGTCGTCGGGCTGTACAGCCTGGGCCTGTTCTTCCTGATCGGGCCGTACTCGGCAGCGCTGTTCTTCATCAGCGAAAGTTTCCCCACCAGCATCCGCGCCACCGGTGGCGCGATCATCCATGCCATGGGCCCGATCGGCGCGGTGGTCGCAGGTTTTGGCGCGACCCAGGTGTTGTCCGCCGGCAGCGACTGGCAGACCGCCGCGCTGTGGTTCGGTGCACTGCCGTGCTTTTTGTCCGGTGCCCTGATGTTTGCCGCACGCCACGTGCGTCCGGAAACCGTTCAGTAAGGAGTGTTTGATGAGCCGTAAAGTTGCCTTGATTACCGGTGCCGCCAGCGGCATCGGCCAAGCCCTCGCCGTGGCCTATGCGCGCAACGGCGTGGCGGTGGTCGGCGGGTATTACCCCGCCGACCCCCATGACCCGCACACCACTGTGGCCCTGGTGGAAGCGGCCGGCGGCGAATGCCTGATGCTGCCACTGGACGTGGGCGCCAGCGCATCGGTGGACGCCCTGGCCGAGCAGGCCGTGCAACATTTTGGCCGCCTCGATTACGCAGTGGCCAACGCGGGTCTGCTGCGCCGCGCGCCGTTGCTGGAGATGACCGATACGCTGTGGGACGAAATGCTCAATGTCGACCTGACGGGGGTGATGCGCACCTTCCGCGCGGCGACCCGGCATATGCACGAGGGCGGCGCGCTGGTGGCGATTTCGTCGATTGCCGGCGGCGTGTATGGCTGGCAGGAGCACAGTCACTACGCGGCGGCCAAGGCCGGTGTGCCGGGGCTGTGCCGGTCGCTGGCGGTGGAGTTGGCGCCCAAGGGCATTCGCTGCAACGCGGTGATTCCCGGGTTGATCGAGACGCCGCAGTCGCTGGATGCGAAAAATTCGCTGGGGCCGGAAGGCTTGGCGAAAGCGGCGCGCGCAATCCCCCTGGGCCGGGTAGGGCGGGCGGATGAAGTGGCGTCGCTGGTGCAGTTCCTGACCAGTGAGGCATCGAGTTATTTGACCGGGCAGAGCATCGTCATCGACGGTGGCCTGACCGTGCGCTGGCCGGACTGATGCGGATTCAAGCCTGATGCACATCAAATGCGGGAGCGGGCTTGCTCAAGAATGCGGCGCAACAGTACTGCATGCACCGACTGACACACCGCTTTCGCGAGCAAGCCGCTGCCACATTTAACCGCGTTCGCCGCTCGATTATTCAAGGAGTTCACCATGCCCCAACTCACTCACCGCCGCGCCGTCATCACCGGCGCCGGCAGCGGCATCGGGGCCGCCATCGCGCGCGCCTATGCCGTCGAAGGCGCACGCCTGCTGCTGTCCGACCGCAACGCTGCCAGCCTGGCTGAAACCGCGATCACCTGCCGCAACCTTGGCGCCGAAGTGGTCGAGTGCCTGGCCGATGTCGGCACGGTCGAAGGCGCCCAGGCCAGTGTCGACCGCTGCGTCGAGCATTTCGGCGGCATCGATATCCTGGTCAACAATGCCGGCATGCTCACCCAGGCGCGCTGCGTCGACCTCTCCCTCGAAATGTGGAATGACATGCTGCGTGTCGACCTCACCAGCGTGTTCATCGCCAGCCAGCGCGCCCTGCCGCACATGCTCGCGCAGCGCTGGGGGCGGATCATCAACGTCGCCTCGCAACTGGGTATCAAGGGCGGCGCGGAGCTGACCCACTACGCCGCCGCCAAGGCCGGGGTGATCGGCTTTACCAAGTCCCTCGCGCTGGAAGTGGCCAAGGACAATGTGCTGGTCAACGCCATCGCGCCGGGCCCTATCGAAACGCCGCTGGTGGGCGGCATCAGTGCCGACTGGAAACGCGCCAAGGCCGCCGAACTGCCCCTGGGCCGCTTCGGCCTGGCGGATGAAGTCGCGCCCACCGCCGTGCTGCTGGCCAGCGAGCCGGGTGGCAACCTGTTCGTCGGCCAGACCCTGGGCCCCAATTCCGGCGATGTCATGCCATGAGTGGGGTGTAGGCATGTGCGGACTCTGCGGACTGCTCGGCGAAGACCTGCACTGGAGCGACCCCCTGGGCGACGAACTGCCCAGGCGCCGCGAACGCCTGCGCCGTATCGCCGCCATCAACCAGGTGCTGGCGGTGTTCCGGCTCAAGGTCGAAGACTTCCAGGGCGCGTCGTACCTGCTGCTGGGCGCCACCGGCAAACAGGCGTTGGCGAGCGGCCTGGATCAACTCTGGCAGGCCGCTGAAACCATGCTCGGCCGCCCGCTGGACCCGCTCGATCCGCACTTGCTCGATCACCTGGACCTGCAGGCGTCATGAGGTAAGAAGAAAATGAGCATCGCTCTAAATGTGATCACCGGCTTCCTCGGCAGTGGCAAGACCACCTTGCTCAAGCGCCTGCTGCAGCACGAAAGCCTCGGCGATACCGCGTTGCTGATCAACGAATTCGGCGACGTCGGCATCGACCATCTGCTGGTGGAAGAAGTGGCGCCCAATACCGTGTTGCTGCCCAGCGGCTGTATTTGCTGCTCGATCCGCGGCGAACTGAAAGACGCGCTGCTTGGCCTGTTGCAACGCCGCGAGCGCGGTGAGATTCCTGCGTTCAAGCGGGTGATCCTGGAAACCACCGGCCTGGCCGATCCGGCGCCGATCCTCGCGACCTTGAACAACGACGCGCAATTGCGCGGGCGTTTTCATATCGGCCTAGTGATCACCCTGGTCGACGCCAGTCACGCCGCGCTGCAGGAACGCTTGCACCCGGAATGGCTGGCCCAGGTCGCGGCGGCGGATCGCCTGTTGCTGAGCAAGACCGACCTGGTGCCTGATTGCGCGGCGCTGCGTGCGCACCTGCAGGGGCTGAACGCCGGTACGCCGATCCTCGATACACAGGCGATTCTCAGCGGCGATCAACTGCTGCTCGGCGAAGGCCTGCGCAGCGCCGAGCCCGCCGTGGAAGTCAGCCGCTGGCAACTGCATCAAGCCACCAACGTCACCCACGGCGCCGCGCAGGTGTGCAGCCTGACCTTCGACCAGCCGCTGGACTGGGTGGGTTTCGGGGTGTGGTTGTCGATGCTGTTAAGATGCCACGGCGAACGAATCCTCCGCGTCAAAGGGCTGCTCAACGTGAACGCCAGTAACGCCCCCATCGTCATTCATGGCGTGCAGCATTGCCTGCACGCCCCGGTGCACTTGCCCGCATGGCCGGGCAGCGACCGCCAGTCGCGCCTGGTGTTTATCCTGCGCGGGCTCGACCCCGCGCTGCTGCGGCGCTCCTTCGACGTGTTCTCGCGACGGTTCGCCGCATGATCACATTGCGCGTTCTCGGCACCTCGGTGACCCTGCTCGAATGCCTGCGCGTGCGCGCCGAACAGGAGCTGGGCATCCGCCTGGTGTACCAGGTGCACGACGTCGAACAGGCCCAGCGCATCGCGGTGATGCAGCCCGACAGCTACGACCTCTACGACCAGTGGTTTCACAACGTCGACTTCGTGTGGCCGGCCCGCGCGATCCAGCCCATCGACACGCGACGCCTGGCGCTGTGGCACGAGATCAACGACTTGCCCAAGCGCGGGCGCCTGTCGCCGAACGACCGCCTGGGCAGCGGCAGCGTGCCCAGCGAGCGCCTGTTCGTGCAGCACGATGGCAGCCTCGGCAGTACCGTCACCGAGCGCATCAGCATGTTGCCGCTGACCCACAACGCCGACAGTTTTGCCTACCGCCCCGAACGCTTGCCCGAGGGTTTTTGCCACGGCAATGAAAGCTGGGGCTGGTTGCTCGATCCGGCGTGGCGCGCACGCACGGCGCTGCAGAGTGACGCCGCCATCGGCGCGCTGGACGCCGCGCTGGCGGTGCAGGGCGCGGGGCTGGCCAGCTTCAAGGACATCGGCAACATGAGCATCGAAGAGATCGATGTGCTGGCCGACATTCTGGTGCGCAAACAGAAGGAAGGGCACTTTGCGGCGTTCTGGTCCGATGACGAGGAGGCGGCGCAATTGATGCTCAGCCCGAGCATCGATATCCAGAGCCTGTGGTCACCGACCTTGATGCGCCTGCACCGCGCCGGGGTGAAATACCGCCTGGCGGTGCCGCGCGAAGGCTATCGTGCCTGGTTCGGCGGCTTGTCGTTGTCGCGCCATGCCCAGGGGCCGGTGCTGGATGCGGCGTATGCCTATCTCAATTGGTGGCTGTCCGGCTGGCCCGGTGCGGTGATGGCGCGCCAGGGTTACTACATCGGTAACCCGGCGCGTACGCGTGATCACCTGAGCAGCGCCGAATGGGATTACTGGTATGCCGGCAAGCCTGCGCGGGAGGAGTTGCTGGGCAGCGACGGCTTGCCGCTGATTGATATCGGCGAAGTGCGCGATGGCGGCTCCTATGAGCAACGCATGGGGCATATCGCGGTGTGGAACTCGGTCATGGATGAGCACAACTACCTGGTGCGGCGGTGGGGGGACTTTATGCGGGCGCGCGGCTGAGCGCCGGTCAAGCGCGTGTCGCCAATAAAATGACTGTGAAATCCCCGTATTTATTGAGTGCGCTTATGCTTTTCCCCAGCTAATCTGCTCAAACCAAATATTCATGCAAAATGGATATTTTTTTGACGCCAGTCAGCAGTTGCCAGGAAAGCATATGACAAAGGGACCGAGTGGCAGAGAGCGGCGAAGGCAGCCAGCGGGCACTGCAATGAGCTGGCGCCACACCTTTCAAACCCGCATTGCGGGGGTGTTGGCGCTCTTGCTGCTGGTGGTCGTCGCAGCCACTTATTTCGCGGTCAAGACCGCGACGTCCCGCGCCGTGGAAAACCAGGCGCAAGTCCAACTCAAGACCGGCAGCCAGGTGTTCGAACGCCTGCTGGACCTGCGCGGCCGTCGCCTGCAATACGGCCTTGACTGGCTGACCGTCGACGGCCCGTTCAAACAAGCCGTGGCCGAGGGCCAGACCGTGCCGATCCTCGCCGCCCTGCGGCGTCATGGCACCGGTATTCGTTCCAGCGAAGTGTTTGTGCTGGGCCTGGATGGCAAGGTCATGGTCAGCACCTTGCCCGTCCTGTCGCGCGGCCAGGTGTTCCCCTATAACAACGCCCTGCGCCTCGCGCGGCGCAGCGGCCTGCAGATGTTGATCGTGGCCATGGACGGCCGGCCGTACCTGCTGGTGCAGGAGGAAGTGCTCGACCCGTTGCCCATCGCACGGGTGGTGATGGGTTTTCCCATGGACAAGCTGTTCGCCAATGAGCTGCGTTCCATGAGCAACCTGGAGGTGTCGTTCCTCAGTGTGCAGGAGGGCAAGCCGGGTCCGCTGTTCAGCACCCAGCCCGATGCGTACCAGGCCTCCACTTTCAGCTTGCTGCGCGAAGCGCCTATCGACCCCGAGCCGCAAATCCACCTGTTCTACGGCCAGCGCGTGCTCAGCCAGGTACTGCCGCTGGCCAATACCGGTGACGGCAATGAAGTGCGGGTCCTGCTGCAAAGCCCGCTGGACCATGCGCTGGAATCCTTCGCGCCGCTGGACCGGCAGTTCCTCGGGATTGCCCTGGCGGTGCTGCTGGTGTCATTGGCCGGCGCGCTGTTCCTCGCGCGTCGCGTGTCGCGCCCGTTGAATGCGTTGGTCGAGGCGGCGGGGCGGATTGGTGCCGGCGATTACCGCACGCCGGTGCGGGTGCGCGGCCATGACGAGTTCGGCCTGCTGGCGCGCGCCTTCAACGCCATGCAAAGCGGGATCGCCGTGCGCGAACGGCAACTGGCGCATAACGCCCTGCATGATCCGCTCACCGGCCTGCCCAATCGGGCCTTGGCCATGGAGCGCCTGGGCAGCGCGATCAGCGCGCGGCGGCCGGTGGTGTTGTTGTACCTGGGCATTGAGAACTACCGGGTGATCAACGAAGGCTTCGGTCCCGAGGGCGTCGAGGAGATGCTCCGCGAAGCCAGCCGCTGCCTGTCCATGAGCCTGTTGGCCAGCGACACGGCGGCACGCATCACCGGCAGCGAGTTCCTGTTGTTGCTGGAGAACACCGAGATCGACCGCGCCGTGGCCCGCGCCGACCGCCTCTACGCGTTGCTCACCGAACCCCAGCGCATCGGCAATGACGAACTGCGCCACGAAGTCAGCATCGGTATCGCTGCCTACCCTGCCGACGGCCAGCAGGTCGAAGAGCTGATCAGCCGCGCCGCCATCGCCCGTCATGATGCGGCGGCGCTGCCGGGCTACCTGCAGATCTACCAGCAGGACCGCGATCTTGCCCACCAGCGCCAGATCACCTTGATCCGCGACCTGCGCCGGGCGGCCGTCGAAGGCGAGTTGTACCTGTGCTACCAGCCCAAACTCGACCTCAAGCACGGCTATGTACGCCAGGCCGAAGCCCTGCTGCGCTGGCAGCATCCGAGCCTGGGGCTGGTCTCGCCCGCCGAATTCATCCCCCTGGCCGAGCGCACCGGCAGCATGGGCGGCCTCACGCAATGGGTGATCGAAGAAGCCATCCGCCAGATCGGCGAGTGGGCCCAGCGTGGGCTGCATATTCAATTATCGGTGAATATCTCGGTGGATGATCTGGCCGATGATGACCTGGCGATCCGCGTCACCACCTTGCTGATGCACTACGGCGTGTCGGCCCAGCAGCTGCTTTTCGAGATCACCGAAAGCGCGATCATGCACAACCCGCAGCAGGCTCTGAGCGTGCTGGAGCAATTGCGTGGTTGCGGTATCAGCCTCTCGGTGGATGACTTCGGCACCGGCTATTCTTCCCTCGCCCAGCTGCAACGGCTGCCGGTGCAGGAGTTGAAGATCGACCAGTCCTTCGTGCGCAACCTCGACAGCACCAGCGGCGACGGCGTGATCGTCCGTTCCACCATCGAGATGAGCCACAACCTGGGGCTCAAGGTGGTGGCCGAAGGGGTCGAGTTCGAGCCCAGTCTCAAACTGCTCAAACTGTGGAATTGCGACACGGCCCAGGGCTACCTGATCAGCCGTCCCCTCAACGCCATGGCCTTCGAGATGTGGATGCGCCGCGAGCGCACTCCGGTTTAATCAGGCGCAATAAAAAGGCGGCTACCCCTGGGGGTAGCCGCCTTTTTTGTACCGCCGGTGGTGCTTAATCCGGCAGTTTGAACGCCATCACGTAGTCACCCTGCTTGGTGCCCAGCGAGCCGTGACCGCCAGCCATGACCAGCACGTATTGCTTGCCGTCCTTGCCGGTGTAGGTCATCGGTGTGGTCTGCGCGCCTGCAGGCAGGCGGCCTTCCCACAGCTGCTTGCCGTTTTTCACGTCATAGGCACGCAGGTACTGGTCGAGGGTACCGCTGAGGAACGCTACGCCACCGGCGGTGGTGAAGGTGCCGCCCAGGCTTGGTACGCCCATGGTCAGGGGGATTGGAACCGGCGAGCTGTCACGCACGGTACCGTTTTTGTGCATCCAGATGGTTTGGTGGTTGGTCAGGTCGACCGCCGCCACATAACCCCATGCTGGTGCCTGGCACGGCAGGCCCAGGGGCGACAGCAGTGCTTCGAGGATCACGCCGTACGGCGCGCCTTTGTTCGGCTGCACGCCTTCGGTTTCACTCACGCGCGGACCTTGCTTGGCGATATCGGCCGCCGGGATCAGCTTGGACTTGAACGCCATGTAGCTTGGGTTCACGAAGGCGATCTGGCGTACCGGGTCGACGGAAATGCCACCCCAGTCGAACACGCCGAAGTTGCCTGGGTAAACGATCGAGCCTTGCAGCGAAGGCGGCGTGAACGGGCCGTCGTAGCGCATCGATTTGAAATCGATGCGGCACAGCAGCTGGTCGAACGGCGTCACGCCCCACATGTCACGCTCCTTGAGGGGCGGTGGCATGAAGTTCAGCTCGGACTTCGGTTGGGTCGGCGAGGTGTGGTCGCCAGCAACAGCGCCTTGCGGCACGGCGACTTCGTGGATCGGCACCACTGGCTGGCCGGTAGCACGGTCGAGCACGTAGATGCTGCCTTGCTTGGTCGACGCCATCACTGCCTGCTTCACGCCGGCTTCGGTCTTGATGTCGATCAGCGAAGGCTGGCCGCCCACGTCCATGTCCCACAGGTCGTGGTGGGTGAACTGGAAGGTCCACTTCACGTGGCCGCTGTCGATGTCCAGGGCGGTCAGGCCGGCGCTGTATTTTTCCGAGTCTTCGGTACGGTCGCCGCCGTATTGGTCGGGCATCTGGTTGCCCATCGGCAGGTAGAGCATGCCGAGTTTTTCATCCACGCTGAACATGGACCACATGTTCGGCGAGTTGCGGGTGTAGGTCTTGCCCTCGGCCAACGGGGTAGTGTCGTCCGGGTTGCCGCTGTCCCAGTTCCACACCAGCTTGCCGGTGTGCACGTCGAACGCGCGGATCACGCCGCTAGGCTCGTCGGTGGAGACGTTGTCGGTCACGTGACCGCCAATCACCACGAGGTTCTTGGTCACGGCCGGTGGCGAGGTGGAGTAGTAACCGCCGGGGGCGAAGCTGCCGATATTGGCACGCAGGTCGACCTGGCCTTTGTCGCCGAAGTCTTCGCACATCTTGCCGGTGTCGGCGTTCAGGGCGATCAGACGGGTGTCGGCGGTCGGTACGAAGATGCGTTTCGGGCAGGCATTCGGCGCGGCGGCCGGGCTGGCGCTGCCGGTAGGGCTCTGCTCGGAAGCGTAGACGGCGTCATCGTGATACGACACGCCACGGCAGGTCATGTGCGCCCAGCCCTTGAAGTTCTCGGCACCTTCGGTGCTGATCTTCGGGTCGAAACGCCAGATTTCCTTGCCGGTGTCCGGGTCCAGCGCGATCACCTGGCTGTGCGGCGTGCACACGTAGAGCATGCCGTTGACTTTCAGCGGGGTGTTTTCCGCGGTGGTTTCACCCGGATCGCCAGCACCAGGAATGTCGCCGGTGCGGAAGGTCCACGCCGGGACCAGCTTGTGCGCGTTCTCCGGGGTGATCTGCGCCAGCGGCGAGTAGCGATCACCATGGGCCGAACGGCCGTAGGAGTTCCAGTCGCCATCGGCCTGGGCCGGCGCAGAACTGGCCATGCCAGGTACCGCGTCGCGATCCAGTTGGCCGGTCTTGACCATCTCACCCGGGTTGGTGAATTGGCTGGCGAGGGCGGCAGCACCGGCCAGCACCACGGCCACGCTCAGCGCGCCAGTGCCCAGCGGGGCAGGCTGGCCACGCAGCAACGGACGGCGAAACCACGGGAGCAGCAGGACGATGCCCAGGGCAAACAGCAGTGCCAGGCGCGGCACCAACTGCCACCAGTCCAGGCCGACTTCCCACAAGGCCCATACGGTACTGGCGAACAACACCAGTGCGTACAAGCCCAGCGCGGCGCGGCGGGTAGCCAGCAGCAACACGCCGGTCAGGGCGATGCCGATACCGGCCAGCAGGTAGTACAGCGACCCGCCGAGCATGCTCAGCTTGACGCCGCCGGCCAGCAAGGCCAGCCCCATGATCAGCAGCAAGATCCCCAGCAGCCTGGGCAGCAGGCGGCTTGGGCTTGAAGCACCATCAGTGCTCATAGTGTGTTTCTCCGTTACGTTGGAATTATGTAACCCCGTGCTTCACTGTAGATGACGATTCGGCGCGGGCTTGGTTCAGCGTTAATTCGGTTTTTCTGGGGACAGGCGGTTATCCACAGGCGGGCGATAGACCTTCAGGCGCAGGTCGGTGCAAGACAGCGCTGTCTTCGAGGAGAGGGCAATTCGGCAAATGGGATCGACCGCGGGAGTGAAACGTTTCAGTTTGTTGCGGCAAGGATAAAGTGCTGGTGCACCAAGCGAAAGCACAAATCGCAAGATGCATCATTTCCGATTTGGTAACAGTGACAGAACGTCGCTGCACAAAGTGCAGGCGCCGGCTTGCCGGCGATGGGCCCGTGAGGCTGCCATCGCCGGCGAGTCGGCGCCTACAGGCGTGGGTTAGAAGGTGGTGCGGATACCCAACTGCACGCTTCTGCCTGGTGCCGGCGCGATGTCACGCAGGATCGAGCTGGCGTAGCGCACGGTCTGGTTGGTGAGGTTTTCGCCGTTCACAAATGCCAGCCATTGGCTGCCGCCGACGTTGAAGCGATAGCCTGCGCTCGCGCCCAGCGTGGTGTAGCCGTCGGTGCCGCTCTCGTTATTCGGTACCCGGCCCTGGCCGGCGGCGTGTTCCACATCGATACGTGCCTGCCAGCGGTCGAGTTCCCACAGCAGGCCGCTGTTCAAGCGCAGCGGCGCAATGCGCGGCAAGGCTTCGCCGGTGTCGAGATTGGTGGCGCGGGTGTAGTCGCCCGACAGCTCCAGGGCGAACTTGCCGTAGGCGCTTTCACCGAGTTTCCAGTGGTCCTGGGCTTCAAAGCCGGCAAATCGCGCACGTACGCCGGAATATTCGTACTCAGGGATACCGCCGGCGTCTTCTTCACCTTCATCGTTCAGCGTACGACCGGTGCCCAGCAAGCCGATGTAATTGGAGAAGTGGCTGTAGAACACGCCGACGCTGCCCTTGTGGGTGCCGTTGTCGAAACGCAGGGCCAGGTCGCTGGACACGGCTTTTTCTTTCTTCAGGTTGGCGTTGCCCAGCTCATAGGTACCGGTGGCGACATGCGCACCGTTGGCGTACAGCTCGTAGAACGTCGGCGCGCGCTCGGTATAGCCGAGGGTCGCGGCCACCGACCAGATCGGCGTGAGGGTGTACACCGCACCCGACGACAGGCTGCCGGCGGTGAAGTCATTGCTTTTGTCGGCGCCGGCAAAGCGCTCGTTGCCCTTGGCGTCCGGGTCGACGCTGGTGTGTTCCAGGCGCCCGCCGAGGCTGAGTTTCAAGCGCTCGGTGGCCTGCATTTCTTCGAGGATAAACAGCGCGCCGGCTGTGGTGTCGGTCTGCGGCACGAACGCTTCTTCACCCAGGGCGGAGAACTCGTTGCGGGTGATCTGTGCACCGACCACCCCGTCGAGCGGGCCAAGTGGCTGGTGACGGGCTTCAACCCGCGCCTCATAACCCTTGTTCTTGAAGATCGTGCCGGTCTCGCCGCCTTCGATTTCACGGTGCTCGTAGTCGGTGTAGCCCGCGTCGACTTTCACCGAGGTAAACGGGCCTTGGAGGTTGCGGATTTCGGAGGCGAACGCGTAGTGATCCTGCTTCATGCGGATGCGCACATCCTGCTCGGCGGGGGAGCCGTAGTTGGCGTCGTAGCTGCTGTAGGACAGCCCGGCGTAACCGTCATCCCAGGTGTAGGAACCGCCCACCGCGCCGCCGTCCTGGCGTCCGTCGCTGTTGCCCAGGCGGCCGTTCTTGCCGGGGGCGTCATCGGTTTCCGGGGCGTGGCGACTGCGTGCCTGGCCGGGGATTTTCAGGTCGTTGAATTCCCGCGCATTCGCATCCAGGTGCAAGGCGAAGGTGCCGTTGCCGGCTTCCAGCTTGCCGGCGCTGCTGCGCGTGGTGTCGGCGCCGCCGTAGCGCAATTCACCGGCACCGTGGATGCCTTCGATGGCTTCGGTGGGAATGCGGTTGTCGAAGGTGTTGACCACGCCGCCGATGGCGCTGCCGCCGTACAGCAGCGCTGCCGGGCCGCGCACGATTTCGATGCGGTCGACGTTGACCGGGTCCAGTGGCACCGCGTGGTCGTAGGACAGCGACGAGGCATCCAGCGCGCCCACGCCGTTGCGCAGGATGCGGATGCGGTCACCGTCCTGGCCACGGATGATCGGCCGGCTGGCGCCCGGCCCGAAGTACGAAGACGACACGCCGGGCTGCTTGTTCAGGGTTTCGCCGAGGCTGCCTTTTTGCTGCAGGGTCAGGTCATCGCCTTCCAGCACGGTGGTCGGCGAGGCAAGTTGCTCGCTGCCCAGCGGGTTGCCGGTGATGACTTGGGGTTGCAGTTCCAGGGCGTGGGCTTCGGAGCAGATCAACAGGGCGGCGGCAAGCGGGGTCAAGCGCCACAGGGAGGAGAGGGACATCGGACATTCCTTGGCAAAACGGCAAAAAAGAGAAGGCTGCAGACGGTATCGAACGGCTTACTTTTGATAAGTATCGTTACAATATAACATCTCTTTTTTCACTGAAAAGGGGAACTTTCTCCCAAGGGCTATATTCAATGCAGTGCTTCCACCGGTACGCCCCGTCGGCTAAGGTGCGCGGCTGTATTTCCTCTTATTGCAAAAGGCCCGGCATGACCGCGACAAGCAACGACCCACTCCACGGCGTGACCCTGCAACACGTCCTCACCACCCTGGTGGAACATTACGAATGGGAAGGCCTGGCCGAGCGCATTGATATCCGCTGCTTCAAGAGCGACCCGAGCATCAAGTCGAGCCTGACCTTCCTGCGCAAGACGCCGTGGGCGCGGGAAAAAGTCGAAGGCTTGTACGTCAAGCTGATGCGCACCAAACGCCCGCTGGACTGACCTCATGAAGCGGTATGTGGCAGCAGCGGCGCTGGCCGGATGGGTCGGGTTGGCAATTCAGCAATACCTGATCTTTTATTCGCGCTGGGACGCCGGCGCCAGCCTGCTGGGCGGGCTGATCAACTTTTTCAGTTTCTTCACCGTGCTGACCAACACCCTGGCGGCGGTGGTGTTGAGCTATGCGTGGGTCAAGCGCGACTCGTCGGCGAAGCGGTGGTTTCTCGCGCCCGCGGTCAGCAGTGGCATCGCAGTGAGCATCGTGGTGGTGGGCCTCGCCTACAGCCTGTTGCTGCGGCATTTGTGGCAGCCCGAAGGCTTTCAATTTATCGCCGATGAGCTGCTGCACGACGTCATGCCGGTGTTGTTCGTCGTGTACTGGTGGCGGTATGTGCCCAAGGGCCATCTGCGCCTGAAACACATCGGCCTGTGGGTGATCTACCCGCTGGTGTACTTCGGCTATGCGCTGCTGCGCGGGGATTTGCTCGGGCAGTATCAGTACCCCTTCATCGATGTCGGCACCCTCGGTTATCCACAAGTGTTCGTGAATGCCGGGGGGATTCTGGCGGGCTTTGTGCTGGTTGCACTGGCCGTGGTGGGGCTGGATAAGCGCATCAAGCCCCGCTCCTGATTGATTCTTTCCTTACCTACCCGGCGAGCACCGTCTCGTCGAGCAGTTGTGCGCCTCTTCTCGATCGCTTCAACTCATTAGTTAATCTTTCCGCATGAAAGCGTTGACTTTCCAGGTGATGTAGTTCGGTTCTTACAGTTATAGTTACCGACAACTCAGCATTCATAAACTTCATGTCATCCACGTCTTACAGATGAATATAAAGTTTTGGCAAATTGCCATAATTTTCTTATAAGTCTTGGCGTCGTCAGGCTACGTCATTAAATGAACGGGCCGACTTTCCTTTTAAAGTCTGCACTGGATAATCACTCGGGCTCATCAAGCGAGTTGAGTTGCAATACAAGTAATTGGAAAAAGGTAGGGCGTTCTGCGCGCTCAGGCGTCGGAATGACTTAATGACGTTTATTACTCTGTGAGCCTCTAGACATGAAAGCCAAAATGAACACTGTGCTGTTATCCATCGGGTTGTTGGTAGGGTCTGTGTCTGTTGCCCAGGCGGCGGATGGAACGGTCACCTTTTTGGGTTCGGTGCATTCCGGCGCCTGCTCCATCAAGCCTGACTCCGTCGATCAAACCATTCCTCTTGGCGCGATTGCCAAGCATCAGTTGCAGGCGGGCGGGAAGTCCGAGCCACGGCGCTTGCTGATTGAACTCGAAGGTTGCGACCTGGCCGGCCTCACCGATAACACGGTGACCACGACCTTCACCGGGGCGCCATCCGGCGTGGTGCCGGGTGCGCTGGGCACCGTCGGTAGCGCGGGCAACGTCGGCATCATGATGACCCATGGCAGTCAACCCGTTCGATTGGGCGTGCCTACCACGCCGCAGATCATTGCCACCGGTGATAACACGCTGGAGTTCGGCGCCTATGTGCAAGGCGCTGCTACGGGCGACGTGTTGCCGGGTGATTTCAGCGCGGTGACCAATTTCACCTTGGCTTATCAGTAAGCTTTTTCCCCCGCCACCCAGCGTGGCGGGGGAGGCGGGTGGAGGCACAGGTGAAAACATTCGTAAGTCTCGCTATCACCTCTTCTTTGGCGATGTTCGCCAGCCCTTGGGGGGTTGCCCAGGAGCTTGCGCACGGGGATGGGCTCGTCACGCTGGGAGGAGAGGTCGTTGACTCGGCCTGCGGGTTGGAGTTGGTCAGCGTCGATCAAACCATCGATATGGACCCTGAGCCGATCGGCCGGTTTTTACGACGCGCCAGGGGCGGCGACCAATCCTTCCAGCTGCGCCTGGTCAATTGCACATTGAGTCGCACCGATCCGTTACGCCCCGGGGTAACGCTGCCCGACTGGCAGCACCTGCGCGTGACATTTGACGGTCCCTCCGACAGGGAGGGTCGCTCTTTTGCTGTATTGGGTGGCTCGCAAGGTGTTGCTCTCAATATCCAAGATTCGGTTGGCCAATTAAGTATTCCCGGTCAGCCGATGACACCGCACCCCTTGGCGGAAGGCGACATGACGCTGCACTTCACGCTTCATTTTGTTGGCAACGGATTGCCCATAGTGGCCGGAGCACACCGCGCCACCGTGCGATTCAAGTTGGAATATTTCTGAACTTTGATGGGTTGCTTGCATGTTGAATACGGCGAAGGTCAAGAATACGCTGCGCTCAAACTTTTTTAGTGGGTTGATATTATTACCGAGCACGGCTATGGCGAGCGGGGATATTGAGTTCAATACAGACGTCCTCGATCTAAGTGATCGGACCAATATTGACTTGTCTCGGTTTGCCCGCAGCGGTTTTATTCTGCCTGGCACTTACTCGATGGTGGTGCAGATCAATAATCAGGCGATGGCCGAGCAATCGGTGGCGTTCTATCCCCCCGATAATGATCCCAAAGGCAGCCAGGCCTGTTTGTCGCCGGCGCTTGTGGACCTGCTGGGCCTGAAAGTGTCGAGCGCTGCCGAACTCAAGTGGTGGAAAGGCCATGACTGCCTGGATATAGAAAGCTTGCCGGGCATGGAGGTCAGTGGCGATCTGGCCACCTCCACGCTGAACATCAGCGTGCCCCAGGCCTACCTTGAATACAGCGCCATCAATTGGGATCCACCTTCCCGCTGGGATGAGGGCGTGCCGGGGCTGCTGATCGATTACAACATGACGGCGCAGTCCCGCTACCAGAAGAATGACGGCACCCGTAACAACTTGACGGGTAACGGCACCGTGGGGGCGAATGCCGGCGCCTGGCGCCTGAGGGCGGACTGGCAGGGGCGTGTCGAAAAGGGCCTCGACAGTGGGTACGGCGATCCACAACAACTGGAGTGGAGTCGTTACTACGCGTATCGCGCAGTGCCTGCGCTGAAGGCGCGCCTGACGGTGGGAGAGGACTATCTGTACTCGGACCTGTTTGACAGCTTCCGCTATACCGGTGCCGCACTCGTTTCGGATGCAAGCCAGCTGCCACCCAACTTGCGCGGTTATGCCCCGGAAGTGGTGGGCGTCGCCAAGACAAACGCCCGGGTTGTTATCAGCCAGAAGGGCCGCGTGCTGTATGAAACGCTGGTCGCTGCAGGCCCGTATCGTATCCAGGACCTCAATGACGCCGTCAGCGGCACCCTGGATGTACGGGTGGAAGAACAGGATGGTTCGGTCCACACCTTCCAGATCGATACGGCAGGCATTCCCTACCTGACGCGTCCTGGCCAGGTTCGTTACAAGCTGGCGTTGGGGCGGCCCTCCGATCTTCAATACGGCGCCAATGGCAATTTTTTCGGTACCGGTGAGTTCTCCTGGGGCGTCAGCAATGGCTGGTCGCTGTTCGGCGGTGCTATCACCGATAACAACTACCGTGCGTTGTCTGTCGGCGCCGGTCGTGACCTGTTGGCGTTCGGCGCCGTATCGCTGGATGTCACCCAGTCCCACGCCAGCGTGTGGAATCAGGCGCTCTCGGGCAAATCCTACCGCCTTCAATACTCCAAGCACTTCGAGCAGTACGACAGCCAGGTGACGTTTGCCGGCTACCGGTTTTCCGAGAAAAACTACTTGAGCATGAGTGAGTACCTGGACGCCAGCCATTACGGGTTGAACGGCGAGCTCGGCGGGATCGAGAACGTAGAGATCATCGAGGGCTGGAAACCGATTGGCGACAGCAAGTCACTGTATACGGTGACGCTCAATAAACAGTTTCGTGACCTTGGGGCGACCGTCTACGCCAGTTACAACAAGCAGACGTATTGGGGGCGCCCGGACACTCAGCGCTGGAACCTGTCCATGTCGCGCTACTTTAATCTGGGGACAGTCAGGAACATGAGCCTGTCCCTGAATATGTACCGCAGTCAGGAATACGCTTACAAGGATAGCGGAATGGCGCTGACGGTCAGCCTGCCATTGGGGCGCAGCGGCACACTGTCGCTGGATAGCAGCAGGACCTCGGGCAAAGAGAGCTATGCCACGCGTTACAGTGACCGCCTCGATGAGCGCAATAGCTACCAGCTCAGTGCAAGTGACAACTCTACCAGCGGTTACCTGAGCCATATTGGCGACCAGGCTGACATCGATCTCAGCGCCAGCACACAACAAGGCAATGGCAGGACCCTCAGTGCGTCTGTTCGCGGTGGCGGCACACTCACGCCCTACGGTGCAGCCCTGCACCGAACCAATGCCGTTGGCGGAACCCGTCTGATGATCGATTCCGGCGGGGTACCCGACGTGCCTGTGCGGGGCTACGGCGTGTCGACCCGCACCAACATCTTCGGCAAGGCGGTGATCTCCGATATCAGCAGCTACCAGCGCACGGCCGCCAGTGTCGACCTGGAGAGCTTGCCGAGCAACATCGAAGCCACGCAGTCGGTGACGCAACTGACACTCACCGAAGGGGCCATCGGTTATCGATCGCTGGACGTGATTGCCGGTGAA
This sequence comes from Pseudomonas sp. GW821-FHT05D12, assembly GCF_059419825.1. Classification (NCBI taxonomy): domain Bacteria; kingdom Pseudomonadati; phylum Pseudomonadota; class Gammaproteobacteria; order Pseudomonadales; family Pseudomonadaceae; genus Pseudomonas; species Pseudomonas sp. GW821-FHT05D12. The sequence goes on along the minus strand of NZ_JBWKSN010000001.1, from coordinate 172,030 downwards.
AAGGCCATGGCCGTGCTGCGCCTGCCGGATGGCAGTTCACCGCCCTTCGGCGCGACGGTGAAGAACCTAAAACAGCAGGACACCGGGATTGTGAACGACGGCGGTGCTGTTTACCTGAGTGGCATCCAGGCCGGCGAGCAGATGATTGTCAGTTGGAGTGGCCTCGAGCAATGCCTGCTCACGCTCCCTGTGGTTTTGCCAGCCGACAGCTTGAGCGATGCCCTGCAACTGCGCTGCCAGAGTGTAGCCACTGATCAATCCTCACCCGAGCCAGCATCGCTGACCGGCAAGCGTACCGATACGGAGAACCCCGCCTCATGATGCTCAATACGCGCTCTAGATTCCTGCTCTTCGCACTCTTGGCAACAGGCCTGAACCCGGCCGCCAACGCTGCGGTTGGCCTGGATCGCACCCGTGTGATCTTTGAGGGTGGCAAGGATGCCACCAGCGTGAACATCACCAATAACAACACCCAGTTGCCGTACCTGGCCCAGGGTTGGATCGAGGATGAGCAGGGCAACAAAATCACCTCGCCCTTGATCGTGCTACCGCCGGTTCAACGCTTGGAGCCCGGTAAGCAAAGCCAGGTGAAAGTTCAGGCGTTGCCGGCGGTCAAATCGTTGCCCCAGGATCGCGAGACTGTTTACTACTTCAACCTGCGGGAAATTCCGCCGCGTAGCGACAAATCCAACACCCTGCAAATTGCGCTGCAGACCCGCATCAAATTGTTCTACCGCCCCCAAGCCATCATGCCCAGCCAGCAGGACTTGTCCAACCCCTGGCAGGAAAAGCTCACCCTGACCCGGCAGGGCGACCGATACCAGGTGAATAACCCCACGCCTTACTACGTGTCCCTGGTGGACGCGCGCAGCAGCAAAGACGGTAAAACCGTGGCGGGCTTTGAACCGGTGATGATCCCGCCCAAGGGGACGCTGGCCTTGGGGCCAACGGCCACGGCACTTGGCCAGGCGCCGTATTTGGCCTACGTCAACGATTACGGTGGACGCCCGCTCCTGGCATTCACTTGCAGTGGCGAAACCTGCACCGTGAATGCGCAGGTCTCATCGCCTAATGAGTAGCGCCTGCTGCGGGAGAACGTCATGAAGTCGCACACCGTGAAAGTCTTGGGTTGCGTGTTATGGGTCCTGGCGGCGCGGGTAGGCGCCGAGGATGACGAAGGCATCGATGGCCAACGTGGGCGGTTGAACGTTAACGGGTCCATGCATGAATCGCCTTGCAGCCTGGAGATGACGTCGCGCCATCAAACGATTGACCTGGGCGCCGTGTCGGCCAGCCTGCTGCTACGACCTGGCGACCAGGCGCCATCAAGGGCATTCCAGCTGCGCTTCCAGGATTGCCAGCGCACCGCCGGCAGCATCCGCAGCGAGCGTACCGGGAACCTGGCATGGAGTTCCCATCAACCGGTGTTATCGGTCACGTTTCTCGCGCCTGCCGATGCCGATGATCCACGGCTGGTCAAAGTGCAAGGCATCACCGGGATGGGGCTGCGGTTGACCGATGCCCTGGGTCGGGACGTGCAACTGGGCTCCCGGGGCGAACCGTTGTTTTTGACCGAGGGCGGCAGTCTCCAGACCTGGAATGTTCAACCCACGCGCACCTCCGCGCCGTTGACCAGTGGGGCCTTCCGCGCCGTCGTGGATTTCAGGCTCAGTTATGAGTGAGGCCAATGTAATGACCAAGGCAGTCGGCCCGCGGGCCATTCTTATTGGGGCAGGTCTGCTGTGGGTCGCCAGCCAGGGTGTGCAGGCCGACACCAACCTGATCATCCGCGCGGTCATCATCGCACCTCCGCCGTGCATCATTAACGGCGCGAGTACGCTCAATGTGCCCTTTGGCAATGACCTTCTGACGTCACGGGTGGACGGTGTCAACTACCGTCGCAACGTGCCTTATACCGTCACCTGTGATGCCCCTTTCAGCAACGCCATGAGACTTGAACTCAGGGGCACGGGGGCCTCGTTTGATGCTCGCGTACTCTCGACCCGCAACCCGAATCTTGGGGTGAAACTGTTCATCAACGGTGCGGATTGGCCGCTGAATGCGGCCGTGAATTTTACCTATCCCAACTTCCCCGTCGTGCAGGCAGTACCGGTCAAGCGCGCGGGCAGCGTCCTGCTCGGGGGCGCATTTGATGCCGCCGCCACGCTTGTGGTCGATTACCAATGATGAGGAATGCGCAATGACATGCGGCCAGCAGCGAGCCTTGCTCGCCTTGTGTTTGATCGGCCTGAGCAGCAATGCTTCGGCCAACTTGACGTTCAGCGGGACGCTCAACGAGCCACCGCCCTGCACGATCAATGCGGGGAACACGATCGAAGTCGATTTCGGCGATGTCGGCGTCAAGCGAGTCGATGGCGTGAGATACCGCCGAGCGCTCGGCTACATCATCAGCTGTGGTAGCGCCACGCTCCCGTGGGTGCTGAAGTTGAGTGTCAACGGCACACCCACGACGTTCGACGGCTCGGCTGTGCAAACCAGTGCGACAGGCCTGGGCATTCGGATATTCCAGAATAACCTGCCGTTTCGACTCAATACGCCACTGGACATAACCGTGTCGTCCCCGCCGATGTTGGAAGTCGTGCCGGTCAAACAGCCGGGTGCAACGCTGGCCCCCGCACGGTTCACAGCGGTGGCCACGCTGTTGGCCGAATACCAGTAGGAGTTGAATGCATGGGACATGAGAGTGTTCATCCCAGGTGGCTGTGCGCCGTGCTGGCCTGGGTGCCAGCCTTCAGCCTGATACCCGAGGCGTCTGCGACGGACAACCTGAATTTCAAGGGCAACCTGGTTGAACAGGCTTGCAACATCAGGCCTGGCGACGAGGCAATCACCCTGGAGCTCTGGGACCTGACCAGCAAGCACCTCTACATCAACACGCGCTCCGTGGGCAAAGGCTTCAAGCTGCATCTGGAAGACTGCGACACCACCATCGGCAACACGGTGACCATCACCTTCGGCGGTGTGGAAAACCGGGCGCTGCCCGGATTGTTTGCGCTGGATAGCGGCAATGGTGCCTCGGGTATCGGGCTCGGTCTGGAGACGCTGAGTAACAAGCCATTGCCCGTGAACAAAGTCAGCGACGAACAGGTTTTGGCCAATGGCAGCAATGTCATTGAGCTCAAGGCCTATGTGCAGGGGGAGCCGGATGCCCTCAGGGAGCAGACCATAGGGCACGGAGCCTACAGGGTGACCTCGACGTTTACGCTGGACTACCCGTAGCGCTGTGAATCGTAACTCATAGGCCGCCACGGCCTCGGACGAACTTCAACTCTCTTCTGGACGGCACCAGACCGCAGGCCGATATTCGCTGCGCGGTGCCAGGGGAGGGAAGCCACGAGATATAACAAATGAAACGACTGCATGTAGCCATCGTGACTCTCGTCTTGCTGGGTGTCGGTACGACCGCGCAGGCGGTTGATTGCCGAGTGAATGGCGGACCCTGGGTCAATGGTAATCCCAACCTGGTTGTGCCGGTCACGGTCACCCTGAGCGCAGACCGCACGCGGGTTTTTATGGAAGGGGCAAGGCTGGAATGTCGATTTACCCCTGATGGAGGTCCATCTTCGCGCGAAGACTACTGGACCACTGGCAGCGTCGCAGGCGCCCCCTGGTCTCCCGGCCCCAAGTTCAGCACTCAAGGGACGGGATTGCGGATTAACGGCGCGTTCTATAACACCCCTGTCCCGTCGGGAATTCGGATAGCCACTATTCCGAACAATATGGCTGCTTACCCGATCAATATCACCCCCTACATTCTGTTGCGTAACTATCCGGCTACGCCGATCGACGTGCGAATAGGGGACAACCTCGGGCTATTGCGCCTCACCAGTTCGAACAATTACGACGCCACCCGGCCGCAACTCACCGTCACTTATACGGCCGCCAACACCTTCACCATTTCCCCGTCTACCTGCACGATCAACAATAACAACCCGATCGAGATCAACTTCGGCAATGTTCACCAGAGAGCAATCGGTACCGATCCGCTGACCACGACCATCCGCAGCAACCGCCGGCTCACTTATTCATGCCCGGACGGCGGGATCAGCACACCGATCACGATCACTTACAAAGGCACCGCCTCTTCGTTCGACACGCGTCTGCTGCGAATGACCAACCCGGACGTGGGGACGGCCCTTGTTCGTGGCGCAGGTGCGGTTCATGTCAACGGTTCATTCCTGACCCAAATTACCAACAGTGCGGGGGGCGACGATGTGACGTTTTCCCTGGTCCGGCGAGCAGGCTCCCTGCCTGCCGCCGGAGCTATCAGCGGCAGCGGAGTACTCGTAATGGGAGTGCCATGACACACCCCTGGCGTACGGCTTACTCCTCTTCGCTGCCGTCCGCACGCCAGTAGCCCACGGCCTTGAGGAACTCCTCATTGACCTTATGGGTGTCCAACAGCACCCGGCGGACCTGGCGCGACAGCTTGGTTTCGGTGGCGACAAAGCAGTACAGCGAGCCACTCGGCAGCGTGAGGTTTTTCACGCGGTCGAGCAGGTCGTCCTGACCGCGCACCACCCAGATCACCTCCACATCGGCGGCGCTTTGCAGCGCTTGTTGTTCCGCCGCATCGGCGATCTCGATCACCGCCAGCACCTTGCGCCCCGCCGGCAGTTCTTCCAGGCGACGGCCGATGGCTGGCAACGCGGTTTCGTCGCCGATCAGCAGGTAGCTGTCGAAGATGTCCGGCACGATCATCGAGCCGCGTGGCCCGCCGATGTACAGGTGCTGGCCGACCTTGGCCTGGTCGGCCCAGGTGGAGGCGGGGCCATCGCCGTGCAATACGAAGTCGATGTCCAGTTCACCGATGTCCAGGTCATAGCGGCGCGGCGTGTAGTCGCGCATCGCTGGCTGCGGGCCTTCGCCCTTGATGCTGAAGGTCGGGCTTTCCAGCGCGGCCTGTTCGGCAGCGTTCTGCGGGAACAGCAACTTGATGTGATCGTCGCTGCCCAGGCTGATAAACCCGGCCAGTTCCGGCCCGCCGAGGGTGATGCGGCGCATGCGCGGGGTGATGTCGACCACGCGCAATACCTGCAGGCGGCGGCGTTTGATCTCGTGGGTCACGCGGTGGATGGCTTGAGTATTCATTGAGCTTTCCCGTCGGCAATGGCTTGGGCGGTGCTGTTGAGCAGCGCCGCGACACGAACGATTTCTTCCGGGCTCCAGCGCCCGTGGTGCGAATGCAAGGCGTGGCGCAGGTTGTGCACCGCCTCGTGAATTTCCGGTGGACGGTCATGGCCGCGCAGCGAGCGTTTGCTCACCTCCATGCGCAGGCGAATACCGTCGAGGGCCACCGTCTGTTCGCTTATGAAGAGACGACCGGCGTCAGTGATTGTGTAGCGTTTTTTTCCGCCTTCGGCGTCGCCGGCGATCAACTCGCTTTCTTCCAGGAAGGTCAGCGTGGGGTAGATCACCCCGGGGCTGGGGCTGTAGGCACCGTCGAACAGGGTTTCAATGCGGCGGATCAGGTCGTAGCCGTGGCACGGCTGTTCGGCGATCAACGCCGGCAGCAGCAATTTCAGGTCGCCCGGCGCAAAGACGCGCGGGCCGCGCCCACCGCGTTCGCGGCCAGGGCGTTTTTCGAAGCCATCGCGGTCGTCACCGTGGTCTCGGTGGTGATGAGGGTCTCTCACTGTCGTGTTCTCCTGTCTGATTTAGATACAACTTAAGATATATCTTACGTAAGGCGCAAAACCGTCTGACGAACGGTAGCGACAGGAAAACGCGGCTGCGCAAGATGGCCGCCGCCTCCGAACAGGGCTTCGCCTTATCAACGAATCAGCGCGGCTAAATGACCATTTTATGAAGACACCATCAGCGGGTTCAGTGGAGTTATTGCTCTAATGGCGGGGAATAACCAGAGCGGCTCTGGTGTGTAGCTGATGTCCTACAGAGTGCGGATTTATATAAGTAGTACTGTCCATGTTTGCGTGTAATAACAAGATGACAGTTAATATTCATATTTTTGATTTTTATGGTTTTTTTCTGTATTTGCGTGTCGTGTTTAATTACGGGTCAGCGCGAAAGGGCCGGCATCATCAAGTGGCGTTTCGAGGGACTATTTACCTGCTTCGCAAGACCGGATTATTGGGTTTCGGCGGGGCGAGAAAACAGTTTTCTCAACTAACATTTGATGTCACCACAGGTACTAAAAATGCTTAAAAAGACCGCTTTCGTCCTGCCTCTCGTTGCTTTGGCGATCGGCTCCTCCAGCGCTTTCGCTGCCGGTGAGGCCAGCAGCGTCATCAACATCAAGGCGACGATTCCTACCAAGCAGTTCCATGTGCTGCCACGTGATCCCAACTTCGGTCGCGACGAAACCATGAACTACAACCCCGTCACCGGTGAACTGAGTTCGCTGCGCGCCACCTACGACCTGAAAAACACTGACGGTTCGATCCACGCCTACATCGAAGGCGGCCCCGCTTCGTTGACCAACGGCACCTCCGCGATCGCACTGACCAACACCTTCAACGGTGTAGTCCTGACCGGCGCGCCACTGGAAGTGGCCGATGACGCAAGCACCACCCCAGGCACCCAGGCTGACCTGGTCGTGGCTGCCGCCAAACCTGCAGATGGCGTATCCGGGCTGTTCACCACCAACTACACCATCGTCTTCGACCACGTGCCACGCGTCACACAGTAAGGCCTGATCAGCACCGGCTTATTGTTGGGTAGCGATACCGGTCGACAGGCAGTCGCTGTCGGTCGACCGGTTTTGCGTTTGAAGTCCGAAATCAGAGTATTCCGTTCATGTTCCCGATGACTTCCATCGCGGCAGCGCTTGCCTTGTTGTTTTGTGCGGGCGCGTTGGCGGCAGGTACCGCCGAAGGCACAACACCGCGTAGTTTGCTTTCCCAGGCCAAGGGATTGCCGGCGGACTTTGAAGAGCACTTTTTTGATGTCCCCCTGGCCGTCAGGGTTGAACTGGACCAGGAGTTTGTCTCCGAGGCGATGATCGTCCTGACCCGTGACGACCGCCTGACCCTGCTCGACTTTACCGACCACGACGGCAGCGTCATCAAGGATGAAGAGCGCGACCACTGGGCCGATTACCTGAAGCAGGGTGTGGCGCTCGGTGCCTGCGCCAGCAACTGCCCCTCGGGGCTCATGGCTGTGCACTATAACCTGGAAAACTCCACGGTGTCCCTGCTCACCGAAAACGCCGAGCGTGATGCCCAGGAGCAGCGTTATTACTTCCTGCCCACCGGCGGCAGCACCGGCCTGATCGTGCGCAACCAGTTGAACCTCAGCGGCGGCGAAGGCCAGGACCTCGGCGGGCGCTTCGGCGTCGACGCCAGCAGTAGCCTGGGCCTGTGGAGCCAGACGCTGAACATGCAGTTCTCGCGCCTTGGCGGCCCCGATGACGATGACCTCAACCACGCGGTGTACGCGCTCTACACCCAGCTTGAGCTGGAAGGCAACTTCCTGCGCCTGGGTTACTTCACGCCCAATGCCGAAGGCCTGACGCGCCAACTGCGCACTTTCGGGGCCAGCCCCGACACCGCCGTCGGCGTGATGTACGGCAGTTCCGACAGCCTGGTGATCAGCAACGCCAAGCCTGCGGTGTACCCGATCTACGTCACCGCCAGCCGTCAGGCGTCGGTGGAGATTTATCGCAATGGCCTGCTGATCAACACGCAGCCGGTCGGCAGCGGCTTGCACAGCCTCGACACGCGGCCCCTGCCCGGCGGCATCTATGAAGTGGAAGTGCGCCTGGTGGAAGACGGCCAGATCACCAGCACCACCCAGGAGTTGGTGTACAAACCCAACAACTGGCGCAACCACGACGAGCGCTGGCGCTACAACCTGTTTGCCGGCCAGGAAAGCAAGCTGCTGAGCAACTTCGACGAGCAGAGCAGCGGCAGCCCGACTGCCGGCGTCTCCCTCAATTACCTGGCGCATCCGCGTGTGGTGCTGGGGGTGTCCGGGCGCCAGGTCAAGGACAACATGCAGTACGGCACCTCGTTCGACTGGACCCTTGCCGACCAGGCCAGCCTGTATGCCAACGTCTACTGGACGGAAAAATACGGCACCGGCCTCGACTTCAATGGCCTGTACAACTACGGCCTGGGCAGCGTGGTGTTCAACCACACGCGCAGCTGGCTCGACACCCGCAACACCTACGAAACCCTGCCCGACGGCACGCGCATTCGTCAGCGCGACGTGTTCATCGGGCAGACCAGCAATTCGTCGATTTCGGTTAACCACCGCCTGAGCAACCTGCGCTCCATCAATGCCCGGCTGTTCTACAGCGAGGGCAACAACGAAGGTGTCGGCCTGGACCTGGGTTGGACCGAACGTACCCACCTGTTCGGCAACGACGCCAACTGGCGCGTGTCGGTGTTTGACCGGCCTGCCAGCTTCGCCACGGGCGAGCAGCGCAATCGCGGGGTCGACCTGAGCATCAGCCTGGCCCTCGGCGCGCCGGGCGAGCAATGGTCCGCCAGCATCGGCACACGGACTTCCCGCGACGGCACCCGGGACAACAACGCTTCGCTGACGTACCGCAAGGACCTGCAGGACCACCTGCTGCAAAGCGTGTCCGCCACGACAACCACCGACACCTACGGCATCGGTTTGTCCGGCATGGCCAGTTTTGAAAACGAGTACGTCAACGGCGACGGCTACCTGCAGCGCTCCTCGTTCAACGACGACTTGAGTGGCGGCCTGAACCTGGACAGCACGTTCGCCGTCGGCCAGCAAAAGATGGTGATGACCAGCCAGTACCACGGCAACGGCTCCGGGCTGATCGTGGACGTGGAGACCGATGTCGACGACATCGCCCTGCGTGCCGACGACCTGAGTGGCGGCAGCACGGCCTTGCGTCCCGGTCGCAACTTCATCCCGATCACTGCCTACAAGGGCAGCTCGGTGAGTTTCGACTTCGACGGCAACCATGCGCCGTCGGCCTCGATCCAGCCGCCGCGCACGCGCTACCACCTGAACAAGGGCGGGGTGGAGTACCGCAAGATCAGCGTGATGCAAACCGTCACCGTGCTCGGCCGTCTGGTCGACCCCCAGGGCAAACCGCTCAAGGGCCTGCACGTCATCAATCACGCCACCCGTGGGGTGAGCGAGGTCGACGGGTTCTTCTCGCTGGAAATGAACGCCAGTTCACCGACCCTGGAAGTGCGCCGCAATAACCAGTTGCTCTGCCAGTTCCGGCTCGACCCTTCCACGGCGCGCAGTGAAAACAACCTGCTGATGATCGGTGATTTGCGCTGCACGCCGGACACGTTGGCCGAGTCCACCGCCACTGAACAGATTGCCGGTTGAGCATGATGACGAGAAAACCCAAGGTTATGAACAGCTTCCTTTTACGCACCACGGGCACGGCGATGCTGCTGTATTCCTTCGCGGCGTTGGCTGACGAGGACATTACCGCGCGCTTCAGGCCGGACCCCAGCAACCCTATGGTGAACAAGTTCGAGAACACCACGCCGATCAGTTCGATCTGCGGTTACCACATTGCAGCGCGCTGCAAGGCGATGGGGATTTTCAGCCTGCGGGATGTGAACCTCAGGATCACCAGCATTGCGCCGATCATTGCCAACCATGAGGAGGAGCGCCAGGGCTTCATGGTCAAGGTGCCGTCCGATTGGCGTGATTTGACCGTAACGCATACTGCCACCCGGGAAACCGAGATCGTTCAAGTGCGGATGGCCGGGATTGGTGGGCTCTGGACCGTGCCCAGTCCAGGTGTGTCGGCGTGGGCACAGCCTGGGATCGCCTGGACAACGATGTGGCGGTCTGCGCCTCCCCCTTGCCAAAGCACCAACCACCTTGCAGCGGGTACCCGGACGGCTTCGTACTTCTGGCTGACGCCTGAAGGTGCTGGCCCTTGCAGCCGGAAACCGTCCCAGGAGCTGCGCAGTATGAGCGTCAACACCATGGAGTACGCCTACGAACTGCGCACACCCAATCCGCTGGGCATGTCCAGTGGGCTGTACACCGGCAGCATCACCTACAGCATGGGCCCGGGCGCCGATTACGATTTTGGCGACATCATGCTGCCCTCGAAAAACGCCTTCACCCTCAACTTCACCTTGAGCGTGGAGCATGACCTGAAGATCGACGTGCCGCCCGGTGGCAATCGCGTCGAACTGCTACCACAGGGCGGCTGGCAAGCGTGGCTGAACCAGGGCCGCAAACCCGCGCGGTTGTTCCGTGACCAGACCTTCCACATCTCCGCTTCATCGCGTTTCAAGATGCAGATGGCCTGCGAGCGCGTCATTGGCGACACCTGCGCCCTGCGCAACACCAGCGATGGCCACGAAGTGCCGGTGGATGTCAGCGTCAGCCTGCCCCATGGCTTGAACCGTGAAGACGGCGGCGCCGTGATTCGTCAGCCGCTGTTATTGAGCGGCGCCGGTACCGAGCAGTTTCAGCCAGGGTTTTATGTCAACCGACGCCCCGGCACCTTGCACTTCGAGGTCCAGAAGCCATACGCCGACCAGATGGTCGAGCGCGGCGGCAGCACGTACGCGGGCCAGGTTTCGGTGATTTGGGATTCGGATCTCTAGATGAGGCTCATGACAATGAAACATGTGTTGGCGCTGTGTGCGCTGTGCTGGTTGCCGCAGTCGGTACCGGCGGCTCCGAATATCAATGTCGGGGTGTTTTATGACTACCTGGACGCCGATAAAAGTACCTACCTGAAACGGGTGTTCAACAGTGGTGACAGCACGGCCTTCATCAAGGTCGCGGTGATGGAAATCCTCTACGACAGCGACGGCGGTTCCGCGGAAGTCGAGCTCAAGAGCGATGCCCAGACCGGTGTCCGCGATGGCCTGATGGCCACGCCGTCACGCCTGATCGTGCCGGCCAATGGCGTGCAGGGCACGCGCTTGCTGTACCTCGGCGAGCGGGAAAAAGAGCGCTACTTTCGCGTGCGTTTTGTGCCGGTGATGCCCGAGCAGGACGACGAGTTTGCCGTGTCCGAGGAGGAGCGCGACGTCTACAAGACCCGCCTGTCGGCCGGGGTCACGGTGCTGGCCGGGTTCGGCACGGTGTTTTTCGTGCGGCCCAAGGTCACGCGGTTTGCCACCCGTGTCGATGAGCAACCCGTTGAGTACGGGCTGCATAACGACGGTAACAGTGTGGTGGTGGTCGATGAGTTCAAGGACTGCGCCAGCGGCGATAGCCACGACTGCCGACCGGTGACCAAACATCACATTTTGCCGGGTCGTGCCTTCGGTTTTACCAGGCAGGCCGGGCGTACCTATCGCTTTACCCTGATCGAGGGCAGCGAGAAAACACCCTATGAGGTCAAAGGCTGATGGTCAGTGAAATAGCCCAGGCACGCGCATACCGTGCGTGCAGACGGTGCAAGGTCATGTCCGCGGCGCTGCTGCTGATGGTGCTCGCGTTGCTCAGTACCCAGGCCCTGGCGATCCGTGAAGAGCACGTGTTTGACGTGTCGGTGACCATCCCCACCCAGGATTTTTATGTACTGCCGATCAACCCCGGGTTCTTCGAACGTGAACAACAGATGGTCTGGGACCTGGTGCCGGGACGCCTGCGACCGGTGCGCGAACACTTTGACGTGAAGAGTTCGGCGGGCGGCATCAACGCACGGCTGGGCGCGCTGCCGATGCTGTTCAACGGCGGGCGTACCTACATCGACTTGAGTGTGACCTTCAACGGCCAGGTGCTGGGCCTGGCTGACACCCTGGTGGTGCCGCAGGCCGAGGCCAGCCAGGGCAAGCGGGTGCTGCTGGATATCTCGGCGGTCGAGCCGGCGGAGGGGTTTACCCCGGGTGAGTACTACGGCAGCGTCGAGTTGCTGTTCGATGCGGTACGGCCGTAATGGTTTTTCGAGGAGTGGTGATGAAGTCTTTATGTGCAACCCTGGGTTTGCTGCTGTGTGCCCTGAACGCCCACGCCGGGCCGAACATCAATGTCGGTGATTTCTACGACTATCTGCGCGGCGATAAAAGTACCTACCTGAAGCGCATCTTCAACGGCGGCACCCAGACCGCCTTCGTCAAGGTCAACGTCAGCGAGATGCTCTACAAACCGGACGGCAGCTATGAGGAAGTGCCGCTTCGGGTCGAGGCCGACGGCAGCGTGCGCAATGGCCTGATCGCCAGCCCGGCGCGCCTGATCGTGCCGGCGGACGGCATGCAGAGCACGCGCCTGGTGTTCATTGGCGAGCGCGATCGCGAGCGCTATTTCCGCGTGCGCTACCTGCCGGTGGCACCCGATAAAGATGATGGCTTCGGGCTGAACGATGAAGACCGCCAGGCCTACGAAAACACCCTGGCGGGCGGCGTGCAGGTAATGGCGGGCTACGGCACGGTGTTCTTCGTGCGGCCCACGGACAGCCGCTTCGATACCCGTGTCGAGAACGGCGGCCGCACCTACACCTTGCGCAATGCCGGCAACACCGTGGTAGTGGTGGATGAGTTCAAGGATTGTGCGGTGAATGACCGCACCGCCTGCGCGCCCACCACCAAGAACCATATCTTCCCCGGCCGGGTCTTCAGCTTTGAAAAACAGGCCGGGAGGATCTATCGGTTCTTCCTGGTGGAAGGCACCACCGAGACTGTCATCGAGATCAGCGGCTAGGGCGATTGCGTAAGGTCTGCGCCGCCATCAGCGCTGCGCGGGTGCGGTCACGCATCCATGCCTGGGCGATGTCGCCCAGTTCTTCCTCGCGTTTTTCGCAGGCGGCCTGGAATGCCGCCGGGTCGGCGGGGTCCAGTCCGCTCATGCCCAGCTCACTGGCCAGGGCATCGACCTGTGTTTGCAGCGCTGCGGTGTCGGGTGTCTGCGGCCACTGTTCGCCCAACTCCAGCAGGTCGAACAAGCGGTTGTGTTGCGCCTTGAGCCACTGCTGCTGTTGGGCATATTGGCCGGCATAGCGACGTTGCAGCCACTCGCACCAGTGCGCGTCGAGCAGCATGCGGTTGACCAGGCCGTCGCCCTCGCCAAGCTCGAGTACTTTGGCATACGCCGCGTCGATCTGTGCGTCGCTGACCCCGGCGATGCTGCGGTAGAGCATGTGCTCGGCGATCCACGGCAGGTCCAGGCGCTCGGCGAGGGCGGTCTGGTAAGCCAGGTAGATTTCCACTTCATCCACCTGGCCGGCCACGCCGTCGACGACCTCGGTGAGAAACCGCAAGCCCTGGCCTCCTTGGGCGACCGGCGCCAGGCGCTGTTGAACGTCGGCCCGGATTACATCGTTGAGCTGTTGCAGGCGCGCACGGCCCTTGACCAGGGTGACCAGTTGCCGTTCATGGGCCTCTGGCGTCGGTGACTGGTGCTCGATCTGGTAGAGCAGCACCTCGACCCCCATTTCGTTGAAGATCTGCGTGCCGGCATCCGGGCAATTGCCGGGAAAACTGGCGATCTCGAACAGCCGATTGCGCAGCGGGGTGTCGACGGCGGCCGCCTGCAGCAGGGTCCAGACCTGCCGGGTCAGGGTGCGGTGGTTGGCGCGGTAGCGTTGCTGATCTTCATCTGTCTGGAACCGCTCCGGTATTTCCAGGGCCTTGATCACCTCGAACAATCCCTGGGAGCCGTGTTCGTGCTCCAGCGCATCCCAGACTTTGCGGGCGTCGTCCTGGCCTTGCGGTGACAGGTAGTCCAGCCACGGCGTGCTGTCGCCCTGGGGTTCATAGGTGCGCTCGGGATCCAGCCCGACTGACGCGCGGTAGGCCTTGAACCGTTCACGCTGCAGGGCGTCGAGTGCGGCGCGATTGAGGTAGGTCGCGGCGACAAGCCGGGCCTCGGCACTGCCCAGGGCCACCTCGGGCACGTGGGTAATGGCGGTGCCCTGCAGGTTGAGGACAAACCGCGAGGACCGGGGCACCTCGAACAGCCCATCGGGCCACTGCGCGACAGGGCTGTGGCTGAGGTCCAGGTGAACCAGGTCGCGCATGCGCCCGATATCCGGGGCCCTGTGGCTGCGGGTGTTGTTGAGCTTCAGGCGCCGCAGGTAGCGCAGGTTTTTCAGGCGGGTGACATCCACCGCCTGCAACGCCAGCGGGCACCAGGCCAGGTCGAGGTTTTCCAGGTGGCGCAGGTCGCGGATCGCTTCCGGCAGCCGGGACAGCGGGTTATCCGCCAGATACAGGGTGGACAGCTGCGGGAAGTGTTGCAGGAACTCACCATGGTCCGCGTTGAACTGACTGTGGATCAGGTTCAGCCGGGTGACATGGCTGAAGTCGGCGCGCAGCGGTGGCAGGGTATCGGGCAGCGTTATGCCGCTCAGATCCAGGCGCGTGCCGGAGGGTTCGGTATAGGCGCGGATCTGATCCTGCCAGCATTCAAGGAGTTTGCCGCGAATGAACAGGCGCAACTCAAGCTCCCTGTCCGGCGGATGGTTGCCTGGCTGGCGCGACCAGTGCGCCAGGTCAGCGTCCAGGCGGTAATGGTCGACGATCAGTTGGTTGACGCGGGGGCTGAGGTGCTCGCTGCCGACTTTTTCCATAAAGGCCAGGATGTGCGCCTCGCTCTGGTGCGTAAACACGGTTTTCAAGGCGTTCAGGATCACCACCTGCTCACTCATGACGACCAGCTTCGGCGTGCGCGCAGGCGCGGGGGAGCCGAGCAGCTTCAGTGTCTCCTCGTCAGCCTGGCTGCGCACGGGGGGGTGGGCCAGCGCGCTGCGGCGTTCGGCCAGCGGTTCCAGGGTGGTCAGCAGCCAGTGCCGCAGGCCCTCGCCTTGGCCGGGTGAAAGCCCGACCGCCTGGCGGCTATCGGCGGGCGCGGCGTGCAACAGGGCTTCGTACAGGGTGTCGGGGCCATGCAGCTTGCGGTGTGCGCCGTCGCGGACCTCATAGCCCAGGGTGTCCTTCCTGACCAGGATGCGCCGGGTGCCGGCGTTGACGGGGCCGGCCTCGCAGCGCAGCGGACCGTCGGCGGTGTGCTGGCGAATCTGCAGGTGCAGGTCGGCGAAGAAGTCGCTGTGCCGCTTCAGGGTGTTGAGCAGCATGCGTTCGCTGTCGGCGGTCTGGCGCCAGGGGAAGTAGAAACTTTCATAGGCGTGGCTGGTGCCGGCGGCGAAATTCAGTTCACGGGCCAGATTTTCCAAACGCAGCGGCAGGCGCCGGTGGTCCAGCATCAGGCTGCGCTCGGCGGCATCAGCACTGTCGAGCAGAGACCGTGCGACGCTGGAGTCCATCTGCGGGAAATGCTCGCGCAGCAGGCGGATGCCCGGCTCATCGGACAGCTCACGCACATGGTGGGCGTACTGGCCGATCTCGGGGGCCTGGCGGGTGACGTAGGCGGCCAACAGCTCGCGCAAGTGCTGCACTTGCCCGGCCTTGGGCACCTGGGCGCCGAGCAGCAGGCGCGCCTGGGCTTCATCGAGAAACCCCAGCACCCGCTCCGGCAACTGCCCGGACATCACCTGCGCCACACTCATCTTGAGGGTGTCCGCCGGGGCGGCGTCGAGCCGGCCATAGCGGTGGGAGTCGCCGCTCAGGCTGGGGCTGAGGAACACTTCCAGGGCCTTGTCCTGTGGCCAGCCCTCGAGTTCGGTAACGGTTTGCTCGAACCAGGCGGCAGCCGGGTCCAGCGGCATGCCCGTGCGGATCTGATCACTGGCCGACTGCGCGCTGGCGTAGGCCTCGAAGCGGTTGAGCGTGTCAGCGAGCAGCGGTGGCAGCGGCTGGTCCTGCAGATACGCGCCACGTAGCACGTCGTCATCGCAGCCACTGGTGAGGCGGATGCGTTCCAGTTGCTCATCGCTGAAGGCCTCGACCCTGGGCCCGAGGCGGCGCATCAACGTGCGGCTGTCCCAGGTCTGCGGCTGGTCGGCTTCATGCACGACAATCCCGTTGGCCCGGCGATACAGCTGTGGTCGATACGCTTGCGGGCGGCGTGGGTGGACGATGCGCGCGTGTTGCACCCGATACTGCGCGCCTTCGTGTATCAGCCGTTGCGCGGGATCGAGTGTGCCCTGGTCGTCGACATAGGGCGCAAGGTCCGGGTTCCACAGGCGTTGACGACCGTCTGCACTCTGCACCGGCTTGAGCCCTTCGACGAACGCTGAGAGTTTCAGGCGCAGTGGCGCGGCCAAGGTGGTACCGGCGGCGAACAGGCCGAACTGGACAAAGTCCTGCGCCACCCCGAGCAGATGATCCGCCGCCTCCGCGCCTCGGCCCTGGGCCCAGTCGACCACGCCTTCGAACACCTCGTCGGTGATCTGGTAGGCGGTGTAGGCGAGCATCACTGCGCCCAACCCCGGCAAAAACGGCGTGAGTACCTGCAGGGCGGCGTTGAAGAGGTCGCCGAGGATTTTCCCCAGGTTGTCCCACCAGGCCTGGCGCGCCAGGGTATCGGCGCGAAGGGTGGAAACGGCGATGTCCTGGGCATCGTTGAGCACCTTGTTCAGGTGCACCCGGTAGCGGTAGTGCCACAGGTCATCTGCGCCGCCGTTGCCAGCGCGGTTGGGGTGGTCAGCCGCGATGGGCTGCACATGAAATTGCAGGTGGGGGTTGTCCAGCGGTGTGTCTTGCCAGGTGGGCTGGCTGTCGGTGGGCGCTTTGATGCGCCATTGCACCCGGCTCAGGCGGGTGTTGAGGTTGGCGAAAAAAAAGCCGCGCTGGTCATGGTCGACAAACCGGCTGAAGAACACCTGGTAGTGCTCGGCATCCCGCAACTGGCGGGTCACTTGCGTCATGAAGGCCATCGGCGTCGGGTATTGCTTGAGCGGGTGCTCGGGGTCGTCCGGCACATAGGCGATCACCCGCGCTGCCGAGGGCGACGTCGCGCAGAACAGCAGGATGCCGGTGAGCCGGCTGTTCATCATGTCCAGGGTATGGGCGGCCAGGGTCTGGCCGTCGAGGCGCAGTGTCGGGTTTCCATTGATCAGCCCCAGCACGGCGGTGCAGGCATCGTGGGCAATATCGCCCTTGACCAGCGCCAGGTGGGCGGCGGCTTTCAACCCGGCTTTGTGCTGGTCGATCACTTGCCGGCGTAGGTCGCGGGCGACCGTGGGGGTGTAGACCCCCATGACGATCTTCAGGTGCTCGCGGTAATGGCGGCCGATGTCCAGGCCACGACACAGTTGCTTGAAGCGCTCGGCAGTGAGGGCGGTGCCATTGGCCTTGTGCTTGAACGTCAAGCTGCGTTGCTGGCCACGGGCATCGGCGGCGGACAGGAAGGCATAGTCGACGAAACGTTCTGAGGCGGCAAAGTTTTGCAGCGCCGCGTCCAGCAGGGACACCGTGCGGCTGGTCACGGCTTGCTTGAAGTCATGCACCCACCAGGCGCTGGTGGCTTTGACATACACGCGCAGGAAGGTGTTTCTCACATCGATCGGGCCGTAGTCCGCCAGCAAGGCGCTGCCCAGCACCCGTTCGGCGTAGGCATATACGTCATTGAGCTTCTGCAGCCGCTGGTCGAGGGTGTTGAGGGTGTCCCAGTGGTCGGCAATCGCCTGCTTGAGGCCGGCGTGCTGGTCCGGTGTGGCGCGGGGGTACGGCGCGGGATCCTTGAGCCCGACGGCGCGCAAGGCGTGCAGGCGTGCCAGGGAGGTGCTTTTGAGCCAGGGCGGCAAGGCATGCTTGAGCAGCGGGTAGTGCCGACCTTGAAACGCGGTAGTGAACGGGACAGGGGAAATGACGACCATGCAACAGATCCTGAAAAGAGCCATGAAAGCGCTTCAGTCTATTGAGGCCAGGGGCCGGGAATAAGTTTGAATACTGGGTCGGACAGGCCGGATAACCGCGCCTTCCGTCCAACAAATGTCACCTCGAAAACAGCCGGCTACCGCCTTCGGTGACCGCCATCGTGGCGGGGGTGCACAAGGTATGGCTGCCCGGTTGCAGGTACGGCATCAGCACCGGTGCCATGCCCTTGAGCACCTGCACCGGCAACGCCGAGGTAAAGGTGAAATTCTGCGCGCCGCTGCCGGGGACGAAGGCGGTGAGGGTGCCGAAATGCCGGTCGCCGATGTAGAACACAAAGGTCGCCGTGCGGTTGATCGCCTTTGAGCTGAGGATGCGTCCACCGGCGCCGATCGCCTCGATACGGTTGTCGCCCGTGCCGGTCTTGCCGCCCATGGCCAGCGGTGTGCCGTCGGCCAGTTTGAAACTGCCCGACACGCGTTTCGCCGTACCCGCATCCACCACCTGCGACAACGCCCCACGCAATGCGGTGGCAACTTCGCTGGGCATCACCCGCTTGCCTTTGTCGGGGTTGTTCACCAGCCGGGTTTCATACGGCGTGTCGGCGGCAAAGTGCAGGCTGTCGATGCGCAGCGTCGGCTCGCGTATGCCGTCGTTGAGGATGGTGCCGACCAGTTCCGCCAGCGCCGCCGGGCGGTCGCCCGAGCTGCCGATTGCGGTGGCCAGGGATGGCACCAGATGGTCGAACGGGTAGCCGACCGCCTGCCAGCGCTGATGAATATCCAGGAACGCTTCGATCTCCAGCATGGTGCGGATACGGCTGTCGCGGGCGCTTTTGTGCCGGCTCTTGAACAGCCAGCCGTAGACTTCCTGGCGCTCATGCTCGCTGGCGGCGACGGCCTGGGTGAAGGTGGCGTCGGGGTGGTTCAACAGGTAGCCGAGCAACCACAAGTCCAGCGGGTGGACCTTGGCGATATAGCCTTGGTCCGGCAGGTCGTAGGCGCCAGGGCCGTAATCTTTATAGAGCTTGGCCAAGCGTTCGTCGCTGAGTTTTTCCGAGGCTTTTTGCGTGTTCAGGTGCGCCCGGACAAAGCGGTTGAAACTGTCCTGGCTGGCCTGCGGCAGCAGGTAACGGTGCACGGCGGCCAGGCGCATGGCGGTTGGGCGCATGCCGTCCAGGAAGGTGTCGAGCCGGGCCTGGGTGTCCTTGTTGCGGTACTTTTTCCAGAAGCGCAGCAGGAAGGTGGTGCCTTCGCGGTCGGCGAACTGGGCCAGGTATTCCTGGCGACGTGGGTCGCTGTCGTCCTTGAGCAGCTCGGCACTGTTGTTGGCGCCGTGATAGGTGCTGTAGCGCACCAGGTCGCGCATCAGCCGAATGAACGGCAGGTTGATCGACTCGCGCAGGGCGTCGCGCAAGCTCGGGCTGCGGCCGTTGTCTTCGTTGCGAAAGTTGTGAAAGTGATGCATCCCGCCACCGGTAAAAAAGCTCTCGCCGGGGCTGGCGGAATACTGCCGGTCAAGCGCCGCATCGAGCATCTTCGGCAGGCTCTGGTCGCTGTTTTGCGCCAGGTAGTCCACTGCCCAGCGCGACAGGCGATCCTGTTCGTCGATGTCGACTTTCTTCAAGGCCGCAGGCGTCTGGCCGGCGTAACGGTCGTGCAGCTCGCTGATGATTTGCAGGTAGGTGGTGAGCACGCGCAGCTTGGCCGTGGAACCGAGTTCCAGCTTGCTGCTCTCGTTGATATCGAAGGGCTGGTCGGTGTTGTCGGTCTGCACCCGCACGCGGGCACCGTCGCCGGTCATCTCATACAGCGTGAAGCTGTAGCGCACCTGGGCGGTGCTGGCGGGCGTCAACAGACGCGGGCCGAGCAGGCCGAGCTGGCCGGCGAAGGCGGGGTCGGCCAGGTGCTTGAGGTAGGCGGTGGCCTGGGTCTGCAGGTCATTTTGCAGGGTGCTGGTGGCGGACAGGTCGAGGCGGTCGAGGTCGTACAGCGGACGGTTGAGCAGGGCGGCCAGGCGACTGCGCGCGACGCTGATGCCTTTGTTGGTTTCAATCGGTTGCAGCGTTGGTTGCTGCAGCCAGTCGCGGTAGCTGATCTTGCTCGCCAGCGCGGCCTTGGCCAAGGCCGGCTCGACCACGCCGTTCTGCTCCAGCAGGCGGATATGGCTGTCCGTCAGGCTCGTCAATTCGTCGCGGCCCTTGGACAAGTAATGCGAAGGCCGGCGCTGGGCAATCATCAACGACAACACTTCGCGCAGCGCCAGGCCTTTTTGCGCGAGGTGTTGCGTGCCGGGTTCGGCGAGCAGGGCGTTGGTTTTGTCAAAGTCGGCGCCGTACCACACCCGCAAACCTTCGGCCATGCCATGCACTTCACCATGACCGGGCACGGCCGACAGCGGCACGCTATTGAGGTAATCGCGCACGATATTCTGCCGGGCCTGCAAGGTTTGCGGGCCGGCCTGATAGGCGCGCACGCTGGCGGAAAACATCTGGCGCAGTTTCTCGCCGCCGGACAGGGTCAGGCCGTCGGGGGAGTGGCGGTATTTTTCCAGTTGCGTGGCCAGGGTACTGCCGCCGGCGCTCTGCCCGGGCAAGTGCAGCAGCCTGGCCACTTGTGACCATGCCGCCTTGGCGAAGCGCGGCCAGTCCACCGCCGGGTTGGCCTGGGGCTGGGCCGGGTCGAGCAGGTCGCGGTTCTCGATGAACAGCAGGCTGTTGACCACCACCGGCGGGATCGCGCTGAACTGCTGGTACGCCTGCTGCGGGTAGGTGAACTGGTACAGCGGCTCGGCCCGGCAGTCATTGATCGACAGGCCCGCCTGGATCTTTTCGGCATAGGGCACGAACAGGCCGCGCCCGACATACGTCATGAGTGGCGCGGAAAAGCGCACCTGGCTCTGCACCTGGTAATTGCGCTTGAGCAGGCGCGGCAGGAATTGATCGAGGTCGCTGTAGCCCAGGCGCTTGTCGAAGGGGCCGTCACCGGGATACACGATGGCATCGCTCGCACCGGCTTGCAGCGTGTAGCCGAGGGTGCCCGCCAGACGGCTGAGTTCGCGCGCCTGCCAGTGCGCGGTGCGCATCTCGCGCTGGGCGGCAAACCCTGCGGCGATCAGGCCGATCACCAGCAGCAGCCACACCAGGCGCCAGCGGTACGCAGGTCTGCGCGGGCGTCGTGGCAATGGCTGTTCATCCGCGCTGTCGGTGGGAACCGCAGCCTGGGTTGAATCGGTTTGCCATAGAGCGCCCATAGTCGATTGATCCCATCCCGGCAGATTGATCGGACTTGAATGAAGCTTAGACGCTGATTGGCGCCGTCGAAGAATTTGTCTGCGTGGGGGCATCCGGTTACCACCGACCGTCGTGGTACTTCCCTACCGTTCGGGCTTATCGGACTCACTTCAGCGTCCGTCACAAGGAAGTCCACTGCCATGCCTGTAACACATTCGCCGCGTCGCCCCCATATCGAGCAGATCATCAGTCTGTTTTCCCAGCCCCCGACCTTGCGCGAAGTCGCCCTCAAGCAGCTGCAAGCCACGCTGAATCAACGTTTCCCCAGCCTCAATCTGCACGCCGAAGGGGTGAGCATCGGTACCCCGGTGCAAGCCGATCAATATCATTACAGCCCGCTGGCCGATGAGGTGCTGGTGTGCCTGGCCGGCGCCGAGCCGCTGCGCTATGTCGAGGATTATCACCAAGTGTTCCTGCACCAACGCGAGATCCATGTGCGCGGGGGCCCGCCACTGGCGGACGTCGAGCAAGTGATCAACCAGCTCGGCCCCAGCCTGCTCGACGCCTGGCTTGAACAGCTGCAGGACTGGTGGCGCGGCACGGTGCCGGTGAACACCACGCGCTGGGCTTATTTGTCGGATGATTGCCTGGCGTTGCTCTATGACAGCCCGAAACCACCGGGCATGAATGCGCAGCAATTTGGCGACGCGTTCCCACGCGCGGCGATGCGTGCCAGTCGTCCCGATCACCAGTGGAGCCTGCACGACGCAACCTTGCCGGTGCACACCGTGTACGTGCGGCCCCGAGGCACTGCGCAGCCGGCGCAAATGCTGCCGCTGTTGATCCTCGGCACGTGGCTGTTCAGCCCTGCGACCGGGCTTCACCTGCTCGAGCGTGTGGACGATATCGACACACGGATCCCCGACTACCTGAACGCCCGCCTGGCCGGCCAGGCCCTTGAGTGGTTTGTGCAGGCCCCCTGGGGCGACCCCTTCGATGCGCTGGCCGCCAGCTATGCCGAGCGCCAGCGTGCGGACACCTTGGCGATCGACCGCACGGTGCCGCGCACGCCCGCACAGTTCCAGGCCATGCTCGATTACATCACCGACCCTTCGCGCTGGTTCGAGTCGGTGCTGACCCCGTTTCAACTGCGCGTGCAGGACCAGTTGCCGCTGTGGCTGATCCATGCCTCGGCGGCCGACAGCCTGGCCTACGCCGGCGCGTTGCAGGCGATGGTAGTGGCGGGCGGGCAGGGTTTCCTGGACGGCATTGCGCCGATCCGCACCTTCGCTGCCGAGGCCCTCAAGGGCTGCCTGCGCAAGGAGCGCCGCGCTCACGGCATCGAGCCGGACGACATCGAGCTGACTTACCACATCGTGACGGCGGTCATGACCCCGGGCGGCTTTGCCACGGGCGAGGTGCACCCGCTGACCTTGACGCTCACGGACCTGGCGCTGGAGAACCTTGGCGGGTTCCCCCACTTGCCGTCGGCGATCAAACTCAAGGGCGCCGCCGCGCCCGACTGGATGACGGCCACCCTGCTCACGGGCTGTGTCACCGAGGTGGATATCGGCCAGGCGTACCCGGCGCTGCTGCGCCAAAAGCTGGTGGACGATCCGGCCGAACGCCTGCGCCGTGAAACGTTGTTCACCCGACAGCTGCGTGCGCAACTGCCGCTGCTGGCGTTGCAGATGAAGCTCCAGGGCGAGAACGGCCTGACCGACGCCGGTTATCGCCTGGTGCAGGCCGCGCTGCTGCAGCAGCCGGAGGCGGCGTTATGGCCGTTGGCATTCAAGGCCTCGCCGACCTCAGCGCCGGACACGGTGCTCAATCTGTATGTCATTGGCCCACGGCATTCGGAGGATGGGCCGCACCTGCTCTACCAGCCGTTGTTCAGCCCCAGCCTGCGTGAGTTTGCATCCGCCCAGGCGCTGTTCGATGCGATCGGTGCGCCAGGCCCATTGCAGGACACGGTGCTGGCGTGGCTGCCGCCGAGGCGTCAGGCGGTGTACGCCAACGGCGGATTCCAGGAACCCCATGTGCAGCATTTCCTGGCGGGTGATGAGTTCACTGTGCCCGATCGTCCTGCGCCGGTGCGCCTGAGCAAACAACTGCTGGACGCGGACCCGTTGCCTGGGGTGTTCGCCTCCACGGTGCAGGCGCTGGTCAGCCTGGCAGAGCGCGAATCAGTCTCCAACGCCGAGCAGCGCTGGATGACGTTCAAGGAAGGCGGCTGGTTGCTCTTCAATAGCCTGTTGCCGTTTCTCCGGGGGCCGGTGGCGCTGGTGGGATGGATGCTGCAGGTGATGGACAGTGTTCACCAGGATGTGCCGGCCATCAGTACGACTGACCCTGCCGCCCAGGCCAAGGGAGTGATGGACCTGCTGACCAACCTGGTGCTGATCCTCGCGCATCGGGCGTCACCTCACGAGGTGCCTGCCAGCCTTGACCTGCAGCATCCGGCGTTCGAGCCGACGCCGCGGCCGGCGCCGACCACGTTGGTTCGCGGTCCGCTGGAGGTGCCGTTGCGCGCCGCCGGTGGCTGGAGCAATGCCCGTGACACCCTTGCACCGGCGATGCAGGCGCGGCTCGAGCGGCTGAGCCTCAAGGCCTTCGCCCGGCCCTGGCCGGCGCGGTTGCCCGGCGCGCAGGTGGGCGGGCGCCTCGACGGGGTGTTGTTCAATGCCGCCGCGCAACCGCCGCAATGGCAGGTGCTGGTGCGGGGTCACGTGTACCGGGCCAGGGTCACCGACAACAGTGTGCGAGTCATCAGTGCCGATGGCCGCGAGAATGGGCCTTGGCTCAAGTTGCTCGACACTGGCCGCTGGGAGGTCGACCTGCGCCTGCGCCTGCTGGGGGGGCAGCCCGATTATTCGCGCGTTGGCGTGGACAGCGAATCGCGCCGCCAGCAGCTTGAGCAGGAGTACCGCCAGTACGGCGTGCGCCGCGAAACCGCGAACCGCGCCATGGTGGTGGCTTACACCCTCAAGACCAGCGACGCCGCCAGCGTCACCGCACAGCAACGGGCCACGGCGGCCAGCCGCTACACCCAGGAGCTGCAGAACAAACTCGACGCTTCGCTGCTGGAGCTGCAGTGCCTCAAGGACCTGCAGGCACTCAAGCCCCGCGCCGGTTATGAACGTGAACTGTCGACGTCGCTTGAAGGCGTGATCCTCGGCCTGCAGCAGTTGCTGGTAGAGGCGCGCTCAACGACCCTCGCGATCAATACTCGCCTGGAGCCGCTGCTGGACCGCGTGCAGTCGCTGAGTGAGGAAGAGGCCGCATTGGACATCAATCTGCAGGCGCATCAGACCCTGATCGACGGGCTGCGGCAATTGGCGGACAGCAACGAGAACGCGATCCGCTGGCGCACCCAGGAGTTTGCCTTCCTGAAGGAATTGGAGCGTGTTCCCAAGTTCGGACAGGACAAGGCCCGGGCCTTGCAACTGGGCTTGCCGACAAGTCCGTCGGTGTTGGAATTGCAGTCGCTGCAGGTGACAGCGTTGTGGGCGGTGGCGCTCAATACCGAAGGGCCGAGGCTGGATGAGGATTTTTTTCAAGGCTTGGACGACACCATTCAGCGCGCACGCTGGGCCAGTGGATCCCAGGCGCAGCTGGAGGAGTTGGCGCCCCATAGCACTGAACTGCGCATCGAGTTGCTGGAGAGCTTCAACCGTGTTTATGCCCAGACCGATGACCGCATCGAATTCTGGCGCGCGATGGCGCCGGATAAATTCCACCTGGTTTACCTGGACAAGTTGCAGCAGCTGTTCAGCCAGTTGCACGCAGAGGCAGACCGCGAGTTGTCCACCGCCCTGGCGCCTGCGACCCCTGCGACCCCTGCGCTACGCACGCAGCTGACACCTCGTGCGCCGCGCAAAAACATCATCCGCACGCGCAATCAGGAGCTGTATGTGGCTCAGCTAAAGATAACGACTGGCGAAGAGCCGGCGGAGGTGGCAGAGGTGGTGGATGCACAGAACACCGTAATCGCCTCGTTTACCCATGCCGCCGATGGGGTCTGGGAGCCGGTCAAGAAACCGGCTGCCACGCGTGCGGGTTCAATGTCCGGTCTCAATAGCCTGATTGAGCAGGGCCAGGCATTGCGGGCTGAGGTGGAAAAAGCCATCGGCGAGGTCTTGAGGATGGCGCGCACGGCCAACGAGCCGCAGTCGCTGCAGGATATCCTGGAGCAGCGTGCCGATAAGTTGCGCCAGTGTGCCGAGACCCTTCATCGGCACCTGCAGTACAGCGAGCCAGCGCGCCTGGCCGCCACCCAACGGGCGCGCGCCAGGACCGAGGTCGATGCCCTGCGAGCCGCCGCCAGCCGTTTATCCGAGCAGGGGTTGCGCGCTCGACTGAGTACCATCAAGGCACGCCTGCCCACCCAGTCCGGCGTGGATGTGCTGGTCAGTCATCATGAGGTGAGCATATTCCGGCAAGGCGGGCGAGTCGCGGTGGCCGGCAGCTCCAATGATTGGCTGCAAACCTATGTGGTGATCGATGTGCATACGCGCGAGGCCTTTTGTTACGCGCACTTTCACTATGAGCGCCAGACCAGCCCGGACGATCACTTCAATGCCGCGCACCTCAAGACATCTGCGCAGCATCGAATGGGCAAGCAGACTCAGGCACAGGCCCAGGCGCAGGCATTTGCCAGTATTCAGGCCGGGCAGGGCGGGCGTGTCAGCCTAAGCCTGGATATCCATCGCGGCGAAATCAACCGGCGGATGGCACGCAAGTTGTTCTTCGACGCACCGCTGTGGACGCCTGGTGGATAGGCCGGGATTGAAATGGCGCACCATTGCTGTGCGATACTCCAACCGCGCAATAGGATTTATACGGGAATTCCCTCTGAATATTGCCGTTTATAGAGTGAAAATCACTGGGTTGAGCTTTTTATACTGCACCCCCCTGATCTGGCCCGGCCAGACCGATTGACCCAAAAGGCCAAGCGGAAACGGTACGCCATGGCAGACCCGTCGTGACGTACCGGACTCAGAGGCTCATATCCAATAACAAGACGAGGTTGTATCCCTATGCCAGTCGGCAACCACCTGCCCCATGGCGAGACCGCTTCGGGCGGCCCGCTCAAACGCGAACTGGGCGAGCGGCATATCCGCCTGATGGCCCTCGGCGCCTGTATCGGTGTCGGCCTGTTCCTGGGCTCGGCCAAGGCCATCGAAATGGCCGGACCGGCCATCATGCTGTCCTACATCATCGGTGGCCTGGCCATCCTGGTGATCATGCGCGCCCTCGGCGAAATGGCCGTGCACAACCCGGTGGCCGGCTCCTTCAGCCGCTATGCCCAGGATTACCTCGGGCCGTTGGCGGGCTTCCTGACCGGCTGGAACTACTGGTTCCTGTGGCTGGTGACCTGTGTGGCCGAGATCACTGCCGTGGCGGTGTACATGGGCGTGTGGTTCCCCGATACGCCACGCTGGATCTGGGCCCTGGCGGCCCTGATCAGCATGGGCACCATCAACCTGATCGCGGTGAAAGCCTTCGGTGAGTTCGAATTCTGGTTCGCGCTGATCAAGATCGTCACCATCATTGCGATGGTGATCGGTGGCGTCGGCATCATCGCGTTCGGTTTTGGCAACGACGGCGTGGCACTGGGGATTTCCAACCTGTGGGCCCACGGCGGCTTCATGCCCAATGGCATCCAGGGCGTGCTGATGTCGCTGCAAATGGTGATGTTTGCCTACCTGGGCGTAGAGATGATCGGCCTCACCGCCGGTGAAGCGAAGAACCCGCAGAAAACCATCCCCAGCGCCATCGGCTCGGTGTTCTGGCGCATTCTGCTGTTCTACGTGGGCGCGTTGTTCGTGATCCTGTCGATCTACCCGTGGAATGAAATCGGCACCCAGGGCAGCCCGTTCGTGATGACCTTCGAGCGCCTGGGTATCAAGACCGCCGCCGGCATCATCAACTTCGTGGTGATCACTGCGGCGCTGTCGTCGTGCAACGGCGGCATCTTCAGCACCGGGCGCATGCTCTACAGCCTGGCGCAGAACGGCCAGGCGCCGGCCACGTTCGGCACCACCTCAAGCAACGGCGTGCCGCGCAAGGCGCTGCTGCTGTCGATCTTCGTGTTGTTGTTGGGCGTGCTGCTCAACTACATGGTTCCGGAAAAAGTCTTCGTCTGGGTCACTTCCATCGCTACCTTCGGCGCGATCTGGACCTGGCTGATGATCCTCCTGGCCCAGCTCAAGTTCCGCAAGAGCCTGACCCAGGCCGAACGTGACGGCCTTAAATACCGCATGTGGCTGTACCCGGTCAGCTCCTACCTGGCCTTGGCGTTCCTGGTGCTGGTGGTGGGCCTGATGGCGTACTTCCCGGACACCCGTGTGGCGCTCTACGTGGGGCCGGTGTTCCTGGTGCTGCTGACGGTGTTGTTCTACGTGTTCAAGCTGCAGCCGACTCAAGCGGCGGCACGCACCGCGAGCTGAGTTTCCTGCGCTCAACAAAAAGCCCCTTTCGGGGCTTTTTGTTTTTCAGGCGGTGGCGGGAGGCGCCGGTTGGGTGAGCCGTTTGTTCAAATCCAGCCAGGCCCCCAGCAGCGCCATCAGCCCGGCACCTACCAATGCGGTGAAGATTTGCATGGCGAAGGCATCGCCGGTGATCGCATTGATCATGTCCGCCAGCGGTGCCAGCAGCACCCCCAGGCAGAACACCTCCAAGGAGTAGCGGCCCATGCGGCAGGTTTGCTGCGCTAGCCAGTTTTGCGTCCAGGCGTGGCCGGGTAGCAGCTTGGCGGTGACATAGGCCAGGGCCAGAAAGTGCAGCAGACGCACCGGCGACAGGTCGGTCTTGCTGATGGGGTACAGCAGGTCACTGAGCGCCGACGGCATCAGCGCGTCGTGGATTTCCGGCCAGCGCCACGAGAGCGTGAGAACCCCCGCCAACAGCGCATACACCGCCGCAGCGACGAACAACGGCTGACGCAACAGGCGCCGAGTCTTGACCGGGCGGGGTTGCCCGGCATGAATCGCCGCCGCGCCGCCCAGCACAAACAGCAACTGCCAGGTCACCGGATTGAAATACCACACGCCGTCGGCAATCGCTGCCAGGTTCCAGCCCAGATGCGGCGCCAGCAGGTACACCGTCAACGAAACAGCTACCACTGCCCAGGTCTTGCGCAACAGCAGCGGCAACACCAGCGGCAGGCAACCCAGCAGCACGATGTACAGCGGCAAGGGGTCCATCAGGTTGGGTTTGAAGCGCAGCAGCAGTTCATCCACCAGGGCTTGCTGGGGATGAGTGACGAAGTGCGTCAAGCCCATCTCTTCAACGAGGTCGCGGGTTTCCACATGGCTGTTGGCGAAGAACACGATGCCCATCAGCATCGCCAGCAAGAAGATGTGCACCACGTACAGCACCCAGGTGCGCCGCCAGATCTTCACGCAGGCGATCAGATAACCGTCGCGCTGCAGGATCTTGCCGTAGGCCAGCACGGCCGCATAACCGGCCAGGAACACGAAGACTTCCGCCGCGTCGCTGAAACCGAAGTTGCGCAAGGTGATCTGGCCCAGAGGGTTGTGGGGCACGTGATCCCAGAAAATAAAGATCAACGCCAGGCCCCGAAAAAAATCGATGCGCGGGTCGCGTCCGTTCAACATGGCAGCGGGCTCTTGAACAAGGGGTTTAGTAATGACAAGTGGACGACGGCTTCAGTCGAGCCGTACGTCGGGCGGGCGCAGGTTGGCGGTATTTGTAAGCAATTGCAAAGCTGAGTTTTTTGCTGAATGTCTCATCGCTTTGTTTAAACGTCGATGATCACCAGCGTGCCTTGACTGCCGGCGAGTACCGCGTGGGCGATGCCGGCTTCAACCAGGTACATCTGACCGGCGCCGACGTCGATGGCCTCCTCGCCAATAGACAGGCGCAAAAGGCCGTCGATCACCAACAGCCCTTCGTTGTAGTCGTGGCTTTCTTCTTCATAAGCCTGTGCATCCATGCGCAACACCTTGATCCGCGCCGGGCCGACCTGGCCCACGCGCGTGGATTTCCAGGTGTCCGGCAGTTGGGCGGCAAGGGCGGTGAAGTCGAGTAACGGCATGGTGAAGCTCCTTGTTTCAACGATGCCGTTCGGTGGTCCGGTTCAGCAGGAAAGTGGATGGTTTAGAACGTGTCCATCAGCAAAACCCGGCAGGGTTTGGCTTCGTATTGGTTGATCTGCGGCACCAGACGGGTGAAGTGTTCCGTCTGGCAGTGCGCATCGAGAGCGGCCTGGTCGGGCCATTGCTCGATAAAGATAAAGTGCCCGGGGTCTTTCTGGTCGACGAACAGATCGTAGGCAATACACAGGGGTTCCTGGCGGGTTTTTTCCACCAGTTCTGCATACCAGGGGCGCACGGTGTCGAGGTGTTCAGGTTTGATGAAGTCTTCGGCAATCACTTTCAGCATCGTATCGTTCCGTTACAAACATCAGGCAGCCGCGATTTCATTCGGCTCAAAACTATCGGCCCGCGCCATCTGCCACATGCGCGAGTAGAACTCGCCGTTCACTTCGCCGGTGAGCAATTCGCCAGGCTTGAGGAACACATGCAACTGCGAGAACAGCTTGATTTCGGTGGCCGACATGCGCCGCACCAGGTGTTTGGCCGACAGCTGCGACGGATGATCCAGGCCGGCTGCCGCGAGCATTTCAGCCAAGGCTTTAAGCGTGTTGCGATGGAAGTTGAACACGCGCTGGGCCTTGTCCGGTACCACCAGGGCGCGCTGGCGCAGCGGGTCCTGGGTCGCGACGCCGGTCGGGCATTTGTTGGTGTGGCAGCTTTGCGACTGGATGCAACCAATGGCAAACATGAAGCCACGCGCCGAGTTGGCCCAGTCGGCACCGATGGCGAGGACGCTGGCGATATCGAAGGCGCTGACGATCTTGCCGCTGGCGCCGAGCTTGATCTTGTCGCGCAGGTTCAGGCCCACCAGGGTGTTGTGCACGAACAGCAGGCCTTCACGCAGCGGCACGCCGATATGGTCGGTGAACTCTACCGGCGCGGCACCGGTGCCGCCTTCCTTGCCGTCGACCACGATAAAGTCCGGGAGGATGCCGGTTTCGAGCATGGCCTTGGCGATGCCCATGAACTCCCACGGGTGACCCAGGCAGAATTTGAAGCCCACCGGTTTGCCGCCGGACAGTTCACGCAACTGCGCGATGAACTGCATCATTTCGACCGGGGTGGAGAAGGCACTGTGACGTGACGGCGAGATGCAGTCTTCGCCCATCAGGATGCCGCGGGTATCGGCGATTTCCTGGGTGACTTTGTGCTTGGGCAGAATCCCGCCGTGGCCCGGCTTGGCACCCTGGCTCATCTTGATTTCGATCATGCGCACTTGCGGGTTCTGTGCCTGCACGGCGAAGCGCTCGGGGTCGAAGCGCCCGTCGCTGGTGCGGCAGCCGAAGTAGCCGCTGCCCAGTTCCCAGGTCAGGTCGCCGCCGTTTTCGCGGTGATAAGGGCTGATGCTGCCTTCGCCGGTGTCGTGGGCAAAGTTGCCGAGCTTGGCACCCTGGTTCAGCGCGCGGATGGCGTTGGCGCTCAACGAGCCAAAGCTCATCGCCGAGATATTGAACACCGAGGCCGAGTACGGCTGCGTGCACTGCGGGCCGCCAACCATCACGCGAAATGCGCTGGGGTCGCTCAGCGGCGCGGGGCGCATGGAGTGGCCGATGAATTCGAAGCCCGACTGGTACACGTCGATCAGCGTGCCGAAGGGTTTGTCGGCGGTTTCGTTCTTGGCGCGCGAATACACCAGCGAACGTTGGGCCCGCGAGAAGGGCAGGGCGTCGCTGTCGGACTCGAGCAGGTACTGACGGATTTCCGGGCGGATGGCTTCCACCAGGTAACGGATATTGCCCAGGATCGGGTAGTTGCGGCGTACCGCGTGGGGGCTTTGCAGCAGGTCGAACAGACCGATCAGGCTCAGTACACCGGTGACCAGGGTGATGGGCCACAGCCATTCATGTTCGATAAAAGGGAGGCTGGCGAGGGTGAAAATGACACAGGCAGCAAAGAACGCGTAACGGCTTAACAAGGACAGGCTCATACGGTTTTTCCTTGGTTCAACTCTGAAGGTCGATCACCCATTCTGCGCCTGTTGCGAAACCGCGGACAAGGTTTGAGCGCGCAGAGGCCCATTTCAGAGGGGTTGGCGCGCGGAACTCATCGGTTGCCCCGAGCCACTTAAACACACGTTCCTCAACCTCTCCAAAGTGAGCCGACCATGAATATCAATACTGCCCTGACTGCGGTGGATCTCCTGACACGCCTGACCCAGGCGCCGGAGGCGCGTCCTGCTGCGCCTCAAGTGGCTTCCGGGCGTGAGCCGTTCATCACACCGACCCATCGTCAATTTCCGTCTGGCTTGCGCAATGACAACCCCTTGGTCAGGTCCAGGCTCGACCAGCAATTCTCGTCTTCATCGGGCCACCATCCACGGGCCGCATCAGCGCAAATGCCGGGAGGCGCCGAGCGCACTGGGCTACAAAAGGCGGCGGGCGACGTTGCTCGCAACACCTGGTTTATTCCCGGCTTGAGCAACATGCTCCATGGGGTGGAAAAGTCCGACGGCAGCTTGAGCGGCGCGTTGGCGGGGATGATAAACGGTGTTGATAAAACCCTGCAGACGGGCCTGGCCACGGCGGCTCTGGGGGCTGCGAGGGGCGATTGGATGGCGGTTGCCGATGGCTACTCGCAAGCGGTGGCCCATAACGAATCCACGCCCGACTCGGTCAAGTCGACGCTGGCGCTGTCCCACTCCGTGAGGGGCGTCGCGGCTAGTTCCGCTGCGCTTGCAGGAAAATAGAGAACAGCTCCGACTGGGATTTGATCCCCAGCTTGCTGTACATGTGCTTCTTATGGACTTTCACGGTTTCCACCGAGATTTCCAGCTTGCGCGCGATCTCCTTGCTGGAGCAGCCGCTGAGCATCAGGCGGCCCACGTCCAGCTCGCGGGCGGTGAGTTGGGCGCCCCAGTCGTCATTCTGGATCGGCGGCTGTGGGGTGCTGACCTGGTTGAGTTCAAAGGGCAGGCGCTGGCGCAGCAGGCTCAGCACCCAGGGCTGGATCAGCGACAGCAGGGCAATCTGCTGCGGGTCGAAACGCTGCTTCGAGCCCAGGGAGAGGCACAGCGTGCGCCCGTCCGGCAGGTGGCAATTGAACTGAATTTCATCGGCCACCACATTGAGGCGGAAGTAACGCTGGTAGTACTCGGTGAGTTCGAAATGCTCCGGCGCCACTTCAGCCAGGCGTAACAGGCCGGTGTGCGAGTGCTCGCGGCTGGCGATATAGAAAGGGTCGAGCAGGTAGAGGCCGTTGAGATAATCCTGGAACAAATGGTCCGGGGTGCCGTCGGCGCCCGGGCATTCGGCGAACACCAGCGGGCGGTGTTCGCTGCTGAACAGCAACACCACCCAACTGTCGAACGGCACGTACTGGTCGAGCAGGCGCACCAGTTGGGTCCAGAAGTTGGCCTGGTCGAGGGCGTCTATCATTTGCCCGACTGAACGGTGCCAGGCGATGTCTTGCAGCGAAACGGTCATTCGTCTACCCCCATAGGGTTACCCCGGCGGCGTGATTTCCCCGGCGTGTGCGGCTGCGCATACTGCGCCACAGATAAAACCACAGGATGTCCCATGAAGGTCGAATTTGCCCAGTTGGCAGGCCGCGATAACGGCACAGCTTACAACCTTGAGCGCGCGTTGGCAGCGATTGCTGCAAGTGCAAGCGACACGCAACTGATCGTATTCCCGGAAACCCACCTCATGGGCTTCCCGACAGCCGAGACCGTCGCCGCCATCGCCGAGCCGGTGGATGGCCCTACTGTGCAGGCGATTATCCAGGCCGCCCAGGCGCGCGATATCGCGGTGGTGATCGGCATGGCCGAGAGCGACGGCGGCCAATTCTATAACACCACCTTGCTGATCACCCCCGAAGGCATCGCGCTGCGTTATCGCAAGACCCACCTGTGGGCCTCCGACCGTGGCGTGTTCACCCCGGGCGATCGCTACGCCACCTGCGTGTGGAACGGCGTGCGCGTGGGCCTGCTGATCTGCTACGACATCGAGTTCCCGGAAAGCGCCCGTGCGAATGCGCAGCTGGGTGCTGAATTGCTGATCGTCACCAACGGCAACATGGACCCGTACGGCCCCACGCACCGCACCGCGATCATGGCTCGGGCCCAGGAAAACCAGGCGTTTGCGCTGATGGTCAACCGCGTGGAAGAGGGCGATGGCGGCCTGCTGTTCGCCGGCGGCAGCGCCCTGGTGGACCCGTTCGGCACCTTGCTGTTCGAAGCCGGGCGCGAGGCCGGGCAATTTACCGTCGAGCTGGACCTCGACCAGCTGGCGGCGGCGCGCAAGGACTACCGCTACCTGGATGACCAGCGCTTGAAATTGCCCGGTGAGGTGATTGAGCACCCTGACGGCACGCGCGAGCTGCTGATCCCTGGAAACTGATGGAGCTCCTGTGGCGAGCGGGCTTGCCCTGCGGCCCCAAAACCTGCCACCGCGGGTTGTCTGGAGAAATGCGCTGAACGCAATGGGGGCTGCTGCGCAGCCCAACGCGGGGCAAGCCCGCTCGCCACAATAAAACGGCTGGGCCTATCAATCGGCCTGGCCTTGTAAATCGGTTTGACCATAAGAAAAAAGACGTCCGCTTCACCGACTTCAGTTCTGCCATAAATCTAATAAATCAGCGGAGAATCGCTCATGGCTCGTTTGCAACGCACCCTGTCGTTAGGGTCGGTGGTGCTGTTTGGCATCGCCTATATGACGCCGATCATTGTGCTCGGCACCTTCGGCATCCTCGCGCAATCCACCGCCGGCATGGTCCCTGCCGCCTACCTGGCAGCGCTGGTGGCAATGTTCTTTACCGCCATGAGCTACGGGCGCATGGCCTCGGCGTTCCCGGTGGCCGGTTCCGCCTACAGCTACGTGCGCAAGGCGATCAGCCCCAAGCTGGGCTTTATCGCCGGCTGGGCGGTGTTGCTCGATTACCTGTTCCTGCCCATGGCCATCTGGCTGATCGGCGCGGCGTACCTCAACTCGGCGTTCCCTGCGGTGCCGCAATGGGTCTGGGTGCTGGCGTTTATCGGCATCACCAGCGTCATCAACATCATTGGCCTCAAGCTGGCGAATGGCATCAACGCGTTGCTGATGCTGGTGCAGTTTCTGGTGCTGATCGCGTTTGTCGCGCTGTGCATCCACTACATCGGCGGTGATGCGAGCAAGCCATTGTGGACCGTCGCCCCGTTCTTCAACGGCCAGATGCAGATGCCGCTGATCATGAGCGGCGCCGCCATCGCCTGCTATTCGTTCCTGGGTTTTGACGCGGTCAGCACCCTCACCGAAGAAACCCGCGACCCTCGCCGCACCATCCCGCGGGCGATCATGTTGATCACGCTGATCGGCGGGCTGATTTTCGTGGCGGTGTCCTATTTCGTGCAGATCGCCCATCCGTCCTTCGAATTCGCCAATGTCGATTCGGCGGCGTATGAAATCGCGCGCAACATCGGTGGCGACCTGTTCGTGTCGATCTTCCTGATCGGCCTGATCGTCGGCCAGTTCGCCTCGGGGCTGTCGGCCCAGGCCAGTGGTTCGCGCCTGCTGTTTGCGATGGGCCGCGACGGCGTGTTGCCCAAGTCGTTCTTCGGCACCTTGCATGCGCGGTTCGGCACGCCGGTCAACAGTATCCTGCTGTGTGCAGCGGTGGCACTGCTGGCGTTGAAGCTGGACGTGACCACCTCCACGTCGTTCATCAACTTCGGCGCGTTCCTGGCGTTCAGCCTGGTGAACCTGTCGGTGATCTTTCACTACTGGATCGGCGCCCAGCAGCGTGGCGTTCGTGAGTTGATCCTGTTCCTGGTGTTCCCGACCATTGGCTTGCTGGCGGACCTGTGGCTGATGATCAGCCTCGACCACCTGGCGATCTACCTGGGCCTGGTGTGGTTGGCGATCGGCGTGGTTTACCTGGGTTTCCTCACGCGCGGCTTCTCCCGACAGCCGCCGGAAATGGACTTCCAGGAGGCCGCATAGAAGCGTACGGCCTATTCTTATTGCAATCGGTTCTCGTTTGGGTGCATGATTTGTGTTACTGTATAACACATCAAATGCACCCAGACGCCCCGGAGGCCTTATGAAAGCTGGTATCCATCCCGACTACCGTACCGTGTTGTTCCATGACACCGCCGCCGATGTGTTCTTCCTGATCGGCTCCACCGCCGACAGCGACCGCACGCATAAACACAGCGACGGCAACACCTACCCTTACATCCCGCTGGACGTGTCCAGCGCCTCGCACCCGATCTACACCGGCCAACAGCGCAAGACCCAGGCCGAAGGCCGTATTGCCGGGTTCAACAAGCGTTTCGCTTCGTTTGGCTCCAGCCCGAAAAAAACCGAGGCGTGAGGGCTCCGCGTTTCACCTCGAAGGCCGCTCCAGAGAATGGAGCGGCTTTTTTTTGTGGGTTGATATCGTAAGGCCATTACTTTGGCGAAAACCAACTAAACTCCTCAGTAATCGCCAAGGAGGCCGTGAACCACAACAACAAGGAAACCCAACCGACGATCCGAGGTGTGCCATGGGAGAGTCAGTGGCTTTCACCGATACCGAACGCGCCGTAGTGCTGCTGATCGATGCCCATCCGCAGGTGCTGCACAGCCTGACGCACCTGCTGCGGCTGGAGCCCTTCGAACTGCACAGCGCCACTTGCGCGGCCGATGCCCTGGCCATTCTCGCCAGCCAACCCGTCGACCTGGTGATGAGCGCTGCGCGCCTGCCCGACATGGACGGCGCGTCATTGCTGGCGCATATCCACCAGCACTATCCCCACACCGTGCGCATCCTGCTGACCAGCGAGACCGACCTGACCCTGATCATCAAGGCCATCAACGAAGGCGAGATCTACCGCTACCTGAGCAAACCCTGGAAGGATGAAGAGTTGTTGCTGGCGCTGCGCCAATCCCTGGCGCATCAGCATTCGGAGCGCGAGCGTGCGCGGCTGGAGCAACTGATCCAGCAGCAGAACGACGCACTCAAGCAGCTCAACACGACCCTGGAAAAACGCGTGGCCTCGCGCACCAGCGAGCTGCAGCAAACCGCCGACATGCTTGACCTGGCCTACGAAGAACTCAAGCACAGCTATGCCACCGGCGCCGAGGTGTTCTCGCTGCTGGCCAACCTGCGCCTGCCGCGCGCGAAGCAGACCAACCGGCAGATCATCGAACTGGTACGCACCTGGTGCGTGGCCCATGGCGAGGACTGCGCCAGCAATCGCGACCTGACCATGGCCGCCGCGCTCTACAACATCGGCAAGTTGAGCTGGAGCGACAGCATGATGGCCTCGCCCTCGGACTTGCTGCACAGCAGCGACCGCGAACGGTATCGCGCCTACCCGGCCCAGAGCGAATCACTGCTGATGACCCTGGAGCCGATGAAAGATGCCGCGCGCCTGATCCGCCATCATCAGGAGCGCTGGGACGGCAGTGGCTTCCCCGATCACCTCAAGGGCGAAGCGATTCCCGCCGGGTCGCGGCTGTTGAAGTTGGCAGTGGATTTTATCGAGCTGCAAAAGGGCCTGATCCTCGAGCGGCAGATGAACAGCGATGAAGCGCTGCTGTATATCCGCAAATACGCCGGGCGGCTGTATGACCCGCTGTTGGTGGAAGACTTTGTGCAGGTCTGCGCAACCTACTTGAATGACGTGACCTTGGGCGACCCCAACGTCAAGGTGCTCGGCACCCGCGAGCTGGAGGAGGGCATGGTGCTGGCGCGCAATCTGAATGCCGACAACGGCATGCTGCTGCTCAATGCCGGCAAGGTGCTGAACCTGCCGCTGGTGGACAAGTTGATCGCGTTCGAAACCATGGAGGGTGCGCGCTACAGCGTGTTTATCAAGGAGCACACCGAGATCGCGGCTCAACACCCTTGAACCGATAGGCGCAGGCAAGCCAGCTTTCGGATTGATTGCGGCGTTCGTGTCGATCATGTGATCCTTGCGCCTTTTGCTTTCCAAGGACGACTTATCCATGACCTCGACCATCCGCATCGCCGCCGCCCTTTTGATCGGCAGTGACGGCCAGACCCTGCTGGTGCGCAAGCGCGGCACCCAGGCGTTCATGCAACCTGGCGGCAAGATCGACGCCGGCGAGCAACCTGCCGAGGCGCTGGCGCGTGAGCTGTTTGAGGAGCTGAACCTGCGTATCGAGCCCGGCGCTGCGACCTACCTCGGCCAGTTTTCGGCACCTGCCGTCAACGAGCCGGGTTTCACCGTGGAAGCCGAGCTGTTCCAGGTGCAGATCGACGTCCCGGTCACCCCCGCCGCCGAGATTGAAGAGGTACGCTGGATCGACCCCGCCGGCGATGGCGGCCTGCTGTTGGCGCCGTTGACCCGTGATCTGATCCTGCCGTTCTATCGCGCGTCGCTGACCTCCCCGGCCTGATCGCCCCTTGCGCGTCAGCGCACCGCGCTGACGCCATCCAGGGTGGAAAACGAGGTGTCCTTGGCCGTCAGCAGGAAGTCGCGCATATACGGCGCGTCCAGCATGTCCGCGCGGATGCCCGCATACAGCGTGGCAAACAGGCCTTTCTCGCCCAGGCGCTTGGCCTTCACGTAACCCCGTGAGCTGTATTCATGCAGCGCCCAATGGGGCATGCCGCACACGCCGCGGCCGCTGGCGACCAGTTGCATCATCATCACCGTCAGCTCCGAGGTGCGCACCTGGGCCGGTTCCACATCGGCCGGCTCGAGGAAGCGCGTGAAAATGTCCAGGCGGTCGCGCTCCACCGGGTAGGTGATCAGGGTTTCGGTCAGCAGGTCTTCGGGCACGATGTAGGACTTGTGCGCCAGTGGGTGTTGATTGGCCACCGCGAGCATGGCTTCGTAGGTGAACAACGGCACGTAGGTGATGCCCGGCAATTCCAGTGGATCGGACGTCACCACCAGGTCCAGGTCGCCACGGGCCAGGGCTGGCAGCGGCGCAAAGGCGAAGCCCGAGGCCAGGTCCAGCTCGACTTCCGGCCAGGCATCGCGGAACTGGTCGATGGTCGGCATCAGCCATTGGAAGCAGCTGTGGCACTCGATCGCCATGTGCAAACGCCCGGCGGTACCGCCGGCCAATCGTGCGATGTCACGCTCGGCGCCGCGCAGCAGCGGCAGGGTCGCATCGGCCAGTTGCAGCAGACGCAGGCCGGCGCTGGTGAAGCGCAGCGGCTTGGTCTTGCGCACGAACAACGGCATGCCCAGGCGTTCCTCCAACTCCTTGAACTGGTGGGACAGCGCCGACTGCGTCAGATGCAGGCGCTCGGCGGCTTCTACCAGGCTGTCGGCTTCGCGCAGGGCGTGCAGGGTCTTGAGGTGGCGGATTTCGAGCACGGGCTCTCCATGAAAACAATTTGTGAAGAATTGGAATGGCGTGAGTTTGTCTAATGTTGCAGGCCGTGTCGACCATGACCACTGGGCACTCTTCATCAAACTGTCACGCAACTGTGGCAGCGCGCTCGAACAAACTTCATCAGACTCGCGCTCTACTGGGGTTCTGTGTTTCGGTGTTTTCCATGCGCGTGTTGCTGTTATTGGCCGCTTTTATGTTCGGCCTGCCGTCTTTTGCGGCGTCTCGATGTGATGTCAATGTCCCGACCCAAACGGTCGACCTGGAAACGGTCAGCATCGCCTACCAGAGCATCGGGCGGGCGTCCGATCCCGCGTTGCTGCTGGTCATGGGCCTGGGCGGGCAGTTGATCCACTGGCCGGATGAAGTGGTGGTGGCGTTGTGCGAACAGGGCTTTCGGGTGATCCGCTACGACAACCGGGATGTCGGCCTGTCCACCTGGCGACAGGCACCTGCCAGCGCCAACCTGACCTTCGAAGTGCTGCGCTACAAGCTCGGCCTGCCGGTGGCGGCGCCCTACACGCTGACTGACATGGCCGACGACGCCCTGGGCCTGATGGACGCGTTGCAGGTCCGCCAATTCCATGTGCTGGGCGCGAGCATGGGCGGCATGATCGCCCAGCACCTGGCGGCCATGGCGCCGCAGCGGGTCGAAAGCCTCACGCTGATCATGACCAGCTCCGGCGCCGAAGGCCTGCCGGCGCCGAGTGCGGCGTTGGTGCAATTGCTGTCGCGGCGCAGCGCACCAAACCGTGAAGTCGCGCTGGAGCAGCAGGCGGATTTGTTGGCAGCCCTGGGCAGCCCGTCGGTGAAAGATGATCGCCAGGTGTTGCTGCAGCAGGCGGCGCTGTCCTACGACCGCGCCTTCAACCCCGACGGCGTGAAGCGCCAGATCATGGCGATCCTCGCCGAGCCAAGCCGGGTACCGTTGCTCAACCAGTTGCGCGTGCCCACCCTGGTAGTCCACGGCACGGCCGACCCGTTATTGCCGGTGATGCACGGCGTGCATTTGGCGGCGCATATCCAGGGCAGCCAGCTGAAACTGATTCCAGGCCTGGCCCATCGATTCCAGGAAGCCTTCAAGGCGCCGCTGCTGGCGGCAGTGCTGCCGTACCTGCAAGCCCATCGCGAAGATGCCGCCCATTGGGCGCAGATTGACTTGGGCGAGCCTTCGAAGGTGTTGTGACATTGGTGTATCGTGCAACTTTTGCGGCGCATTGCCAGCGAGGTTGCCTACCATGAGTACTCCCCTGAAAATCGATTTCGTCAGCGACGTGTCCTGCCCCTGGTGCATCATCGGCCTGCGTGGCCTGACCGAAGCCCTCGACCAGCTTGGCGCCGAGGTGCAGGCCGAGATTCATTTCCAGCCGTTCGAACTGAACCCGAACATGCCAGCCATCGGTCAGAACATCGTCGAGCACATCACTGAAAAGTACGGCTCCACTGCCGAAGAATCCCAGGCCAACCGTGCGCGCATCCGCGACTTGGGCGCAGCGTTGGGCTTTGCCTTTCGCACCGATGGCCAGAGCCGTATCTACAACACGTTCGATGCGCACCGCCTGTTGCACTGGGCCGGGCTGGAAGGCTTGCAGTACAACCTCAAGGAAGCGCTGTTCAAGGCGTATTTCACCGACCAGCAGGACCCTTCCGATCACGCCACGCTGGCAATCATTGCTGAAAGCGTCGGGCTGGATATCAAGCGGGCGGCCGAGATTCTCGCCTCCGACGAATACGCCGCCGATGTCCGCGAGCAAGAGCAGTTGTGGATATCCCGGGGCGTGACCTCGGTGCCGACCATCGTGTTCAACGATCAGTATGCGGTCAGCGGTGGCCAGCCGGCCGACGCCTTCGTCAGCGCGATTCGCCAGATCATCCGCGAGGCGAAGGGCTAAGCCTTTGGGTGGAGGCTGGCTTGCCCGCGATGGTCTGCGCGGTCTACCGGATAGACCGAGGTGCCGGCATCGCTGGCAAGCCAGCGCCTGCAGGGGGCGCGGGTTCTTCAGTCAAACTTGTAGCTGATCGCGGTCTGCACCTGGCCCTGGTTCACATCCCCGGTGTCCTTGACGATGGTGCTGTTGGCCGCCGAACCCACCAGGTGGACCCAACTGGCGCTGGTCAGCAGTGACCAGTTGTCCGCCAGGGGGAATTCGAAACTCTGGGTCAGCGTCAGGTTCTGGAAGCCGGCACTCGCGTTGTAGGCGCGAATGCCCGAGGCCGCGGATTCCTTGTCGTCGACGCCGAAAAAGGTCTGGGTCTGGCGGGCGTCGGCAAAGTGCGCCAGCAAGCCGGTGCTGCCAATGATCCCGCCGCCGAGCGGGTAGCCGAGTTCGCCGCCGACCTTGCCCAGCACGCCGCTTTGATCACGCCCTCCGCCGACGGCCTGGCCCATCTGGGCGTACACGCGCCAGAAGTCGGCCGGCGCGTATTGGATGAAACCGCCCACCTCGGCCATGTCCGAGACATTGCGCAGACCGCGCAGTGAGCCGTTGGCGGTACGCCCCGGCAGGTAATTGATGTACGGGCCGACGGTGAAGCCGTGGGTGTCCAGCGCGCTCCAGGTCAGGCCATCGTCGGTGCCCAGGCTGACCGGGCCCCAGTCCAGGTCGAAGTAGGGAATGGGCCGGGTTTCGTAGCGACTGCCCGTCGGGTCGTGGGGTTGATAGCTGACGCCCGCGCCCATCTCGCCGGTAATGCCTTGGGCCAATGCCGTGCTGGAAAAGCCCCACAGCCCCAACAGGCCGGCGAATACAGCAGAAGTCACCTTGAACATGCAGCGGTTTCCTTATCTGGACATACGCGCATTCACGCGCGAAGGGCGTCCCTGGCGCAAGCACTCATCTTGTTTGTAGCGAGCTACAAAAATTGTAGCTTGCGCGACACATATCGCCCGACAAATTCACGCAAAGCCCAGCCCCGCTGGGTTTGCGCCAGTTGGCACGCTCCCTGCTCTACTCCAGTGGCAAGCGCACAGAGCGCTCTTCTTCAAGCCCTCCAACTCAAGGAAAGGCAATGATCCACTGGCATATCGTGTGTGACTTCGACGGGACCATCACCCCCACCGATGTCATCGACAACGTCCTCCAACGCTTCGCCGGCCCCGAGTGGGAAACCATCGAACAGGAATGGCTGGATGGGCATATCGGTTCCCGCGAATGCCTGAGCCGCCAACTGGCACTGATCAAGGCGACCCCGACTGAACTGCTGGCGTACTTCGACAGTGTCGAGATCGATCCGGACTTCCCGGATTTCGTCGATCACGTCATGGGCCTGGGTGCGACCATCGAAGTGGTCAGCGACGGCATCGAACAAGGCATCGCGCGCATTCTGTCGCGCAACTACGTGACCTTGCTGCCGATCCTCGCCAACCGCCTGCGCCAGGTCGACCAGAACAGCTGGCGCATCGACTTCCCGTATGCCAGCGATGCCTGCCGTGCCGCTTCCGGCAACTGCAAGTGCAAGTCCACCCCGCGCAACAAGCGCGTGCTGGTGATCGGCGACGGCAAGTCCGACATGTGCGTGGCCTCCACCGCCGATTTCGTGTTCGCCAAAGGCAGCCTCGCCGACTACTGCGTGGCCAACAACATTCCTCACGCGCGCTTCGACACCTTCGCCGAAGTGCCTGCATTGCTGGCGCAACTGCCGCAGGGCATCGCCGCCAACGCCAGCGCTTTTGCTGGCGAACTGTCTACCGAAAATCAGGAACTCTTCCACCATGTCTGATATCCGTATCGCTACCGCCGAAGACCAGGTCCTTCTGGATAAAGAAGCCAAGTATTGCTCCTACGGTGACACCGTCCACTACATCGAGCCGCCGCGTATTTTCAGCCGTTGCGAAGGCTCCTATGTGTGGGACACCGAAGACCAGGCCTACCTCGACCTGCAAATGTGGTACTCGGCCGTCAACTTCGGCTACGCCAACCCGCGCCTGAACAACGCGTTGAAGCAGCAGATCGATACCCTGCCGCAAATCGCCAGCCAGTACCTGCACAAAGGCAAGATCGAGCTGTCGGAAATGATCGCGGTCGATGCCAAGAAAAAATTCGGCCTCGACGGTCGCGTGCACTTCAACGTCGGCGGTTCGCAGTCGATCGAAGACTCGCTGAAAGTGGTGCGCAACGCCACCAACGGCAAGAGCCTGATGTTCGCCTTCGAAGGCGGCTACCACGGCCGTACCCTCGGTGCGTCGTCGATCACTTCCAGCTACCGCTACCGTCGCCGCTACGGCCACTTCGGCGAGCGTGCGCAGTTCATCCCGTTTCCGTACCACTTCCGCGGCCCTAAAGGCATGACCAAGGAAGAGTACGGCAGCCACTGCGTGCAGCAATTCGCCCGCCTGTTCGAGACCGAATACAACGGCGTGTGGGACCCGAAAGTCGGCCAGAGTGAATACGCCGCGTTCTACGTCGAGCCGATCCAGGGCACCGGCGGTTACGTGATCCCGCCGATGAACTTCTACCGCGAACTCAAGCAGGTGCTCGACCAGCACGGCATCCTGATGGTGTCCGACGAAATCCAGATGGGCTTCTACCGTACCGGCAAGCTGTGGTCGATCGAGCACTTCGACGTGCAACCGGACGTGATCGTGTTCGGCAAGGCGCTGACCAACGGCCTCAACCCACTGGGCGGCATCTGGGCCCGTGAAGAGTTGATCAACCCGAAGATCTTCCCGCCAGGTTCGACCCACTCCACCTTCGCCTCCAATCCACTGGGTACGGCGGTCGGCCTGGAAATGTTCAAGATGACCAACGAAGTCGACTACGGCGCGATGGTCATGGCCAAGGGCAAATACTTCCTGGAAGGCCTGCAGGACCTGCAGAAACGGTTCCCGATCATCGGCGACGTCGACGGCCTGGGCCTGGCCCTGCGCTGCGAAATCTGCGGCCCGGATGGCTTCACCCCGGACAAGGCGACCCTGGACTACATGGTCGAGGAAGGCATGAAAGGCGACATGGTCGTTGATGGCCAGAAACTCGGGCTGATCCTCGACGTGGGCGGCTACTACAAAAACGTAATCACCCTGGCACCGTCGCTGGAAATCAGCTACCCGGAAATCGACCTGGGCCTCAAGCTCCTCGAGCAACTGCTGGTGCGGGCGACCAAACGGTGAACAGCCTCGGGATCGACCTCGGTGAAGGTGATGCCGGCTTCGTTCTCGGTGAAGGTCCGGTCGGGATCCTGTTGATCCACGGCCTGACCGGCACCCCGACGGAATTGCGCCAGGTCGCCAAGGGCCTGGCCAAGGCGGGTAACTGCACGGTCTACGTGCCCACCCTGGCCGGGCACTGCGGCGATAACAGCGACCTGCAGGCCACCGGCTGGCTGGACTGGTACGAAGGCGTGCGCAAGACCTTCGTCCAGGTCAAGCAACGCCACGCGCAAGTCTTTGTCGGTGGCTTGTCCATGGGCGCGGTGATGTCGATGTACGTGGCTGCCGAGCACCCCGGGCAAGTCGCCGGGCTGTTGATGTATTCCACCACCTTGAAGTACGACGGCTGGAGCATTCACAAGCTGGCGTTTCTGACGCCATTGCTGATGAAGATTCCGTTCGGCGTGCACATCTGCCGCTTCGAAGAGAAGCCGCCGTATGGCATCAAGAACGAACGCCTGCGGGCGATCGTCGAGCGCCAGATGAAGGAAGGGGAGAGCAGCGAAGCCGGCTTGCTGACCATGGAAGGCATCACGGTGCGCGAGTTGCATCGGATGAACGCCGTGGTCAAGAAACGCATGCCCGAGGTCAAGGTACCGGCGCTGGTGCTGCACTCCATCGAGGACGACATCACCAGTCGCTGGAACGCCGATTACGTGGAACGCCACCTCGGCGGGCCGGTGACCAAGATCCTGCTGGACAACTGCTATCACATGATCACCGTCGACCTGCAATACCGCCGGGTGATCGAGTTGAGTGCCGAGTTTGTCGAGCAGCATGCGCGCATCAGTGGTGAGCGGGTTTCACAGGGGCAACGAGCTTCTGCGGCTGAAGCTGTGTTCCAGGGTGAGGCAGCTTCGCATGCTGGAGCT
The DNA here is from genome assembly GCF_059419825.1 of Pseudomonas sp. GW821-FHT05D12. Taxonomy (NCBI): domain Bacteria; kingdom Pseudomonadati; phylum Pseudomonadota; class Gammaproteobacteria; order Pseudomonadales; family Pseudomonadaceae; genus Pseudomonas; species Pseudomonas sp. GW821-FHT05D12. The sequence continues at coordinate 127,779 of NZ_JBWKSN010000001.1, read as the reverse complement.
GGTTTGCAGGCTGAACCTGCTGCTCATGCTGAACCTGTTTTCCAGGGTGAGGCAGCTTCCCATGCTGGGTCTGTTTTCCAGGCTGAACCTGCTGCTTATGCTGAACCTGTTTTCCAGGCTGAACCTGCTCCTCGTGGCGAGCGGGCTTGCCCCGCGTTGGGCGGCGAAGCCGCCCCCTCGCTGACACTGCATGCTTCCCGTTAGGACTGGGGTGGCTGGGTTTGGGGCGGCTTCGCCGCCCAACGCGGGGCAAGCCCGCTCGCCACAATAGAGCGGTTGCCACAAGAGGATTGCTGCCACACCACGCCCGATCATGACCACAGGCCGGCTCGCTCAAGAAATAGAAAAAGGGAAATCCGTGATCACCGCCCAAGCCTTCTCGACCATCCGGGCCATCCAGCGCAGTGCCTGGAACGACTGTTTTCCCGGTGCCCTGGAGGATTGGGACTTTTACGTGGCCGTGGAAAACGCGGCCATTGATGATTTCAAATGGCGTTACCTGGCGGTCTACGACAGCGGGTCGCTGGTGGCGGTTGCGCCCGCGTTCATCACGCAGTATCGACTCGACACCACGGTGTCGGGCACCGGCAAGCGCTTTACCGAGCGCCTGGAGCGACTGTGGCCGGGTGTTTTACAGTTGCCGTTGTATGCCATCGGCTCTCCGGTGGCCGAGCGCTGTGATGCGGGCATCGCCAGTAGCGTGCCCGAGGCGCGGCGCCCGCTGATGATCACGCACGTACTCAAGGCCGCGCGCCAGGATGCCAACGCATTCGGCATCGGCCTGGTGGCGGTCAAGGATGTGCCCACCCACGATACGCAGTGGGCCGCCAGTTGCCGAGTTGCCGGGTTTCAGAGCATGCCGAGCCTGCCCAGCGGCTGGCTGACGGTGCCTTACGGTTCGGTGGACGCCTACCTGGGTTCGCTGTGCAAATCGACCCGCAAGGACCTGCGCCGTAAACTGCGTGCGCCGGGGCCACGGGTGGAATGGCGGCACAACATAGACGACGTGTTGCCGCAGGTGATGCGCTTGTATGAAGACACGCTCAGCCGCGCGGATTTACAGTTCGAACGCCTGCCGGCAAGTTACTTCACCGGTATCCTTGAACGGCTTGAAAAACGCGCGGTCTGTGCACTTTATTGGGTGGACGAGCGCCTGGTGGCGTTCAACCTGATGCTGGTGGATCAGCACCGCTTGGTCGACAAGTTTTTCGGGCATGACCGTGAGTTCAGCCGTGAGTACAACCTGTACTTCAGGTGTTGGCTGACCAATGTCGACTATTGTATTCAGCACAATATCCCCGTGTATGAATGCGGCCAGGAGGGCTATGCCAGTAAGCTGCGCCTGGGGTGCGAATTCCGCGGCAACAACCTGTTTTTCCGTCACCGTAATCGGCTGGTCAACGGCCTGCTCAAACTTGTGAAGATGTACCTCCGACCGGATCGTTCCGACCCTGCCATGGCTGCTGCGATAAGCGAAACCTGATGATCACCAAGACCCGCCAGAAAGCCCGCCCCTTTGCCATTTCGCGCTGGAGCGTCCAGCGCAAGCTGGTGCTGGCGTTTTGGCTGGTCAGCGTCATTCCCACCATGATCGCGGCCGAACTGGCGGCGACCACGCTGTCGCAGATTTTCGACAGCAACGTGCGGATCTGGCTGCAGGAGTCGACCAAGATCGTCAAGGACGAAATCGGCGACATCCTTCATGACAACGCGCGCATGGCCAAGCTGTTCCTGCGCTACACCAGCCCGCCGTCGAACAAGCAGGCGGCCAAGCACGACCGGCTCACCGCCGACATCGCCGATGCCACCGACATCGACGTGGTCGCGCTGATTCGCGTCAGTGACCACAAAGTGGTGTTCAGCACGGCGGCCGACGACGTCGTCAAACAGATCGACCTGACCAGCAACGCGGTGCTGCAGACGGTCAAGGTGGCGGGGGTGAGCACCGGCCTGGTGGTGTCGACCTTCGAAACCACCCAGGAGGGTGTCGACTACCTGCTGCTCGTGGCCACTTACCTGGACAGCAGCTTCCTGACCAGCGTGGCCGATGTGCATTCGCTGGATTTGCGCTTGTACCTGGCCAACCCCGACGGTTTCTCGGAGATCTTCTCGACCCAGCGTTTCGAGGATCACCCTTCGCGCATCCCGAAAAATGTCGAAGCCGCGATGCGCAGCACCAAGCAGCCCAGCGAGCAGTTCACCAATAACTACAGCGGTCTGTACTGGCCGATCTTCAACGATGCCGGCGACCTGCAAGGCGTGATCTTCAGCGGCCTGCTGCGCCACACCAGCCTGGTCGGGCTGGTGAACCAGAGCAACCTGTTCGTGCTGATTTTCCTGCTCAGCTCGGCGCTGTCGCTGGCGGCCGGGGTGTTGGTGTCGCGGCGCCTGACCAAGCCGCTGCGGGATTTGTCCCAGGGCGTGGACGCGGTGATTTCGGGCAACTACGAGCACCGGGTGCTGGTCAGCGGTGGCGACGAACTGGCGCAGTTGAGCAGCACCTTCAACCACATGACCGAACGCCTCGGCGAGTTGCATCACCTCGAGGCCCAGTTGCGCCGCCGTGATCGCCTGCACGCCCTGGGTGAAGTCGCCATGGGCCTGGCCCACGAGATCCGCAACCCGCTGGGTATCATCAAGACCGCTACCCAGTTGCTGCACCGCCGCGCCGACCTGGCAGAATCCGATAAGCGCCACCTGGAATACGTGATCAGCGAAGTCAGCCGCATCAACGACCTGATCACCGAGTTCCTCGACTTCGCCAAGCCCAACCCGCCACTGCGTGTACTGCAGCCGGCCCGGCCGCTGGTGGAGGAGATCCTGGGCTTCTGCTCGCCGGAACTGGCCACGCATAACATTGATGCACAGATCGACGACCAGGCGCCGGGGGCGACGATCTACGCGGACGCCAAGCAGCTCAAGCAGGCCTGCCTCAACCTGATTCTCAACGCCATCGATGCCATGCCCGAAGGCGGCCGCCTGACCCTGGGCATTCGCAGCGTCGGCGACAATACCCTGATCAGCATCGGCGACACCGGCCAGGGGATCCCGGCGGAGATGATCGAGCGCATCTTCACGCCGTTTGTCACCACCAAGGCCTCGGGCACTGGCCTGGGCCTGGCAAAAGTCTATTCGATCATGGAAAGTCACGACGGCAGCATCGAATGCACCAGTGAGAAAGATGCCGGCGCCACCTTCAGCCTGTACATTCCGGCGATTGGCGAAGACGACGAGGACAGTCATGACGCATAACATTCTGGTAGTCGACGACGAACCCAAGCTCTGCGACCTGCTGGCCTCGGCCCTGGGCCAGAACCACGTGCAGGTGTTCATTGCCGGTAATGGCCTGCACGCGCTCAAGGTGCTGGAGCAGGAAGACATCGACCTGGTGATCAGCGACTGGCGCATGCCGGGCATGGACGGGCCGGCCCTGTTGGCGGAGATCAAGGTGCGCTACCCCCAGGTGCCGGTGATTGTGATGACCGCCTACAGCACGGTGAAAAACGCCGTGCAGTCGATGCGCAACGGCGCCTATGACTACATCGCCAAGCCGTTCGATATCGACGAGCTGGACATCACCGTGGCCAAGGCCCTGCAGTTTCGCGAGATCATGCGCGACAACGCGCGCATGCGCGCCGAGCTGGACGAGCACGCGCAATTCGACAGCCTGGTCGGCGACAGCCCGGCGTTTCGCAAAGTGCTGCAGGCGGTGGATTCGGTGCGCGACAGCGCTGCTACCGTGCTGCTGACCGGTGAAAGCGGCACTGGCAAGGAAATGGTCGCCCGCGCCATCCACAAGCACGGTAGCCGCGCCGACAAACCGTTCGTGGCGGTCAACTGCGCCGCCATTCCCGAGGGCTTGCTGGAAAGCGAGATGTTCGGTCATCGCAAGGGCGCCTTTACTGGCGCCGTGACTGACCGGGTCGGACGCTTCCAGCAGGCCGACAAGGGCACGCTGTTTCTCGATGAAGTGGGCGACATGCCGCTGGCGCTGCAGGCCAAGATTCTGCGGGCGTTGCAGGAGCGGGTGATCGAACCGGTGGGCGACCCGCGCGAGCGCAAGGTGGACGTGCGGGTGATTGCCGCCACCAACAAGAACCTCCTCGATGCGGTGGCCAATAAAGAGTTTCGCGAAGACCTGTATTACCGCCTCAATGTCTTCCCGATTCCGCTGCCGGCGCTGCGCGAGCGCGCCGAAGATATCGTGCCGCTGGCCCGCCACTTCGCCCAGACCCTGAGTGCTACCGCGGGTAAACGCATCACCGGCTTCAGCCCGGAGGCGCTGCAGGCCATGGCCGCCTATCACTGGCCGGGGAATATTCGCGAACTGCAAAACTGTGTGGAGCGCGCGACCATCGTGGCGGCCTCGCCGGTGATCGAGGATATCGACCTGCCGGCGTACCTGTTTGCTTCCCGGCCTGGCGAAGGCGGCGTCACCGCGCTGCTGGGTGACACACCAGGCGTGCCTGCTGACCTGGATGCGGCCCTGGCCGAAGTCGAGAAAACCTACATTCTGGCGGCGCTGAACGAAAGCAACGGCGTGCAGGCCGCAGCGGCGGCGAAGATCGGGATATCCGAGCGCAGCTTCTGGTACCGCCTGAAAAAGCTGGGCATCCAGGTCGACAAGATCGTGCGCTGATCTTTCTTGAGCCACCGATCCAGATGTGGGAGCTGGCTTGCCTGCGATGGCGGTATGTCTGTGTTAGCTGAGTTGGCGGGTAGACCGCTATCGCAGGCAAGCCAGCTCCCACATTTGGAGCGGGTTGGGTCAGGCGTGAATGCGCACCCAGATGCTGACCAATATCGTCGCCGCCATCAGCCACGCCACCGCCGCCACGGCGAGTGATGCTTCCAGGCGCATCCGATCGACCATCAGATACAACGTCGCCAGGTACACAAAGTACGGAATGATCGACCACATCCCGAACAGGATCGTGGTCTTCAAGTCGTCCAGCGAACGGCCCTTGCCGACGATGTAGTGGGCGATCAGCGCAAAGGTCGGAAACAGCGGCACCAACCCGGCGATGTAATAGTTTTTGGTCTTGGCCAATGCAGCCAATATCAATACCACCGCCGCGCCGAGGGCGGCCTTCAATACCAGATCCACAACGCGCTCCTTAGTGGCTCAAGCCATATTTCTTGACCTTGTCGAACAGGGTGGTCTTGGCCATCCCCAATTCCTGGCTGGCCTGGGTCAGGTTGCCGCCGCTGCGTTGCAGGGCATCGTTGAGCAGGTTGCGTTCAAAGGCTTCCACTGCTTCGGTGAAGGCCAGGCCATGGCTGCCGCTGCTCGCGCCGCTCTTCTTGAAGGCGGGCAGGCCGAGGGCGAAGCGTTCGGCGACGTTGCGCAGTTCGCGCACGTTGCCGGGCCAGTCATGGCTCATCAGGCTCGAGACGGTCTGGTTGTCCAGCTCCGGTGCCGCGCGATCAAAGCGCAGGGACGACTGCTGCAGGAAGTGCTCGAACAGTTGCAGGATGTCTTCACGGCGTTCGCGCAGGGGCGGCAACTCCAGGGTTACCACGTTGAGGCGGTAATACAGGTCGCTGCGGAACTGGTTGGCGCGGCTCAGTTCATCCAGGTCGGACTTGGTGGCGGCGATCACGCGGCAATCCACGGCCACGCTCTGGTTCGAGCCCAGGCGTTCGAGGGTGCGCTCCTGCAGGACTCGCAGCAATTTGATCTGCAGGTTGATCGGCATGCTTTCCACTTCATCGAGGAACAGCGTGCCTTCATGGGCGTGCTCGATCTTGCCGATACGGCGCTTGCCGGCACCGGTGAAGGCGTTGGCTTCGTGGCCGAAGATCTCGCTTTCGAAGAGGTTCTCCGGCAGGCCGCCGCAGTTCAGCGCGACAAACTGGTGGTCGTGGCGTCGGCTGAAATCATGCAGGCAGCGCGCCACCAGCTCCTTGCCGGTGCCGGTCTCGCCTTCGATCAACACGTTGGCCGAAGTGTCGGCGACGTTGGCGATCAGCTCGCGCAGGTTCTGCATGGCCGGTGATCGGCCGATGATGCGGCCTTCCAGCGAGTCGCGCTCGGCCAACTGGCGGCGCAGCGACCAGACTTCGCGTGCCAGCCCACGTTGCTCCAGGGCGCGGCGGGCGACGTCGACCAGGCGCTCGGGGGAGAAGGGTTTTTCCATGAAGTCATAGGCGCCGTTGCGCATCGCGCCCACCGCCATGGAGATGTCGCCATGCCCGGTGATCAACACCACCGGCAGGCTTTTATCCAGGGCCTTGAGGCGCGTGAGCAGCTCCAGGCCGTCGATGCCCGGCAGGCGAATATCGCTGATGACAATGCCGGCGAAGTTCTCGCCGATGCGCTTCAACGCCTCTTCGGCGCTGCCCACGCCGACGCTGGGAATATCTTCCAGCGCCAGGGCCTGCTGGCAGCCGAGCAGCACATGCGGGTCGTCTTCGACGATCAGGACGGTGAGGTCTTTCGGATCTGTATTCATGTCGACTCAACATGTTGAGCGCCCACCAACGGCAGGCACAGGACAAAGGCAGTACCACCACTGGCCGGGTGTTCGACGGCGAGGTTGCCGCCGGTGGCCGCCGCGAGGCTGGCGGACAGGGTCAGGCCCAGTCCCAGGCCTTGCTCGCCGGGCTTGGTGGTGAAGAACGGTTCGAATAAATGCTTGCGGGCCTCGGCGTCGATGCCGTGGCCGTTGTCACGTACCAGCAGGCGGTATTTACCGTCGGCGGCGCTGCCTTCCAGCCACAGTTCGGGGGCCGGTTGCGCTTGCATGGCGTCGAGGGCATTGCCGATCAGGTTGACCAGGATCTGTTCCAGGCGTGTCTGGTCGATCTGCAACTGGGCCGGCGCGAAGTCGCGGTGCAGGGTCAGCGACAGGTTGTCCAGGCGTGCGCCCATGACCTGGAACGCCGCGTCGACCGCCTTGCCCAGGCTGGCTTCGCCCTGGTCGTCGCCGCGCCGCGCAAAGGAGCGCAGGCTGGCAGTAATGCGGCCCATGCGGTCGATCAGTTCGTTGATGGTCTTGAGGTTGGCGCTGGCGGTGTCCAGCGCGCCGCGTTCGAGGAAGCGCACGGTGTTGCCGGACAATGTGCGCAGCGCGGCCAGCGGCTGGTTCAGTTCGTGGGCGATGCTGGTGGACATCTGGCCGATGGCGGCGAGCTTGCCGGCCTGCACCAGTTCATCCTGGGCGCGGCGCAGGGTCTCTTCGGCCTGGCGGCGTTCGCGGATCTGGCTCTTGAGCCGTTCATTGCTGGCGCGCAAGTCGGCGGTGCGCTCGGCAATCCGGCGTTCCAGCTGGCTGTTGGCTTCCTGCAGCGCTTCGCGCGCGGCCAGGCGAGTGGCGATGACCTTGCGCCGCTCGTTCCAGGCAATCAGCAGGAAGGCCACCAGGCCAAAGGCCACGGCCACCAGGATGCCCTGGTTGATCGCCGCGCGGCGCAGGTCGTTGAGTGGGGTGAGCAGGGTGAAATTCCACGGCGTGTCGTTGAGCGGACGGGTTTGCGCGAGGTAGCTGACCTCGTGCTCGTCGTTCACCACTTCGCTGTTGGCGGGGAAGGTCAGTTTCTCGGTGCCTTCGTTGATACGCTCGCGGGCCAAGGGCTCCAGCTCGTTCAGCGTCGCCCAGTAATATTGCAGGCTGTGGGCCAGGCGTTCCTTGGTGTCATCGCTGAGCGGGCGCACGGCCTTGAGGCGGCGGGCCGGGTCGCTGGAGAGGATGATGATGCCGTTTTCGTCGCTCACAAATGCTTCGAGACGCGCGCGCTGCCAGCGCTCTTCCAAGGCTTCGAGGCGCACCTTGACCACGGCGACGCCGATGATCTTGCCGTGTTCTTCCAGGCCATGGGCCAGGTAGTAGCCGGGTTCGCCGTTGGTACTGCCGATGCCATAAAAGCGCCCGGGCTGACCGCGCACGGCATTCTGGAAATAGGCACGGAAGGACAGGTCTTCACCCTGGTAACTGTCGGCATCGCGCCAGTTACTGGTGGCCAGCACGCGGCCGGTGGTGTCCATCACGTAGATGGCCCGACTGCGACTGCGTCGGTTCAGGCCTTCGAGGTAATCGTTGACTGTCTGCCGGGTCTCCTGGTTGGGGTCGGCGAGCAGCTTGGAGACGCTGGACTCCAGCTCCAGCAGGCTGGGCAGGTAGGTGTATTTGCTGAGTTCGCTTTCGACGGTGCGCGCATGCAGCTCCAACTGGCGTTCGCCATTGTCGCTGAGAGTGCGGATGCCGTAGTGCTCACTGACCCAGAAGCCGATATAACCCAGGCCGATCATCAGGGCGATGATCAACGGCGGCAGGAACAGTTGGCGAATCAGACGAGGTTTCACGGCAAGTGATGGCGGTGCGGCGCGAAATTGGTTGGGGTCGCATTTCATCACAGATGCCTTGGGTCAACCAGCGCTTGCCAGCCTGCGGGGGCCAATGTGGGAGCGGGCTTGCTCGCGAATGCGATCTGTCAGCAGATGCTTCAGTGACTGAAAGACCGCATTCGCGAGCAAGCCCGCTCCCACAATAGATCCGGTTTCTACAGTGGAAGCGCTGTAATGCTTAGTGCTGCAGGATTTTCTCAAGGAAGTGCTGCGCGCGTTCGGAGCGGGCGCTGATGTCGCCGAAGAACTCTTCTTTCGGGCAGTCTTCGATGATCTTGCCGGCGTCCATGAAGATCACGCGGTCGGCCACTTTGCGGGCGAAGCCCATTTCGTGGGTCACGCACATCATGGTCATGCCTTCGTGGGCCAGTTGCACCATCACGTCGAGCACTTCGTTGACCATTTCCGGGTCCAGTGCCGAGGTCGGTTCGTCAAACAGCATGACGATCGGGTCCATGGCCAGGGCGCGGGCAATCGCTACACGTTGCTGCTGGCCGCCGGAAAGCTGGCCAGGGTGCTTGTGGGCGTGTGCCGACAGGCCGACGCGCTCGAGCAATTGCAGGCCTTTCTTGGTGGCTTCTTCCTTGCTGCGGCCCAGCACCTTGATCTGCGCGATGGTCAGGTTTTCGGTGATGGTCAGGTGCGGGAACAGTTCGAAGTGCTGGAACACCATGCCCACGCGCGAACGCAGTTTTGGCAGGTTGGTCTTCGGGTCGGCGATGGAGGTGCCGTCGACCACGATGTCGCCCTTCTGGAACGGTTCCAGCGCGTTGACGCACTTGATCAGGGTGGATTTGCCCGAGCCCGACGGCCCGCACACCACGATCACTTCGCCTTTTTTAACCTCGGTGCTGCAATCGGTCAGCACCTGGAAGTCGCCATACCACTTGTTGATGTTCTTGATAGAGATCATACGGCAAACCTTTTTTGCAGACGCTTGACCAGCAGCGAGGCGGAAAAGCTGATGATGAAGTAGACGACACCGGCGAAGATCAGGAACTCATTGGAGCGGCCAATGATGTCGCCGTTGGAACGGGCGGAGTTGAGGAAGTCCACCAGGCCCACGGTGTAGACCAGCGAGGTGTCCTGGAACAGGATGATCGACTGCTGCAGCAGCAGCGGGGTCATCTTGCGGAACGCCTGGGGCAGGATGATCAGGCGCATGGTCTGGCCATAGCTCATGCCCATCGCCTGTGCTGCCGCCATCTGGCCCTTGGGGATCGACTGCACGCCGGCCCGCACGATCTCACAGAAGTACGCGGCTTCGAACATCATGAAGGCCACGACACAGGAGGTGAATGCGCCGATCGGGGTGTCTTCGCCGGTGATCCAGCGCAGCACGAACGGCACCGCCAGGTAGAACCAGGTGATCACCAGCAGCAGCGGGATCGAACGGAAGTAGTTCACATAGGCGCCGGCCAGGCGCGACAGCAGTTTGCTGGACGACAGGCGCATCAGCGCGAGGATCGTACCCAGGACGATGCCGCCGACCACGCCCATGACCATCAACTGCAGGGTCATGACCATGCCGTTCCACAGGCCCGGGATGGCGGGGATGATGCCGCTGAAATCGAAGTCCATTATTTACCCCCCACGGAGATCAGGCCGGGCACCGCGACTTTCTTCTCGACCAGGCGCATGAGCAGCATCAGGCTCATGTTCAGGGTGAAGTAGATCAGCGTGGCCAGGGTGAAGGCTTCAAACAGGTTGGCCGAGAACTCGGCGGTCTGTTTGGTTTGCGCCAGCAGTTCCATCAAGCCGATCAAGGACGCCACGGAGGAGTTCTTGAACACGTTGAGGAATTCCGAGGTAAGCGGCGGAATAATGATGCGGTAGGCCTGGGGCAGCAGCACGTTCCAGTAGATCTGCGGCAGCTTGAAGCCCATGGCGCGCGCGGCGGATTCCTGGCCACGTGGCAGCGCCTGGATACCGGTGCGCACTTGCTCGCACACCCGGGCGGCGGTGAACAGGCCCAGGCACACGACAACGCTCAGGTAGGCCGAGGTGGTCGGGTTCAGGTCTTGTTTGTACCAGTCTTGCAGGTTCTGCGGCAGCAGGTCGGGTATCAGGAAATACCAGATGAACAGCTGGACCAGCAGCGGTACGTTACGAAACAGTTCCACGTAGCAGGTCGCGATGCCCGATACGATGCGGTTTGGCACGGTGCGCATGACCCCCAGAACGGAGCCCAGCAACAAGGCGATAATCCATGCCACGACAGCGATGGCGATGGTCCAGCCCAGGCCGGCGATGTACCAGTCGAGATAAGTCTCGCTGCCAACGCCAGTGGACTTGAAGAACACGCCCCAGTCCCAGTTGTAATTCATTAGGGTCTCCCCTCGAGATCGATCGATGTACAAGCACCCGCTTGGGGAAGATCCTTTCCCACCTGACGTTGAACGCCAGGCACACACGATCGGCTCGAAAACCGCCAGGTCGAGTGTTCCAAAATAAAGCCAGCAGGTAGTAACAGACGCCTGAGGGAGGTTTGCTCCCTCAGGAGATAAGGTTAGTCAGAAATCAGATTTTTACGTCAGGCGCTGGCTTGTCGCTTGGGTTAGCGATCAGATCCTTAACCTTGTCGCTCATCGGGAAGTTCAGGTTCAGGCCTTTTGGTGGAATCGGGCTCTCGAACCACTTGCTGTAGATCTTGTTGATTTCGCCGGATTTGTACAGGCCGGTGATGGCGTCATCGACAGCCTTCTTGAACGCTGGATCGTCTTTACGAACCATGCACGCGTAGGCTTCAAACGACTGTGGAGTACCGGTGATGACCCAGTCATCCGGCTTCTTGGCCTTGGCTTCTTCGCCGGCCAGCAGGGCGTCGTCCATCATGAAGGCAACGGCGCGGCCGCTTTCCAGCATCTGGAAGGACTCGCCGTGGTCTTTGGCGGAGATGACGTTCATGCCCATCTGCTTGTCGGCGTTCATCGCCTTGATGATGCGCTCGGACGTGGTGCCGGCGGTGGTCACGACGTTTTTGCCTTTCAGGTCGGCAAAATCGCTGTAGGACGGCTTGCCATCCTTGTCTTTCTTGACCAGCAGGCGGGTGCCGATTTCGAAGATGTTGACGGTGAAGTCGACTTGCTGGGCGCGTTCGGCGTTATTGGTGGTGGAGCCGCACTCGATATCCGCGGTGCCGTTCTGGATCAGCGGGATACGGGTTTGCGAGGTGACCAGGTTGTACTTGGTCTTCAGGTCGGGTTTGTTCAGGTCTTTTTTCAGGGCTTCAACGATGGCCAGCTGAATGTCGTGGGAGTAGCCCACTGGTTTGCCCGAACCATCCGCGATGTAGGAAAACGGAATGGAGCTGTCGCGGTGAGCGAGAGTGATGGTGCCGGAGTCGTTGATTTTCTTCAGTGTGCCGGTGAGTTCGGCGGCGAAAACTGGAGTGCTGATCAGAGCAGCAGCGATAGCTGCGCCCAAGATATGGGGAACGATGCGCATCAATACTTCCTCGACATTTGTTTTTTTTATGAAGCCGGCTAAACGGCTCTCTTGTACAGCGAATGCCCGTGACGGCTCCTAAGGCGTCCCAGGTAATCGTCAGGAAGTGTAGAGCATGAGTCGTGCCATACCCGAATTAAAAGGCTAAGCGGCTGATTTATAAGCGTATTAACTTTGTGTGACGATGTATTTTCAAGGCTTTGGTCCGGCAAACCGAATGGTTGGGGGTATGTCGTTCGGAAAACCGAATGCCAGCGGGTCAGTATTTTCTGTAGGAACGAGCACGCCTGCGAGGGCATCGACCGGGCTTATTGATCTGCCCAGTGTCTGCATCGCAGGCGCGCCAGCCCTCACAGGGCTATCGACGGCAGGTTCTGCTGTCAGAAGGTGTAGTCGGCCGAGACCACCGCCGCACGCCCATCGCCAGGCACCGCCCAACCGTTGTTGCGGATGCGGGTCAGGTACTCCTTGTCGAACAGGTTGTTGACGTTCAACTGCAGGTTGAGCTGCTTGTTGACCTTGTAACCCAGCATCGCACGCTGCACCGCATAGCCAGGCGCAGTCGGTGCCCCGGCGGCGCTGACCAGGTACTGCTTGGTCTGCGCCGTGATGCCGTAACCCACCTGGAAGTCGTATGGCAGGTCGTACACCGTCCAGAGGCTGGCCGCATGCTTGGGGGTGAAGGTCAGCGGTTCACCTTTCTGCACATCGATACCGGTGGTTGCCAGGGTGTAGTCGCTGGCGCTGCGCAGTACACGGGTGTTGAGGTAGGTGTAGTTGGCGAAGACTTTCCAGCGATCCGTCAGCGCGCCGCTCAGGCCGAGTGCCACGCCATCGGCACGCGCCTTGCCGTCGAGGGTTTGCGTGCCACTCAGGTTGCTCGGGTCGTTATCGGCGACTTTGTAGTTGGTGCGGTCATTGCGAAAGATCGCGCCGGTGACCGACAAGGCATTGTCGAGGAAGTCCCACTTGGTGCCGATTTCATAACTGACGGCGGTTTCCGGGGCGACGTTGCAGTTGTTGGTCGCCGTGCTTGAAGTCTTGGCCGGGGTGTAGCAGCCACCGTTGACGCTGGCTTGCGACGGCGTCTTGCTGTTGCCATAGGCGACATAGAAGCTGCCGTTTTCCACCGGCTTGTAGACCAGCGCCAGGCGGTAGGACGTCAGGTCGTCTGCCTGGCCGTAGCGCACGCCTGGCGTTTCCACGCCGGTGCTGGAATAGGCGTTGCTCACCGAACTGCCGGCGTTGTGCTCGTAACGCAGGCCGCCATTGATTTCCCATTGCGGGTTGAGCTTGAGCGTATCGAAGGCATAGGCGGCGCGGTTGTTCAGTGCTCCGTCGACGTGGGCCGCGCGGGTGAAGTTGACCGGGCCTGTCCAGTCGGAATTCGGATCGCTGTAGCTGACCGGCGGTGGCACGATCGTGCTGCCGTTGCTGTTCGTCAGCCACTTGCCGGTATCGGCCTGGTATTCCTCGCGGCTGATGGCGATGCCGGTCACCAGCGTGTGGTCGATGAAGCCGGTGCTGAAGTGGCTGGTCACGTCAGTCTGGTTGGTGAACATTTTGTTCTGGGTGTTGCGCTCGTTACCCAATGAGCCACCGGCTGGCTGGAAAAAGCCCGGGCTCAGGCCTGCGGGGCAGGGGGCACCGGTAATCTGGGTGCCGCTGGCCAGGCAACCGGCCTGCGCACCTTCGGGGCCGGAGGCGCGCAGCTCCTGGCGTACGCGCTCGACGCGGGTGAAGTTGCGGACCGACACGGCATCGTTGAAGTCATGTTCGAGCTTGAGGCTGAACGCGTCCGAGGTGATGTTCTGGTCGTTGATGTTGTGGTAACCGTAATAGTCGCTCCAGCCCACGCCCGGCATCGGCTTGCCGTTGTAGATGGGGATGCCGTATTGCGGCGTGTTGTCATCTTTCTGATGTTCATAACTGACGGTCACGCGCGTCGGCGTGCCCAGGCCGAAGGCGATCGAGGGGGCAATGCCCCAACGCGAGTAATCTTCATAATCGCGGCCAGGCACGTCGTTACCATGGGCCATCAGGTTCAAGCGGAATGCCGTCGTGTCATTAAGTGTCTGGTTGCTGTCCAGGGTGAGGCGCTTGTAGCTGTCTGTGCCGATGCCGGCGCTGATCGTGGTTTTGTCGCGCAGTTCCGGGGCCTTGGTGACCAGGTTGATGGTGCCGCCGACAGCGCCCGAACCCGAGTACACCGAGCTGGCGCCGCTGACGACTTCGACTTGCTCCAGGTTGAACGGGTCGGTGCGGCTGTATTGCGCACTGTCGCGCACGCCGTCCACGTAGATATCGCCGCTGGCGGAAAAGCCGCGCAGGTTGATGCTGTCGCCATAGCCGCTGCCGCCTTCACCGGCACCGAATGTGATGCCCGGCACGGTGCTGAGCACGTCGCGCAGGGTCAGCAGGTTTTGATCGTGAATGACTTCCTTGGGCACCACCGTGATGGTCTGCGGCGTGTCGCGCAGCGCTTCGGTGTACTTGGGTGAAGACGGTGCCACCGGGTTGTAGGCACTTTGCGCCTGGCCTTCGATGCTGGTCGCGCCGAGCTGGATCGGCCCGGTGTTGTCGTCTGGTGCGGCATCCCCCGCATAACTGAAGCCTCCCTGCGCAGCCACTGCCAAACCCACTGCCGATGCGAGCAAATGCCGCGTGGAGAGGGGAGCGGAACGGGTGCCGGTCGTCATTGAATGGTCTCTTGTTAGTAGGATTGAGAGGTGGTCGTGTTTGATAACCAATCTCAAATGTAATAGATTGTTACGTAATGTTTCATGAAAGTTTTGTAAGTTTTATCCACCGTGGGGAGACGCAAATGCACAGCACCGAGCCTTCTGATTTGGCCGGTAACCCCCGGGCCTACGCACGGTGGGTGATGCACGCCGCACAATTGGGGGATGCCGACGCGCAGGCCACCTTGGGCCAGTTGCTGCTGGAGGGGCGTGGCATCCAACTGGACCCGGCCTTGGCGCTGAGTTGGTTTCGGATCGCTGCGCGCCAGGGGCATCCGATGGCAATCAATATGATCGGCCGTTGCCTGGAGCATGGCTGGGGCGACGCGATCAACCTGGAACAGGCCGCACGGCATTACCGGCAGGCGGCCGATCTGGGCCTGGATTGGGGGCTGTACAACTTCGGTCAGTTGCTGACCCGTGGCCGCGGCGTCGAGCAAGACCTCGCCGCGGCGTTCCAATTGTTCCAGCAGGCGGCTGCCCAAGGGCACGCCAAGTCGATGAACCTGCTCGGGCGTTTCCACCATGAGGGCGTCGTGGTACCCAGGGATGTGCCGCTGGCACGCCAGTGGTACCGGCGCGCGGCCGAGGCCGGTGATTTCCGTGGGCAATACAACCACGCGGCGGAGTTGGCAGAAGCCGGCGACGAGGCGCAGGCCTGTGTCTGGCTTGAGCGCGCGCTGGTGGGCGCCACGCCGGGCTTCCTGCTGGCGGCTTACCCGGTGCTGCTCGGGTCGGCCTTGCCCGGTGTTCGGGACATGGGGCTGCGTTACCAGCGCCAGGCCCTCCAGGCATGAAAAAGCCCCTGGACCTTTCGGCACAGGGGCTTTTTTACGAGCGGTTGATCAGGCCGCTTCGATCTTGCGGTTCTGCTCGACCTTGGACAGGTAACGTTGCACGTTGTCCTGTTCCTGCGCGGTGGTGAACAGGCCCAGCTTGGTGCGCCGCCACAGCACGTCCTGAGGTTGGGTCACCCATTCTTCAGCGCACAGATAATCCACTTCGCGGGTGTACAGGCCGCCACCCAGGTGGTCACCAAGGTCGGCCAGCGATTGCACGCCTTCGAGCAAGCGCCAGGTCCGGCTGCCATAAGTGGTGGACCAGCGGCGCGCTATCTCGCTTGGCACCCAGTCGAACTTCGCGCGAATGGCCTCGGCCAGAGCTTCCGGCGTGGTCATGTGCTCGCCGCCGGGCAGGCTCGCGGTGGCGGTCCAGCTCGGGCGCATCTGCGTGAAGTACGGCGCCAATTGCGCCATCGCCGACTCGGCAAGTTTGCGGTAGGTGGTCAGCTTGCCACCGAACACCGACAGGATCGGTGCTTCGCCCGTGCCGCCGGACAGCGACAGGGTGTAGTCACGGGTGATCGCCGACGGGTTATCCGACTCGTCGTTGCACAGCGGGCGCACACCGGAGTAGGTGTGGACGATGTCGTCGCGGCTCAGTTGCTTCTTGAAGTGCGCGTTGACCACCTTGAGCATGTAGTCGGTTTCGCCTTCGGTGATCGCCACTTTCGCCGGGTCGCCGGTGTATTCGCGGTCGGTGGTGCCGATGATGGTCAGGTGATTCAGGTACGGAATGGTGAAGACAATGCGCTGGTCTTCGTTCTGCAGGATGTGCGCGTGGGCGCCTTCGTACAGTTTCGGCACGATCAAGTGGCTGCCCTGGATCAGGCGGATGCCGTAGGGCGAGTCCAGCTTCAAGTCTTCCTTGATGAACTTGGCAACCCACGGGCCGGCCGCGTTCACCAGGGCGCGGGCGCGGATCGAGAACAGGCTGCCGTCGGCGCGCTCCATGTTCATTTCCCACATGCCGTTGCTGCGGTGCGCGCTGACGCAGCGCGTCTGGGTGTGGATATGCGCGCCTTTTTCACGCGCGGCCATGGCGTTGAGCACCACCAGGCGGGCGTCGTCGACCCAGCAGTCGGAATATTCGAAGCCTTTGGTGATTTCGCTTTTCAGCGGGCTGTCAGCGCCGAACTTGAGGCTTTTGGAACCGGCCAGCTTCTCGCGCTTGCCCAGGTGGTCATAGAGGAACAGGCCCGCGCGGATCATCCAGGCCGGACGCAGGTGCGGTCGGTGCGGCAGGACAAAACGCATTTGCTTGACGATGTGCGGGGCCTTGGCCAGCAGCACTTCACGTTCGGCCAGGGCTTCGCGCACCAGGCGGAATTCGTAATGTTCGAGGTAGCGCAGGCCGCCGTGGATCAGCTTGCTGCTGGCGGAGGAGGTGTGGCTGGCGAGGTCGTCCTTTTCGCAAAGGAATACCGACAAACCGCGCCCGGCTGCGTCTGCTGCAATGCCGACGCCATTGATCCCGCCGCCGATCACGGCGACGTCATAGACTTCGGCAAGCGGTGCAGCAGGCAAGGTAGAAGGGTTCATCGGCTGGCCTCGCGATCTTTTCGTATTGGAATTCGAACATTAATGTTCATTTGCGAAAATGGTAGCTGATAAACGCGCGCACAGCCACCCGACTTCGATTGAAAAAACTCATCGAAGGGCGGGAAAAGGAAAATTTGCGAACATAAACCTGTGGAAGCCTGGTTTGCCGGCGAAGGCGATCTCAAGGGCGCTATCGCCGGCAAGCCGGGCTCCCACAGGTGATCGCATTTCGCCAGGCCTTACGCAGTCAAATGTGGGAGCGGGCTTGCTCGCGAAGGCGTCGGTGCAGGCGCCACAGAGATCGAAGCGTCACACGACTTCGAGGCGAACCTTATGCTGATTCAACAGCTGCACCAGCGCGGGCACCGGCTGCTGGTCGGTTACCAGGCAGTCCACCAGGCTGATCGGCCCCAGCCGAATCATGGCATTGCGCCCGAATTTGCTTGAGTCCGCCGCCAGGATCACTTGGCGCGCATTGGCGATGATCGCCTGGGAAACCCGTACTTCCTGATAGTCGAAGTCGAGCAGGCTGCCGTCTTCGTCGATGCCGCTGATACCCACCAGGGCAAAGTCGACCTTGAACTGGTTGATGAAATCCACACTGGCCTGGCCTACCACACCGCCGTCACGGCGCACGTTGCCGCCGGTCAATAGCACGTCGAAGTCGTCCTTGGCGCTGAGCATGGTGGCGACGTTGAGGTTGTTGGTGATGATTTTCAGGTGATTGTGGTTGAGTAACGCGCGGGCGATGGATTCGGTGGTGGTGCCGATATTGATGAACAGCGAGGCATGATCGGGGATTTGCGCCGCGATGGCTTCGCCGATGCGCTGTTTCTCGTCGCGCATCTGGTCGGCACGCATGGCGTACGCGGTGTTTTCGACGCTGGAGTCATAGGCTGCGCCGCCATGGTAGCGGCGCAACAGATTGGCGTCCGCCAGCTGGTTGATATCGCGGCGGATGGTTTGCGGGGTGACAACGAACAGCTGCGCCATTTCCTCGATACTGACGTAGCCGCGTTCGCGGACCAGTTCGAGGATTTGTTGCTGGCGGGGAGGCAGATTCATGGGGCGTCCTTTGGGCTGCCATACAAAAGTGGCCCATGATGACGCAGGAATCCGCTCCCTGCCAGTTACAACCCTATCGCCGTCCGGCGCTTGGCTTATTCAGCGCCTTCGTGGGGTTCCCAGTCGCGGGTGCGGCTGACTGCTTTCTGCCAGCCGGCATACAGCTTCTCTTTGGCGACTTCGTCCAGTTGCGGTTCGAATTCGCGCTCGATCACGGCCTTGCCGCGCAGTTCGTCAAGACTGCCCCAGAACCCGCAGGCCAGGCCGGCCAGATACGCCGCGCCAAGCGCCGTGGTCTCGCGCATTTGCGGGCGCTCGACCTGGGTGCCGAGGATGTCGGCCTGGAACTGCATCAGGAAGTTGTTGGCGACCGCGCCGCCGTCCACGCGCAGGGCCTTGAGGCGTTCGCCGGAGTCTTGCTGCATGGCGTCCAGTACGTCGCGGGTCTGGTAGGCAATCGACTCCAGGGCTGCACGAATAATGTGATCCACGCGTACGCCGCGGGTCAGGCCGAACAGCGCGCCACGGGCATACGGGTCCCAGTACGGAGCGCCCAGGCCAGTGAACGCCGGGACCAGGTACACGCCGTTGCTGTCTTTGACCTTGCCGGCGAAGTATTCGGTGTCGGTGGCGTCGGCGATGATCTTCAGCTCATCACGCAGCCATTGCACGGTGGAGCCGCCGTTGAACACCGCGCCTTCGAGGGCGTAAGCCACTTCGCCACGCGGGCCGCAGGCGATGGTGGTGAGCATGCCATGCTTGGACTTCACCGCCTTGTCGCCGGTGTTCATCAGCAGGAAGCAGCCGGTGCCATAGGTATTCTTGGCCTGCCCGGCTTCGACGCACATCTGGCCGAACAACGCAGCCTGCTGGTCACCGGCGATACCACCGATGGCGATGCCGCTTTTGGTGCGGCCGTAGATTTCCGAGGAGGATTTCACCTCCGGCAGCATTTCGCGCGGCACGTCGAGAATCTCCAGCATCTTCGCATCCCACTCCAGGGTGTGGATGTTGAAGAGCATGGTGCGCGAGGCGTTGGTGTAGTCGGTGACGTGGGTTTTGCCGCCGGTAAATTTCCAGATCAGCCAGCTGTCGATGGTGCCGAACAGCAGTTCGCCGTTGCGCGCCCGCTCGCGGCTGCCTTCGACGTTGTCGAGGATCCACTTGAGCTTGGTGCCGGAGAAGTACGGGTCGGTCACCAGGCCAGTGGTGTCATTGATGTATTGCTCGTGGCCGTCGCGCTTGAGCTGCTGGCAGATCTCGGTGCTGCGGCGGCACTGCCAGACGATGGCGTTGTAGATCGGCCGGCCGGTGATCTTGTCCCACACCACGGTGGTTTCACGCTGGTTGGTGATACCGATGGCGGCGACCTGGTCATGGTGCAGGCCGGCTTGTGCCAGGGCCTCGACCATCACCGCACTCTGGGTGGCGAAAATTTCCATCGGATCGTGTTCGACCCAGCCGGCTTGCGGGTAATGCTGAGTGAATTCACGCTGGGCGGTGCAGACCACGTTGGCGTCGCGGTCGAAGATGATCGCGCGCGAACTGGTGGTGCCCTGATCAAGGGCAATGATGTAGTTCTTATTCTCGATATCGGTCATGTCAATTGCCTTGGACGAAATAAGGAAGTCAGAAATCAGCCTGGACCGCGAAGGGCAGGGGCCCAGGCTGGCGCTTTCAGGAAATACGGGTCTTGCCGTTGACAGCCGTGTCAGGTGTTTCAGCTATAGCAGGTGCGGCGCTCGGCAGATGACGGGCAATCAGCCCGCGATAGGCCGCAGCACCGAGGCATGCGCCGACAATCGGCGCGAAAATCGGAACCAGGAAGTAAGGAATATCACGGCCACCGGTAAAGGCCATTTCACCCCAGCCGGCGAAAAAGGTCATCAGCTTGGGCCCGAAATCCCGCGCCGGGTTCATCGCAAAGCCGGTCAGCGGGCCCATGGCGCTGCCAATCACGGCAATCAGCAAGCCGATGAGCAGCGGTGCCAACGGGCCGCGTGGCAGGCCGTTGTTGTCATCGGTGAGGGCCATGATCACGCCCATCAGGATCGCGGTAATGACCACTTCCACCAGGAACGCTTGGGCAGTGCTCAGCAGCGCATGGGGGTAGGTGGAGAACACCGAGGCCAATTCCAGGCTGGCTTGTGAGCCGCGCACCATATGGTGGGTTTGTTCGTAATCGAAAAACAGATTGCTGTAGAGGGTGTACACCAGGGCTGCCGAGCAGAAGGCGCCGGCGATCTGGGCCAGGATGTAGAAGGGCAGTTTACGTTTTTCGAAATCGGCGAAGATGCACAGGGCGATACTGACCGCCGGGTTGAGGTGGGCCCCGGAAATACCGGCGCTCAGGTAGATCGCCATGCTGACGCCGACCCCCCAGATGATGCTGATTTCCCACAAGCCAAAGCTGGCACCCGCGACCTTGAGCGCAGCGACACATCCCGTACCGAAGAAGATCAGCAGCGCAGTCCCCAGGAACTCGGCCATGCATTGGCTCGAAAGTGAAGGCTGTTGAAGAGCAGTTGTCATGGAAAACCTCAATTGTTGTTCTTGTCTGGCGTTTGACCTCAACGGGTCATGCGCGATTTTCACCGTGGTGGGGATCCCCATCTCCGCCACGGCTTACTGCTCGAAACACGTAGGTGTATTCCTACAGTATTCGGAAACGAAAAAATATAGACAAGAATCACGGCTGTCAAAGGTCGAAAGTGAACGGTCGGTCACTTTCCAACTATTGGTCTGGTGAATGATCATGAGGCGCTCTCTGAAGTGATAGGTCACGAGCGCGCGCACTAGAGCGTTTCGCACGGGCTTGGCTTAGAATTGGTGCTCTGTCTGCCACGCCCGGAGAGGTCATGACGCCTGCATTGGATTTGTTGAAAAAAGTTCGTGCCGAACATCGCATCCACAGTTATGAGCACGATCCGAAGTCTGCCTCCTATGGCCTGGAGGCCGCGGAAAAATTGGGCTTGGACCCGGCGCAGGTGTTCAAGACCTTGCTCGCCAGCAGTGAGAAGGGCGAACTGTTGGTCGCGGTGGTGCCGGTCGTCGGAAGTCTGGATTTGAAAGCGCTCGCCCAGGCGGCGGGGGTCAAGAAAGCCGAAATGGCCGACCCGGCTGCGGCGCAACGCTCCACCGGTTATTTGCTCGGCGGTATCAGCCCGCTGGGTCAGAAAAAGCGCCTGCGCACCTTTATCGATATGACGGCGCAGCAATTTGCCACGATTCACGTGAGTGCAGGGAGAAGGGGGTTGGAGGTCGAACTGCCCGCAGCAGTGCTGGCCGAACACACCCAGGCCAAGTTCGCGCCGATAGGCCGGGCCTGATCTCAGGCCGGTGCAGATCCAATGTGGGAGCGGGCTTGCTCGCGAAAGCGGTGTGACAGTCAAAGATGCAGTGACTGATGTAGCGCATTCGCGAGCAAGCCCGCTCCCACATTTCGATAGGGTTTTGTCAGTTCGTTGGGCTGGAAGGGCGCATGCTGGGTCGGAGTGATTTGTCGAACACACCCCAGGCCACGTTCGCGCCGATAGGCCGGGCCTGATCCAATGTGGGAGCGGGCTTGCCCACGAAAGCGGTGTGACAGTCAAAGATGCAGTGGCTGATGCAGCGCATTCGCGAGCAAGCCCGCTCCCACATTTCGATGGGGTTTTGTCAGTTCGTTGGGCTGGAAGGGCGCATGCTGGGTTCGGAGGGATTTGTCGAACATACCCCAGGCCACGTTCGCGCCGATAGGCCGGGCCTGATCTCAGGCCAATGCAGATCCAATGTGGGAGCGGGCTTGCCCGCGAAAGCAGTGTGACAGTCAAAGATGCAGTGACTGATGCAGCGCATTCGCGAGCAAGCCCGCTCCCACATTTCGATAGGATTGCGTCAGTTCGCAGGGCTGTAACGCCGTACACCGGATTCGGCATGCGGAATCTGCGCGGCAGTGCTGCCCGAGGCCTGGAACAATACCAGGTGTTCTGCCGCGACACGGATACCCACATTCGCGCCGACCTGGTGATCCGCATGGCTGGGGAAGATCGACTCCAGCTGCGCGCCCGTTGGCAATTGCAGGCGGTACAGGGTTGAGGCGCCCAGGAAGGTCTTGCCGACGATCCGCGCTTTCAGTGCGCTGTCCGGCGCATAGACGATGTCGTCCGGGCGCAGCAGCACGTCCACTGCGCCGCCGGTAGGCCAGGTATAGGCACGATTGCCCCGCAGGTCGCCCAGTTCGGTGCTGACCGATTCCGGCGAACTGAGCTGGCCACGGATGAAATAGCCCTGGCCAATAAAGCTGGCGACATACGGCGTCTGCGGCTCGTGGTAGAGGTTATAGGGCGTGTCCCACTGCTCCAGCCGACCCTCTTTGAACACGCCCACCTGATCACTCACCGCGAAGGCTTCTTCCTGGTCATGGGTGACCAGAATCGCACTGGTGCCGCGTGCCTTGAGGATGTCGCGAACTTCGTGGCTCAGCTTGCGCCGCAATTCGCCATCGAGGTTGGAGAAGGGTTCATCGAGCAACAACAGTTGCGGTTCCGGCGCCAGGGCACGGGCCAGGGCCACCCGTTGTTGCTGGCCGCCGGAAAGCTCGTGGGGGAAGCGTTTGCCGAGGTTCTTCAGGTTCACCAGTTCCAGCAGTTCGGCGACCACGCGGTCTTTTTGCGGGTGCTTGCGAATGCCGAAGGCGATGTTGTCCGCCACGCTGAGGTGCGGAAACAGCGCGTAGTCCTGGAACACCATGCCGATGCGACGTTTCTCCGGAGCCAAGGTGAAGCCGGCACTGGAAATCACTTCGCCGGCCAGGCTGATTTCACCTTCATGCACCGGCTCGAACCCGGCGATCGCCCGCAGGGTAGTGGTTTTGCCGCAGCCCGAGGATCCGAGCAAGCACCCGATGTCGCCGGCATTGAGGTGCAGGTTGAGGTTCTGCACCACACGTTGATCTTGATAGCCGCATGCCAGGTTGCGCAGGTTCAGCAGTAATGGCTGGCTCATGCGTGGTGGTACGCCGGCTCGACGAGGAACTCGAGCAGGGCCTTCTGTGCGTGCAGGCGGTTTTCTGCCTGGTCCCAGGCCACGGAGCGCGGGTCGTCGAGCAGGTCGAGGCTGATTTCCTCGCCACGGTGGGCCGGCAGGCAGTGCATGAACAGCACATCTGGCGCAGCCTGGTCGAGCAGGGCGCGGGTAACCTGGAAGGGCGCAAACAGCGCCAGGCGCTTGGCGGTTTCGTCTTCCTGACCCATCGAGGTCCAGACGTCGGTGCTCACCAGGTGGGCGCCGATCACCGCGTCGCGCGGGTCTCGCACCACGGTCACGCGGTCGCCGGCCTGTTCGAGGAAACGCGCGTCAGGCTCGTAGCCTTCCGGGCAGGCAATGCGCAGCTGGAAATCGAATTGGATCGCCGCTTCTATATAGCTGTTGCACATGTTATTGCCGTCGCCGATCCAGGCCACGGTCTTGCCCTGGATCGAGCCGCGATGTTCGAGGAAGGTTTGCATGTCGGCCAGTAACTGGCACGGGTGCAGATCATCGGACAGGCCATTGATCACCGGCACGCGCGAGTTGGCAGCGAATTCGGTCAAGGTGCTGTGGGCAAAGGTACGGATCATCACCGCATCAAGCATGCGCGACATGACGATGGCGCAATCGCTGATCGGCTCGCCACGGCCCAGTTGGGTGTCGCGCGGCGACAGGAAGATGGCCTGGCCACCCAGCTGGATCATGCCGGCTTCGAAAGACAAGCGGGTGCGGGTCGACGACTTCTCGAAAATCATTCCGAGCACGCGGTTTTTCAAAGGCTCGAACAGTACGCCGCGGTTACGCAGGTCTTTAAGCTCAATGCCTCGACGGATCACGCTGACCAGCTCTTCGGGCGTGCAATCCATCAGGGAGAGAAAGTGCCTTGCGCTCATCATTAACTACCTTTTTGCAACAGACCGCAGATACTCAAAGCCTTGTTTATTGTGACAACGGGCGAGACCTGCGGCGAAAGCCGCACGGGGCGACGAAATAGGGGAAGGCGCGATCTTATAATTAAATGTCGCGTCTTACCAATAGGGCTACGGTTTTTAAGGGTGTTCAAGCAGGGCGCCGGAGCGCGTTTGAAGACGATTTCCTGACAGCAGCGGGCCATTTGTACACTGGCGCCGCAGCCTTTTGCAATGCGCGGGGACGCGCCCAGGCCAAGCTGCGTCGGTTTTGGCGGCTATGTGGGAAGTTTCTGAAACATTTGCTCACGTATACCCATGCCCGGGCCTGATGCCGGCCGATTCACGGGACGAACGTTACTGGTCCCTGTGCCTGGCGCGGCCCATAGTGCAGCCATCCCCAATAAAGAGACTGGCCATGACCAAGACTCTCCATCACCGTGCCTGCCACCTGTGCGAAGCCATCTGCGGCCTGACCCTGGAAACCACCCAGGCCGACGACGGCAGCCTGGCGATCACCTCGATCAAGGGCGACGCGCTGGATACGTTCAGCCGCGGGCATATCTGCCCCAAGGCCGTTGCGCTGCAGGATATCCAGAATGATCCGGACCGCCTGCACCAGCCGATGCGGCGCGTGGGCAGCGAATGGCAGTCGATCTCGTGGGAAGAAGCCTTTGCGCTTGTAGCCGAACGGCTGGCGGGCATTCAGGCGCGTCACGGGCAAAACGCGGTGGCGGTGTATCAGGGCAACCCCAGCGTGCATAACTACGGGCTGATGACCCACAGCAACTACTTCCTGGGCCAACTGAAGACACGCAACCGTTTTTCCGCAACCTCGGTGGACCAGTTGCCCCATCACCTCACCAGTCACTTGATGTACGGACACGGGCTGTTGTTGCCGATCCCGGACATCGACCACACCGACTTCATGCTGATCCTGGGCGGCAACCCGCTGGCGTCGAATGGCAGCATCATGACCGTCCCCGATGTGGAGAAGCGCCTCAAGGCCATCCAGGCGCGGGGCGGCAAAGTGGTGGTGGTCGATCCTCGGCGCAGCGAGACAGCGGCAATGGCTGACCAGCACCTGTTCGTGCGCCCGGGAGGGGATGCCGCGTTGTTGTTCGGGGTGCTCAACACGCTGTTTACCGAAAACCTGACCCGCGCCAGCCATCTGCCGGTTGAAGGCCTGGAGGAAGTGCGCCAGGCCATCGCCGGCTTTACCGCTGAGGCCATGAGCGGTCAGTGTGCGGTGCCGGCTGAGCAGATTCGCCAGTTGGCGCGGGACTTTGCAGGCGCCGACAAGGCGGTGTGCTACGGGCGCATGGGTGTCTCGACCCAGGCGTTTGGCACGCTGTGCCATTGGCTGGTGCAGTTGATCAACCTGGTGACCGGCAACCTGGACCGCGTCGGCGGCGCCTTGTGCACCACCCCGGCCGTGGACTTGGTCGCGTCCACCGGCGGCGGGCATTTCAATCGCTGGCAGAGCCGGGTCTCCGGACGACCGGAGTACGGTGGCGAGTTGCCGGTGTCGGCCCTCGCCGAGGAAATGCTCACCGAAGGTGAAGGACAAATCCGCGCGCTGGTGACCGTGGCCGGCAACCCCGTGCTGTCGACGCCCAATGGTCGTCAGCTCGAACAGGCCCTGGATAGCCTGGAGTTCATGGTCAGTATCGACCTGTATATCAACGAGACCACGCGTTATGCCGACCTGATCCTGCCGTCCACCTCGGCGCTGGAAAACGATCATTACGACACCACCTTCAACATGTTTGCGGTGCGTAACGTCACCCGCTTCAATCGCGCAATCCTGCCCAAGCCTGCGGGCGCGCTGCATGACTGGGAGATTTTTGTCGGGCTGGCTCAAGCGTTTGCGGCGCACACCGGCGCTGCGCTCAAGCCCACCATGCCGCCAGCGCAGATGATCGATTTCGGGCTGCGGGCCGGGGCCTATGGTGATGCGTCCGGGCACAAGTTGTCGGTGGCGATGCTTGCCGAGCATCCCCATGGCCTGGACCTGGGCCCGCTCAAGCCCAACCTCGCCGCGCGTCTGAAAACCGCTGATGGCAAGGTGCGCGCGGCGCCGGCGGTGATCCTCGCGGACCTGGCGCGTTTTGCCGCGCAGCCGGTGCCGGTGGCTGACGAATTGTTGCTGATCGGTCGGCGCCATGTGCGCAGCAACAATTCCTGGATGCACAACTATCACCGGCTGGTGAAGGGCAAGCCTCGGCACCAGTTGCTGATGCATCCAGACGACCTGAGCCATCGGCAGTTGAGTGATGGCCAGCGCGTGCGTGTGAGTTCGCGCATCGGCATGATCGAGGTGGAGGTGGTGGCCAGCCTGGACATGATGCCCGGCGTAGTCAGCCTGCCTCACGGCTGGGGCCATGGCCGCCCCGGCGTGCAGATGAGCATCGCCAGCAGCCAGCCGGGTGCGAGCGCGAACGACTTGACTGACGAACGGCAATTGGACGAATTGTCCGGCAACGCCGCGTTGAACGGGGTGCCGGTGCAGGTTGCAGCCGCTTAAGGAGCCCGAGCACCACGCTGGGATTTTGCGTTACAATGCGCCACCGTGCCGACCTGTGAGTCGCAAAGTTCCAGCCGAGGTGTTCCATGGATATCATCGAAACGATCAAAGAGCAGATTGCCAACAACACCATTCTGCTTTACATGAAGGGCGCTCCGAACGCTCCTCAGTGCGGTTTCTCCGCGAAGGCTTCCCAGGCCATCATGGCGTGCGGCGAGAAGTTCGCTTACGTGGATATCCTGCAAAACCCTGAAATCCGCGCCAACCTGCCGAAGTACGCCAACTGGCCTACTTTCCCACAACTGTGGGTTGCCGGTGAGCTGGTTGGCGGTAGCGACATCATCGTCGAAATGGCCGCTGATGGTTCGCTGCAGGCGCTGATCAAAGAAGCCGCGGCAAACGCTGCAGCCAAGACCGACGCTTGATTCTCGAAATCATCGGTCAATAAAAAGCCCCGCTTCTCATAAGAGAGCGGGGCTTTTTTGTACCTGTCGCCTAGGGCTTATTCACCCATCTGCGATTGCAGGTAGTTCTCCAGGCTGACTTTGTCGATCAGGCCCAGTTGGGTCTCCAGCCAGTCGATATGTTCTTCCTGGTCTTCCAGGATATCTTCCAGCAGTTCACGGCTGCCGAAGTCACCCTTGGTCTCACAGTGCGCAATGGCGGCCTTGAGGTCGCTGTGGCTCTTGCGTTCAAAGCCCAGGTCGCTGCTGATCATTTCCTGGGTGTGCTCGCCGATGTTGAGCTTGCCCAGGTCCTGCACGTTCGGCAGGCCTTCCAGGAACAGGATGCGCTTGATCAGCGCGTCGGCGTCCTTCATGGCTTTGATGGATTCTTTGTATTCACGCTTGCCGAGCTTTTCCAGGCCCCAATCGTCATACATGCGCGCATGCAGAAAGTACTGATTGATCGCGACCAGTTCATTGGCAAGGATTTTGTTGAGTTGCTGGATGACTGAGATGTCGCCTTTCATGACTGGGGTCCTGCCCTGTAATAGCTGTGTATAAGGCGGAGTTTGAGCGGCGAAATCCCTAGTGTCAAACCTAAGTTATTGAATAATAAATGAAAATTAATCGGAATAAGAATGTTTGTGTTCCGCGTCTTGACGCTAACTAATTGAATTGCAGGCATAAAAAAACCGGACACTAAGTCCGGTTCTTTAAAACACGCGTATTCAGGCGTGTGTAAATTCTGCTGTGTAGGGGAGCGCGGCCTGGGCTGTCTGCAGCTGCGTCAGGGTTTCCCGTACCACTTGCTTGGCGAGGCAAGCACATTTTCCGCACTGGCTGGCAACGCCGGTGGTTTCACGTACTTCCTTGTAGCTGCAGCAACCTTCGTAGATTGCTTCGCGGATTTGTCCGTCGGTGACGCCAGTACACAGGCACACATACATAAGGGAGAACCGTCGCGGGTTTAAGGCTTAAGTGCGATGGATCTTAATGTTAACGAGAATGATTGTCAAAGTAGATTCGTAGGGTATTCGCAGGCATTGCCCACGCACTGACGAACGGTTTTTTCAGTGTATGATGCTCGGTCTTCACGAAGCGTGACTGCGTCACGGGCCTGTCGCTTGAATGCGGCAGACTTGAGGCCGGTCCTTTTACTTCAATCGTCACCCTACTATCAGGAGATAACCAATGAGCGTACTCGTCGGCAAACAAGCCCCGGATTTCGACGTACCTGCCGTCCTCGGCAATGGCGAAATCGTTGACAGCTTCAAACTGTCTGAAGCCATCAAAGGCAAATACGGCCTGGTATTCTTCTACCCGCTGGACTTCACCTTCGTCTGCCCTTCGGAGCTGATCGCTCTGGACCACCGCATGGACGATTTCAAGGCGCGCAACGTAGAAGTGGTTGCCGTTTCCATCGACTCCCATTTCACCCACAACGCCTGGCGCAACACTGCCATCAATGATGGCGGCATCGGCAAAGTCAAATACACCATGGCTGCCGACATGAAGCACGACATCGCCAAGGCCTACGACGTCGAGTCCGAAGGCGGCGTGGCTTTCCGTGGCGCGTTCCTGATCGACGACAAGGGCGTTGTACGTTCCCAGATCATCAACGACCTGCCGCTGGGTCGTAACATGGAAGAGCTGATCCGCCTGGTCGACGCTCTGCAATTCCACGAAGAGCACGGCGAAGTCTGCCCTGCCAACTGGAAAAAAGGCGACAAAGGCATGAACGCTTCGCCAGAAGGCGTTGCGGCTTACCTGACCGAGAACGCTGGCAAGCTGTAAGCCAGTTTCACGGTAAAAAAAACCGGCCTGAGAAGGCCGGTTTTTTTATGCGCGGGATTCAGCTGTGTGACTGGCTTTGAGTCGCGAGCGCGCTGCTTGTGGTCAGCAAGGCCCTTTGTGGTGCACAAGCTTCTCGTGGTTAATAGGCTTCCTGTGAGAACAAGCCTCTCGTGGTGAGCAGGCTTCTTGTGGCGAGCAGGCTTGTCCTGCGTTGGGCCGTGCAGCGGCCCCAAAACCAGACACCGCTGTTTACCTGATAAACCCTGTGGGTGCCAATGGGGCTGCTGCGCAGCCCAACGCAGGGCAAGCCTGCTCACCACAACACAGCAACCAGATGACCACAGCAGGGCAAGCAGGCTGTGGTGAGGAGGCTCCACGTGGAGGAACAAGCTTCTTGTATTGAATAGGCTTCTTGTGGGAAACAAGCCTTCGTGTGAGCAGCTCTCGTGGTGAGCAGGCCTCTTGTGGCGAGCAGGCTTGCCCTGCGTTGGGCTGCGCAGCGGCCCCAAAACCAGACACTGCGGTTTACCTGATAAACCCTGTGGGTGCCAATGGGGCTGCTACGCAGCCCAACGCAGGGCAAGCCTGCTCACCACAACAGCGCAGCCACATTGCTACATCAGGGCAAACCGGCTTGTCACATCAGGGCAAGCAGGGCGCCACAACCGCGCCGTCAGTCGTTGAAGTCTTCCCAACCGCCCATCTGCTTCCAACGGTTGACGATGCCGCAGAACAGCTCGGCCGTCTTCTCGGTGTCGTAGCGCGCCGAGTGGGCTTCGCGTCCGTCAAAGTCGATACCGGCTGCCTGGCAGGCTTTCGCCAGTACGGTCTGGCCATAAGCCAGGCCTGCGAGGGTGGCGGTGTCGAAGCTGGAGAAGGGGTGGAACGGGTTGCGCTTCATGTCCAGGCGGGCCACGGCAGCATTCAGGAAACCCAGGTCGAAGCTGCTGTTGTGGCCTACCAGGATTGCGCGTTTGCAGCCATTAGCCTTCAACGCCTTGCGCACGCCACGGAAAATATCGGTCAGCGCCGCTTCTTCACTCACCGCCATGCGCAGTGGGTGATCGAGCTTGATCCCGGTGAATTCCAGGGCTGCTGCTTCGATATTGGCGCCTTCAAACGGCTCGACGCGAAAGAAGTGGGTGTGCTCCGGGAACACAAAACCCTGTTCATCCATGCCGATGGTGGTGGCGGCGATTTCCAGCAAGGCGTCGGTGGCGCAATTGAAACCACCGGTCTCTACGTCGATGACAACCGGCAGATAACCGCGAAACCGCTCGGCCATCGGGTGACGGGAACCGCCACCACTGTGCTCGTGCTCGTCATCGTAATGGTCTTCACTCACTTGCTTTCCTCCAGCAGGCGCCAGCGCAGTGTTTCACCGGCGCGCAGCGGGATAACAGTCAGCTCGCCAAACGGCAGGCTGGCAGGGGCGGTCCAGTCTTCACGGACCAGGGTAATGCGGTCGGTGTTCGCCGGCAGGCCGTAGAAACGTGGGCCGTTGAGGCTGGCGAAACCTTCGAGCTTGTCCAGGGCGTTGCGTTGTTCAAACGCTTCGGCATACAACTCGATGGCGGCATACGCGGTGTAGCAGCCGGCACAGCCACACGCGGCTTCCTTGGCGTGTTGGGCATGGGGCGCGGAGTCGGTGCCGAGGAAGAACTTCGGATTACCGCTGGTCGCGGCATCCAGCAGGGCCACCTGATGGGTGTTGCGCTTGAGAATCGGCAGGCAATAGAAATGCGGCCGAATCCCGCCCACCAGCATGTGGTTGCGGTTGTAGAGCAGGTGATGCGCAGTGATGGTCGCGCCCACGTTGGCCGAAGCCTCGGTGACGAACTGCACCGCATCGGCCGTGGTGATGTGCTCGAACACCACCTTCAGGGTCGGGAACAGCTCGACCACGCGGCGCATGTGCTCGTCGATGAAGATCTTCTCGCGATCGAACACGTCGACATCACCACGGGTCACTTCGCCGTGGATCAGCAGCGGCATGCCGACTTCCGCCATGGCTTCGATGGCCGGCAGGATCTTGTCGATACTGGTCACGCCGGAATCGGAGTTGGTGGTCGCGCCCGCCGGATACAGCTTGGCGGCGTGCACGAAACCGCTGGCCTTGGCCTGACGAATCTCTTCAGGCTGGGTGCGGTCGGTGAGGTAGAGCACCATCAACGGTTCAAAGCGGCTGCCGGCCGGCCGCGCAGCGAGGATACGCTGGCGATAGGCGTCGGCTTCAGCGGCGTTGCGCACCGGAGGTACCAGGTTGGGCATGATGATGGCGCGGCCAAACGTGCGCGCTACATCGGCCACGGTTTGAGGCAACGCAGCACCATCGCGAAGATGAATATGCCAGTCGTCGGGACGCAGCAGGGTCAGGCGGTCGGACATTGGGGATTCCAGGCGGGTCAATCTGGTGGGAATGCTACCGGAAAAGACTCTTGCAGGCACTCGCTATCAAGTTTTGCCGGATGCAACCGATAGCCCTAGGTATGCCTTAACGATGTATGACGCTTTGAAGTGTTGTAGAAACCAGTGGAGCCTCCCGTGCGCCAGCATTATCTAGCCCTGCTCAGTGTGTTCGCCAGCCTGCCTGCGATGGCCCTCACGTTCCAGACGCGTCTGGAGAATATTGAGTGGAAGGTGGAAGGCGATCAGTTCGAGTGCCGCCTGACCCAGCCAATCACTGATTTCGGCTCGGGTGAGTTCGTGCGCCGGGCCGGCGAGCAGGCAACATTTCGTCTGAAAGCCTACAGCGGCGCGCTGGGCGCGGGCTCGGCCACGTTGTTGGCGGCGGCTGCCCCTTGGCAACCGGGCCGGGGCGATATCAACCTCGGCGCGGTGCGGGCAGGCAGTGGCGATGTACTGTTCAACAGCTCTCAGGCCCAGGCCGGGCGCTTGTTCACCGGTTTGCTGGAAGGACGCAGCCCGACTGTGCGGCATTACGGGCGCGAAGGCGGCTATTCGGAAATTCGCCTGTTGCCGGTGAAATTCAACAAGGCCTACAACGACTATCAGTTGTGTACCACCAAGTTGCTGCCGATGAATTACGATCAGGTCAAGCAGACCGAGGTCGGTTTCCCCGGTGGCGGCATCGAGCTGGATGCGGCTGCGAAGAAAAAACTGTCGGTGATTCTTGCGTTCATGAAGGCCGACCCCACCGTCAACCATATCGAGTTGAACGGGCATTCGGACAACAGTGGCAATCGCCTCACCAACCGCGATGTCTCGCGCCGCCGCGCGTTGGCGGTGATGGATTACTTCAAGGCCAATGGTATCCAGGAGTCGCAGATCACCATGCGTTTCCACGGTGAAAGCTATCCCTTGGTACCCAACACCAATGCGGCCAACCGGGCGCGCAACCGCCGCGTGAATATTCAGCTGGAGCGCGTGGCCGCTCCCGAGAAACCGGCGCCCCAGGCTACTGCGCCGAGCAACCCGGCACACACGTCATAAGCCCGTCCCTGTGATGCGACCATCGGTCGCTCACTCGACATAATCTGTCGCTTTATCTTCATTTGCTGTCGCGCCTCTGTAAATTCACGGTTTTGGTCGGTAGAATCGACGGCTTTCCGTACAACCCCGTGGAGTGATGGCATGGCCGACGTAAACAAGGTCGTTCTCGCGTATTCCGGCGGCCTGGACACTTCGGTGATCCTCAAGTGGCTGCAGGATACTTATAACTGTGAAGTGGTGACCTTCACCGCTGACCTGGGTCAGGGCGAAGAGGTCGAACCTGCACGTGCCAAGGCGCAAGCCATGGGCGTGAAAGAGATCTACATTGACGACCTGCGCGAAGAATTCGTCCGCGATTTCGTCTTCCCGATGTTTCGCGCCAACACCGTCTACGAAGGCGAGTACCTGCTGGGTACTTCCATCGCACGTCCGCTGATCGCCAAGCGCCTGATTGAAATCGCCAACGAAACCGGCGCCGACGCCATTTCCCATGGTGCTACCGGCAAGGGCAACGACCAGGTGCGCTTCGAATTGGGCGCCTACGCCCTCAAGCCAGGCGTCAAAGTGATTGCCCCTTGGCGTGAGTGGGACCTGCTGTCGCGTGAAAAGCTGATGGATTACGCTGAAAAGCATGCGATCCCGATCGAGCGTCACGGCAAGAAGAAGTCCCCGTACTCGATGGATGCCAACCTGCTGCACATCTCCTATGAAGGCGGCGTGCTGGAAGACACCTGGACCGAGCACGAAGAAGACATGTGGCGTTGGACCGTCTCCCCGGAGAACGCACCCGACAAGCCGCAATACCTGGAACTGACCTACCGCAACGGCGACATCGTCGCACTGGACGGCGTCGAAATGACCCCGGCCACCGTGCTGGCGACCTTGAACCGTATCGGTGGTGAACACGGTATCGGCCGTCTCGACATCGTCGAGAACCGCTACGTGGGCATGAAGTCCCGTGGCTGCTACGAAACCCCAGGCGGCACCATCATGCTGCGTGCCCACCGCGCCATCGAGTCGATCACCCTGGACCGCGAAGTGGCTCATCTCAAAGACGAGCTGATGCCCAAGTACGCCAGCCTGATCTACACCGGCTACTGGTGGAGCCCAGAGCGTCTGATGCTGCAGCAGATGATCGACGCTTCCCAGGCCCACGTGAATGGTGTGGTGCGCCTGAAGCTGTACAAGGGCAACGTGATCGTCACCGGGCGCAAGTCCGATGAGTCGCTGTTCGATGCCAATATCGCCACCTTCGAAGAAGATGGCGGCGCCTACAACCAGGCGGACGCTGCGGGCTTCATCAAGTTGAACGCACTGCGCATGCGCATTGCGGCCAACAAGGGTCGCAAGTTGTTCTGAGTGTCAGACGCGTTGTGAGAATGGCCCCTTTATCAAGGGGCCATTTTTTTTGCCTGTCGATTAAGCAACACAGTCTCATGTTTATAAATGTTTAAAGTTGCCGAGCTGATAAGGGTTAAAAGTTTCAATCCTGAACATTTATTGTCGATTCTTGGAGGGGGCGAATTATTTACATCTGACTAGGAACTATGTCTTACAGAAAATTCACACATGTAAGTGTGTTTTGACTAAGCGTTTATGAAAGTTCTGTAGGAGATTTTGAGTGTAAATGGATATGTCAAATGGAACTGAGCGCGTCGGCCTCTTTTCGCCGGCCCGCTTATGCCTACGCCCCAAGCAAGGGATATTTCCTGAAGGTTGCGTGCGCCGCGTTTACCCCAACCCCCTTATTGGTTGGATATTTCATTCAAAATATGTGCGACCCAGGAAAGGTCTGAAAGGCCACATAAATCTCGACACATCCGAGTTGGCGTTTTTTTGTAGGTTAATTCCGAAGTGGTTGTGGGTTGGGTCTCTGGTTGCTCTAACTTGGGGGTGAATGCTATGCCAACTAGGAAACGACTAGGCTATTGTGTTTGCTCTGAATAATTCGAACAGCGAAATTGGACTTTCTCATGAATAAAGTGCTGATCGTGGATGATCATCCCGTCATTCGTCTTGCTGTGCGTATGCTAATGGAGCGTCATGGTTATGAGGTCGTTGCCGAGACCGATAACGGTGTCGATGCGTTGCAACTTGCGCGCGAGCATATGCCGGACATTGTCATACTGGATATTGGAATTCCCAAGCTCGACGGCCTGGAAGTCATTTGCCGACTGTCGTCCACCAAGCAGGCCACACCGTTCAAGGTGCTGGTGCTGACGTCGCAGGCCCCCGGCCATTTCTCGATGCGCTGCATGCAGGCGGGGGCTGCCGGCTATGTGTGCAAGCAGCAGGATCTGACCGAGTTGCTGAGTGCCATAAAAGCGGTGCTCTCGGGCTACAGCTATTTCCCCAACCAGGCGCTGAACTCGGTGCGCTCCACCATGGGCAACGCCAGCGAGGCTGACATGGTCGAGCGCCTTTCCGGTCGCGAGATGATGGTGTTGCAACAGTTGGCCCGAGGCAAAACCAACAAGGAGATCGCTGACGGCATGTTCCTCAGCAACAAGACCGTCAGCACCTACAAGACACGCTTGCTGCTCAAACTCAATGCACGGTCGCTGGTGGACCTGATCGAGTTGGCCCAACGCAACGGTCTGGTATAGGGCCGCTGTCAATCCAGGTGTGCCGGCACAAAAAAGCCTCCGTAAAGGAGGCTTCCGGCCGTTACAGGCTCTATCAGAGGTCGAAGTCGTAGTCGGCCAACTGTTTTTGCAAGCGTCGCTCTTCCAGAAGATTGTCGATGGTGCGGCGTTTGCTCAGATTGGTCTTGGCCACCTCTGCCACAGGTGCTTCTGCCCCATCGTCATCCGACTCAACGAGGTCGTCTTCCACTTCCAGTTGTTCTTTGCCAGTGCTCATAAGGTTAACTCCGGGCTAAGACTGCCGTTGGCGCTCCTTATAACGATATTCCATGAGCGGGTAAAAAAGATTTTTTCAATCGACTGATCGAGAAAATCAATGATTGCTCAATCGTCGGAGGTTTTTTCCTTGTATTCGCACAGGTCTTCGATCCGACAGCTGCCGCAGCGAGGCTTGCGCGCCTGGCAAACGTAGCGCCCATGCAGGATCAGCCAGTGATGGGAGTCGAGCAGATAGGGCTTGGGGACAAATTTCATCAACTGCTTTTCGACTTCCACCACATTCTTGCCACGGGCAATCCCGGTGCGATTGCTGACCCGAAATATATGCGTGTCCACGGCCATGGTCAGTTGTCGGAACGCGGTGTTGAGCACCACGTTGGCGGTTTTACGGCCCACTCCCGGCAGCGCTTCAAGGGCTTCGCGGGTTTGCGGCACTTCGCTGCCGTGCAGTTCGACCAGCAGGCGGCAGGTTTCGATCACGTTCTTGGCCTTGCTGTTGTACAGGCCAATCGTCTTGATGTATTCCGATAACCCTTCCACTCCTAGGGCGTAGATCGCCTCGGGTGTGTTCGCCACCGGATACAGCTTTGCCGTAGCCTTGTTGACGCCAACGTCCGTGGATTGGGCCGAGAGGATCACCGCAATCAGCAACTCGAACGGCGTGGTGTAGGCCAGCTCGGTCTTGGGTTCCGGATTGTCTTCGTGAAGCCTGCGGAAAATTTCCAGGCGTTTTGCGGCGTTCATGGGGCGGTGGGTTCCTTGCAAACGGTCGACATCAGTATGAAAAGTGGATCCAGGCTTGGGGCCCGCGGGCGATGACCCGAGCAGGATAAACCATCGCCACGGCGCACGGCAGCGTCGCCTGCAGTGGGTCAAGCGCCGACGTGAGTGTCCACCCGCTGCTGCGCTTGCTCCAGCGCGTGTTGTGCGGCTTTGAGTTGATCGACACTGACGCCTGGTTGGCGTTGTAGCTTGGCGACATCGGCTCGAGCATAGGCCAACGCCGTTTTCAGCTGCCGCAGTTGGGCGTCGATCGGACGTTTTTCCACGCGCTGTAAATTGGGCCGGGGCTGCTCACTGTCAATCTCGGCGTCATGCAAGGCTTGCTCGGCGCTGGACAGCGCAGCGCTCAAGGTCGCCAGCTGCTGCTCGTCAGCGTTCAGGTCCTGAGCTTTTTTCAATTCGGCGCGGCGCATCGCCAATTGGATTTTTGCGCGTTTGAGCGCAGGGTCTTTTTGCGCTGGCGGCGCCGCTCGCTCGGTGACCTCCAGGGCCGCCAGCGCCTGCTCCGCCGCTTCGAACTGCTGCTGCAGGACGATCAATTGCGACTGCTGCTCAAAGGTCGGCGGGTGGCCGAATGCCTTCAAGGATTTGTGCAGTTGCGCGCGGCTCATGGCGAGCGTGATCTTGGCCTTCTTGATCGCGGCGTCTTGTGCTGCCTGAGCGGCATCGGGCGGTGCAGGGATCTCGGGCGCGGCGCGCTTGGCCCGTGCCAGGCGTTCAGCGAGCTTGATGGCTTCTTCCCGTTGCAGGCGTGCGTTGCGCTGTTCAAAGCGCCGCCGCGCGCGATCGCGTTTCAGGCCGCGTTCATGACGCTGGGACTCATTGGTCGCCAAGCCGCCCACAATCGGCAACACGCTGGCCGTTGGGCGCATCTCAATGCAATCGACAGGGCAGGGCGCGACACACAGGTCGCAACCGGTGCACTCATCGACGATAACGGTGTGCATCAACTTGGCGGCGCCGACAATCGCGTCCACCGGGCAGGCCTGGATGCATTTGGTGCAGCCGATGCATTCGGCCTCGCGGATGTAGGCAACCTGGGCCGGGGCTTCGCCACGGCTGGTGTCCAGCTCCAGCGCTGGCACACGCAGCAAGAGCGCCAGGCCGGCGATGGTTTCCTGCCCACCGGGCGGACATTTGTTGATCGCCTCACCACGCGCGATGCCCTCGGCGTAAGGCTTGCAACCCGGGTGCCCGCACTTGCCGCATTGGGTCTGCGGCAGCAGCGCGTCGATACGTTGAATCAGATTCATGGAGTAATCATTGGCATGCCGGTTGGACAAACAGAGCGTTTAGCTAAAAGCCACAAGCCACAAGCCACAAGCTACAAGCCTCAAGCCTCAAGCCTCAAGCCTCAAGCTACAAGCTACAAGCTGGCTCGTGGCTCTTAGCTTGTAGCTTGTAGCTTGTAGCTTGTAGCTTGAGGCTTGTGGAAGGCTGTGGTGAGCGGGCTTGCCCCGCGTTGGGCTGCGAAGCAGCCCCATCAGGGCCGCCGCATTCCTACAGACAGAATTGGGTGCCTGGTTCAGGGCCGCTACGCGCCCCAACGCGGGGCAAGCCCGCTCACCACAAGAAGCCCAGCTCACTACAACAAGCCCAGCTCACCACCACAAGCCCGGCCAACCACACCAGGCTCGCTCACTAAAGGCCTAGACGCTTACTTGATACGCTGGCCTGGCTTGGCGCCGCTGTCAGGGCTCAGCAGGTAGATCTCTTCGCCGCCAGGGCCGGCTGCCATCACCATGCCTTCAGAGATGCCGAACTTCATTTTCCGTGGCTTGAGGTTGGCGATCATCATGGTCAGGCGACCATCGAGCTTCGACGGGTCTGGATAAGCGCTCTTGATCCCGGAGAACACGTTGCGTCGCTCGTCACCGATATCCAGGGTCAGGCGCAGCAGCTTGTCGGCCCCTTCCACGGCTTCGGCCTTGACGATCAGGGCAACACGCAGGTCAACAGCGGCAAACGCGTCGAAATCGATCTCCGGGGAGAGCGGGTCCTTGGCCAGTTCGCCGTTGCCGGCCGGAGCCGATTCGCCGGTGTCGGTCTGGCTGGCGACCAGGTCTTCCTTGGACGCGTCGGTCATGGCCTGCACCTTGACCGGGTCGATACGGGTCATCAGCGGCTTGAACTCGTTCAACTGATGGTTGCTGAGCAAGGTGGCGTGGTCGTTCCAGGTCAGTGGTGCCACATTGAGGAACGCCTCGGCGTCGGCGGCCAGCAATGGCAGGACCGGCTTGAGGAAGATCACCAACTGGCGGAACAGGTTGACGCCTGTGGCGCAGATCGCCTGGACTTCAGCCTGCTTGCCTTCCTGCTTGTTCAGCGACCACGGCGCCTTGTCGGCAATCCAGGCGTTGGCGCGGTCGGCCAGGCCCATGATTTCGCGCATGGCGCGGGCAAAGTCGCGCGCCTCGTAGGCGTCGGCGATGCTGGGCGCAGCCGCCAGGAACGCTTCGGTCAGTTCCGGCGCGGCGTTCTCGGCCACCAGCAGACCGGCGTTGCCCTTGTGGATAAAACCGGCGCAACGGCTGGCGATGTTGACGACTTTGCCCACGAGGTCCGAGTTGACCTTCTGTACGAAGTCTTCCAGGTTCAGGTCCAGGTCGTCGACGCCACGGCCCAGCTTGGAGGCGTAGTAGTAACGCAGGTATTCCGGCGACAGGTGGTCCAGGTAGGTGCGCGCCTTGATAAAGGTGCCACGGGACTTGGACATCTTCTGGCCGTTGACGGTCAGGTAGCCGTGCACGGCGATGCCGGTTGGCTTGCGGTAGCCCGACCCTTCGAGCATCGCCGGCCAGAACAGCGCGTGGAAATTGACGATGTCCTTGCCGATGAAGTGGTACAGCTCGGCCGTGGAATCCTTGTTCCAGAACGCATCGAAGTCCAGCTCCGGCGTACGGTCGCAGAGATTCTTGAAGCTGGCCATGTAGCCGATCGGCGCGTCCAGCCACACGTAGAAATACTTGCCCGGCTCACCGGGAATCTCGAAGCCGAAGTACGGCGCATCGCGGGAGATGTCCCACTGTTGCAGGCCGGCATCCAGCCATTCGGCGATCTTGTTCGCCACGGCATCCTGCAGGGTGCCGCTGCGGGTCCAGGTTTGCAGCATCTGCTGGAAATCCGGGAGCTTGAAGAAGAAGTGCTGGGAGTCCTTGAGTACCGGGGTGGCGCCGGAGATGGCCGACTTCGGATCCTTCAAGTCGGTGGGTGCGTAGGTGGCACCGCATTTCTCGCAGTTGTCGCCGTACTGGTCTTCAGTGCCGCATTTCGGGCAGGTGCCCTTGATGAAGCGGTCGGCCAGGAACATTTTCTTTTCCGGGTCGAAATACTGCGTGATCGAGCGCGTGGCAATGTGCCCGGCATCTTTCAAGCGCAGGTAGATCTGGCTCGACAGCTCGCGGTTTTCTTCGGAGTGGGTCGAGTGAAAGTTGTCGAAATCAACCAGGAACTCGGCAAAGTCGGCGCTGTGTTCAGCCTGCACATTGGCGATCAGTTGTTCCGGGGTGATCCCTTCCTTTTCGGCGCGCAGCATGATGGCCGAACCGTGGGCGTCGTCCGCGCAGACATAAATGCATTGATTGCCGCGATGCTTCTGGAAGCGCACCCACATATCGGTCTGGATGTACTCAAGCATATGGCCAAGATGGATGGAACCATTGGCATAGGGCAGGGCGCTGGTGACGAGGATCTTGCGTGGCTCGGACATGGGGCTCGGCTACTTGATGAAACGGAGGTCGGCCACTATAAAGCGCCGGGAAATTTATTTCACCCCGTGCTGCTGTTTCAGAATCTTCCTTGCCGGCGAAAGCATGCCGCAACGACGCTGGAACGGTTAGGATAGCCGCCTGTTTCAGTCAGTCTTTTTTCGGGAGTTGCCCATGAGCGCCGTCAATCGCGCAGCGGTGGAAGCCGTTCTTCGCCAGTACACCGACCCCTATTTGAACCAGGACCCGGTCAGTGCCGGCTGTGTACGCGCCATCGAGGTCCAGGGGGGCCAGGTGTCCGTCCAGATGGAGCTGGGCTATGCCGCCGGGCTGTTCAAGAGCGGCTGGGCGCAGATGCTGCAAATGGCCATTGAAGGCCTCGACGGCGTGAGTTCGGCCAAGGTCGACATCCAATGCGTGATCGCCCCGCACAAGGCCCAGGCACAGATCCCGGGCCTGGCCAACGTCAAGAACGTGGTAGCGGTGGCATCCGGCAAGGGCGGCGTGGGCAAATCCACCACCGCCGCCAACCTGGCCCTGGCGCTGGCCCGTGAAGGCGCGCGCGTGGGCATCCTCGACGCGGATATCTACGGCCCGAGCCAGGGCGTGATGTTCGGCATTGCCGAAGGCACGCGGCCCAAGGTCAAGGATCAGAAGTGGTTTGTGCCGATTGAGTCGCTGGGCGTCGAAGTGATGTCCATGGCCTTCCTTACCGATGACAACACGCCGATGGTCTGGCGTGGGCCGATGGTCTCCGGCGCGCTGCTGCAGTTGGTCACGCAGACCGCCTGGGGCGACCTGGATTACCTGGTGATCGATATGCCACCAGGCACCGGTGATATCCAGCTGACCCTGGCGCAGAAAGTCCCGGTGGCCGGCTCGGTGATCGTCACCACGCCCCAGGACCTGGCGTTGCTCGACGCGAAAAAAGGTGTGGAGATGTTCCGCAAGGTCAACATCCCGGTACTGGGCGTCGTGGAAAACATGGCGGTACATATCTGTTCCAACTGCGGGCACGCCGAGCATTTGTTCGGCGAGGGCGGTGGCGAGAAACTGGCCACCCAGTACGGCGTCGAGCTGCTGGCCTCGTTGCCGCTATCGATGGTCATTCGTGAGCAGGCCGACGGCGGCAAACCGACCGTGGCCGCCGAGCCGGACGGCCAAATCGCCATGATCTATCAGGAACTGGCCCGCCATGTAGGCGCGCGGATCGTCCTTCAGGAAGCGGCGGCGCCGGCAATGCCGACGATAACGGTCAGCGACGACTGAGCGGATTGAAAGGAAAAAGCCTCGACGGTGTCGGGGCTTTTTCTTGCCTGCAAATCACCCCAAGGTCTCCAATGACACTTTTTCGCAATTGCGCTTGTAAGCATTCACTTACTTTTTCGTAAGTGTTTGGGTTTTTTCCTGGGGGGTAGAGGTCTCGAGTGCTCGAAAGACTTTTCTATCTTGTTGAAATATAACAACTATTTATGTGGGCATTAGCGTTGGCATCTGTCAGTCGGCTCGTTGCATCCCGTTGAACTTCCCAGGGAACTCTCTAACATCAGCCCTGTGTCCACGGATTGACACAGCCATCAAGGAACGATGGTTTGAGGGAACGTCGCAGGATGCGATTCATCAGGACGATGAAAAGGACTACAGGGACTAGGGAAAAAATGTGGGCGGGTCATACCGCCCCTTTTTTTTGCCTGCAGGAAAGTGAATCCCGTCATCCAGAAACGCAAAAAGGCCCGCAAGGGGCCTTTTTAGAGGGCGGCGACGCTATCAGCGTTCGAGATCTGCAATCTTGCCTTTCTTGCCATCCCACTCTGCCGCATCCGGCATCGGGTCTTTACGTTCGGTGATGTTCGGCCAGATTTCCGCCAGCTCGACGTTCAACTGAATAAATTCCTGCATCTCTGCCGGGACTTCGTCCTCGGAGAAAATGGCGACGGCCGGGCATTCAGGTTCACACAGGGCGCAGTCAATGCACTCGTCCGGGTGGATGACCAGGAAGTTCGGGCCTTCGTAGAAGCAGTCCACCGGACACACTTCTACGCAGTCGGTGTACTTGCACTTGATGCAGTTGTCGGTGACGACGAAGGTCATTTCTAATTTTCTCCTCAGGCGGCGGCAGCGAAACCCTTTGTGGCAGGGCTCGCGAGGTTCGGGAGCGATAGTCTGCGGACCAGGCTAAAAGCCCGCAGCATCCCAAACCGCGCGAGAGTCTACCAGCTTGCAAGCGTCTGCGTTATATCCGAGTCTTAAGTGCATATAACATTTCGAGCGCTTTTCGCGGCGTCAAGTCATCCAGGTCAAGTTTAGCCAACTCGTCCAGCACTGGGTGGGGCAGGCTGGCAAACAGATCGCTCTGGTGGGGCGCGCTGGCTTTTTTGCTGGCTTTGGCCGGGCTTGCCACGGGAAGCTCGTGGGGCAGTGCGGTTTCTTCCAGGCGGCTCAGGTGCTCGCGGGCACGGGTGATCACCTCCGTGGGGACACCGGCCAGTTGCGCCACGGCCAGGCCGTAACTCTGGCTCGCCGGCCCAGGCAGCACATGGTGCAGGAACACGATGCGCTCGTTGTGCTCGGTGGCATTGAGGTGCACGTTGGCCACCAGCGGCTCGTTTTCCGGCAGCACGGTCAGCTCGAAATAGTGCGTGGCAAACAGCGTATAGGCGCGCAGATGCGCCAAACGCTCGGCTGCAGCCCAGGCCAGGGACAGGCCGTCGAAGGTGCTCGTGCCGCGACCCACTTCGTCCATCAGCACCAGGCTGCGTTCGGTGGCGTTGTGCAGGATGTTGGCGGTCTCGCTCATTTCCACCATAAAGGTCGAACGGCCACCGGCCAGGTCATCGCTGGAGCCAATCCGCGTGAAGATGCGGTCCACCAGCGACAATTCGCAACTGGCCGCCGGCACAAAGCTGCCGATGTGTGCGAGCAGCACGATCAAAGCGGTCTGACGCATGTAGGTGGATTTACCGCCCATGTTCGGACCCGTGATCACCAGCATGCGGGTATCGTCATCCAGCGACAGGTCGTTGGCGACGAATGGCGTGGTCAATACCTGCTCTACAACCGGGTGGCGACCTTGCACGATGCGCATGCAGGGCTCGCTGACAAAACGCGGGCAGTTCAGGTCGAGGTTCAGCGCGCGTTCGGCGAGGTTGCTCAGTACGTCCAGTTCCGCCAGGGCGGCTGCCGTGTCCTGCAGCGGCGCCAGTTGGCTGATCAGGTCTTCAAGCAGGTTTTCATAGAGCATCTTTTCCCGAGCCAGGGCGCGGCTCTTGGCCGAAAGTGCCTTGTCTTCGAATTCTTTCAGCTCAGGGGTGATAAAGCGCTCGGCACCTTTGAGGGTCTGGCGGCGCTGGTAGTCGATCGGCGCTGACTCGGCCTGCTTGCTTGGCAACTCGATAAAGTAGCCATGCACGCGGTTATAGCCGACTTTAAGGTTGGCCAGGCCAGTGCGAGCCTTTTCGCGGGCTTCCAGGTCGATCAGGAATTGCCCGGCGTTTTCGCTCAGGGCCTGGAGTTCGTCCAGCTCGCTGTCGTAACCGGTCTTCAATACGCCGCCGTCACGGATGATTGCCGGCGGGTTGTCGATGATCGCCTTTTCCAGCAACGCCGCCAGTTCCGGGTAGGTGCCGGCGGTGACGGCCAGTTGCTGCAGGTGCGGCGTGTCCAATTCGGTCATCGCCGCTTGCAACTGCGGCAGGGCGCCGAGTGCATCGCGCAGGCGCGCCAAGTCACGCGGCCGCGCGTTGCGCAGGCCGATCCGTGCCAGGATGCGTTCGATATCGCCAATTTCCTTCAGCTGTGGCTGCAGTTTTTCAAAGCGATAGCGGTCGAGCAGGCAGGTAATAGAGGTCTGGCGAGCTTGCAGCACGCTCAAATCGCGCAGCGGACGGTTCAGCCAACGGGTCAGCAAGCGGCTGCCCATGGCCGTCTGGCAACGGTCGACCACCGACTGCAGGGTGTTATCACGCCCGCCTGACAGGTTGGTGTCCAGTTCCAGGTTGCGACGGCTCGCGCCATCGAGCACCACGGTGTCGTCCAGACGCTCATGACGCAGGCTGCGCAAGTGCGGCAGGGCGGTGCGCTGGGTTTCCTTGGCATAACTGAGCAGGCAACCGGCAGCGCCGATGGCCAGGGTCAGGGTTTCGCAACCGAAGCCCTTGAGGTCCTGCACCGAGAACTGCTGGCACAGACTTTTCAGCGCCGAATCCCGCTCGAAATCCCACGGCGCACGGCGTTTTGTCCCACGGCGTTTTTCTGCGGGCAGATCCTTCGGCCAATCATCCGGGATCAACAGCTCCACCGGGTTGATACGCTCCAACTCCGCCAGCAGGTTCTCCCAACCCTTGATCTCTAGCACGCTGAAGTTGCCGCTGGTGATGTCCAGTACCGACAGGCCGAACAGACGCTCGTCGCCCAATACCGCCGCGATCAGGTTGTCGCGACGCTCATCCAGCAGCGCCTCATCACTCACCGTCCCCGGCGTGATAATGCGCACCACCTGGCGTTCGACCGGGCCTTTACTCGTCGCGGGATCGCCGATCTGCTCACAGATCACCACCGACTCGCCCAGCTTCACCAGC
This sequence comes from Pseudomonas sp. GW821-FHT05D12, assembly GCF_059419825.1. Lineage (NCBI taxonomy): Bacteria > Pseudomonadati > Pseudomonadota > Gammaproteobacteria > Pseudomonadales > Pseudomonadaceae > Pseudomonas > Pseudomonas sp. GW821-FHT05D12. The sequence continues at coordinate 83,729 of NZ_JBWKSN010000001.1, read as the reverse complement.
TTGACCAGGTAGCCTTCCAACGAGTGGTAAGGAATCCCGCACATCGGAATCGACTGCCCCGCCGATTGCCCACGCGCGGTCAGGGTGATATCCAGCAGCTTGGCAGCCTTCTTCGCGTCTTCGTAGAAGATCTCGTAGAAGTCGCCCATGCGATAGAACATCAACTGATCAGGGTGCTGGTTTTTCAGGCGCCAGTACTGCTGCATCATTGGGGTGTGGGAGGACAGATCGGACGTGTTTTTACTCATTGGGTCGTAGGCAAATTCGTTGAAAGTGATGGGGCAAAGGGGGCGCTTGGCCCAGCATTTTTTGCGATGGGCGCAAGGTTAACACGCGAGGTCGGCCCTTCGCAGGATGCAAACGGCTTGGGAAAACGCAAAGGGGGCGGTGCATTTACTCAAATGTGCGAGGCTTATTGCACGCAAGCAACGCTGTTGGCGCGCAATGGAGAAAGTCTTCTTATCAGTACGCTGACACGATTGCCTTGGCCAGTTGCATGTCGGACATAAGAGGCGCGGCGTAGGTCGAGCGATAGTACCGAGATGCCTGTTCAAAATCGGCACCGCGGATCTCTCCGTCCGAACCGATAAAAGCAAGGGCATCGGTTTTGGAGGATGTGAAAAGCTTTGGCGCATCGGTCGTGAGAGAGGTAGTCCCCGCAACCAGGATGGTTGGCACGAACGTCGAGTACATCAGCGCTTTATCGAAAGGGTTGGCATTTTCAGCGGCCACTGCTGGGGCGCCGATCAATACCGTGACAGCGATTGCCAGAGTCTTCCATGAGTCCATTCTTCGAAGCTTCCATTTCTATAAGAGGGGCGCACGATAGCAGCGCTGGTGACTTTGCAGATATAAGGCGCCGTCGACGCTGGGGGATTGCCGTGCTTGACGGCGGCGTCTTTAGCTCTCGACTCATCCGTTCGCCCCATAGAAATGGTTCAGCACTATCAATTCAATCACCGCGACGAAACAGCACAGCACAATGAATCCGGGACTGAAGACCCGCTTGCGATTAGAGCCCCCGTCGCCCAGCGAGCTTAGGTCTGCGCCGTCGGAAATCAACATTAGGATCGCCAGCACGGCGTATATCCACGCCTTGCCCCAGAAGCTCTGATTTCTCCATTCGGTCATTTGTGGTCTTGCGCATAACGCTTTAAATTGAGGTGAATGGGCGTTGGCGACAAGGTTAGCACGCAACGTCGGGGGCTTCGCAGGTCATAAACGGATAGGCAGACCGTAAAACTGGGGCGACTTTTTTGTCCCTTAGCCCATCCTTGATCAACGCTTCATTGCGTTGCACTGAGTGCGCAAATCGCTATTGCTGATGTTTTCGCAGCTGGCGCCACTTTGTTTGGCATTGCAAAGGGCGCGTTGATCGCTGTCGCTGATGGCGGAGCAAGAGCTCCCATTCATCTCTGCGTTACAGGCGGCACGCATCTCAGAATTACTGATGTTTTCGCAGCTAGAACCGCTTTGTTTGGCGTTGCAGTAGGCTCGCTTGTCAGGATTACTGATAGCGGCGCACGGGCTACCGCTCATCTCTGCGTTGCATTGCGCCCGTAACTCACTATTGCTGATGCTGTAGCAGCTGGAGCCACTTTGCTGGGCGTTGCAGTACGCTCGTTGGTCAGGGTCACTGATGCTGGTGCAACTTGCCGCAAAGGTGTACCCACTGAACATCAACAAAATGGCAAGCACGAGTTTCATTACTTTCTTCCTTGGCTCGCCAGGAATCAGCCTGGCGCTGTTTGAGCACATTGCATCAAGTACCGTGGTGCTCATGTCAAATTGACATTATTTTTCCCGGAAGTTCAGCTGATGTGCATGGAATATGCAAATTAGCATTTGCCAACCCTAAAAACTCCCGTCACTATCCGCGTTATGCAAAAACGCAACGTTTCTATCGTCTTAAGAGAACTGCTGGATCGCGACCGGATCTCCCCCACGGAGCTTCACCGGCGTACCGGCGTGCCTCAATCCACACTGTCCCGGATCCTCAGCGGCAAGATCGTTGATCCGTCGGATAAACACATCTCCCGCATCGCCGAGTACTTTCGCGTGAGCACCGACCAGTTGCGCGGGCGCGCGGCGGTGGGCGCTTTGCGCGAGGACGGACGCGACCCGATGCATTCGGAACTCAAGGACATAAGCCTGTGGGACGATGACACCCCCGTGAATGACGATGAGGTGTCGATCCCCTTTCTGCGCGAGGTTGAATTGGCTGCTGGATCAGGAAGATTCGTCATCGAGGAAAGCGAAAAGGCCAGCCTGCGTTTTGGAAAACGCAGTCTGCGACACAACGGTGTGCAGTTCGACCAGGCCAAGTGTGTGACGGTGCGCGGCAACAGTATGCTGCCGGTACTGCGTGATGGCGCCACGGTGGGGGTGAATGCGGGCAAGAGTGGCATTGGTGACATCGTCGATGGTGACTTGTATGCCATCAATCACAATGGCCAACTGCGGGTGAAACAGCTCTACCGCCTGCCTTCCGGGATTCGTCTGCGCAGTTTTAATCGCGATGAACACCCGGATGAAGACTACAGCTTCCAGGATATCCAGGATGAGCAGATCAGCATCCTCGGTCATGTGTTCTGGTGGGGCATGTACGCCCGTTAACCTTCTTGTGTCAGACAAAGCCCGCTCATTAGCGGGCTTTTTTTCGCCTGCAGAAAATCGGCAAACCCTGGCGCTGCAAGGCCTGAAATGCATTCGTGCATTTCACGGCTAAAAATAAATGCATTTGTGCATTGACTGTATATGCATACATGCATATTCTCCATCTCAAGCCAGCCAACAAGGCCTGGTGGAGGCGGCAAGGATGCTGCCAAGGAAGACAAGGAAGGCATGCAACATCGGCAAGGACGCCATCAGAGCGATGGCAGGGAGGCCAGGCAACACCGGCAAGGATGCCGACGCTCTTTAGTCATACCGCTTCAACAAAAAAGGCAGCGATGAACCGGCCTGATAACGGTTCAGAGGGTTGGCAACTGACCCGGGTGTGCAGCGTAAAGCACCAGAAGCAGTTATCCGGCAGACAGGGATCGTGGTCGGAAAAACATTGAGGAAAGATCCGTACCGCGCCAGTAGCGCCGAAAGATCGATGTTGGACCGCATTACTGAAAAGCCTGGGCAACCGGGCTTTTTGGAATGCCTACCCATAAATGGATTTACCCAAGAGCCGGCCCTGCGCCGGTAGTGCTCAGCCAGGAGGCGTGACATGACAAACGAGCAGCAAGCGTTAGCGGAAATGCCTATCTGGCTGGTGATCGTACTGGCCCTGATCGGCGGGGTGTCCGGTGAAATGTGGCGCGCCGACAAGGAGGGCGCGCGCGGTTGGTCACTGGTACGGCGCCTGGCCTTGCGGTCCGGTGCATGCATGGTCTGCGGGGTCTCGGCACTGATGCTGTGCTACGCCGCCGGCATGTCGATCTGGACTGCCGGCGCCATTGGTTGCCTGACCGCCATGGCCGGCGCGGATGTCGCCATTGGCCTTTATGAACGCTGGGCAGCCAAGCGCATCGGGGTCGACGAGACCCCGACCTCGCGCCCGGACCAGCAGTAACCGCTGCAAGGATGCAACCACATGAGCCTTATCGAAAAACCTTCCCAGTTGCCCGTGGCGATTGGGGCGGCGCTGAAGAGCGCCTTCCCACACTTGCCTGTAGGCAATTATCAGGACTTTACCGGCGTCGCGGATAAAACCGGCGTGCTGATCAGCGTCGAGCGCAACGGGCCCGCAGTTCGCTCCCTTGAAGGGCGCAAGGCGCATGCCTTGTCGGTCTCACTCAGGGCCACGGTCGCCAGCGGGGCGGCAGCCTTTGAAGCCTGCGACCTGGCCAGCCAAGTGATGGACCTGGCCCTGGATAACCGCTGGGGCCTGCCGCCCGACCAGTGTGACCTGCCGACGGCTATCGTCGCGGCGCCTTCCGGATTGACCGGGACCGAAACGGACTACGACACCTGGATCGTTTCCTTCACCCAAACCCTCTATCTCGGCCCGTTACTGCTCGAGGATCCCACAGGCAAACCGCTGTTTGCACGCACCTGGGAAGTCTCGGACATCGACGATCCAGATCAATATCGACCCCTGCAGGAGTAGCCCATGTTCGATGCATTGCTACGCATGCAACTGGGGCCGATCGTTGAACGCCTGGCGGAAATGGAAGCCCAGCTGGAAGACCTGTATCGACGCGCAGAAAGCTTCTGCCGGATTGGCGTGTGCCAGGAGGTTGATGCCGCCAGTGGTACCTGCAAGGTCAGCCACGGGGACCTACTCAGCCCGGCGATCCAGTTTTTCAACCCGAGCGCTGGGGCGCAAACCGAAACCCGCATCCCTTCAGTGGGCGAGCAGTGCCTGCTGCTCAACTACGGCGGCGGGGAAGGGGGGACGCAGTCTGTGGCTTTGTTCGGCCTCAACAGTGGTCTGTTTCCGCCCGTGTCCGCTGTGGCGTCGCTGACGCGTCGTCGTTATCAGGACGGCACTCAAAGCGACTATGACGACGCCAGCCACATTTTCAATTGGGTCAACGGCCCCACCACATTCAGCGGCTCCCGCGAGCAGGTCGACCTCAAGGTCGGCGCCGCGAACCTGAGCATGAATGCCCAGAGCATCACCCTGCAGCTCGGCGCCACCGGCTTATTGCTGGATGCCGCCGGTGTGCATTTGAGCGGCCCGGTGGTGGATCACCAGGGTCGCGTGATCAGCAGCGCATAAGGATTTGCCATGATCGGAATCGACAGGAACACCGGGGCAGCCGTGGATGACTGGCTGCAATTTGTACAGCGCGCCACCCGAGCGCTGACCACCCCCGTGGGGACACGCCAGAAGCGCCCGTTGTACGGCTCGATGGTCCCGCAACTGCTCGGCCAGAACCTCGGCGATGACCTCTTGCTCCTCGCCCAAAGCCATGCCGCCCAAGCCTTTTTCAACCCTCAGAACGGCATCGCCGACTTCCAACCCCAGGTCATCGTCGCCACTCGCCAGGGCGCCGGCCTGCTGCTGCGTTTTGCCGGCAGCTGGAAAAACCGCCAACAAACTTTTGAGGTCGTGACATGAGCATGTTGATCCCAGGCCAGAACCAACTGGCGGAACCGGCGATTATCACGGTCGACGCGTTCGAGCCGTTGCTCGCCGAGTTCAAGGCGTTTGTCGTCGACTATGTTGCCACCCGAGCGCCACAAAGCGCGGCCAAGCTCAAGGTCAGCCTCGACAATGAAAGCGAACTGTTGACCCTGGCCCTGGAAGCGTTTTGCGTGCGCTTGCAAACCCACGAACGCAAGTACAACGCCCGCATCAAGCAGATGCTGGCGTGGTGGGCGACCGGCAGTAACCTGGATGCACGCCTGGCGGACATGGGCCTTGAGCGCCAGGTGCTCGATCCAGGCGATCCCGCCGCGTTCCCGCCCGTGCCGCCGACGCTGGAAAGCGATGATGATGCCCGCCTGCGCTATTACCTGGCGCCCCATGCACCGGCAGCAGGCTCGCGCATGCAGTATCGCCGTGAGGTGTTCACCCTCGGCGAGCGGCCGGCGGTGAAGGTGCAAAGCGCCACCCCTGGCGTGGTGACCGTCAGCTACACCTTTGAACCGGACGGTTACGCGGCCCAGGTCAAGGACGGAAACGCACGACGCACCGCGCCCGGTGAAGTGATGGTCACTGTGCTGTCCAGGGAGGGTGATGGCAGTGCTTCTGCCGATTTGCTTGACGGTGTGCGTCGACATTTCGCACGGCCCGATGTACGACCGGAAACTGACCTCGTCACGGTCCAAGGTGCACAGATTCAACACTACAAGATTCGCGTGGTGGCCAAGATCAATGCCGGTCCGGATTCGGGCCTGACCCAAGTGGCTGCACAACAGCTGCTGCAAACCTATGCCGACTCCTGCCATCGCCTGGAAGGGCGCGTCGACCCAAGTTGGATCGACTACGCCATCCACAGTGCCGGCGCCGCGCAGCTGCAAATCCTCGAACCGCTGCAGCCGATCATTAGCACGGCATTCCAGGCCCCGTACTGCACGGGCGTCGAGGTGGAGGTGCGCACGCTATGACTGAACCCAAAGCGAGCCTGTTGCCCGCCAACAGCTCACCACTTGAGAAAGCCTTGGACCTGGGGTTCGGCTATTTGCTGGAGCGGGTCACGCCGCCTTTCCCACAGTTGATGGACCCGGATCATACGCCTTCGGCGTTCTTGCCCTACCTGGCAGCGGACCGCGCGGTGAACGAATGGAGCACCACGGCCCCCGAGGCGGAGAAGCGCCTGACCGTCAAACTTGCCTGGCCCACCGCGCGACAGGCCGGCACCCGCCAGGCCCTGGAAAATGCGGCCAAGGGCTTGCAACTGAGCCCCGAAGTGCGCGCCTGGTACGAACAGAAACCACCGGGTGTGCCCTACAGCTTTGCCGTACGCGCCTGGACCGATTTGCCCTACAGCGAAACCATCGATGCCCGACTCGACCGCCGCTTGGCCGACGCCAAAAGCGAGCGCGACATCCTGTCGATCTCGGTGGGCCTGAGTGCTTTCGGTCGCCATGTCATTGGCGCCGCCACGCTGTGCGGCGAACTCACCACGATCTACCCAAGCGTGCTGGCTGGCGTCGAGGCCGCGGGCCGCGCCTTTATGGCGGCCGGTCTGTACAGCGTCGAAACCACCACCCTTTATCCACAGGAGCACTAAATGGCTGACTATTACACCCTGCTCACGAATGCGGGGATCGCCTACGAAACCGCCTGCAAGGCGGCTGGCGTGCCGATCAAACTGGCGCAGATTTCCGTCGGCGACGGCAACGGCGCCGTCTATAACCCCGATGCCAGCGCAAAAGCGCTGAAACGCGAAGTCTGGCGCGGGCCGCTGAATGCGCTGTTCCAGGACGAGAAAAACGCCAACTGGCTGATGGCCGAAGTCACCATTCCATCGGATGTCGGCGGCTGGTATGTGCGCGAAGCCGGCCTGTGGACGGACACCGGGATCTTGTATGCCATCGTCAAGTATCCAGAGTCGTATAAGCCGGTGTTGGCGACGTCGGGCTCGGGCAAAGAGTTTTATATTCGCTCGATCTTCGAGACGAGTAATGCGGCGATCGTGACGTTGTTGATTGATGACACGGTGGTGAAGGCGACTCGGGCTTGGGTGATGGATTATCTGAAGCAGGGGACGTATTCCAAGGCTGAGATTGAGGCGATGATTGCTCAGTCCTCGGCGCTGCCGGTGGGGTCCATGGTGGCGTTTCCAGTCGACAAGGTCCCGGTGGGATTCCTGGAAATTGATGGCAGCGTGAAGAGTGCCTCGGCCTATCCCGATTTGGCGAAGTTTCTGGGTACGGCGTTCAATAAGGGGGATGAAGGGGCGGGGAATTTTCGGCTGCCGGAGTCGCGTGGGGAGTTTTTGCGGGGTTGGGATCATGGGCGGGGGGTTGATGCTGCGCGAATGATCGGCTCCCCTCAACTCGATGCATTCCAGGGGTTCACTCCTGCTGGTTCGATCGCCTATTCGAAAAATGACTCCGCTCGATTTAAAGATCTGCGTGGGGTGCCGTGTTTCAACGGCGCTGGTGGCACAACTCCGGCAATTGCATTGGACTGGGACGCCACAGTTGTTTCAGTCGATAGTTGGTCACTGACCGGCGGATTCATTGTCAGCGATGATGTGCATGGTACGCCACGGGTGGCGTCTGAAACCCGCCCGCGCAACCTCGCGGTGATGTGGTGCATCAAAGCCTGGAACGCCCCCATCAATCAGGGAAATATCGACATTGCCGCGCTAGCACTGTTGGCAACGCAAGCCACCGAAACCAATCAAGGCACGGCAAAGACAGCCACCCAACCCCAAGCCGACGCTGGGGTCGATGACGCCACAATCGTCACTCCGAAAAAGATGCGCTTCGGCTTTGCAATGAACTTCACCGCAGCCAGTGGATACGTCCTGTTTCCAACGTGGCTCGGCGGCCTGCTGATTCAATACGGCCGCGCATCCCTGGCGGCTGACCAGTTCACCACACTGACCTGGCCACTTGCCTGGCCCGATGCGTGTTATGCCATTTCCGGCGCGGTGCACTCGTCACTTGCCCGTGTCGACGACGGTATCTCCGCACAGTATCGAAGTCTGACTAAAACCACGGTCATCCTGGACCGGCAAGACATCGGCACGGCAGTAGCCAACAACCGCGATATGTTCGTTATCGGAATCGGAAAATAACCATGAGCATTTTTTATTGCGCAGAAACGGGCGGATTTTATCTGCCCGGCATGCAGCCATCTGATAGGGCCTGCCAGGAAATCACCCATGCGCGCCACGCTGAGCTTCGCGCTCAAAACGCTGCCGGAAAAATCATTGCTGCAGATGAGCTGGGTGCCCCGGTCGCCATTGATCCACCAGGGCTGAGCATTGAGCAAATGGCCGCTAAAGAGCGCGCGTGGCGAGATCGGCAGTTGGTGACCGCGACCGGTCTGCGCGATCGGCATCGCGATCAGCTGGAATTGGGCATTCCAACGACGCTGGAAGCAGAGCCGTTCACGGCGTTGCTGAACTACCTGCAGTTGCTGCGTGACTGGCCACAGTCTGCGGATTTTCCCACGTTGCAAAAGCGTCCGGTCCCCCCGGACTGGCTCGCCGAACACACCGATTAAACCTCAACTGCCCCCCAAACCGCCCTCCGCGGTTTTTTTTCGCCTGGAGATTACCCCACATGGCAAACCGCCAAACCTACACCGTCCTCATCCCTTTCCCCACCGGCGCCGGCCATTGGTCCACCGCCGGCCAGCAACTGGAACTGCTGGACGTCGAAGCATCCGCCCTGCGCACCGCCGGCCGCCTGGAACTCACCAGCGTCCTTGCTGCGCAGCAAACCATCCCGGCCAAAAAGGCCACCACCAAGAAGGCTGACTAATCATGGCTGAGGTTTTGAACTTCGAGCACAACGGCATCACCGTCAATGCCACTGAATCCCCCGAGGCCATGGGTGGCCTTGGCGACAACGTGATCGGCCTGGTCGGCACTGCGCCGAATGCGCATGCGTCGATCCCCAAGAACGCGCCGTTGCGCATCAACAGCTTCACCACCCAGGCGCTGCTGGACCCCACCGGTGCTGAGTCGGGCACGCTGTTTCACGCCGTCTACCAGATCCTCAAAGTGGTGAAGGTACCGGTGTACGTGGTGATCGTGGAGGAGGGCGCGACACCGGCCGACACCCTCAACAACGTGATTGGCGGTGACGAGCCGATCACCGGTCGCAAGTTGGGCCTGGCGGCACTGGCGAATGTGCCGGAAGACCTGACCATCATCGGTGCCCCGGGCTTCACCGGTACCAAGGCCGTGGCCGGCGAGTTCGCCGCGTTCGGCAAACGCATCAAGGCCCGCGTGGTGCTGGATGGCAAGGACGCAGCAGTGGCTGAGCAGGTGACCTACAGCGGCGAACTGGGCGGTGCCGACCTCGGTTTCGACCGGTGCCTGCTGGTGCACAACATGCCGTCGGTGTACTCCAAGGCGGCGAAGAAAAACGTGTTTCTCGCACCCTCGTCCCTGGCTATCGCCGCGTTGGCGAAGGTCAAGCAGTGGGAAAGCCCGGGCAATCAGGTGACGTTCGCCGAGGACGTGTCCCGCGTGGTCGAGTACAACATCCTCGACACCTCCACCGAGGGCGACCTGCTCAACCGCTACGGCGTGAGCTACTACGCGCGCACCATCCTTGGCGGCTTCTCGCTGCTGGGCAACCGCTCGATCACCGGCAAGTTCATCAGCTACGTGGGCCTTGAAGATGCGATCAGCCGCAAGCTGGTCAAGGCCGGCCAGAAAGCCATGGCCAAGAACCTCACCAAGTCTTTCATGGACCAAGAGGTCAAGCGCATCAACGACTGGCTGCAAACCCTGGTCGCCGACGAAACCATCCCGGGTGGCAGCGTGTACCTGCACCCGGAATTGAACAGTGTCGAGAAGTACAAGAACGGCACCTGGTACATCGTCATCGACTACGGCCGCTACGCGCCGAACGAACACATGATTTATCAACTCAATGCCCGCGATGAAATCATCGAGCAGTTCCTGGAGGACGTTCTCTAATGTTTACCAATCGAGTCAGACAGGCCATTGCGGCCACTCTTCAAGGCCTGCCGTTGTCCGCGACGGTGGACTCGTTCACGCCGCCGAAGATCGAGTTCGAAATGGAACTGATGACCGGCGGACGCTTTATTGCCGAGGAAATGGCCAAGAGCGGCAAGCCGTTGACCGCCACCTTGATCCTGCAGGGCGCCGGCCCGGAAATCATGCTGGCACTGGGCGTGCGCCTGGGCGATGACATCCTGCTCAATGTGCGTGAAGCCGGCCAGGACCAGGACGGCAAGACCTATTTCACCTACCACACCGTTGGCGGCAAGCTCAAATCCTTGAGCGAGGCGGCGATGGTGATGAATACCAAGGCCACCACCACCCTGGAGCTGTCCTGCCGTACTTACAACCGCTTGGAAAACGGTATTTCGGTGATCGACATCGACGTGCGCACCCAGAAGTTCGTGCTCAACGGCGTTGACATCCTCGGCGACGCGCGCCGCGCTGTATTGATGCCGTAAGGGCTACCGTGACCTGAAGTGGACTCAGCCAATGTGGGCGCCGGGCTTGCTCGCGATGCAGGCGGCTCGGTGTGCCTGGTGCACCGAGCTGTTGCTATCGCAGGCAAGCCAGCTCCCACATTGACCGCGCGCAGCTTTAGATTTGCGCTGCTTTCAACATCGTTTAAACAAGGAATTGCCCCATGGCCTGGATGCCACCGCTGCATGTCCTGCTGTCCCCGATCACCGCCGATACCGGCGCGACGATCCAGCAGGTTCAACTCAAACCGCTGTACTACGCCGCGCAAAAAGACGCGCTGGCCCGGGCCGGTGATGACGAGGATGACCAGTTCTTCGAACTGGCGAAACTCGCCACCGGCCTGTCGGAAAAAGAGCTCGACCAACTCAAGCGACCGGACTACGTGACCATCGCCCAATACGTACACGAGATGTCGACTCGTCCGGCGTCATTCTTCCTTGGCGAACAAACGGAATCGCCCCACGACCAGCCCGTCCAGCTGTTGCTGCCCCTCGACGCAGCGGGCCGCACCCTGACTGAACTGGTCCTGGAAATGCCCGCCCTGCGTGCCACCAAGGTGATGAAGAAGCTCGCCACCAACAAGGAGCGCGCCGAATTCATCACCGCGCATTGCAGCAGCTTGATGATCCCCGATCTCGCCGGCCTGACCGTGCCCGACTGGACCGAATTGCAGGAGCGCATCGACCATTTTTTAAATCAACCGGCGGCCTTCTTTCGCAACGCGACATCGAAGTGATCCTCGATGTGGTGCCGCTGGTTTACTCGGTAAATGAAGCGGAGATCCTGGATTGGGATGCCGCAAAAGCATTGCGCCGCTACGACATCGCGATGACTCGCCTTGGCGTTAAACAGGAGTAGAGCGGGATGCAAGAGACTAAATATGGGCTCAGGCTAGCCCAGGAGGACTTTCGCTGGATGTTCGGCGAGGCGGATCTTGGCAATGTGCTGGCACCGTTTTCCACAAGCGCTGCGGAACCTTTAAGCCTGGAAACTGCATCGCAGCCGTTTGAACTGCGCTCCGCGTTGGTCACCCTCAGCGTGGACATCAACGCCTTGATCCAGGAGCAAGTGCGACTGCGCGAGACGCTGAAGACGCTTAACAGCACCTTGTCCATCTATGGCGACTCTCTGGTGCCCAAAGCGGCTGATGTTGCCACGAGCGCATTGAAAGATAAGCCCGAGAAGCCCGCTGATGGTCCTTTTGCGAGCGCGGCCAAGGCGGTTGGAGGCGAGTTGTGGGACGCGTTGAAAAGCAAAGCTGCTGAAAAAACGATTGATTTGACCTTTGACCTAATCACTAAGGGCGCCAAAAGTATCAAAAATCGGGGTTGGCGTGGTTCAGGCCTAACGAACCCGTTCGGAAAAAAACGCCAGGCCTTGGTTGCTTCGCCACCAGGCATTCAACCGGGTGCGACCACGCAAAGCTTTCAATCCTTTGCCGGGTCAAGCGTTGCAGCACCAACGTTATCGCGGCTAAACCTATCTTCGGGTGCCCTGAACGATGCCTTTGCCACGCTTGGATCCACCGGCATTCGACGGCTGGCGCCATTGAGAACCGCCGAAGCCACCCTGGACGTGATTCAGGGCGTACGCAACGGCGACGCCAAAGCCATCGGCACCGGCCTGAGTACGGCCGGCGGTGCCTGGGCGGGCGCTTCTGCCGGCGCGGCAATTGGCACTCTGGTCTTCCCCGGCGCAGGCACTGTGGTCGGCGGGGCCCTGGGTGGCTTATTGGGCAGTGAGGCAGGCGCCTGGCTGGGTGAAAAACTGTTCGGTTCGAGTGACCGCCTGCCGCCGCCGAACGCGGTCGGCAAAGAGCTCAACAGCGCTCGCGCCGACAACGTTCAAGTTTCGATTGCCCCGAGTATCCAGATCACCGGTGTCAACCCGGCAGACGCCCAGCAAGTGGCCAATCAAGTGATCCAGGCCCTGCAATTTCAATGCGTGCCAATGCTCACCGACTCGCTGGGGATCCGGCGCAACGCGGCACTGACCGACCCAGGAGGTGATTGATGCGACAGCAAATGGTACTGGGCGACTTTATCTTTGGCCTTTCCCGAGGGTTTGCCTACTCCACGTTGTCCCGTGGCAGCGACGGCGGCTGGAGCGACCTGGCGATTATCGCCAGCAAGCCGCAGTCGCGGCAAAGCGGACAGAAGCTGGAAAAACTCACGTTTACCGGCGCCGCCATGTACGGCATAGGCATGCAGCGACTGGATGAACTGCGCGCGCTGCAAAACAAGCGGGCGCCTTTGCCTCTGGTGGATGGGATCGGCCGAAACTGGGGCCTGTGGCGTATCAATTCGGTGCAGGAAAACCAGAGCAATGTGATTGATGACGGCACCGCCATGGTCATGACTTGGATCCTTGAACTGGAGGAATTCGTCAATGCGTAGAGTGCGAAGTATCGCCGGTGATTCGGTCAATCTGCTGCTCTACCGTGAGTTGGGGCGTTGCGACGATGTGGCTGAAGAAACCCTGTGGCGCTTGAACCCGGATCTTGCCGAGTACGGCCCGGTGCTACCGGCAGGCGTGTGGGTAATCGTGCCGGAGATGCAATCACGGCCGGCTGCGTTGCGGCCTGTCCTGGCGTGGGATTGAGGAGGTTTTATGGCTCAGGGATTTACGCCGATCGTGGAGTTTTACGGCGCCAATGCGGCATTGCTTAATCAACGGATCATGAGCTGGAGTCACACCGACGCGGCGGGTATCGAGTCTGACCGGCTGGAGCTGACGCTCAATATCGAAGACCTTGAAGGTCTGCCGAGCTTGAGCGGCAAGATCGGCATGCGCGTCGGTTACTCAGAGTCGGGACTGGTAGAGAAGGGCGAGTTCGTGATTACCCAACGTACCCCCGTCCTGTTTCCCATGCGCCTGATGATCGTCGCGACGGCCGCACCTTTCAGCGTGGGCGACCCGCGCGGCTACCGTCAGCGGCGCTCCGCCAGTTACGGGCCTACGACCCTGGGGGCACTGTTTCGGCAATTGGTCGGCCGGCATGGTTTTTCGCCGCGTGTGGCGCCGTCGCTGGAGGGTATTGCGATTGCTCATATCGACCAATCCAATGAAAGCGACATGGCGTTTATCACGCGACTGGCCAGTCGCTACCACGCGGTGACGAAGCCGTTCAACGAGCTGTATGTGCTGGCCGAAGCGGGGCAAGTCAAATCGGTGTCCCTTAAACAATTGCCGGAGGTGAAGTTGTCCGTGACCCAGGATAACCGTCCCGGTGACCAGGCCTTCATAACGGCCACGCTCAACGATAAAACCCGCTCCAAATACATGGGCAGCCGTGTCACCTGGTGGGATGTTGCCGGTGGCAAACAGCACGTGGTCGAGGTCGGGGTCGCGCCTTTCAAGACCCTGCGCCAGCGTTGCCAGAACGAAGAGGAAGCGCGTGCCGTCGCTGAAGGTGAACTGCGTCGCGTCGGGCGAGAGGGGCTGGAGATGGTGATTGATTGCCCTGGTAACCCGTTGGTGGCTGCCGAAGGGCTGCTGCGCCTGGATGAAACCTGGCCGGCGTATATGCAAGGCCAGTGGTCGATAACCAAGGTGATCAATGCGGGGGACCCGGTAAAGGGCTATCGCAGCACGATCACGGCCGGTGGTTTGTCTACATAAGGACCTTTGAAGGTGAACGTGGTGGTGATAACTCAGCCCCAATTGATCCAGATCATGCCTGGAGCCCGCCGTGTAGCGGGCATTTTTTTAGCGGCTTTCAATGCCGCCTTTATCCGGTACCAGATCAACAGCGTGCAGCGCGCTGCCGCCTTTCTCGCCCAGATCGGCCACGAGTCCGGCGAATTGCACTACATGCGCGAACTGGGCAGTGACGCGTATTTGAGCAAGTACGATACCGGTGCATTGGCCGTGCGCCTGGGCAACACGCCCGAAGCGGATGGTGACGGCCAACAGTACCGGGGGCGGGGGCTGATCCAGATCACCGGCCGCCGCAACTACCTGGCCTGTAGCCAGGCCCTGTTCGGCGACGATCGTCTGTTGCGGGAACCGACATTGTTGGAGCAGCCGCAATGGGCGGTCGAATCGGCCGCCTGGTTCTGGCAGAGCAACGGCCTGAACGAGCTGGCGGATCACGACCAGTTCATCACCATCACACGGCGTATCAACGGTGGGCTCAATGGGCTGGAGGACCGTTTGCGCCTGTGGGCGCGCGCCAAGGCGGTGTTATGCGTGTCTTAGGCGTGTGCCGCCTGATCGGTATCTGCCTGCTGGTGGCTGTTGTCTGGCAGGTGCAAGCATGGCGGTACGGGGGGCAGATTGAACGCTTGTCGGCACTGCAGGTTCAGGCAATCTTGCAGCAACAGCAGGCTGAACAGGACAAACGGCTGGCCCTGGAGCAACAGCTCAGTGCCAGTGACCAACAACATGCCCGGGAATTGAGCGATGCCCAACGTCATCAGGCAGCTCTGCGTGATCGCCTGGCCACTGCTGATGTGCGGTTGTCAGTCCTTCTCGACGCCTCCAGTGGCTGTCCAGTGCCAGCCACCGCCACCGCCGGCGGCGTGGTTCATGCAGCCGCGCGAGCCCGACTTGACCCGGCGCATGCTCAGCGAATTATCGGCATCACCGACGACGGTGATAACGCCCTGATTGCCTTGCGCGCCTGCCAGGCGTATGTGCGCGCCATCGCCCGCTAATCTCTTGATCCAGTCTGTCGCTTGCATGCGCGATTTGCTCCTGTAGGGTAGGCAAACCCCCACCCACTTCTGGAGACGACCGTGAAGGAAATCACTCAACTTGCCGCTGAACTGGGTCGCCGCTTGCAGGTACTCAATGCGCACGTCACCACGGCCGAATCCTGCACCGGTGGCGGTATCGCCGAGGCGATCACGCGGATTCCCGGGAGTTCGGCGTGGTTCGAGGCAGGGTATGTCACCTATTCCAACCGTCAGAAAACACGACAGTTGAATGTGCCCGAGGCGTTGTTTCCCAAGGTCGGTGCGGTCAGCCAGGAAGTGGTCGAAGCGATGGTGCGCGGCGCCCAGGAAAAAAGCCTGGCGCGGTTCGCCGTGGCGGTGAGTGGAGTGGCCGGGCCGGATGGTGGTTCGCCGGACAAACCGGTGGGCACGGTGTGGCTCGCGTTTGGCGTGGGTGACGAGGTTACGGCCGAGCTTGCGCACTTCCCTGGCAGTCGCGACGAAGTCCGCCGACAGACGGTAAAGGCCGCCCTTGAAGGCTTGATGCGACGAGCTGCAGCAGAAATAGACAATCAGGGGTAGGCGATCTCTGATCTTTGTGGAACAATACTGTCTACTTATACAGGTGTTGGCCGTCAGGCCTTATTGATTACGTGAGGACTTTAATGGACGACAACAAGAAGAAAGCCTTGGCTGCGGCCCTGGGTCAGATCGAACGTCAATTCGGCAAGGGTGCCGTAATGCGTATGGGCGATCACGACCGTCAGGCGATCCCGGCTATTTCCACTGGCTCTCTGGGTCTGGACATCGCGCTCGGCATTGGCGGCCTGCCAAAAGGCCGTATCGTTGAAATCTACGGTCCTGAATCTTCCGGTAAAACCACCCTGACCCTGTCGGTGATTGCCCAGGCGCAAAAAATGGGCGCGACCTGCGCGTTCGTCGACGCCGAGCACGCCCTGGATCCTGAATACGCCGGCAAGCTGGGCGTCAACGTTGACGACCTGCTGGTTTCCCAGCCGGACACCGGTGAGCAAGCCCTGGAAATCACCGACATGCTGGTGCGCTCCAACGCCATCGACGTGATCGTGGTCGACTCCGTGGCTGCCCTGGTGCCGAAGGCCGAGATCGAAGGCGAAATGGGCGACATGCACGTGGGCCTGCAAGCCCGCCTGATGTCCCAGGCGCTGCGTAAAATCACCGGTAACATCAAGAACGCCAACTGCCTGGTGATCTTCATCAACCAGATCCGTATGAAGATCGGCGTGATGTTCGGCAGCCCGGAAACCACCACCGGTGGTAACGCGTTGAAGTTCTACGCTTCGGTCCGTCTGGACATCCGTCGTACTGGCGCGGTGAAAGAAGGTGACGAGGTGGTGGGTAGCGAGACCCGCGTTAAAGTCGTGAAGAACAAAGTGGCCCCGCCTTTCCGTCAGGCCGAGTTCCAGATTCTCTACGGCAAGGGTATCTACCTGAACGGCGAGATGATCGACCTGGGCGTGCTGCACGGCTTCGTCGAGAAGTCCGGTGCCTGGTATGCCTATAACGGCAGCAAGATCGGCCAAGGCAAGGCCAACTCGGCCAAGTTCCTGGCGGACAACCCGGATATCGCCGCCACGCTTGAGAAGCAGATTCGCGACAAGCTGCTGACTGCAGCGCCAGACGTGAAAGCTGCCGCCAACCGTGAGCCGGTTGAAGAAGTAGAAGAAGTCGACACTGACATCTGAAGCAAACGATGACAGTTGTACTGGATACACTCGTCGCCGTTCGGCGCACTGCGATGGACCTGCTCGCTCGCCGCGAGCATGGTCGAGTCGAGCTGACGCGTAAGCTGCGTCAGCGCGGTGCGGAGCCTGAGATGATCGAAACCGCCCTCGACCAGTTGACGGAAGAGGGGCTGCTTTCCGAATCCCGTTACCTTGAAAGCTTTGTGTCCTACCGAGCCCGCTCGGGCTATGGCCCGGCGCGCATTCGTGAGGAGCTGAGCCAGCGAGGCCTGCAACGCGCGGATATTGACCTGGCCCTGCGAGAGTGCGGGATCAGTTGGCAGTCGCAACTGGAAGACACTTGGCGTCGCAAGTTCTCGGGCCATCTTCCCATCGATGCCAAAGAGCGCGCGAAGCAAGGGCGCTTCCTCAGTTATCGCGGGTTTTCGATGGACATGATCAGCCGCTTGCTCAGCGGTAAGGCCATGGACGACTGACACCTTGGTGCCTCGCCTGCTCTGATACTCCGTCTCCCGTGGCAAACGAGTTTCTGTAGCAAACGGGCCTCTGTGGTACACCTGCTTCTATGGCAAACGGGCGTCTATGGCAAAAGGGTGTCTGTGGCAAACGGGCGTCTATGGCAATCGGGCTTCTGTGGCGAGCGGGCTTGCCCCGCGTTGGGCTGCGAAGCAGCCCCAATCCCCTCCACCCGCCCAAAATGATCCCTCCAAAAAGGCCCACTATGAAAATAGTGGGCCTTTTGTCGTTCCTTCAAAAAATCAAGCCGGCTCCGGCGCCAACCGCTGCTGCGCCTTCCCCTGAGCCTGTGCCCAGTTCTCCGGCAAGTTGATGTAATCCACCAACTCTCGCAACCGGCCCTGATCGCGGCCATTGAAGTTGAACACCAGCCGCGTCAGATGGCTGAACCTTGGCTCGTCATGCTCCTCGCCCGTGTAGGCAAGTTGCTGGAACTCCCCACTCAATCGCAGGCTGGCAAACTCGCTTTGCAAATGGGCCAACGCTCGATCACTGAGCGGGTGATTCATGCGCACCACAAACTCGCGTTTCAGCCAGCGTGTGGAGTGGAAGTTGGCATAAAACTGATTGATCTCTTCCACCGCCTCTTCGGCGCTGTAGACCAGCCGCACCAGCTTGAGGTCAGTCGGCAGGATATAGCGATTGGCTTCCAGCTGGCTGCGGATGAAGTCCAGGGCGCCCTGCCAAAAGCCGCCTCCGGGTGCATCCAGCAATACCACGGGCACTAGCGGGCTCTTACCGGTCTGGATCAGGGTCAGTACTTCCAGGGCTTCATCCAGGGTGCCGAAACCGCCCGGGCACAACACCAACGCATCGGCTTCCTTGACGAAGAACAGCTTGCGGGTAAAGAAGAAGTGGAACGACAGCAGGTTCTCGGTGCCATCGATAGTCGGGTTGGCATGCTGTTCAAACGGCAGGGTAATATTGAAGCCCAAGCTGTGTTCCAGGCCGGCACCTTCATGGGCTGCCGCCATGATGCCGCCGCCGCCGCCCGTGATCACCATCAGATCCGAGCGTGCCAGGGCCGCGCCCACTTCCCGGGCCAGCGCGTACAGCGGGCTTTCCACCGGGGTACGGGCCGAGCCAAACACCGTGACTTTGCGCCGGCCCTTGAACTGTTCCAGTACACGGAAGGCATGGTCCAGCTCGCGGATGGCTTGCAAGGTTATCTTGGCGTTCCAACGGTTGCGGTCATCCTGGGCCATGCGCAGCACGGTCAGGATCATGTCGCGATACAGGGGAATGTTCGGGCTGTTGGGAGCGACCAGTTGGAGTTGTGCTTCGACCTGTTGTGTAAGGTCGGTCCCGTTTTCTTCAAAATGACGGAGCAGGCGGTCATTCGGTTCGTAAGGCATTCAACTTCTCCTTCTTCACAGAGACCGGGCCATCGGCGAGAGATTCGTCCGGGGGCCACGACACTGCATGTGTCGCTGCATACCCAATGCATTACACGTGTTCGCCAGGCAGCAAACGGGCTCTGTATGTTCCTTGTGATTTAAAAACCTTTGCACTGCAAGTCGCAGGAGGGCAACCCTCTTTTGCCCTGAAAATGTTACAGAACGGCGTGGAAACCGTTGTGGACGGGCGGTTGGGATAGCTTGATCATGGGCCGAAAAACCCTTGGCTGGCAACCGCTTATTGGTCACTCATCAGCAAGTTTAGCCGTGTAAAGGGAGTTGACGCGGGGGGGAGTGCGCGCCACCGAAAAGCAGCGCGCTGGGGGCAGGCGAGGGTTACTTTTTCTTCTTGGCGGCAGCCGGTGCCGGGCAGTCCGCTTCCACGAACTTCACCGATGCCACAGGACGGTTGGTCTTGTTCTCGGTGATTTCGTAGCGCATTACCGCGCCCTTGGCCATCAGCTCGCGGTAGCCTTTGTTCAGGCACACGCTCTGGCCCAGTTGGAAATACACCGCCT
Organism: Pseudomonas sp. GW821-FHT05D12; assembly: GCF_059419825.1. Classification (NCBI taxonomy): domain Bacteria; kingdom Pseudomonadati; phylum Pseudomonadota; class Gammaproteobacteria; order Pseudomonadales; family Pseudomonadaceae; genus Pseudomonas; species Pseudomonas sp. GW821-FHT05D12. Next base: position 64,339 of record NZ_JBWKSN010000001.1, on the reverse strand, counting down.
TGGGGTTGGCACGCATCTGTTCGGCGCGGTCGGGCAACACGCTCAAGTGATCGATCAGCTGCATACCTTCAACGGTGTAGGCCACTTCCAGGGTTTTTTCGTCGATTTCCCGGGGCAGGTCCTTGTTGCTTTCGGCCGCGACGCTTTGCAGCTTCCGGTTCATTTGGGCCTCCAGCAGCGAGGCCGCCTGGGCGCCGACGGGCAATACCAGCGCAAGGGCGATGGAAGGGGCGGCAAGACGCAGCATGGAACGCAGCATGAAACTCTCCTGATTCGGTTACTGGTGCATAGACCAGCCACTGCGCTGTGCGTTCAGTGGCGCGCAATTATAGGTGAGCCGTTGCCACTACAGCCAGGCGTATCGCTGGTAAACTGCCGCCACTTCAGTCTTCCACGAGTTTTTCCGTGTCGATCTACCCCTCTTTACGGCCCACCCAATGAGTCACGCCGTTTCCCGCCTGCGTACCCAGCGCCTGGCGCGGGCCGTCAGGCCGTTTCTGAACCGTGGCTCGCGGGCCGAACGCTGCCCCGGCTGCCGCGTGATCCCCGAGTATTGCCTGTGCGCCTGGCGACCCAAGGTCGCGGCCAGGTCGGCGATGTGCCTGTTGATGCATGATGTCGAGCCGATGAAGCCCAGCAACACCGGCTGGCTGATTGCCGATGTGATCGACGACACCACGGCGTTTGCCTGGTCGCGCACTGAAGTCGACCCGGAGTTGCTCACCTTGCTGGCTGACCCGCAGTGGCAACCCTATATCGTATTCCCCGGCGAATTTGTCGCGCCCCAGCGCGTCGTCAGCGCAGTGGCGGTGGAGGAGGGCAAGCGCCCGTTGTTCATCCTGCTGGATGGCACGTGGAGCGAAGCGCGCAAGATGTTCCGCAAAAGCCCGTACCTGGAGCATTTGCCGGTATTGAGCCTGGCGCCCGAGCAGCTCTCGCGCTACAAACTGCGTCGCTCCAAGCGCGATGACCATTTCTGCACCGCCGAAGTCGCGGCCTTGTGCCTTGAGTTGGCCGATGATGGCGCCGCCAGCGAAGTGCTGGACGCCTACCTCGACGTCTTCAGCAGCCATTACCTGGCCGCCAAGTTCCAGCTGCCCCTGGACCCGACCGACATCGTCCATACTCGTCTGGCACCTTATATACCTGCGGTATAACCAGACGACGTTTGCATGATGGCACCGTAAACCCGTGCCCCGCTAAAATGCCCGCGGGCGTAGTGCTTGACCCCCCAGGCTGCGCTGGGCATGCTGGGCGCCGATTGGGGTGCAACCGTGAATTTTCGACGTCGTTCAAGTGCTTTTGACGTTGAACGTACCCTGTGGCGTCGGCTGCCTGGCTGTCGCCTTGTGTCTTGGTGAACCCTGAACCCATCAGGGCTGCCATAAAAAACAGGATCATTTAATCAATGGCCACATACGAAATCCTGATAGCCGATGATCACCCGCTGTTTCGCAGTGCGCTGCATCAAGCCGTCACCCTGGGCCTGGGCCCTGACGTACGCTTGGTCGAAGTGGCCAGCATTGCCGAACTGGAAGCCCGCCTCACCGAAAAGTCCGACTGGGACCTGGTGCTGCTCGACCTGAACATGCCGGGTGCCTACGGTTTCTCCGGGCTGGTGCTGCTGCGTGGGCAATACCCGCAGATTCCCGTGGTGATGGTTTCGGCCCAGGAAGAAGCCGATGTGGTGGTGCGCTCCAAGGAGTTTGGCGCCAGCGGTTTCATTCCCAAGTCCAGCTCGATGGAAGATATCCAGAAAGCAGTACGCACCGTGTTGGATGGCGATGTGTCCTGGCCGCCACAGGCGTTTGAAGAAATCAACGTGTCCGATGAAGCCAAGGCCGCCCGCGATGGCCTGGCCAGCCTCACACCCCAGCAGTTCCGCGTGCTGACCATGGTCTGCGAAGGCTTGTTGAACAAGCAGATTGCCTTCGAGCTGAGCGTGTCCGAAGCGACGATCAAGGCTCATGTGACGGCGATCTTCCGTAAGTTGGGAGTGCGTACACGCACCCAGGCGGCGCTGCTCTTGCAACAACTTGAGTCAATTTCGCAGCACTAAGCTGTCAGCGCTTCACGCTTTTTTGACTTGGCGTGATCTAGTTTCCCCACTTCTTTGGTTCAGTTGCCTACGTCTATGTCGCCTTTGAAGGGTCAAACCGGTATCAAACGTATCTTCAATGCAGGGGGTTACTCCCTGGATGGCCTGCGCGCGGCGTTCACTGGCGAGGCGGCGTTCCGTCAGTTGGTGCTGCTCAACGTTATCCTGATCCCGCTGAGCTTTTTCCTGCACGTCAGCCGGGTGGAGCGGGCGTTGCTGATCGCGGTGTGCCTGCTGGCGCTGATCGTCGAATTGCTCAATTCGGCGGTAGAGGCGGCCATCGACCGTATTTCCCTGGACCGCCACCCATTGTCGAAAAACGCCAAGGACATGGGCAGCGCCGCGCAATTTGTAGCGCTGACCATGATCACGCTGGTGTGGGCCGTGATCCTGATCTAACCCTCAGGCAATGCTTGGCAGCACGATCTCGTCGCTGCGCTGAACCCCGGCGGTGAAGGCGCGGCAAAGCTCGAGGAATTCGCGCATCGCCGAGGTCTGGTACTTCTGTTTATGCCAGATGAAGTAGAACTGCCGGGCCAGGTCCAGGTCCGGGGTTTCCACCGGCACCAGGCTGCCACGGCGGAATGCATCGCGCAGCGCCAGGCGAGAGATGCAGCCAATCCCCAATCCCGACTCCACCGCCCGCTTGATCGCCTCGGTATGCTCCAGCTCCAGGCGGATATTCAGCGCGCTGCGGTGATGGCGCATGGCCTGGTCGAACGTCAGGCGCGTACCTGAGCCTTGTTCGCGCAGGATCCAGGCTTCGTGGGTCAGCTCGTCCATGCTCGCCACACCGCGCTTGGCCAGGTGATGCTGCGGCGCGCAAAACACCACCAGCTCATCTTCTACCCAGGTTTGTACCTCGATGTCCGGGTGGCTGCAGTCGCCTTCGATTAGACCCAGGTCAATTTCGTAGTGCGCCACCTGGTGCACGATATGTGCAGTGTTTTGCACATGCAGCTTCACCTGGCTCTCGGGGTGCTGTTGCATGAAGCTGCCGATCAGCAACGTGGCCAGGTAATTGCCGATGGTCAGGGTGGCGCCCACCGCCAGCGAGCCGAAGCCGGACTTGCCGTTGAGCAGGTCCTCGATCTCCTTGGCCTGGTCCAGCAGCGCCACCGCCTGGGGTAACAGCTGGTGACCCAAGGCGTTGAGACTCAGGCGCTTACCGGCGCGGTCGAATAATTGGCAGCTGGATTGGCGCTCCAGCTCGGTGATCGAAGTGCTGGCGGCGGATTGCGATAAGGCCAGAAGGCCAGCAGCGCGCGAGACGCTTTCCTGCTGGGCGACGGCGACGAAGACTTGCAGTTGACGGAGAGTAAATCGCATATCGATATAACCGATAACCCTTATCTTAATAATCCAGTTAACAGATATTGTCGCCGCCATTAGAATGCTGTGCAATTGCGCACCTATCATTTGGCGCAGACCCATTTCCAGGAGTCCCCCGTACATGAGCAACATGAACCACGAGCGTGTCCTCAGTGTTCATCACTGGAACGACACTCTGTTCAGCTTCAAGTGCACCCGCGATCCGGGCCTGCGCTTCGAGAACGGTCAGTTCGTGATGATCGGCCTGCAACAGCCCAACGGCCGCCCGCTCATGCGCGCTTACTCGATTGCCAGCCCGAACTGGGAAGAGCATCTGGAGTTCTTCAGCATCAAGGTGCCCGATGGCCCGCTGACTTCCCAATTGCAGCACTTGAAGGAAGGCGACGAGATCATCATCAGCAAAAAACCGACAGGCACCCTGGTGCTTGACGATTTGAAGCCGGGCAAACACCTGTACCTGCTCAGCACCGGTACTGGCCTGGCGCCGTTCATGAGCGTGATCCAGGACCCGGAAACCTACGAGCGTTTCGAAAAAGTGATCCTGTGCCACGGCGTGCGTTACGTCAATGAAGTCGCCTACCGCGAGTTCATCACCGAACACCTGCCGCAGAACGAATTCTTCGGCGAAGCGCTGCGTGACAAGCTGATCTACTACCCGACCGTGACCCGCGAGCCGTTCGAGAACGAAGGCCGCCTGACCGACCTGATGCGCAGCGGCAAGCTGTTCAGCGACATCGGCCTGCCACCGATCAACCCCGAGGACGACCGCGCCATGCTGTGCGGTAGCCCGAGCATGTTGGATGAGACCAGCGAAGTGCTGAACAGCTTCGGCCTGAAGGTTTCGCCACGCATGCGTGAGCCGGGTGACTACTTGATCGAACGCGCCTTCGTCGAGAAGTAACCCCTGCAGGAGCCGGCTCCTACAGTAAAAAGAAAAGCCCGCGTTGCCTGAAGGCAGCGCGGGCTTTTTCATGTCTGCGGTTTACTGGGCCGCAACCACTTCCAGCACGCAAATCATCCCGGCCTCGGGATAGTGCCAGCGCACATCCACATCCCAGAACTGCGCGCCATATTCACGCTCCGGCCCCGGGGTTTGATACGCCGGCCGCGGATCCTGGGCCAGACACTGCTCGATCAGCGCCACCAACGGCTCGTCAAGGCGCTGGGCGTGGCCTTGTGCCTGATGCAACGCGGTCTTCAGCCACTGCACCGTAATCAGCGGCGGCGCGCTGCTGGCGATGTGGTTGGTGGCTGTGTCGACGATGTCGGCATAGGGCACATACGGCTTGATATCCAATACCGGCGTGCCATCGAGCAAATCGATCCCGGAAATCCACAGCTTGCCCGGTTCGACCCTGTCCAGCTTGACCACCGATTGACCAATCCCGTTGGGCCGATGCGTCGCGCGGGTGGCAAATACGCCCATGGACGTGTTGCCGCCCAGGCGCGGCGGGCGCACCTTGAGGCGCGGCTTGTCTTCCAGTGCCTGGTGAAACAGGAACAACAGCCACACATGGCTGACCTGCTCCAGGCCCTGCACCGCCTCACCCTGGTCGAACGGCGCGACCAATTCCAGCACGCCCCGTGCGGCAGGCGCCAGTTGCGGCTGGCGCGGGATGGCGAACTTCTCCTTGAAACAGGAGCGGACAAAGCCGATGGGCGAGACGCTGTAACTCATTTTTGAAGCCTCAAGTGGCAAGCTGCAAGCTCTTGGCGCTTGAAGCTTGTAGCTGATTTAAGCTCTGACGCGCAGCGTCAGCCCCTTGAGGAAGTTGCGCAGCAACTGGTCGCCGCACGGGCGGTAGTTGGTGTGGCCGAACTTGCGAAACAGCGCGCTCAGCTCCGGCTTGGACACCGGGAACTCGGCGGCCTTGAGGATGGCGTGCATGTCGTCTTCCTTCAGCTCGAAGGCCACGCGCAGCTTCTTGAGGATGATGTTGTTGGTCACCGGGGTCTCGATCGGCTGCGGCGGACGGCTTTCGTCCTTGCCGCGCTTGAAAATCACCAGGCCGTCGAGGAAATGGGCCATGACTTCATCCGGGCAGAACACAAAGCCTTCTTCCTCATCTTTCTTGAGGTAGGTCAGCAGGTCTTCCTTGGTCACGTCCATGCCGCCGAGTTTGATGATCTCGACCATCTTGTTATCGCTGATATCGAGCATGTAGCGCACGCTGCGCAGTACGTCATTGTGAATCATGGTGGGCAATCCTGGTTTTCAACGGTGGACACCGCCGGGTGAGGCGGTATCGAGAAAAGGTGCGCGGCTTAGAACTTCTCTTTGCCGGACATATAACGCCATTGGCCAACCGGCACTTTGCCGATGGACACGCCGCCGATGCGGATGCGGCGGATGGCGACGACTTTCAGGCCAACGGCTTCGCAGAACAGGGCGATCACGCCCGGTTGCGGGTTTTTCATGGCAAAGCGCAGGCGGTTTTCGTTCTGCCAGCTGGCTTTCACGGCAGGCAGCTCTTTGCCTTTGTAGGTCAGGCCGTGGTTCAGGCGGTTGAGGCCGTGCGCAACCATGTCGCCTTCGACCTCGACCACGTATTCCTGCTCGATCTTGGCGGCATCGGCGGTCAACTTGCGCAGGATCTTCCAGTCCTGGGTGAAGACCAGCAGCCCGCTGGCCTTGGCTTGCAGGTCGGCGCTGGCGCTCAGGCGCAGGAAATGGCCCTTGAGCGGGCGTTTGCCGAAGCGATGCTCCTCGGACAAAGTCTCGGCGCTGATCGACGCCAATGCCGTCTCGGCATCCACGCCGGCAGGCGCGTGCAGCAGGATGGTCACCGGCTCCGGCGCAGTGGCCTTGGCTTCGGGGTCCAGCTCGACTTTCTGCGTGGTGACCTTGAACTGCGGCTCGTCGATCACTTCGCCGTCCACCGAGACCCAGCCGCCTTCAATAAACAGCTCAGCCTCCCGACGGGAGCAACCGACCAGTTCGATGAGGCGTTTGGAGAGGCGTATGGGGTCAGTCATGACAAGGGCCGTAACAAAAGGGGGCGGTTATTGTACCTGCCTGGCGCCGGTTAATCCCGGCCCCATTTCAGTGCTGCTGCTTTTTGTCGGAGCTTGCCTGCGATGGCGTCGCCTCGGTACACCCGATACACCGAGTTGTCTGCATCGCAGGCAAGCCAGCTCCCACAGGTGTTCTGCGCTGTGTCAGCCACTGCGTAGCTGTTGCTGCTGGCGCAAGCGCATGTGCAGCAACGGATACGGCTGCCCAAGACCATCATGCTCCGTGCGTCCGATCACCTCGAACCCCTGCTTGAAGTAAAACCCCAGGGCCTGCGGGTTTTGTTCGTTCACGTCCAGTTCGTCGGCATTCATGCGCTCGATCGCGTAGCGCAGCAGTTGGCGGCCGAGGCCCTGGCCGCGGTGCTGCGGGTCGATGAACAGCATCTCGACCTTGCCCGCAGCGACGCCGGCAAACCCGGTGATGCGTTGGCGCGAGTCCTTGGTGCAAATCAGCATCACCGCGTCCAGGTAGCGGGTCAGCACCAGGTTTTTCAGCAACTCGATGTAACTGTCTGGCAGAAAATCGTGGGTGGCCCGCACCGATGCCTCCCAGATGCGTGCCAATTCGGCGTAATCGCTGATTTTTGGTGTGTGGATAACCGAATGCTGACGCATGCCCGCTGCCCCTTTGCCTTGATGTGCGCTGATGGGCAAAACGATAGACCTAAAAAAGCCCCGCATCTTGTCCAGAGGCAGGGCTTTTTCAAAATATTACACGTCAGTCACGCTTCTCGGCCCACAGGTCGTATTCGTCGGCGTCCGTCACGGTGCACCAGACCTTGTCACCCGGCTTCAAACCGCTGGCATCGTCGATAAACACGTTACCGTCGATCTCCGGGGCATCGAAGAAGCAGCGGCCGACCGCGCCTTGCTCGTCGACTTCGTCGATCAGCACTTCGATTTCCTTGCCGATGCGCAATTGCAGGCGCGCCGAACTGATGGCCTGCTGGTGCGCCATGAACCGCTCCCAACGGTCCTGCTTGACGTCGTCCGGCACCACGGCCAGGTCCAGCAGGTTGGCCGGAGCGCCTTCCACCGGCGAGTACTGGAAACAGCCGACGCGGTCCAGTTGGGCCTCGGTCAGCCAGTCCAGCAGGTACTGGAAGTCTTCTTCGGTTTCGCCGGGGAAGCCGACGATAAAGGTCGAGCGAATGATCAGCTCCGGGCAGATCTCGCGCCAGTTCTTGATACGCGCCAGGGTCTTGTCTTCGAAAGCCGGGCGTTTCATGGCTTTCAGGACTTTCGGGCTGGCGTGCTGGAACGGGATGTCCAGGTACGGCAGGATCTTGCCGGCGGCCATCAACGGGATCAGCTCGTCTACGTGCGGATACGGGTAAACGTAGTGCAGGCGCACCCACACGCCGAGGCTGCTGAGGGCTTCGCAGAGTTCGGTCATGCGGGTTTTCACCGGCGCGCCGTTCCAGAAGCCGGTGCGGTATTTCACGTCGACGCCGTAGGCGCTGGTGTCCTGGGAGATCACCAGCAGCTCTTTCACGCCGGATTTGACCAGGCGCTGGGCCTCGTCCAGTACATCACCGACCGGGCGGCTGACCAGCTTGCCGCGCATCGAGGGGATAATGCAGAAGCTGCAGCTGTGGTTGCAGCCTTCGGAAATCTTCAGGTACGCATAGTGGCGCGGGGTCAGCTTGATGCCCTGCGGCGGCACCAGGTCGATCAGCGGGTTGTGGTCCTGGCGCGGCGGCACGACTTCGTGCACGGCGTTGACCACCTGCTCGTACTGCTGCGGGCCGGTCACGGCCAACACGCTTGGGTGCACGTTGCGGATATTGCCTTCTTCCACGCCCATGCAGCCGGTCACGATGACCTTGCCGTTTTCCTTGATGGCCTCGCCGATCACTTCCAGCGACTCCGCCTTGGCCGAGTCGATGAAGCCGCAGGTGTTGACCACCACCACGTCGGCGTCCTGATAAGTGGACACCACGTCATAACCTTCCATGCGCAGTTGGGTCAGGATGCGTTCGGAGTCGACCAGAGCCTTCGGGCAACCCAGGGAAACAAAGCCAACCTTGGGGTTGGCCTTTGCGATGGTGGTGGACATGTCTAACCTCGGTATTGAATGACGCCGCCAGTCGGGCACGACAGGGCTGCGGACGGGCACTTGGTGTGCCTCTGATCAAAAAGTGCGCAATTCTAGCGACGGGCAACGCACTTGACCAGCTTTATGCAGGGAAATGCGACGAGTGCTGCGTTGGGTAATTCGCAGAGCCCTTCCACGCTCTCAAGCCCGCACGTTCTGCTCCGTGCGGTGCGCGACGACTTTGGACATGCCCACCCCCAACGCCTGGAGCACTTTCAGCAGGGTGGAAAGTTTTGGGTCGCCGCCGACGGCAATGGATCTGTAGAGATTAGCTCTATTGAGCCCGGTGTTCTGCGACAAGCTGAGCATTCCGCCACGAGCTTCCGCCACTCGACGAATAGCGACAAGAAACGCGTCCTCACCCCCCGCTTCATCGATTTCCTCAAGTGCGACGGATAGATATTCCAGGGCAAATGCTTCGTCGTCTCGGAGCATTTCAAGAACACTCTCTTCATGAGAACGAGTACGAATGGTCATTTTTGCTGCTCCTTGTAGGATTTGCAGAGCGCCTTGGCCTGATTGATGTCTACGCCGTTGACTGACAGGACGTGTTTCACTTCGTACATAAGGAATGTACCTTAAAAGAGACAGGTCGAAGATTGAGTTTTTGTATCGACTGCGCGCCGCAGGGGCACGATTGATGGATCAGGTAAGCCGGTCAAGGAAACCCCGCTTGCACCGCTAAAGGCAGCATTGCTAAGCCGGGCCCAAAATATACGGTCGGCCGTGATGCGCTCAATGCAGGCAAATAGGCCCCAAAATGCCTTGATCTCTTTTAATGACGGCAGAAAACGCCACCCCTATCACTTGAGCAGGGAAATGCGACGAGTGCTGCGCTATGCTTCGCGCCGTTGCACATGGGTAGAACCCCTGGGTCAATAAAACGTCTGTTACGAGAAGTAAAACAGCGCATGCTAGGGTCAGCTTAGGCGCGTTGTTTATAAAAGACCTCAGGTCAAAGGGCAGGAGTGGTTGATGGGTCACGCGAGTAGTCAGGCAGCAGGTGCCGAGCATTCAAACGCCAAGCCGATTGGTATGCTGGTGGCAGCGGTCGGGGTGGTTTATGGCGATATCGGCACCAGCCCGCTCTACACCCTTAAAGAGGTGTTCAATGGGGGGTATGGGGTTCAGGTCAACCATGACGGGGTGCTGGGGATCCTGGCGCTGATCTTCTGGTCACTGATCTGGGTGGTGTCGATCAAGTACATGCTGTTTGTACTGCGTGCGGACAACCAGGGCGAGGGCGGCATCATGGCGCTGACCGCGCTGGCGCGTCGCGCGGCGGGGGAGCGCAAGAAGCTGCGCAATTTCCTCGTGGTCTGTGGCTTGTGCGGGGCTGCGCTGTTCTACGGCGACAGCATGATCACCCCGGCGATTTCGGTCTTGTCGGCCATTGAAGGTCTGGAACTGGCGTTCGATGGCCTGGATAAATGGGTCGTGCCCATCGCGCTGGTCGTGTTGGTGGCGTTGTTTCTGATCCAGAAACACGGCACCGACCGCATCGGCAAGCTGTTCGGACCGGTGATGGTGACCTGGTTCCTGGTGCTGGGTGGCCTTGGTGTGTATGGCATCACCCTGCACCCTGAAGTGCTCAACGCCTTGAACCCGATGTGGGGCGTGCGTTTCTTCGAGGCTCACCCAGGTATTGGCGTGGCGATCCTGGGTGCGGTGGTGCTGGCTTTGACCGGTGCCGAGGCGCTGTACGCAGACATGGGGCACTTCGGCCGCAAGCCCATCGCCCGCGCCTGGTTCATCCTGGTGCTGCCGGCGTTGGTGCTCAATTATTTCGGCCAGGGCGCGATGCTGCTCGGCGATCCGGAAGCTGCGCGCAACCCGTTCTACTTGCTGGCGCCGAGTTGGGCGCTGATCCCGCTGGTGGTGCTGTCGACCCTGGCCACGGTGATTGCGTCGCAGGCGGTGATTTCCGGTGCGTTCTCGTTGACGCGCCAGGCGATCCAGTTGGGTTATATCCCGCGCATGCACATCCAACACACGTCCAGTGCCGAGCAGGGCCAGATCTACATCGGCGCGGTGAATTGGTCGCTGATGGTCGGCGTGATCCTGCTGGTGCTGGGCTTCGAGTCCTCCAACGCACTGGCGTCGGCCTACGGTGTAGCCGTGACCGGTACCATGCTGATGACCACGATCCTGGTGTCGGCGGTGATGCTGCTGCTGTGGAAATGGCCGCCGATCCTGGCCGTGCCGGTATTGGTCTGCTGCCTGCTGGTCGACGGGCTGTACTTCGCCGCCAACGTGCCGAAGATCATCCAGGGCGGCGCCTTCCCGGTCTTGGCGGGGATCGTGCTCTTTGTGCTGATGACCACGTGGAAGCGCGGCAAGCAGTTGCTGGTCGAGCGCCTCGACGAAGGCGGCCTGCCGTTGCCGATCTTTATCAGCAGCATCCGTGTGCAACCGCCGCATCGCGTGCAGGGTACGGCGGTGTTCCTCACCGCGCGCCCGGACGCCGTGCCCCATGCGCTGTTGCACAACCTGCTACACAACCAGGTGCTGCACGAGCAAGTGGTGCTGCTGACGGTGGTCTACGAGGACATTCCACGCGTACCGGCCGCCCGCCGCTTCGAGGTGGATGCCTACGGCGAGGGGTTCTTCCGGGTGATCCTGCACTTTGGCTTTACCGATGAGCCGGACGTGCCTGAAGCGCTGAAGCTGTGCCACCTCGACGAGCTGGATTTCAGCCCGATGCGCACCACCTACTTCCTCAGCCGTGAAACGGTGATCGCCTCGCGCATCAAGGGCATGGCCCGTTGGCGTGAAGCGCTGTTCGCGTTTATGTTGAAGAATGCCAACGGCAACCTGCGGTTCTTCAAGCTCCCGGTCAACCGCGTGATCGAACTGGGCACCCAGGTCGAGATGTAAGCCTGTGCACGACGGGAGCCGGCAATCGGCTCCCGCTTTCGTTCTGAACCCTGTGCAATCCAACGTTGTCGACTAGGCTGTAGGAGCAAGCTTGCTCGCGAAAAACGTCAATTAAAACGCGTTGATCCTGAATACACGCGGCGCCGGTGAGTCTTTCGCGAGCAAGCCTGCTCAGTTAAAAGAGCCCAAAAAGCCCAGAAGAGGTGCGCCATGAGTCAGCTGCTCGAACCCTATACCCTGCGCCAATTGACCCTGCTCAACCGCATCGCCGTGTCGCCGATGTGCCAATACTCCAGTGTCGATGGCCTGGCCAATGACTGGCACCTGGTCCACCTTGGCAGTCGCGCAGTCGGCGGCGCCGGGCTGATCTTCACCGAGGCCACCGCGGTGACCGCCGATGGCCGTATCACTGCCGAAGACCTGGGCCTGTGGAACGACGAACAGATCGAACCGCTGCAACGCATCACGCGGTTTATCGCAGCCCAAGGCGCCGTGGCCGGGATCCAGCTGGCCCATGCCGGGCGCAAGGCCAGTACTCATCGGCCATGGATCGGCAAGCATGGCAGCGTCAAGCCGGAGGACGGCGGGTGGGTGCCGGTGGGGCCGTCGCCGATTGCCTTTGACCCCAATCACACGCAGCCCCGGCAGTTGGACGAAGGGCAGATCCAACAGGTGATCGCCGACTTTGTCGCCGCCGCCAAGCGCGCGCTCACGGCCGGGTTTGAAGTGGTGGAAATCCATGCGGCTCACGGTTACCTGCTGCATCAATTTCTCTCGCCGATCAGCAATCAACGCCAGGACCAATACGGCGGCTCTTTTGAAAACCGTATCCGCCTGGTGCTGCAAGTCACCGAAGCCGTGCGTGCGGCCTGGCCTCAGGACCTGCCGCTGTTTGTGCGGGTGTCGGCCACCGACTGGGTGGAAGATGGCTGGAACCCTGATGAAACCGTGGAATTGGCGCGCCGCTTGAGGGATTTGGGTGTGGACCTGATCGACGTGTCCTCTGGTGGCACCGCCGCCAATGCCGAGATTCCGACGGGGCCTGGCTACCAGACGCGCTTCGCCGAACGGGTACGCAAAGAGTCGGGCATCGCCACCGGCACGGTGGGCATGATCACCGAACCGGCACAGGCTGAGCACATCCTGCGCACCTGCCAGGCCGATATTATCTTCCTGGCCCGTGAACTGCTGCGGGACCCGTACTGGCCGCTGCATGCCGATGATGACCTCGGCGGGCGCAAGGCGACCTGGCCGGCGCAGTATCAACGGGCAACCCATCGAGACCAGCCGATTCATGAGTCTGACTTGAGGGATTGATCCGCTTCGCGCTGCACTCGAAACCCACCCTGAACCGGTGGGTTTTTTTTGCATGATGCTGTGGGAAAAGTCCGTAGGTGATTGTTACTCAAGAGATTTTTTAAGTGAATGCTCTAAAAAAATCCCACACGTGACCAGATTGTTTCTACGCTTAGGGTAAGTCTGATTTCTGGCCCAGGGAGTCAGTCCGTTTGTCCGCGCAGGCCTTGTGCTTAAGGGGATGCAGGTGATGGGCGCCAGGAGTATTTGATCGATATCAGGAGAAACAGTCCATGGCCAAGTCCTATGGTGTTGCGGGTGCAGTGGTGTCTTTTCTGGCCCGCAGGGTGTTCATGCGTGGCTGCAGGTTGAGTTCGGACGAGGCTGAATTACTCGCGCAGTATCGCGCCCTGAACGAGAGTGACCAAGTGGCGATGCGGTATCTGATTGGGGCAATGAAGAGTGTGTCGCGGTTCTGAGGCGGGCATTTGAGTCCTGTGGGAGCGAGCAACCTCGCTCCCACAGGTGGCATCACGTGTATTTACGCGCCTCGGGTGCCGGCGGGAAGTACTGATACAGCCAGGTTTCACTCAAGGTGCGGTCCTGGGTGCGGATGAACAGGCGCAGTTCCACCGGCTCGACGCTGTCGCTGGTCGGGTACCAGTCGAACAGGATCCGATAGCCCTTGATGTTGTCGAGCACCAGCACGCTGAAGTCTTTCACTTCGCCGTGGGAGCAGGTCACCACCGGCTCGATCCCGGTGCCGGCCGGCAGGCGATCGAGGCCGCCGCCCTTGAAGTCCACGGCAAACCGACGCGCCCACACCTCTGGGTAATGCTCGCCCGGTGCCCAACCTTCAGTGAAGCCGCCCATGCCCGAACGGGTCGCGTCGACCTGCGCCAACGGCGTGCTCACCGGTGGCAACGCGCTCCAGTAGAGCTTGTAGCCATAGTTGAGCGAATCGCCAGGCGCCACCGGTTTTTTCGGGGTCCAGAAGGCCACGATGTTGTCCAGGGTCTCGCCGGTGGTAGGGATCTCCAGCAGGTCGATCGAGCCTTCGCCCCAGGCGGTGGTCGGTTCTACCCACAGGCTTGGGCGCTTGCTGTACCAGTCCACGGTGTCCTGGTAGCTGGCGAACTCATGGTCGGTCTGCACCAGGCCGAAGCCTTTCGGGTCGGTGTCGGCGAATGCGTTGAACTGCAGCTTGGCCGGGTTGTTCAGCGGGCGGCAAATCCACTCGCCATTGCCACGCCACATCGCCAGGCGATCCGAGTCGTGGATTTGCGGGTGGATGGTGTCGCACATGCGGCGTTCGTGGGTGCCGCAACTGAACATACTGGTCATCGGCGCGATGCCCAGTTGTTCGATGGCGGTGCGCGCATTGATGTTGGCGTCGATCGCCATCACCACCTGGTTGGCCTGGCAGTCGATATCGAAGCGATAGGCGCCGGTGGCGCTCGGCGAGTCGAGCAGGGCGTAGACCACAAAGCGGGTGGCGTTCTTGTCCGGGGTCTCGAACCAGAACTGCGTGAAGTCGGGGAACTCTTCGCGCTTCTTCGCGTAGGTATCAATCGCCAGGCCCCGTGCGGAAAGGCCGTACTGGCCGGTGGAATCCACCGCGCGGAAGTAGCTGGCGCCGAGAAACGACAGCACGTCGTGGCGATCCAGTTCCGGTGCCTTGAACAGCTTGAAGCCGGAGAAACCCAGGTCGCCGGTCAACTGTTTGGTGTCGACGGTGGTTTTTTCATAGTTGAACAGTGACGGGCGGAAATGCACTTCGCGGGCTTCACGGGTCTTGGGGTCGACACTGTGCATGCGCACCGGCGTCTTGAACCCCATGCCGACGTGGAAGAACTGCACGTCCAGTTGGCCGTTCAATTCCTTCCACAGCGAATGGTTGCCGTCGTACCCGATGGCGTTGAAATTCTGCGGGGTCATGGTCGCCAGGGTGGGCGGGAGTACCTGTTTGGTGTCTTTATACGCGGTCCCGGCGAGCTGCTTGGCCTGGGCCTTGAGCGTTTCAAAATCAAACGCCACGGCCTTGCCATCGGCGGCGCGATTCCCGGCCCAGGCCTGCGCGGCGAGCAGGCCGCTGGCCGACAAACCGGTGTAAGCCGCAATGGCCATGGACGCTTTGAGCAAATTCCTGCGGTGCATAGAGACAACCTGTCGTGAGCAAATCCCGCGCCGTTCCTGGCACGTGCTGGATCAGAAAGTACGGTTCGGACATGCCTTCGGCCAAACGCAACGGACAATAAACAGACGTCGGATAGCTTAAGCGGTTCGATGACGTAGGAAAAATGATTGATAGCGGCGTGATGGCGTTGCATATGAAACAAGGTATTTCTCAGGAGCAGACAGTCCCCCTGTGGCGAGCGGGCTTGCCCCGCGTTGGGCTGCAAAGCAGCCCCAATACCCGACATCCGGTGTGTCTCAAAGAGCACCGCTGCCTCGAAGGGGCTGCTGCGCAGCCCAACGCGGGCCACGCCCTGCTTACCACAGGAAGCCTTCGCCACACGTGGCCTTCAACTCACCTCGCCGACCGCCCGGTACGCCTCATCAATTGCCGCATGGGCGTACGCACTCCATGCCGCATCCGAGTTGGCGATGCTCACGTGCCCCAGCGGCTTGCGCGCCAGGTTCATCAGCGCTTCGCTCTCGCCGGCGTTGTCGAACAAGCTGTTGGAAAAGTATGCATAGCCATGGGACCAGCGATTCACCGTGATCCCGAGGATATCGGTCTTGTGGTTGAACCCACCCGGGCCGAGCATGCGTTGCAGTTGGTCACGCAATTGCGTTTCCAGTTGCTCGAAGGTCTGCGCATACAACTTGCCGCGCCCGGCGCGTGCCTGGTCGCGGGCGTTCATGCCGCTGTTGGGGCTGGTGGGCACGTAGACCATGTGCAAGCCAATCGGCTGTGTCGGGTCGCGCGGGTGGTCGTAGCCGCCCATGCTCACCGGGTAGTCCAGTTTGATGCGGCTGTACGGTTGGGTGGCCGCGTAAATCTCATGCACGCCAAGTTTCTGGAACGACTGCCAGTTGCGGATCACCACCTTGGTGTACACCAGCGGGAATTTCACGTTCTGGCTCAAGGCGTGGGCCTGGGGGGCCGGCAGGTCCTTGAGCAGGTACGGGATCATCATGTTGTAGCAGGCCAGGATGCAGCGTTTGCCACGCACCTGTGTGAGTTGTCCGCCACGGCTGTAGCCGATATGCACGCTGTCGCCCACGTTGCGCACGCTGACCGCCGTGCTGTTCAAGCGCACCCGTACCGGCGCCTTGGGTTGATCGAGCTTGGCGTAGTCAAACGCTGCCAGCACGATATCGTCCATGGTGTGCCCGGGTGCCACGCCGGGGACCAGGCTGCGCACCAGCAGGCGTGCGAGTGACGCGTTGCCATCCGGGAAGTGGTAGATGTAGGGCTCTTCCATTTCGGCGGCGGCTTCTTCGCTGATTGGTGCCAGGTTCATGCCGCCGAAACCTGGGAATCCCACGTTATAGGCGTCGGACGATGCCACGGCATCGATGCTCAAGGCCATGAAGTCATTGGTGCGGCTCTGGAAGTACTTCACCGCGCCTTCCGATAATCCGACGTTCTTCAGCAGGAAATCGCGGTAACTGGTGACCGCCAGGTAGTCGGCCTTTTGCTCGGCCGTCTTGCCCGGCAGGTAATCCTTGGGCGCCGTGTGCAGCTCGATCAACGCCTGACGGTCGGCGGGTGGCAGCGGGAAGTCATTGATGAAATCGCTGATGGAGCGCGCATGCAATTGGTCGGGCGCGATGTCGTCGGCGACCATCGGCGTCGGGTCGCCGGTCACCAGTTTGTCTTCGCCAAAGTTCTCCTTGTCGAAGAACACCCCGCGCGACAGCCCCAGGCCCGGGTAGAACTGGCGGTTGAAGGCGGTCTCGAAGCGCTTGATGTTCACCCCGAGTTTTTTCAGCAGGCCATTCACTTGCTTGCTGTAGAGGTGGTTGGGCGACTGGAACGCCTCGCTGCCGCCGTAGCCGATGATCATGCGGCCGCCGGCCTGGAATTCATTGCGCTTGGCATGGCCGCCGAAGTCGTCGTGGTTTTCCAGGATCAGGATCTTCGCCTTGGGGTGCTTCTCGCGGTAGAACCACGCCGCCGACAGACCACTCAGGCCGCCCCCGACCACTACCAGGTCATAGTCCTCGGTGATCGGCAGTTTGTCGGTGTCGAAGACCTTCTTTTCCCAGCCCATCTGGTGCGCCACTTCGAACGAGCCGACATGGCTGCCGCGCAGGCCGGTGAGGGCGGGCGGGTAGTAGCGGCCGTCGGGCGCGGCCTGGAGGATTTGCAGCGGGGTCATGCCGGCGGCAATAGTGATGGCGACGCCGTTGAGGAAGTCGCGGCGGGTAATGTCCATGGGAACCTACGAATTATTTATTGTTATGAGGAGGTCCCCTGTGGGAGCGGGCTTGCCCGCGATAGCGTCGGCACAGACACGCCGCCATCGCGGGCAAGCCCGCACACAGGGGTAAAGCGTCAGTGCTTGAACATCACATGGCGTACGGTGGTGTAGTCCTCCAGCCCATACATGGACATGTCCTTGCCATACCCGGACAGTTTCTGACCGCCGTGGGGCATTTCACTGACGAGCATGAAGTGGGTGTTCACCCACGTGCAGCCATATTGCAAACGCGCGGCCAGGCGATGGGCGCGTCCGACATCGGCGGTCCATACGGATGACGCCAGGCCGTAGTCCGAGTCGTTGGCCCAGCCGAGCACCTGCGCTTCATCGGTGAATTTAGTCACCGACACCACCGGCCCGAACACCTCGCGGCGCACGATTTCGTCGTCCTGCTGTGCATCGGCCAGCACCGTCGGTTCAAAGAAGAAACCATTGCCTTCCACCGCCTTGCCGCCGGTCACCAGGCGGATGTGCGGCTGGGCCACGGCGCGTTCGACAAAGCCGGCGACGCGGTCGCGGTGCTGCGCGGTGATCAGCGGGCCGAGCTCGGTGGCCGGGTCATCCTGCAGGCCGTACTGGATGCTGGCGACTGCCGCGCCGAGCTTCTCGACAAACGCATCGTAGATGTCCGCCTGGGCATAGATGCGGCACGCCGCGGTGCAGTCCTGGCCGGCGTTGTAGAAGCCGAAGGTGCGAATGCCTTCGACGGCCGCGTCGATATCGGCATCGTTGAAGATGATCACCGGGGCCTTGCCGCCCAGCTCCATGTGCATGCGCTTCACGCTGTCGGCGGTGCTGGAGATGATGTTCGCGCCGGTAGCGATGGAGCCGGTCAGCGACACCATGCGCACTTTCGGGTGGTTCACCAACGGGCTGCCCACGGTCGGACCACGCCCGAACACCAGGTTGAGGACACCGGCCGGGAAAATATCGGCGGCCAGTTCGACCATGCGCAACGCCGTCAGCGGGGTTTGTTCCGACGGCTTGAGCACCACGGTATTACCGGCAGCCAGGGCAGGGGCGATTTTCCAGGCGACCATCATCAGCGGGTAGTTCCACGGCGCGATGGAAGCGATGACGCCCACCGGGTCGCGACGGATCATCGAGGTGTGACCGGGCAGGTATTCGCCGCCAGCCGACCCGCTCATGCAACGGCTGGCACCGGCAAAGAAGCGGAACACGTCGGCAATCGCCGGGATCTCATCGTTCAGCGCGGCGCTGTAGGGCTTGCCGCAGTTGTCCGATTCCAGCTTGGCCAGCTCTTCACCGTGGGCCTCGATCACGTCCGCCAGTTTGAGCAGCAGCAAGGAGCGGTCTTTGGGTGCGGTCTGCGACCAGCCTTCAAAGGCGGCATCGGCGGCGCGCACGGCGGCGTCGACCTGGGCTTCGCTGGCTTCCTTGATTTCCACCAGTACCCGACCCAATGCCGGGTTGAACACCGGCTGCGCAGGGCCTTCGCCTTCGACCAGATGGCCGTTGATCAGCAGTTTGGTTTGCATGGTTCTGTCCTCTTAAAGCTGCATCGTTTCCCCTGCCGAAACCGGTTCAAGTGTGGGAGCGGGCTTTCAGTTGATACATCACGTGACTGATACACCGCTTTCGCGAGCAAGCCCGCTCCCACATTTGAATCTCATTCCTTCAGTGGCAATGTGTTGTCAGTTATTTACCGCCACTCCCGGCCACGCTTTCACCGCCGCGCGTCAGGTAGTAGGCACCGAGAATCGGGAACATCGTCACCAGCATCACCAGCATCGCGACCACGTTGGTCACCGGCACATCGCGTGGCCGGCTGAGCTGGTTGAGCAGCCACAGCGGCAAGGTGCGCTCGTGGCCGGCGGTGAAGGTGGTGACGATGATTTCGTCGAACGACAGCGCAAACGCGAGCATGCCGCCGGCCAGCAGCGCCGAGCCGAGGTTGGGCATGATGATGTAGCGGAAGGTCTGCCAGCCGTCGGCACCCAGGTCCATCGAGGCTTCGATGAGGCTGTGGGAAGTACGCCGCAGGCGCGCGATCACGTTGTTGTAGACGATCACCACACAGAAGGTGGCGTGGCCGACGATGATGGTGAACATCCCGGGCTCGATGCCCAGCGTCTTGAACGTCGCCAGCAGTGCGATACCGGTGATGATCCCCGGCAGCGCAATCGGCAGGATCAGCATCAGCGACACACCTTGCTTGCCGAAGAATTCGCGCCGATACAGCGCCGCCGAGGCCAGGGTGCCGAGCACCATGGCGATCAATGTGGCGATGGCCGCGATCTGCAGCGACAGCTTGATCGCTTCGAGCACGTCGGGCCGGGCGAAGGCCACGCTGAACCACTTCAGGGTAAAGCCCTGGGGCGGAAAGCTGAACGCGGCTTCTTCGGTGTTGAAGGCGTAGAGGAAGATGATCAGGATCGGGAAGTGCAGGAAAACCAACCCGCCCCAAGCCGCTATTTTCAGGCTCCACGAAGCTTTTTCAGAGTGCATCGAAGGCCCCCAGGCGTTTGACGATGGACAGGTAAACCGCGATCAGCACGATCGGTACCAGGGTGAACGCGGCGGCCATGGGCATGTTGCCGATGGCACCTTGCTGGGCGTACACCATGCCGCCGACGAAGTAGCCCGGCGGGCCCACCAGTTGCGGCACGATGAAATCGCCCAGGGTCAGCGAGAACGTGAAGATCGAGCCGGCGGCAATGCCCGGCACCGACAGCGGCAAAATCACCTGCATGAAGGTTTGGCGCGGCTTGGCCCCGAGATCCGCCGAGGCTTGCAGCAGGGACGGCGGCAAGCGTTCCAGCGAGGCCTGGATCGGCAGGATCATGAACGGCAGCCAGATGTACACGAACACCATGAAGCGCCCCAGGTGCGAGGTGCTCAAGGTGCTGCCGCCCACGCCGGGGATGCCCAGCACGAACTGCAGCAGCGGTTCCAGCCCCAGGTGCTGCACGAACCACTGTGCGACGCCGCCCTTGGCCAGCAGCAAGGTCCAGGCATACGCCTTGACGATATAGCTGGCCCACATCGGCATCATCACCGCGATATAGAAGAACGCCTTGGTCTTGCCCGTGGTGTAGCGCGCCATGTAGTAGGCGATCGGGAAGGCGACGATGGCGCTGGCGATCGACACCACGATCGCCATGCTCAGGGTGCGCACGATGATGTCGAAGTTCGACGGCTGGAACAGGGCGGCGAAGTTGGCCAGGGTCAGGTCCGGCGTGACCGCCATGGTGAAGTCGTCGAAGGTATAGAAACCTTGCCACAGCAGGGTCAGCAGTGAGCCCAGGTAGATCGCGCCGAACCAGATCAGCGGCGGTACCAGCAACATTGCCAGGTACAGGTTGGGCTTGCGGTACAGCAGGTTGGAAAACCTGCGCATCGGCGGTTGGGAAAGGGCCGAAGTCATCTCACACCTCGCCTGCGATGTCGGTCAGCGGGGTCATGGCTTCCCGCGCCCAGCGCGCGGTGACGGTCTGGCCGACCTGGTGGCCGCTGCTGATATCCAGCCATTGGTTGTTCGCCTGGCTGATGTTCAGCGCCTGGCCGTTTTCCAGCTTCAGTTCATAGCGGGTGGCGCTGCCCTGGTACTGGATATCGTGCAGCAGGCCGCTGATTTCGACCTCACCGACGCCCAGCGGGCCTTCGGCAAAGCGCACGTGTTCCGGGCGGATCGAGAACGGTTGCGGGGTGCCGCTGAGGCGTTGGGCCAACTCGCCGCGAAGCACGTTGGAGGTGCCAACGAATTCGGCGACGAACGACGTGGCCGGCTTCATGTACAGGTTGCGCGGGGTGTCGACCTGTTCGATGCGGCCCTTGTTGAACACCGCCACCCGGTCGGACATCGACAGCGCTTCGGTCTGATCGTGCGTCACGAAGATAAAGGTGATGCCGAGTTGGCGTTGCAGCTTCTTCAACTCGCTTTGCATCTGCTCGCGCAGCTTGAGGTCGAGGGCGCCGAGCGGCTCATCGAGCAGCAGCACACGCGGGCGATTGACCAGTGCGCGCGCCAGCGCCACCCGTTGGCGCTGGCCGCCGGAGAGCTGCACTGGCTTGCGGTCGCCGTAGCCGCCGAGGGCGACCATACCCAGGGCTTCTTCGGCGCGGTTGAGGCGCTCGGCCTTGCCGACGCCCTTGACCTTGAGGCCGTAGGCCACGTTGTCGCGCACATTCATATGCGGGAACAGCGCGTAATCCTGGAACACGGTGTTGACGTCACGCTGATACGGCGGCAAGCCGGCGGCTTCCTCGCCATGAATGCGGATCGAGCCTGCGCTCGGCTGCTCGAACCCGGCGATCAGGCGCAGGCACGTGGTCTTGCCTGAGCCGGAAGGGCCGAGCATGGAAAAGAACTCGCCGTCCTGGATATCGATGGAAACCCGGTCAACGGCTTTCACTTCGCCGAACTGACGGGAAACGTGGGTGAATTGGACTGCAAGCGTCATGGTGCGGTGCTCCAAAAAGGCGCGGGTCGTCGCAGCGGCCCGGCCTGGACTTCTGAAAAAATTAACGCGGTGTTGAGGGCGACTCGGTCGAAATGTGGGAGCGGGCTTGCTCGCGAGTGCGGTGTGTCAGGCGGCGATGAATCAACTGAAAGTCCGCTTTCGCGAGCAAGCCCGCTCCCACATGGGGCCGGTGTCGCCTGGGAGGGCTTAGCGCCCGCCCATGATCGCGATGTAATCCTGGGTCCAGCGGCTGTACGGCACGAACTTGCCGCCTTCAGCCTGCGGGGTTTTCCAGAAAGCGATCTTTTCGAACTGGTCGAACCCGTTGGTCTTGCAGCCTTCGGCGCCGAGCAGCTCGCTCTCTTTACACGCCGCAGGCACCGCCGGCAGCGAGCCGAACCAGGCCGCGACATCGCCCTGGACCTTCGGCTGCAGTGACCAGTCCATCCACTTGTAGGCGCAGTTGGGGTGCTTGGCCTCGGTGTGCAGCATGGTGGTGTCGGCCCAGCCGGTGGCGCCTTCCTTGGGAATGGTCGAGGCGATCGGCTGTTTCTCGTTGACCAGGCCGTTGACCTGATACGGCCAGGCGCTGGAGGCCACTACGCCTTCGTTCTTGAAGTCGCTCATCTGCACGGTGGTGTCGTGCCAGTAGCGGTGGATCAACGGCTGCTGGGCGCGCAACAGTTCGAGCACGGCCTTGTACTGGGTTTCGGTCAGTTCGTAAGGGCTCTGGATGCCCAACTCCGGCTTGGTCGACTTGAGATACAGCGCCGCGTCGGCGATGTAGATCGGACCGTCGTAGGCTTGCACGCGGCCTTTGTTCGGCTTGCCGTCAGGCAGGTTCTGCGCATCGAACACCACGTTCCAGCTGGTGGGCGCGGTCTTGAACACGTTGGTGTTGTACATCAGCACGTTCGGGCCCCACTGGTACGGGGTGCCGTAGGTTTGCTGGCCGACCACATACCACGGCGCATCCTTGAGGCGCGGGTCGAGGTTTTTCCAGTTGGGGATCAACGCCGTGTTGATCGGCTGCACACGCTTGCCGACGATCAACCGCAACGAGGCATCGCCGGATGCGGTGACCAGGTCATAGCCGCCCTTGGCCATCAGGCTGACCATTTCGTCAGAGGTGGCGGCGGTTTTCACGTTGACCTTGCAACCGGTTTCCTTCTCGAAACCGGTGACCCAGTCGTAGGCCTTGTCGCTTTCGCCACGTTCGATATAGCCGGGCCAGGCGACGATATCCAATTGGCCTTCACCTGCCCCCACCGCTTTCAGCGGTTCGGCGGCCTGAAGGCTGGCGCTGGCCAGCAGCGCGGTGGTCAGGGCACTGAGCAGTGCGGTCTTGTGCGCGGACATGGGGATTCCCTCTTCTTTAATTATGGTCGGGGCAGTAAAAACAGGTATACGGGTTGATTATTGTTTTAGCGTAGCTCTTGGGGCTGAGCCGCAAGCAAAAGCAAAAGCAAAAGCAGATCCGCTTTTACTTGCAGCTTGCCGCTTGCCGCTTATAGCTGATGTCCATGTCTAGCCATGATGTGCCGCACCACGCTGTAGTCCTGAAGCGAATCACTGGACAGATCTTTCCCATACCCCGAGCGCTTCAAGCCGCCGTGGGGCATTTCGCTGACCAGCATGAAATGGCTGTTGATCCAGGTGCAGCCGTATTGCAGGCGCGCCGCCACCTGCATGGCTTTGTCCAGGTTCTGCGTCCATACCGACGAGGCCAGGCCGTATTCGGAGTCGTTGGCCCAGTCCACTGCCTGTTCCAGCTCATCGAAGCGGGTCACGGTGACCACCGGGCCGAAGACTTCGCGCTGCACGATCTCATCGTTTTGTTTGCAACCGGCGAGCAGTGTCGGCTGGTAATAGAAGCCGGCACCGGAATGTACGGCGGCACCCGTGACCCGCTCGATATGCGGCTGGCCGAGGGCGCGCTCGACAAAACTGGCGACGCGGTCACGCTGGCGTGTGCTGATCAGCGGGCCGAGTTCGTTGTCGGCATCACGCTTGCCGGCAAAGCGCAGGCTGCTGACGGCCGCGCCAAGCTCGGCGACCAATTTGTCGTGGATACCGGCCTGGGCGTAGATGCGGCAGGCCGCGGTGCAGTCCTGGCCGGCGTTGTAATAGCCGTAGGCACGCACGCCTTCGACCACGGCTTGCAGGTCGGCGTCGTTGCAGACGATCACCGGGGCCTTGCCGCCCAGTTCCAGGTGCGTGCGTTTCAGGGTTTTCGACGCGGCTTGCAGAATTTTCTGCCCGGTGACGATATCGCCGGTCAGCGACACCATGCGCACCTTGGGGTGGCTGACCAAATGGCTGCCGACGCCTTCGCCGCCGCCACACAGAATGTTGATGACCCCGCGCGGCAGCAGTTCTTTAAGGACGGGGGCGAGGGCCAGGATCGACAGCGGCGTATGTTCCGACGGCTTGAACACCAGCGTATTACCGGCGGCCAGGGCGGGAGCGATCTTCCACGCGGCCATCATCAACGGGTAGTTCCACGGCGCAATGGAGGCGACCACGCCAATCGGGTCACGGCGCACCATGCTGGTGTAGCCCGGCAGGTATTCGCCGCTGAGCTGGCCGGTCTGGCAGCGCACGGCCCCGGCGAAGAAGCGGAACACATCGACGGTGGCGCTCAAGTCATCCTGGCGTGCCAGGTGCAAGGGCTTGCCGCAATTGAGTGATTCGAGGCGGGCGAGGTAGTCGGCTTGTTTTTCGATGGCGTCGGCAATGCCCAGCAGGATGATCGAGCGTTGCTGCGGCGTGGTCCGCGACCAGCCGGCAAACGCGCGGTGCGCGGCAAGGATGGCGCTTTCGACCTGTTCGGTGCTGGCTTCGGCGATCTGGGTGAGGACTTCACCGGTGGCCGGGTTGAGGATCGGCTCGACAAAACCCTGGCCCTGGACCAGTTCGCCGTCGATCAGCAACGCAGTGAGCAGCGGGGTGGGCGCGCCGGACATTTTTCGCGATCTCTTTTCTTGTGTGGCCATGGGCGTTCTCTTACAAGGCGCCTGACCTTCTCTTATGGATGAGCTGAGAGTAGAGGTCGGGCGCGAGGTCAACAAATACTAAATACTGAATGCAGCATTCGATTAAATAGATGGCTTGCGCGGATGCGGCTGTTCGCGGGCCACGGTCAGGAACGGGTCCACCAGCGCCGGGCGCGCGGTGCCACGGCGCCAGGCCAGGCCCACGTCGAGGGTCTGGCTGAGGTCGGCAATCGGCCGCGCTTCAATAATGTCGCCTTCCAGGGACCAGGGCCGGTAGGTCATGTCCGGCTGGATCGACACCCCCAGGCCGGCAGCCACCAGGCTGCGCACCGCTTCGGTGGAGGCGGTGCGCAAGGTCACGCGTGGTTGCAGCGCGGCTGCAGTCCACAGGCGTTGGGCGTTGTGGCCCATTTCGTCGACATTCAGCTGAATCAATGGCTCGCGCGCCACATCGGCCAGGTTGATGCTGTCGTGCTCCAGCAACGGGTGCTGCGCCGGCAGCCACAGGCGATGGGGCGAGTGGGTGAGGACTTCAGTCTGCAGGGCGTGGCGGTCTTCGAGGTTGGACAGGATCAGCACCCCCACGTCGATCTCGCCGCTGACCAGCAAATGCTCGATGTACGGGCGTTCATCCTCCATCACGCGGATTTCCACATTCGGATAGGCGCGCTGGAAACGGGTGAGCAGGTCGGCAAGGTAATACCCGGCAACCAGGCTGGTCACGCCGATGATCAACTGGCCGGCAACCTGGTCGGTGCTCTGCTGCAGGCTGCGCTTGGCGTTGTCGACGGTGGCAAGAATCAGGTGCGCCTGGCGCAGGAACTGATGGCCCTGGTGGGTCAGGGTCATGCCCTTGGCGTGGCGGTTGAACAGGTTGACGCCGATTTCCTGCTCCAGTTGCTGGATGGCCAGGGTCAGGGTCGACTGGGAAATGAACGCGGTTTGCGCGGCGGCGGAGATCGAGCCCGTCTCGGCCACGGCGATGAAATGCCGGATTTGACGCAAGGTCATCATGCTGGAATTACCAGTGGGGTGTTTTTATAGATTTATCCGAGTGTATATCGATTTAAGCGAACGGCAGTGGCGTTACATCTGGAAGCACTCTAGATCGGGGCTTTTTGGCACTTAGTTTTACGCTGGGAGCCTATTGGTCCTACGAACCCAAGTGTCTGGAGGCTGCGAATGAATACCCGTGGATTGCTCGATCAACTGCTCAAGTCTGGCCAGGACATGTTGCAGAACAAGGCCGGCGGCCAGCGCAAGCCGGACGACAAAGGCGCCCTTGGCGGACTGCTGGGCGGTGGTGGCCTTGGCAGTCTGCTCGGCGGTGCCGGTGGCGGCGCCCTGGCGGCCGGGGCCATGGGCCTGCTGCTGGGGAACAAGAAAGCCCGCAAGTTCGGCGGCAAGGCCCTGACCTACGGCGGGCTCGCCGCGTTGGGCGTCATTGCCTATAAAGCCTATGGCAACTGGCAGGCAAACCAGGCCAGCGCACCTCAAGGCGAACCGCAAACCATCGACCGTTTGCCACCGGCCCAAGTCGAGCAACACAGCCAGGGCATCCTCAAGGCCCTGGTAGCCGCCGCCAAGGCGGACGGGCATGTGGATGAGCGCGAGCGCGCGCTGATCGAAGGTGAATTCACCAAGCTGGACGATGACCGCGAGTTGCACAGCTGGCTGCACGCTGAACTGAACAAACCCCTGGACCCGGCCGATGTGGCCCGCGCCGCCAGCACCCCGGAAATGGCCGCGGAGATGTACATCGCCAGCGTGATGTTGGTGGATGAGGAAAATTTCATGGAGAAGGCCTACCTCGATGAGCTGGCGCGGCAACTCAAGCTGGAGCCTGGCTTGAAGATCGAGCTGGAAAAACAGGTGCGGCTGGCGCAATAAACGCCTGCCCTGAAGCGATCAAACTGTGGGAGTGGGCCTGCTCGCGAATGCGCTGGTCAGTCATCGAATCTATTGACTGATCCTGCGCCTTCGCAAGCAGGCCCACTCCCACATTTGCATTCTGTGATCACTACAGCAAAACCCGTTGATTAATGAGGGCTTCTGCTCAGCTATACTCCCCTCCATTTGAATGGCCCTTCGAGGAATTACTGTGAAGAACTGGACCTTGCGCCAACGGATTTTGGCGAGCTTTGCGGTCATTATCGCGATCATGCTGCTGATGGTCGTGGTGTCCTACTCACGGTTGCTGAAGATCGAAGCCAGCCAGGAAGCGGTCCGCGACGACGCGGTGCCGGGGGTGTACCTCAGCTCGATGATCCGCAGCGCCTGGGTCGACAGCTATTTGCAGACCATCGACATCATTGGCCTGCGCGAGGATAAAACCTTCACCAATACCGACAAGAACGACTACAAGTCCTTCGAGACGCGTATTGAACTGCAGATGGCCAACTACGAAAAAACCATTCATGGCCAGGCTGACCGCATGGAGTTCGATAACTTCAAGGCGGCGCACATCAACTACAACAAAGTCCTGGCGCAGGTGCTGGAGCGCGTGCAAGCCAATGACCTGCCGGGGGCCAACCAATTGCTCGAGGAGCAATTGACGCCGATCTGGACCGAAGGTCGCATGAAGCTCAACGACATCATCACGGAAAACAAGAACGTGTCCGACCGTGCCACGGCGGCCATCGACGAGTCGGTGCTGTCGGCCAAGATCAGCATGGCCGTTTCGCTGATCATCGCCATCCTCGCGGCCGGCCTGTGTGGCCTGCTGCTGATGCGCGCGATCATGGCGCCGATGCAGCGCATCGTCGACATCCTCGAAACCATGCGTACCGGCGACCTGAGCAAGCGCCTGAACCTGGAACGCAAGGATGAGTTCGGCGCAGTCGAAACCGGCTTCAACGACATGATGACCGAGCTGACGGCCCTGGTGTCCCAGGCCCAGCGCTCGTCGGTGCAGGTCACCACCTCGGTGACCGAGATTGCCGCGACGTCCAAGCAACAGCAGGCGACCGCGACTGAAACCGCGGCCACCACCACCGAGATCGGCGCGACTTCCCGGGAAATCGCCGCGACGTCCAAGGACCTGGTGCGCACCATGACTGAAGTCTCCACCGCCGCCGACCAGGCCTCGGTGGCCGCAGGCTCCGGCCAGCAGGGCCTGGCGCGCATGGAAGAAACCATGCATTCGGTAATGGGCGCCGCCGACCTGGTCAATGCCAAGCTGGCGATCCTCAATGAGAAGGCCGGCAACATCAACCAGGTGGTGGTCACCATCGTCAAGGTTGCCGACCAGACCAACCTGCTGTCGCTCAACGCCGCCATCGAGGCGGAGAAAGCTGGCGAATACGGGCGCGGTTTTGCCGTGGTGGCCACCGAAGTGCGCCGCCTGGCGGACCAGACGGCCGTGGCCACCTATGACATCGAGCAGATGGTGCGCGAGATCCAGTCGGCGGTGTCGGCGGGGGTGATGGGCATGGACAAGTTCTCCGAGGAAGTGCGCCGGGGCATGTTCGAAGTGCAGCAAGTGGGCGAGCAGCTGTCGCAGATCATCCACCAGGTGCAGGCGCTGGCGCCCCGGGTATTGATGGTCAACGAAGGCATGCAGGCCCAGGCCACCGGTGCCGAGCAGATCAATCACGCCCTGGTGCAACTGGGCGATGCCAGCAGCCAGACTGTGGAATCCCTGCGCCAGGCCAGCTTTGCCATTGATGAGCTGAGCCAGGTGGCGGTGGGCCTGCGCAGCGGCGTGTCGCGTTTCAAAGTCTGATGAGCGACCTCGCGGCTAAACGCGGCGCCGTCCCGGCAGCGAAAAAGGCTTTGTTCCTGGTGTTTCACATCGGCGACGAACGCTTTGCATTAAGGGCCACCGAAGTGGCCGAGGTGCTGCCGCGCCTGCCTCTCAAGCCTATTGCCCATGCGCCGCTGTGGGTGGCGGGCATCTTTGCCCATCGCGGTGCGTTGGTGCCGGTCATCGACCTCAGTGCGCTGACGTTTGGACAGCCGGCCCAAGCGCGGACCAGCACGCGGCTGGTGCTGGTCAACTACCAGCCCGAACCCTGGGTTGCAGCCCGTTGGCTGGGGTTGATCCTGGAACAGGCCACCGACACCCTGCGGTGCGACCTCAGCGAGTTCAAGCCCTATGGCCTGGACAACCGCGAGGCGCCGTACCTGGGGCTGGTGCGTGAAGACGCCGCGGGCTTGATGCAGTGGATCGGCGTGAATGAATTGCTCACCGAGCCGGTGCGTGCGTTGCTGTTCTCCGCCGAGCTGAGCCTATGAGCAACGATCCGCGCTTCTTTGCCTTCCTCAAGGAGCGCATCGGTCTCGATGTCGCCTCCGTGGGCGAAGCCATCATCGAGCGTGCCGTGCGCCAGCGCAGCCAGGCCTTGCAGGCGCAGACGGCGGGCGAGTACTGGCAGCACCTGCAAAGCTCCCATGACGAGCAGCAGGCGCTGATCGAAGCGGTGATCGTCCCCGAAACCTGGTTTTTCCGTTACCCCGAATCCTTCGTGACCCTGGCCCGCCTGGCCAAGGCGCGCCTGGTCGAGATCAAGCAGATGCGCGCCCTGCGTATCCTCAGCCTGCCGTGTTCCACTGGCGAAGAACCCTATTCGATTGCCATGGCGCTGCTGGACGCGGGCCTCGCACCGCATCAGTTCAAGGTGCAGGGCATGGATGTCAGCCCGCTGTCGGTGGAGCGTGCCCGGCGCGGGGTGTACGGCAAGAACTCGTTTCGCGGGGGCGACATTGCCTTTCGCGACCGCCACTTCGTGGAACACGGCGACGGGTTCCACATCGCCGAGCGGGTGCGTGAGCAAGTGCGCCTGCAAGTCGGCAACCTGCTCGACCCGGCGTTGCTCGCCAATGAGGCCAGCTACGACTTCGTGTTCTGCCGCAACCTGCTGATCTACTTCGACCAGGCGACCCAGAAACAAGTGTTCGATGTACTAAAGGGCCTGACCCACGTTGACGGCGTGCTGTTTATCGGCCCCGCCGAGGGCAGCCTGCTGGGGCGCCATGGCATGCGTTCGATCGGTGCGGCGCAGTCGTTTGCCTTCAGTCGGCAGGCAGAGCCGCAGCAGCCTGCACCGGTGTTCGTGCCGCTGCCTGCGCCCATCCCGCAGCGCAGCGCGGCGCCGCTTCCGGTCAGGCCGCGCCCGTTCAGTACTGCCGCCACTGCGCAGGTCATACCGATCAAGGCCGCGCCGTCCGATGCCGCCGCCTTGCTCAGCCGCATCGCCACCCTCGCCAACGAAGGCAAGAGCCTGGAGGCGCGGGCTGCGTGTGAAGAGTATTTGAATCACCACCCGCCGGCCGCCCAGGTGTTTTACTGGCTGGGGCTGCTCAGCGATGTGGCCGGCAGTGCCCTGGAAGCCCAGGGCTATTATCGAAAAGCC
Source organism: Pseudomonas sp. GW821-FHT05D12 (assembly GCF_059419825.1). Classification (NCBI taxonomy): domain Bacteria; kingdom Pseudomonadati; phylum Pseudomonadota; class Gammaproteobacteria; order Pseudomonadales; family Pseudomonadaceae; genus Pseudomonas; species Pseudomonas sp. GW821-FHT05D12. The sequence continues at coordinate 34,416 of NZ_JBWKSN010000001.1, read as the reverse complement.
TTGTACCTGGAGCCCCAGCATTCGCAGGCCTTGATGCACCTGGCCGCCTTGCTTGAGTCCCAGGGCGACAGCGCGGGAGCCCGCCGCCTGCAGGCGCGGGCCGCGCGTAGCGAGCGAGCTGACAGTGAGCACAAACCATGAGTAGCCCCGACGCGCTCGACACCACCGGCCTGGACCTGACCCTGGCTGACACGCAAGCCATCGACGATTGCTGGAACCGCATCGGCATCCATGGTGACAAATCCTGCCCGCTGCTGGCGGACCACATCCATTGCCGCAATTGCTCGGTGTACTCGGCAGCCGCCACGCGCCTGTTGGATCGCTATGCCTTGCAGCAGGACGACCGTCGGCCACAGGCAGCGGTCGAGCATGGCGCCGAGGTGGTCACGCGCTCGCTGCTGATATTCCGCCTGGGCGAAGAGTGGCTGGGCATCGCCACCCGCTGCCTGGTGGAAGTGGCCACGTTGCAACCGATCCACTCCCTGCCGCACCAGCGTTCCCGTGCCTTGCTCGGCGTGGCCAACGTACGCGGCGCGCTGGTGGCGTGCCTGTCGCTGGTGGAACTGCTGGGCCTGGATAACACCGGCAGTGGCGCCAGCGGTGGCCGGATCATGCCGCGCATGCTGATCATTGCCGCGCAAGATGGCCCGGTGGTGGTGCCGGTGGATGAAGTCGACGGCATCCACGCCATCGATGAGCGCACCTTGAAGGCTGCGTCAGCGCCCGGCAGCCAGGCGAGTGGCCGCTTCACCCAAGGTGTGTTGCAGTGGAAAGGCCGCAGCCTGCGTTGGCTGGACGAGGCGCAATTGTTGTCCGCCGTGACCCGGAGCCTCACATGACCCCCGACCAGATGCGCGATGCCTCGCTGCTGGAGCTGTTCAGCCTGGAAGCCGATGCACAGACCCAGGTATTGAGCGCGGGCCTGCTGGCCCTGGAACGCAACCCGACCCAGGCCGACCAGCTCGAAGCCTGCATGCGTGCCGCGCACTCGCTCAAGGGCGCGGCGCGGATTGTCGGGGTGGACGCGGGGGTCAGCGTGTCGCATGTCATGGAGGATTGCCTGGTCAGCGCCCAGGAAGGTCGCCTGTACCTGCAACCCGAACACATTGATGCGCTCCTGCAAGGCACCGACCTGTTGATGCGCATCGCCACGCCGGGCAATGACGTCGGGCCGGCGGATATCGAGGCGTATGTGGCGCTGATGGAGCGCCTGCTCGATCCGTCGCAACTGAGTGCCAAGGTCGCCCCGTCAGCCCCGCCGCCGCCTGAGTCGGCCCCGGCGCCCGTCGTCGAGGAGCTGCCGCCGGAGCCCGAGCCCGCGCCACCCGTCACCAGCGAGCCTGCGCGCCAGAACAAACGCATGACCGAAGGCGGCGAACGCGTGTTGCGCGTGACCGCCGAGCGCTTGAACAGCCTGCTCGACCTGTCGAGCAAGTCCCTGGTCGAAACCCAGCGGCTCAAGCCATACCTCGCCAGCCTGCAGCGCCTCAAACGCATTCAAAGCCAGAGCGCGCGGGCCCTGGATACACTGGACGGCCAGCTCAAGACCGTGGACTTGAACCTCGAAGCCCAGGAAGCCCTGGCCGATACCCGTCGGCTATTGAGCGAAGCCCAAGCGCTGCTGGCAGAAAAACATGCCGAGCTGGACGAGTTCGGCTGGCAGGCCGGGCAGCGCGCTCAGGTGCTCTACGACACCGCGCTGGCGTGCCGCATGCGCCCGTTTGCCGACGTATTGGCCGGGCAGGTGCGCATGGTTCGCGACCTCGGCCGCAGCCTGGGCAAGCAGGTGCGCCTGGAGATCGAGGGCGAAAAGACCCAGGTTGACCGCGACGTGCTGGAGAAGCTCGAAGCGCCGCTCACCCATTTGCTGCGCAATGCCGTCGACCACGGCATCGAAATGCCCGAGCAGCGCCTGCTGGCGGGCAAGCCGGCCGAGGGCCTGATCCGCTTGCGCGCGTCTCATCAGGCTGGCCTGCTGGTGCTGGAGTTGAGCGATGACGGTAACGGCGTCGACCTGGAGCGCCTGCGCGGCACCATCGTCGACCGGCACCTGTCGCCGCTGGAAACCGCCCAGCGCCTCAGCGAAGAGGAGCTGCTGACGTTCCTGTTCCTGCCGGGGTTCAGCCTGCGCGACAAGGTCACCGAAGTATCCGGGCGGGGTGTCGGCCTGGATGCAGTGCAGCATATGGTCCGCCAATTGCGCGGTGCGGTGGTGCTGGAGCAGACGGCGGGGCAGGGCAGTCGTTTCCATCTGGAGGTGCCGCTGACCCTGTCGGTGGTGCGCAGCCTGGTGGTGGAAGTCGGCGAAGAAGCCTACGCGTTCCCGCTGGCCCATATCGAGCGCATGTGCGACCTGGCGCCCGACGACATCGTGCAACTGGAAGGCCGCCAGCATTTCTGGCACGAGGGCCGGCATGTCGGCCTGGTGGCCGCCAGCCAGTTGTTGCAGCGCCCGGCGGGGCAGAATAATGACGAAACCTTGAAAGTGGTGGTGATCCGCGAACGCGATGCCGTTTATGGAATCGCCGTGGAACGCTTCATCGGCGAGCGCACCCTGGTGGTGTTACCGCTCGATGACCGCCTGGGCAAGGTCCAGGATATTTCCGCCGGCGCCTTGCTGGACGACGGCTCGGTGGTATTGATCGTCGACGTCGAAGACATGCTGCGCTCGGTCGACAAGCTACTCAACACTGGTCGCCTGGAACGCATTGCCCGGCGCAGCCAGCAGGCCACCGAAGCACCGCGCAAACGCGTGCTGGTGGTGGACGATTCGCTCACCGTGCGTGAGCTGCAACGCAAATTGTTACTTAATCGTGGTTATGAAGTGGCCGTGGCGGTCGATGGCATGGACGGCTGGAACGCGTTGCGCTCCGAAGACTTTGACCTGTTGATCACTGATATTGATATGCCTCGCATGGACGGTATTGAATTGGTCACACTCTTGCGCCGTGACAGTCGCCTGCAATCGTTGCCGGTGATGGTGGTGTCCTACAAGGACCGTGAAGAAGACCGACGTCGTGGACTGGACGCCGGCGCCGACTATTATTTAGCCAAAGCCAGTTTCCATGACGATGCCTTGTTGGACGCCGTGGTGGAGCTGATTGGAGGCGCGCGGGCATGAGGATTGCGATCGTCAACGATATGCCCCTGGCGGTGGAGGCCTTGCGCCGCGCCTTGAGTTTCGAGCCTGCGCACGAAGTGGTGTGGGTCGCCGGCAATGGCCTGGAAGCGGTGCAGCGCTGCGCCGAACTGACCCCGGACCTGATCCTGATGGACCTGATCATGCCGGTCATGGACGGTGTCGAGGCGACGCGGCAGATCATGGCCGAGACCCCGTGCGCCATCGTGATCGTCACGGTCGACCGCCAGGCCAACGTCAGTCGGGTGTTCGAAGCCATGGGCCATGGCGCCCTGGACGTCGTGGATACGCCGCCCCTGGGCGTCGGCAACCCCAAGGATGCGGCGGCGCCGCTGTTGCGCAAGATCCTCAATATCGGCTGGTTGATTGGCCAGCGCGGCAGCCGTGTGCGTGCCGAAACCACACCTGCGCGCAGCACCGGCAAACGCCAGAGCCTGGTTGCCATCGGCTCGTCGGCGGGTGGCCCGGCTGCCCTGGAAATCCTGCTCAAGGGCTTGCCCCGCGACTTTCCCGCCGCCATTGTGCTGGTGCAGCATGTGGACCAGGTCTTCGCCGCCGGCATGGCCGAGTGGCTGAGCAGCGCCTCCAGCCTGCCGGTGCGCCTGGCCCGCGAGGGTGAGCCGCCGCAACCCGGCGTGGTGCTGCTGGCCGGGACCAACCACCACATTCGTTTATTACGCAACGGCACGCTAGCCTATACCGCAGACCCGGTTAACGAGATCTATCGGCCTTCGATCGACGTGTTTTTCGAAAGCGTGGCCAGCCACTGGAATGGCGATGCCGTCGGCGTACTGCTGACAGGCATGGGCCGCGACGGGGCCCAGGGCCTCAAGTTACTGCGAGAACAAGGATATCTGACCATCGCCCAGGATCAGCAGAGCTCGGCGGTGTATGGCATGCCCAAAGCAGCGGCGGCGATTGACGCTGCTGTTGAAATTCGCCCACTGGACAGAATTGCGCCCCGATTGCTGGAGGTATTTTCGAAATGAGCCCTACCTCCCGCGGTGCTGGCTTGCAGGTAGTAATTCAGGTGACTGCAGATGAATGATTTACAGATCGACGACATCAAGACCGACGAAAATGCCGCCATGGTGTTGCTGGTCGACGACCAGGCCATGATCGGCGAAGCCGTGCGGCGTGGCCTGGCCCATGAAGAAAACATCGACTTCCACTTCTGCGCCGACCCGCACCAGGCCATTGCCCAGGCGATCCGCATCAAGCCGACGGTGATCCTGCAGGACCTGGTGATGCCCGGCCTCGATGGCCTGACCCTGGTGCGCGAATACCGCAACCACCCGGCCACTCAGAACATTCCGATCATCGTGCTTTCCACCAAGGAAGACCCGCTGATCAAGAGCGCGGCGTTCTCGGCCGGCGCCAACGATTACCTGGTCAAGCTGCCGGACAATATCGAGTTGGTGGCGCGCATTCGCTACCACTCGCGTTCCTACATGACCCTGTTGCAGCGGGATGCGGCCTACCGTGCGCTGCGGGTCAGCCAGCAACAATTGCTCGACACCAACCTGGTGCTGCAACGGCTGATGAACTCCGATGGCCTCACCGGGCTGTCCAACCGCCGGCACTTCGACGAGTACCTGGAACTGGAGTGGCGCCGTGCCATGCGCGACCAGACCCAGTTGTCGTTGCTGATGATCGACGTGGATTTCTTCAAGACCTACAACGACAGCTTCGGTCACGTCGAGGGCGATGAGGCCTTGCGCAAAGTCGCCGCGTCGATCCGTGAAGCCAGCAGCCGGCCGTCGGACTTGCCGGCACGTTATGGCGGTGAAGAGTTTGCGCTGGTGCTGCCCAACACCTCGCCGGGTGGTGCGCGACTGGTGGCCGAAAAGCTGCGCATGGCGGTGGCCGCGCTGAAAATCCCGCACATTGCCCCGACTGAAGGTTCGAGCCTGACGATCAGTATCGGCCTGTCGACCCTGACGCCGGCGCAGGGGACCGACTGCCGGCAACTGATCCTGGCAGCGGACAAGGGGTTGTACACGGCCAAGCATAATGGACGAAATCAGGTGGGGATCGAGTAGGGTTGTGTGTACATATGCGTTGCTGCGGTAACGGCTAACCCGGCGTCCTGCCGGGTTAGCCACGGATTCAAGCCTGCGTTCGGCCAGCGCCTACACGTATCCGCTTTTGATCCAACCCCTCAGGTCGGCTTTCGGGCACACCGGGCCCAGGCGAAGTGTCGAGTGGTGGGGCAAGAGCCCTTTTCGCCCAGCGGGCTGCCGCTCCCCCCCGTTTATCGTTATACTCGTCGGCTTTCAAAAGTTCGCCAACGAGTGCTGCCCGCCATGGAAATCAACCCGATCCTTAACACCATCAAGGACCTGTCCGAGCGCTCCGAAACTATTCGGGGGTATCTTTGACTACGATCAAAAGCATGAGCGTCTGACCGAAGTCAATCGCGAGCTTGAAGATCCGAGTGTCTGGAACAAACCTGAATACGCCCAGGAACTGGGCCGCGAGCGCGCTGCGCTGGCGCAGATCGTCGATACCCTCGACGAGCTGAACACCGGTCTGGCCGATTGCCGTGACCTGCTGGACATGGCCGTCGAAGAAAACGACGAAGGCGCAGTGGGCGATGTCGTCGCCGAGCTGGCCCGTCTCGAGGAAAACCTCGCCAAGCTTGAATTCCGCCGCATGTTCAGCCATGAAATGGACCCGAACAACGCCTACCTGGACATCCAGGCCGGCTCAGGTGGCACCGAAGCCCAGGACTGGGCCAACATCCTGTTGCGCATGTACCTGCGCTGGGCTGACAAACGCGGTTTCGACGCCACCATCATGGAGCTGTCGGCCGGTGAAGTCGCCGGCATCAAGGGCGCGACCGTGCACATCAAGGGTGAATACGCCTTTGGCTGGTTGCGGACCGAGATCGGCGTGCACCGCCTGGTGCGCAAGAGCCCGTTCGACTCCGGCAACCGTCGCCACACCTCGTTCTCTGCGGTGTTCGTCTCGCCAGAGATCGACGACAAGGTGGAAATCGAGATCAACCCGGCCGACCTGCGGATCGATACCTACCGTTCCTCCGGTGCCGGTGGCCAGCACGTAAACACCACCGACTCGGCCGTGCGTATTACCCACGTACCGACCAACACCGTGGTCAGCTGCCAGAACGAACGTTCCCAGCACGCGAACAAGGACACCGCCATGAAAATGCTGCGGGCCAAGTTGTACGAGCAGGAAATGCAGAAGCGCAACGCCGCGTCCCAGGCGCTGGAAGACACCAAGTCGGATATCGGCTGGGGCCACCAGATCCGTTCGTATGTGCTCGATGCCTCGCGGATCAAGGATCTGCGCACTAACATCGAACGCAGCGACTGCGACAAGGTGCTCGACGGCGATATCGACGAATACCTGGAAGCCAGCCTGAAATCAGGCCTGTAACAGGCTCCATACCGCGATCCCTGTAGGAGCCGGCTTGCCGGCGATCCCCGGCCGCAGGCCGGGGACAACGAACCAGATGGAATATTTAAAGACATGAGCGACCAACAACTCGACCAGGCCCTGCAACAGGAAGAAAACTCCCTGATCGCCCTGCGCAAGGAAAAGCTTGCTGCCGAGCGCGCCAAGGGCAATGCCTTCCCCAACGACTTCCGCCGCGACAACTACTGCGATGCCTTGCAGAAACAGTACGCGGACAAGACCAAGGAAGAGCTGGCTGAGGCTGCGATTCCGGTCAAGGTGGCAGGTCGCATCATGCTCAACCGTGGCTCGTTCATGGTGATCCAGGACATGACCGGTCGCATCCAGGTCTACGTCAACCGTAAAACCCTGTCCGAAGAAACCCTGGCCTCGGTGAAGACCTGGGACATGGGCGACATCATCGCCGCCGAAGGCACCTTGGCACGTTCCGGCAAGGGCGACCTGTATGTCGAAATGACCAACGTGCGCCTGCTGACCAAATCCCTGCGCCCGCTGCCGGACAAGCACCACGGCCTGACCGACACCGAACAGCGTTACCGCCAGCGCTACGTCGACCTGATCGTCAACGAAGACGTGCGCCAGACCTTCCGCGTGCGTTCGCAAGTCATTGCGCACATCCGCAGCTTCCTGATGAAGCGTGACTTCCTCGAAGTCGAAACCCCGATGCTGCAAACCATCCCGGGTGGTGCCGCAGCCAAGCCGTTCGAAACCCACCACAATGCGCTGGACATGGAAATGTTCCTGCGTATCGCGCCGGAGCTGTACCTCAAGCGCCTGGTGGTTGGCGGCTTTGAAAAGGTGTTCGAGATCAACCGCAACTTCCGTAACGAAGGTGTTTCGACGCGTCACAACCCTGAATTCACCATGTTGGAGTTCTACCAGGCGTACGCCGACTACGAAGACAACATGGACCTGACCGAAGAACTGTTCCGCGAGCTGGCGCAGCTGGTCCTGGGCAGCACCGACGTGCCGTATGGCGACAAGGTGTTCCACTTCGGCGAGCCGTTCGTGCGCCTGTCGGTGTTCGACTCGATCCTCAAGTACAACCCGGAGCTGACCGCTGACGACCTGACCGACATCGACAAGGCCCGTGCCATCGCCAAGAAAGCCGGCGCCAAGGTGCTGGGTTTCGAAGGCCTGGGCAAGCTGCAGGTGATGATTTTCGAAGAACTGGTGGAGCACAAGCTGGAACAGCCGCACTTCATTACCCAGTACCCGTTCGAAGTGTCGCCGCTGGCTCGTCGCAACGACGACAACCCGAACGTCACCGATCGTTTCGAGCTGTTCATCGGTGGTCGCGAAATCGCCAACGCCTACTCCGAGCTCAACGACGCGGAAGACCAGGCCGAGCGCTTCATGGCCCAGGTGGCCGACAAGGACGCCGGCGATGACGAAGCCATGCACTACGACGCTGACTTCGTGCGTGCCCTGGAATATGGCATGCCGCCGACCGCAGGCGAAGGCATCGGCATCGACCGCCTGGTGATGTTGTTGACCAACTCGCCGTCGATCCGCGACGTGATCTTGTTCCCGCACATGCGGCCACAAGCGTAAGCGTAGCGAAATCCGAAGCCGCCTTTTATAAGGCGGCTTTTTTATGCGGCATTAACAAGCGTCAAGCAAACAGCGCCAGGGGATCGTTCCCGTGCCCTGCGTGGGAATGCACACCGTGACGCCCCGCGTCACTCTAATAAGGAAGATCAGTCGTGAACCGCGTAACCGCTCAAGAAGGCGCCGCCGGCATTGCCGCTGCCGTGGCTGAAAGCGTCCAGTACCAGGGCCGCAAGGCCAGCCGTCGGGGCAGCGAGCAACGCAGGCAAGACATTCTCGATGCGGCCATGCGCATTGTGGTGCGCGACGGCGTGCGGGCCGTGCGCCACCGGGCGGTGGCGGCGGAGGCGGGGGTGCCGTTGTCGGCAACCACCTACTACTTCAAGGATATCGATGACCTGCTCACCGATACCTTCGCCCAATACGTGGAGCGCAGCGCTGCCTTCATGGGCAAGTTGTGGGTGCGCAACGAAGGCCTGCTGCGCGAGATGGTCGCCTATGGCGATGGCAGCCCGGCGTCGCGCTCACAGCTGGCCGATGACATTGCGCGACTGACTGCCGACTACGTCATGCGCCAACTCAGCAATCGCCGTGAACACCTGATGGCCGAGCAGGCCTTTCGCCAGGAAGCCTTGCTCAACCCGCGCCTGGCGGAGCTGGTGCGCTCCCACCAGCAGATCCTGTTGCAGGGCACCGGGCAGTTTTTCCAGGTATTGGGCTCCCGCGAGCCGCAACAGGATGCCAAAGTGTTGACGGCGATAATCAGTCGGATGGAATATCAGGGCCTGCTGGGCGGCGCAGAGCCTCTGACCGCTGACGAGATGCTTGAGATTCTCAAGCGCTACATGCATTTGGTCCTGGCCTCGGTCTAGCCTCATGTGGGCGCTGGCTTGTCGAATCGTCGCACTGCTGCGATAGCCTCACCGCGGTTTACCTGAAGCACCGCGGGGCCTGTATCGCAGGCGAGCCAGCTCCCACACTTTATGGAGTATGCAATGAAAGCCTGGCGTGTCGCGGTCATCGCTCTGTCGTTCCTGTTGCTCAGCGGTTGCCTGGTGACCTTCAAGGACCCGCTGCCGGCCCGGGAAGCCGCGCCGGAGGAACTGCTCGGCCAATGGACGAGCAAGAATGCCTGGGGCGAGCCGCTCAACCTGCACATCACCCACGCAGGCGAGCACCGTTATAAAGCCGTGAGCTACCCTACAGCCAAGCCGGGCCAGCGCGATGAGTACCTGTTTACGGTGTCGCGGCATGGCAGTCGCTGGTACCTGTCGGCGCCGTTGCCGGCCAAGCTGGGTGGCAATTACATCCTCGCGGGATTCGAGTTCGATGAAAAACACGAATTGGTGGTCTACAACCTCGACCTCGAGCAGATCCATCAGGCGATCGGCCAGCGCGCCTTGCACGGCAGCACCGTGGAGACCGTCGAAGGTGCCGGCGTGCGGGTGGACAGCCCCATGGACCAGGTGTTTGCCTACCTGGATGACCCGGCCAATGCCGATGTGTTCGTTGAAGCCGTGCGCTACCAGCGCGCGGGCAAATAACGTTTAAAGAGGAAGTAGCGGTGGACGATTACCAGCAGACGATACGCACCTTGTCTGATCGCATTGTGCTGGCGCAAACACCGATTCGCGTCCTCGACGCGGTGAAATGGGACGAGAACATTCGCCAGGGATTTCTCAAGGCCAAGGGCAAGGAACTGCCCGCCGTGGACCGCGACTATTATCTCAACCGGCCGCTGTCATTCGATTCCAGCGCGGTGAAGCTGGAGTTCCAGAACATTGAGCGTGACATCACGCGCCGCCTCGGCCAGTTCAGCCCGGTGGGGCAGATCATGCGCCGCATGTGCAAGGAGTACCGCATGGTGGTGCGCATGCTCGAGGCCCGTGGCACCGAGGACTTTGGCCTGATCTCCCAGGAACTGTACGGCGCCGCCTCCGATGCCTTTCACGCCGGCGACCCGACCCTGGCGGACCTGGGCCTGATGCTCTCCGACTACCTGAACAACATCGACGGGCGTGGCGACCTCAAGGACGAAGCCAAGACCCTCACCGCCAAGGACGCCGTGGCGCTGCTGCAAACCCGCCTGAACCGGGTGTTTGGCGAGGCCGAAGAGACCATCCGCGTGTTCGAGTCCGACGGTATCGTCGCCGATGCAGCGGCGGGCGCCGACTACATCAAGATCCGCGCCGACGCGATGTTCAACGAGCGCGACGTGCGCGCGCTGGAAGTGCATGAAGGCCTGGTGCACGTCGGCACCACGCTCAATGGCCAGAACCAGCCTATCTGCACCTTTCTGTCCAAGGGTCCGCCGTCGTCGACCGTGACCCAGGAAGGCCTGGCGATATTGATGGAGATCATCACCTTCGCCTCCTACCCGAGCCGCCTGCGCAAGCTCACCAATCGCACCCGCGCCATCCACATGGTGGAAGAGGGCGCCGACTTCCTGCAGGTGTTCGAGTTCTTCCGGGAGCAGGGTTTTGAGATGGCCGAAAGCTACGGCAACGCCAGTCGCGTATTCCGTGGCTCGGTGCCGACCGGTCTGCCTTTCACCAAGGACTTGTCCTACCTGAAAGGCTTTATCATGGTCTACAACTACATCCAGCTGGCTGTGCGCAAGGGCAAGCTGGAACAAGTGCCGCTGCTGTTCTGCGGCAAGACCACGCTGGAAGATATGCGCACCCTGCGCCAGCTGGTGGACGAGGGCCTGGTGGTACCGCCCAAGTACCTGCCCGAGCAGTTTCGCGACATGAATGCGCTGGCGGCGTGGATGTGCTTCTCCAACTTCCTCAACCACTTGAGCCTGGACCGGATCGAGGCGGATTACTCGAATATCCTTTAACACCGATCTAGCTGTAGTTGGCGGCTTGCCGACGATGGCTGCAGGAGACCGCGTTGCCTGCATCGCCGGCAAGCCGGCTCCTACAGGGTTTCGGCGTTATTCAGATGTGTTGTTTAACTACTCACGAGGCTTCAACGGATGAGAATCCTCGGCATTCTATGCCTGCTACTCACATTGAACGGCTGCAGCTCACTGCTGTTCTATCCCGAGCCCGGCCTGCCGTTCACGCCGGAAAAAGCCCACCTGGACTACCGCGACGTCACAGTCACCACCGCCGACGGGGTCAAGCTGCATGCCTGGTGGCTGCCGGCCAAGCCCGGCGTGCCGCTCAAGGGCACAGTGCTGCACCTGCACGGTAACGGCGGCAACCTGGCCTGGCACCTGGGTGGCAGTTGGTGGTTGCCGGAGCAGGGCTACCAGGTGCTGCTGCTGGACTATCGCGGTTATGGGCTGTCGCAGGGCAAGCCGTCATTGCCGGCGGTCTATCAGGACGTTGATGCTGCCTTCAGCTGGCTCGACCAGGCCCCCGAGACCCGGGGCCAGCCGCTGATCGTCCTCGGTCAAAGCCTCGGCGGCGCGCTGGCGGTGCATTACCTGGCGGCCCACCCGGAACGACAGGCGCAGCTCAAGGCCCTGGTGCTGGACGGCGTGCCCGCCAGTTATCGTGACGTAGGACAATTCGCCCTGAGCACCTCCTGGTTAACATGGCCGTTTCAGGTGCCGTTGTCCTGGCTGGTGCCGGATGGCGACAGTGCGATCCGCGCCATGCCGCAACTGACCGGTGTGCCCAAGCTGCTGTTCCACAGCCTGGATGACCCGATTGTGCCGGTGGCCAACGGCATCCGCCTGTACCAGGCCGCGCCGCCGCCTCGAGTGTTGCAGTTGACGCGCGGTGGCCACGTGCAGACCTTTGCCGACAAGACCTGGCAAACCGTGATGCTGCGTTACCTGGATGACCCGCAGCACTTCAACGGCCTGCGTCGCCTGGGCGAAATCCCGAATTATCCCGATTCTAAAGTTGATTCATCAGAGAGCCCGCAATGAGCGAAGAACGCAACATGATCCCGCTGATCCTCACCGGCATCGGCACCATCATCGGTACTGTCGGCTGCCTGTGGTACTACGGCTACCTGCACTTCGCCAAGCCGGAAGATGCGCTGCTGCTCAGCGATTTCACCCTGCTCAAGACCGTGCCCGGCGAAGACTACAAGATCTCGCTGACCCCGGCCGCGCAGGTGGCGCAGTGCGTCGACGGCGTGCTGGTGATGTTCGACACCGAGCAAAAAGGCTTGAGTGGCGTGCTGGTTAATAACAAGAAGCAGGCGGTACGTTGCCTGGGCCAGGAAACCCCGCAACTGCAGCAGTGACCTGGCACATCGCCCCGTGGGAAAACGCCATTGAACCTGGCGATTAGTCCCTTGCTGCATGTGCGACCCGTAGCTGACCGGAACCATCTTTATTTACCCGCCACAGACTAAGGACTGATCGGAGCGACTGATCAGTCCTTTTTTAATTAATGAGTCTGGAGTTTGCATTTATGTCAGGTATCAACGGTGTATCGGGTTCAACGGGCTTGTCAGGCATTGGTGGTGGCCAAGGTCCCCAGCAAAGCCTTGATCAGCAGATTCAGGACGTACAAAACAAAATCAAGCAACAGTCACAAGGTTCCCAGGGCAGCCAGGGAAGCGGTGGAGCTGGGGGCGGGGGTGGCCTTGAAGAGCTGGAGAAGCTACTGAAGAAACTGCTTGCAGAAAAAGCTCAAGGTGCTCAGGGCGGTGAAGGTGCACAAAATGGCCAGGGCTCACAAGACAGTCAAGGTGGCTCACAGGGCGGCGGCCAAATCCAGTCGCCCGACTACCAGGGTTCCAGCAAAGTCGGCGGCTGATTGCCATCTCTGCAAAGCCCGCCCGCCATGGGCGGGATTTGGTCAACGACCGAACGATAATGCTGAGCCAAGATTTTTTGGAACCATATCGCGTAAGGCGCCACACAAAGCGGTGTAACTTACTCAGATCAGGGCCGAGAAAGTGGCGATAATTGCAAATCCTGTACCTCCCGTACATCCGGCAAATCCTGAAAGTCAGGCATTTCGCAACCTGCTGAATATGAGCCGGTGCCATGTAGATCTTGAGCGGCGGACCGCGCAGGACCAGAAACAGGACCAGAAGATGAAGATGCCAGACGAGGACACACACCGTCCTATCCAGTTTGGCAATCCATAAAAAAACCCACCGTAAGGTGGGTTTTTTTATCCAGCATCAGGCCATCAGTTCGCTACGGACGAACGTGGTTTGACTGGCTGGTTGTCGTTGGAGATGGTCACTTCGACGCGGCGGTTCATGGCACGGCCCGATACGCTGCTGTTATCGGCAACCGGGTATTCCTTGCCATAGCCCTGGGTCACGATGCGCGAGATGTCCACGCCTTGCTGAGCCAGTGCACGCTGCACGGAAGCTGCACGACGCTCGGACAGGCTCTGGTTGTACGAGTCGGAACCGGTGCTGTCGGTGTAGCCTTCGACGATCACTTTGCGGTCCGGGTTGTCGCGCAGGAACTGCGCCAGCTTGGTGATGTTCACCAGGCCGCTGGATTTCAGGTCGGACTTGTTGGTGGCAAACAGCACGTCACCGAAAGTGACCAGCGTACCGCGATCAGTCTGCTTGGCATTCAGGCTGTCCTGCAGTTGCTTGATCTGCGCGTCACGGGCTTGCAGCAGGGCGCGAGCACGTTCGTCGCCGGCGTTTTTCAGCTTGGCTTCGGATTCGCGCAGCACGATGGTGTCTTTCGCCACTTCAACGCGCTGGTTGGTCAGGTAGGCCAGTTGGTCGACTTTCTTCTGGTCTTCCTTGTCGCGGTAGGCCTTGTCAGCCTTGTCCAGCCAGTCCTGGGCGTCCTTGGTTTCCAGCGCCGCTACCTTGGTGGCATTCGGATTGGCTTGCAGGGCCGAGAAGTTGGTCCGTGCATTTTCCAGGTTCGCGTTCGGCGGGGTGGAGCACGCCGCCAAGGCAACGCTCATCGCCAGCAGGGCAGGGATCATCAATTGTTTACGCATAGTCGTGTCGTCCTTTCAATTCGATATCGGGTGCATTGCAATCAGGGGCGGCGGCTTATTGCTGCTTGATAACAGCCGGGCGCATGCCTTCCTGACGCAGCTCCTGAACAGCTTTCTGGGAGTCCTTCACAGCCTGTTCGGCTTTGGCGGCCTGGGCTTTACGCTCAGCGACGCGAGCGTCCCACTCGGCTTGTTCAGCCAGGCGACGGGCTTCGTCGTAGTTCTTGTCGTGCATGGCAATCTCGGCTTGCTTGAGCTTGTCCTGGGCCGACTTCATTTCTACGGCTGCGTACTCGGTGCCGCCGGCGCTGACAGCGCTGTTCACCGCCGATTGAGTAACTGCGTACTGCTCGGTCGGCGGGTTGCCGGCGCAGCCAGCCAAAACGAAGCTGGTGCCGATTGCCAGCGCGGCCAACTTGAGCCCGCGCAGATGGTTAAACGAGGATTTGGCAGTGCTGGTCTTCATCGTCTTCAACTCCATTGGGTAACTCCTGAAAAACATCAAAATCCATGTCACTGGTCAGCGGTGCGGGGCCCGGCGGTAAAGCACGAAAAGCCCTTTCAAACGGCCGTTCCAAGTGATGGCTTACTGGCTGTGACCGGAGGCTTTTTTCAAAAGTTCAGAAGAGATGGCGATTTGCCTAAAAAAATAACTGACTGAATGGTCAGCCTGAAAAACTTGGAACTTTTGCCGCGCGCGGAGGTAGGTCGGGCCCGTGAAGGGCCCGGATTACAAGGGGAAGAAGGGGGTGGGATCAGTGTTTCTGCTCGTCCGAACTGCTCGACATATCGTGCAGATAGCGTCGCGACAGCGTCAGGAAACGTGGGGTAGGGCCGACGTCTTCGTAGAGCGGGTCGCCCTCTTCATCGGTGGCAACCACCTGTTGTCCCTTGATATAGGGAAAGCTGGCTTCCAGCTCTTCGAGGGCGGCGCCGATCAGCTCGCCGAGCAGTTCTTCGGTATGGCGCTTGGGGTACATTTCCGCGATGGCCGCCAGCCTTGCGGCGGACTCCACATCCAGATGGATGGCGTACTCGGTCTTGGTCAAGCGACCCTTGGCGTTCTCTTCCCAATGCTGGGCCAGTTCTCGGATTTTCATGGCAACCTCAATAAAGCCCGCGATGGCAGGCGGTGATGAGTGTCCAGCCGCGTGCGTGGATAAACACAGGCGACTCACAGTTGAGACTAGCTGCAAGTCACAAGGTTTAAAGTCTTGTCATAAACCGATGCTGGCGGCACTCTGGAAAACCTGCGCGTCCCGGATTTCTGGCTGGAGATTGGCTGATGAGTGATATCGATGCACGCTTGCGTGAGGATGTTCACCTCTTGGGTGAGCTGTTGGGCAACACCATTCGAGAGCAGTACGGCGATGATTTTCTCGACAAGATCGAGCAGATCCGCAAGGGCGCCAAGGCCGACCGGCGTGGCGCGGTCGCGGAGAAAGCCGCGGGCGATGAACTGAGCGCCAGCCTCAATCAGTTGAAGGAAGACGAACTGCTGCCCGTCGCGCGGGCCTTCAACCAGTTTCTCAACCTGGCCAATATTGCCGAGCAGTACCAGCTGATTCACCGGCGTGATGAATCGCAACCTGCGCCGTTCGAATCCCGGGTGCTGCCGGAGTTGCTGGCGCGCCTGCAAAGCGAAGGCCACAGCAACGAGTCCCTGGCCCGCCAGTTGGGCCGCCTGGAGATCGAGCTGGTCCTTACTGCCCACCCGACCGAGGTGGCGCGCCGCACCCTGATCCAGAAATACGATGCGATTGCCGCGCAGCTGGCATTGCAGGATCACCGCGACCTCACCACCGCCGAGCGCGAGCAGATCCGCCAGCGCCTGCAGCGCTTGATCGCCGAAGCCTGGCACACCGAAGAAATCCGCCGCACTCGCCCCACGCCGGTGGACGAGGCCAAGTGGGGCTTTGCGGTGATCGAGCATTCTCTGTGGCATGCCATCCCGAATTATCTGCGCAAGGCTGACCAGGCCTTGCATGCCGCTACCGGCCTGCATTTGCCCCTGGAGGCGGCGCCGATTCGGTTTGCATCGTGGATGGGGGGCGACCGCGACGGCAACCCGAATGTCACCGCGCCGGTCACCCGCGAAGTACTGCTGCTGGCGCGCTGGATGGCGGCCGATCTGTACCTGCGCGATATCGATCACCTGGCGTCCGAATTGTCGATGCAGCACGCCAGCGCGGCGTTGCAGGCCAAGGTCGGTGACAGCGTCGAACCGTACCGTGCGCTGCTCAAGCAATTGCGCGAACGCCTGCGCGCCACGCGCAGTTGGGCGCATGCCTCATTGACGACCAGCACCCCGGCGCCGGCAGAAGTGTTGCAAAACAACCGCGACCTGCTCGACCCGCTGGAGCTGTGCTACGAGTCGCTGCACGAATGTGGCATGGGCGTGATCGCCGATGGTCCGCTGCTCGACTGCCTGCGCCGCGCGGTGACTTTTGGTCTATTCCTGGTGCGCCTGGACGTGCGCCAGGACTCCAGCCGGCATTCGGCGGCCATGACGGAAATCACCGACTACCTCGGCCTCGGTCGTTATGAAGACTGGGACGAAGAGGCACGCATCAGTTTCCTGACCAAGGAGCTGGGCAATCGCCGCCCGCTGCTGCCGGGGTATTTCAAACCGTCGGCGGACACGGCCGAGGTGTTGAATACCTGCAAGGAAATCGCCGCCGCGCCGGCGGCATCGCTGGGTTCCTACGTCATCTCCATGGCCGGCGCCGCGTCGGACGTACTCGCGGTGCAACTGTTGCTGAAAGAGTCGGGCGTGCAACGGCCGATGCGCGTGGTGCCGTTGTTCGAAACCCTGGCTGACCTGGATAACGCCGGGCCGGTGATGGAACGCCTGCTGCAACTGCCGGGCTACCGCGCCCGTTTACAAGGCCCGCAGGAAGTGATGATCGGCTATTCGGACTCGGCCAAGGACGCCGGCACCACCGCCGCAGCCTGGGCGCAGTACCGGGCGCAGGAACGCCTGGTGGATATCTGCCGCGAGCAACAGGTGGAACTGCTGTTGTTCCATGGCCGTGGCGGCACGGTCGGGCGCGGTGGCGGCCCGGCTCACGCGGCGATCCTGTCGCAGCCGCCGGGTTCGGTGGCGGGGCGTTTCCGCACCACTGAACAAGGCGAAATGATCCGTTTCAAATTCGGCCTGCCGGACATTGCCGAGCAGAACCTCAATCTTTACCTGGCAGCGGTGTTGGAAGCGACGCTGTTGCCGCCGCCTCCGCCGGAACCGGCCTGGCGCCATTTGATGGACGAATTGGCGGCGGATGGTGTCAGCGCTTACCGCGCGGTGGTGCGGGAAAATCCGCAATTCGTCGAGTATTTCCGCCAATCCACACCGGAGCAGGAGCTCGGCCGCTTGCCCCTCGGCAGTCGCCCGGCCAAGCGCCGTGCCGGCGGCATCGAAAGCCTGCGCGCCATCCCGTGGATCTTCGGCTGGACCCAGACCCGCCTGATGCTGCCGGCATGGCTCGGCTGGGAAGCAGCGTTGAGCAAGGCGCTGGAACGTGGCGAAGGCGAACTGCTCGGGCAGATGCGTGAGCAGTGGCCGTTCTTCCGGACCCGCATCGACATGCTCGAAATGGTCCTGGCCAAGGCGGATGCCGACATTGCGCGGCTGTATGACGAGCGCCTGGTGCAGCCGGACCTGTTGCCATTGGGCGCGCACTTACGCGACCTATTGTCGCAGGCGTGCGCGGTGGTGCTTGGCCTGACCGGCCAGTCGCAACTGTTGGCCCATAGCCCCGACACCCTGGAGTTCATCCGCCTGCGCAACACCTACCTTGACCCCCTGCACCTGCTGCAGGCTGAGTTGCTGGCGCGCTCGCGCCAGCAGGAAGCGGCGCAGGACAGCCCTCTGGAACAGGCGCTGCTGGTGTCTGTGGCCGGTATCGCCGCCGGTTTACGCAACACCGGTTGAGGTTTTACGCGTGTTCTCAAAGGCTTGCAGATGAAGTACGCCAGCCGCCAGAAAATGGGCGGTTGGCGTTTGTACGGCCGGGTTGCACTCAGGCACACCCCACCTATGGTGCATGTATGGCGCGGGTTCTTGCGACTTTCGGCGGCTTGTGTGCTTAGGGTCTGCTGTGTATCTTGATCAGCCTTTGGCCGTTTGTGCGGCCCGAATCCTATTTTTACGAGATTGGCCCCACGCGGCGAATCCGAGCGTCATCTCTATAAAAAATTGAGGAGCACATCGATGCGCGTCATTCTGCTGGGAGCTCCCGGGGCCGGTAAAGGTACTCAGGCAAAGTTCATCACTGAAAAATTCGGCATTCCACAAATCTCCACCGGTGACATGCTGCGCGCTGCGGTAAAAGCAGGCACCGAGCTGGGCGTCAAGGCCAAGGGCATCATGGATGCCGGCGGCCTGGTGTCCGATGACCTGATCATCGCCCTGGTCCAGGACCGTATCGCGCAGCCAGATTGCGCCAAGGGTTTCCTGTTCGACGGCTTCCCACGCACCATTCCCCAGGCTGAAGCCCTGGTGACGGCTGGTGTCGAGCTGGATGCCGTGGTCGAAATCGCCGTTGAAGACGAAGAAATCGTCCAGCGTATCGCCGGTCGTCGCGTTCACGAGGCCTCGGGCCGCGTGTACCACACCGTCTACAACCCGCCAAAGGTTGAAGGCAAGGACGATATCACCGGCGAAGACCTGGTGCAGCGCAAGGACGACACCGAAGAAACCGTGCGTCATCGCCTGTCGGTCTACCATTCCCAGACCAAGCCGCTGGTGGATTTCTACCAGAAGCTGTCTGCTGCCCAAGGCAAGCCGAAGTACAGCCACATCCCTGGCGTCGGCTCCGTGGAAGCGATCACCGCCAAGGTGCTGCAAGCCCTGAGCTGATCAATCGCTCGGCTTCACAGTAACGGCCCGCTTGCGGGCCGTTGTTGTTTATACTGGCGCACTTTTTTTCGACTTGGACACCTACACCGATGAGCACCCTGCTGGCCCTGGACACCGCGACTGAAGCTTGCTCCGTTGCCTTGCTGCACGATGGCAAAGTAACGAGCCACTACGAGGTGATCCCACGCCTGCACGCGCAGAAGCTGTTGCCGATGATCAAGCAACTGCTCGAAGACGCCGGCACGACCCTGGCTGCCGTGGATGCCATCGCCTTCGGCCGTGGCCCGGGTGCGTTTACGGGCGTGCGGATCGCCATCGGTGTGGTCCAGGGCCTGGCGTTTGCGCTCGAGCGCCCGGTGTTGCCGGTCTCCAACCTGGCGGTGCTGGCGCAGCGTGCCTTGCGTGAGCACGGCGCACGGCAGGTGGCGGCGGCGATTGATGCGCGCATGGATGAAGTCTATTGGGGCTGCTACCGCGAAACCGCTGGCGAAATGCGCCTGGTTGGCGTGGAGGCCGTGCAGTCGCCGGAATCAGCGGCATTGCCAAGTGACGCCAGTGGCGACTGGTTCGGTGCTGGCACCGGTTGGGGGTATGGCGAGCGTATCGCGGTGCCGCTGGTGGGCCAGGACGCCACACTGTTGCCCCATGCCGAAGACCTGCTGACGCTGGCACGCTTTGCATTCGAGCGCGGCGAGGCGATTCCTGCCGACCAGGCGGCCCCGGTGTACCTGCGCGATAAGGTCGCGCAAACCAAGGCTGAGCGCGGGATAATTTGACGTCAAAAATGCTGGCAATTTGGGACTAAAGTCGCCAATCGTCAGAATTTGCCGGCGTTTTTAAACCTTTTACAAATTATGTGTTCTAGTTATCACCAGAGCATTTGCGCGCTACGGATTGCGCCACTAAAATGCCATCACCGATACCGAGTTCGCATCGATGCGTATAGACGGCTTTTCCTCACAGTCCTACCCCATCAAGCGCAAGCCACGTAAGGCGAACGTCACGGTAGACGAGTCCGTCGAGGATTCACCGGACTTCATCGAAGTCCAGTCTGAAGCATCATCCAGCCAGCAAGGTCCTGCAGGTGCCCGCACCAGCGGCCTTCCGGCCCGTCAGCAAGACATGGTCTTCCCTCGCTCCATGAGCAAAAGCGTCGCCACCGCCCTGGCCAGCTACCTGACCACCGCCGGTTTTGTCGAATGGGATATGGAAGTGCTGGGCCTCGACATCCACATCTGATGCGCCTGCCTTATTTCATCGGTTGCCCGTCCTGGAGCGAAAACGCCTGGCGCGAGTACCTGTACCCCGTCGATGCCCGTTCCAGCGACTACCTCGCGCTGTATTCCCAGGTCTTCAACGCCGTTGAAGGCAATACCACCTTTTATGCCCGCCCCTCGGCCGCCACTGTGCAGCGCTGGGCTGAGATCATGCCGGAGGATTTTCGCTTCACCGCTAAATTTCCCGGTGACATCAGCCACGGCGGCGACCTGCGTGAGCAGTTGCCGGCAGCGGAAAGCTTCGTCGGGCTGATGAGCCCGCTGGGTGAGCGCGTCTCGCCGCTGTGGCTGCAACTCTCGGCCAGCTTTTCGCCGCAACGGCTGGGCGAGCTGGCGGGTTTTATCGATGCGCTGGAGCGGCCGCTGGCGGTCGAAGTGCGGCACCCGGAGTTCTTCGCCAAGGGCGATGCCGAGCGCATGCTCAACCGTCTGCTGCGCGACCGCGGGGTCGAACGCATCTGTCTCGACCCGCGTGCATTATTCAGTTGCACCTCCACCTCAGCTGCCGTGCTGCATGCCCAGTCGAAAAAGCCCAAGGTGCCAACACGGCCTGCGGCACTGACCCAGTTTCCCCAGGTGCGTTTTATTGGTCATCCGGAGCTTGAGGCCAATGACCCGTTCCTGATCCCGTGGGTGGAAAAAATCGCCGGCTGGATTGAAGAAGGCCGGACCCCCTACGTGTTCCTGCACACCTCGGACAACCGCCTGGCCGCGCAATTGGCCCTGCGCTTTCACGCCAAGCTGATGGCGCGCTTGCCCGGCCTGCCGGCGTTGCCGACCCTGCATCGAGAACCCGCAGCGGAGCAACTGGGGTTACTCTAGGGCTCCTTTTTCCGCCAGGAGTCAGTCATGGATGCCCAAACCCTTCGCGCCGAAACTTTCAAGGCCTTGCATGAGCGCGACCGCGCGTTTGTGATGCCCAACCCGTGGGATGCTGGCTCGGCGATCATGCTCGCCAGCCTCGGCTTTGAAGCCCTGGCCACTACCAGCGCAGGGTATGCCTTCAGCCTGGGGCGGCCGGATGCCGAAGGGGCACTGTCGCTGGAAGACACACTCGCCAATGCCGGCGTCATTGCCCGGGCGACCACGCTGCCGGTGGCGGCCGACCTGGAAAACGGCTTCAGCGACACGCCCGACGGCTGCGCCCAGACCATTCTGCGTGCGGCTGCCAGCGGGATCGTCGGTGGCTCCATCGAAGATGCCACCGGCATTGCCGTCGACCCGATCTATCCCTTTGATCTGTCCGTAGAGCGTATGGAGGCTGCAGTCGCCGCTGCGCGCAGCCTGCCATTCCCGTTCATGCTCACCGCCCGTGCGGAAAACCTCCTGCATGGTCGCCTGGATTTGCCTGACACCATCCGCCGGCTGCAGGCCTACGCCGAAGCCGGTGCCGATGTGCTGTATGCGCCCGGCCTGCGCAGTGCCGAGGACGTGCTGGCGGTGGTCAAGGCCGTCGCGCCCAAGCCTGTGAATGTGCTCATGTCCGGTGGGTTGAAACTGAGCGTGGCGCAATTGAGCGAAATGGGCGTCAAGCGCATCAGCGTGGGCTCGGCCATGGCGTTGGCGGCGTATGGCGAGTTCTACCGGGCCGCGCAGGAAGTCTATTCGTCGGGCACGTTTACCTTCACTGAACGCTCGATGCCCTACAGCCAGGCGACGCAATTCTTCAAGGACTGACCCGTGCGTTTTTTTACCGTGGTGGGGATGCTGCTGTTGTTGGCCGGCGTAGCGGTGCTGGGTGTCTGGCGCGGCTGGGTGCCTTTACCGGCGGAGTGGAACCCCTGGGCGCCGTTGGATGTGCGTGCCGCCCCGAACCTGCTGACGCGGTTCAAGCTCGGGCGGTTGCAGGATGATCCCGCGCTGTGCGACCAGGTACTGAAAACGTCCGGCCTGCGCGTCAGCCATCAAGCGGATACACCGGCCGATGCGGCGTGCCCACTGCGCAATGTGCTGCGCGTGCAGGGTGCCGACGTGGGCTTGAGCAGCAGCTTTCTCGCCAGTTGCCCGTTGGCCGTGGCGTTTGCGCTGTTCGAGCGCCACAGCCTGCAACCGGCGGCCCAGGCGGTGTTTGGCCAGGCGGTGACGCGGGTCGATCACTTGGGCAGCTTCGCTTGCCGCAACATGTATAACCGTGCCGAAGGGCGACTCAGCCAGCATGCGTCGGCGAATGCCGTGGATATCGCCGGCTTTCGCCTGGCAGACGGGCGCAGCATCAGTGTGCTCAAGGATTGGCCGGGAGAGGGCGACGCCGCGCGCTTTTTGCGCCAGGTGCGCGAGGGCGCCTGCAACGATTTCAATGTGGTGTTGAGCCCGGACTACAACGCCGCGCACCGCAACCATTTCCATCTGGACATGGGGCGCTGGTGGGTGTGTCGCTAGGTTTACGCGGCCAAGCGCAGGTTGTGGGTGATCAGTGGGCGAGCCCAGTAGTAATCGAAATCCAGGGCTTTTTGCTGCGCCACCAACTCCTCTTCGGGGTATGGCGTGGCGGCCGGCGGCAACAGGTCCATTTCGAACTCGGCAATCGGCAAGTGCAGTGGCCGTGGCTCAGGCGCCGGGCCCGGTTCGGGCAGTGGCTGGCCGGCGGTCAGCACGATCGGGCGGATCCAGCCGCTCTCGAAATTCTGCTGGCGTTGCTGGGCGACGATTTCTTCCGGTGGGAACGGGGTTGCCGGCGGTGGCAGCAACTCGGTTTCAAATTCTGCAATCGGCAGGAACAGCGGCTCAGGCGGGGCGATTTCGGTGTCTTTCACCTCGCATTCACGCTGGGTCAGAATCTGCGACAACAGGTCGGCACCTTCGCTGGGCTCGACCGCCGGGTCCAACGGCTCAGGCGCCTTGGCGGCGAGCGCGTCCGGCGTCTCACCGAGCTGCTCGGCCAGCGCGCGGGCGAAGAAGTCCTGCCACACATGACTCACCCCGGCCAGCGCTTGAGTATTGCGCAGGCCGTAGTGGTTATGGGTCGGCAGTACACCGATGGTTAGGGGAAGAATGTCTGACATTTTTCTCGGTCGACGCTCAGCTCTGGCAAAATACCTGACTGTTGTTTTTATCGGCCGACTTTTGCCGATCCTTAATATTTTTGAGCGTAGTGATTGATGAGCGAACAACCCGCGGCCAGCCGCATCCAGGTCGAGGCCTTGGCCGAAGGTTTCAAGGACCGCGCCGCGCAGTGGGCTGCGCTGCTTGGCTTGCCGTTGCAGCTGGACGAGGCGGACTTTTCCCTGCAGGTTGGCGAGCAGGGCCTGCAGCTGCAACAGCTAGGCCCTGACGCACCGGGGCCAGTGCGCGTGGACTTCGTGGAAGGCGGTGCTGCTCATCGCCGGTTATACGGCGGCGGCAGCGGCCAGATGATTGCCAAGGCGGTGGGCATCGCCCAGGGCGTGCGTCCGCGCGTGCTGGATGCCACGGCCGGGCTGGGCAAGGACGCGTTCGTGCTGGCCAGCCTCGGCTGCGAGATGAGCCTGATCGAGCGCCAGCCGTTGATCGGCGCCTTGCTCGAAGACGGCCTGGCGCGCGCTGCGCAGGATTTTGACGTGGCGCCAATCGTGGCGCGCATGACCTTGCTCAAGGGCAATTCCATCGACGTGATGCTCAACTGGCAAGGCGAGCCGCCCCAGGTGATCTACCTCGACCCGATGTTTCCCCATCGTGAGAAAACCGCCCTGGTGAAGAAGGAAATGCGCTTGTTCCGTCCACTGGTCGGCGATGATCCGGACGCCCCGGCGTTGCTCGCTGCCGCCCTGGCCCTGGCCAGCCACCGCGTGGTGGTCAAGCGTCCACGCAAGGCACCGTGCATCGACGGGCCCAAGCCGAGCCATGCGCTGGATGGCAAGTCAAGCCGGTATGACATCTACCCCAAGAAGGCGCTCAAGCCTTAAGCCTTCATTGATCTGGAGGGCCCTATCGCTGGCAGGCCAGCGATAGGACCGGTCAAGACAGCACAGCGCTTCAGGCCCGGTAAGCGCGCATAAACAACCCCACCACCTCCTGCACATGCGCTTCGGCGTCTGCGTCGCTCAAGTGTCCGCCGCAGCCATACAACAGGCAGAAATTCGCCGTGCCCTTGAGCAGGCAGAAGAAGTGTTCGGCTGCCCTGAACGGTTTGTCGATGGCCAGGGCGCCGCTCTGGTCGATCCTGCTCAGCAGCCGCTCCATGCCTTGCAGCATGCGCATGGGCCCGGCCTCGAAGAAGATCTGTGAGAGTTTCACGTCCTGATTGCCGGTGGTCATCATCAGGCGATGCAGGTTCACCGATTCCTCGCTGTTGATCAGCCGATGAAACCCCCGCGCGATATTCAGCAACACCGTCTCCACCGGCAGCCCTTCGGGCAGTTCGAAATACATCACCGGCAATTGTTCTTCGCACGTGGCCACCACGGCAGCGGTGAACAAGGTTTCCTTGTCGGTGAAGTGGCTGTAGACGGTCAGCTTCGACACGCCGGCTTCAAGCGCCACGGCATCCATGCTGGTGCTGGCGTAGCCATTGCTCAAGAACAGGATCTTCGCTGCCGAGAGGATAGCCTGGCGTTTTGCCATGTCCTTGGGACGCCCGGGGCTATTGGTGTTTACAGGATTGTCGGACATTTTCACCTTTAATACTGGACTGGTGAGTTTGGTATTAATAACATACCGGCCAGTATAATTATTCCTAGCTCCATTTGCGAAAGGTCCTTCAGCATGCGCAGTACTTTCCTGCCTCTTGCGTTGCCTGTCAGCTTGGTCTTCCTGTTGGCCGCCTGCGGCCATGAAGAAGCGGCCCAGACCACCCTCCGCCCAGCCATGGTGGTGCAGCCGCAGCCATCGGCGCAGGCGACCGACAGCTACCCAGGTGAAGTGCGTGCCCGCTACGAGCCGGACCTGGCCTTTCGCATCGGCGGCAAAGTCAGCAAACGGCTGGTGGAGGAGGGCGAGCGCGTCAAGGCCAACCAGCCGCTGGCGGAACTCGACCCGCAGGACGTGCGCCTGCAACTGGAGGCCACCCGCGCCCAAGTGGCCGCTGCCGAGGCCAACCTGAGCCTGGTGCGCGCCGAGCGGGATCGCTACAAGACCCTGATGGACCGTCAGATGGTCAGTCGCTCCCAGTACGATAATTCCGAAAACCTCTACCGATCCGGTGAAGCACGCCTCAAGCAAATCAAGGCTGAATTCGACGTGTCCAGCAACCAGGCCGGGTACGCCGTGCTGCGTGCGCCCCAGGATGGTGTGGTCGCCAAGCGTGCGGTAGAGGTCGGCCAGGTGGTGTCCGCCGGGCAGACGGTGTTCACCCTGGCCACCGATGGCGAGCGCGAAGTGCTGATCAGCTTGCCGGAGCAAGGGTTCGGCCGCTTCAAGATTGGCCAGCCGGTGTCGGTCGAACTGTGGAGCCAGCCGGACCAGCGTTTCGCCGGGCGCATTCGTGAACTGTCACCGGCTGCCGATCCCAAGTCGCGCACCTTTGCTGCCCGCGTCGCCTTTACCGGTGGCAAAGTCCCGGCCGAGTTGGGTCAGAGTGCCCGGGTCTTCATACAGGCCGACGGCGTAATTCCGTTGTCGGTACCGCTGTCTGCCCTCAGTGCGGAGAACGGTGAGTCCTACGTCTGGCGTGTACAGCCGGACAATACCCTCAAGCGCACCCCCGTGCGCATCGGCGCCTTCGGTGAAAAGACCGTCCCGGTGCTGGAAGGCTTGAGCCCTTCTGATTGGGTGATAGCTGCCGGTGTGCATGTGCTCCACGAGGGCCAGCAAGTGCGCCCGGTGGATCGCTCCAACCGTGTGGTGAATCTGGCGGCCAAGGAGTAGTCCCCGATGGGTTTCAATCTTTCCGAATGGGCGCTGCGTAATCGCCAGATCGTACTGTTCCTGATGATCTTGCTGGCGGTGGTCGGCACCTTGTCCTACACCAAGCTGGGACAAAGCGAAGACCCACCGTTTACCTTCAAGGCCATGGTGATCAAGACCAACTGGCCCGGTGCCACGGCCCAGGAAGTTTCACGCCAGGTGACCGAGCGTATCGAGAAGAAACTCATGGAGACCGGCGACTACGAGCGCATTGTCTCGTTCTCGCGTCCCGGCGAATCCCAGGTCACCTTCATGGCCCGTGACTCCATGCACTCGGCGCAGATTCCCGAGTTGTGGTACCAGGTACGCAAGAAGATCAGCGATATTCGCCAGACCCTGCCACCGGATATCCAGGGACCGTTTTTCAATGATGAATTCGGCACCACCTTTGGCAACATCTACGCGCTGACCGGCGATGGTTTTGACTACGCCGTGCTCAAGGACTACGCCGACCGTATCCAGATTCAGCTGCAGCGCGTGCCGGATGTGGGCAAGGTCGAGCTGCTGGGCCTGCAGGACGAAAAGATCTGGATCGAGTTATCCAACCTCAAGCTCGCCACCCTCGGCCTGCCATTGGCGGCGGTGCAGCAGGCGCTGCAGGAACAGAACGCGGTGTCCACCGCCGGGTTCTTTGAAACGCCGAGCGAGCGTGTACAACTGCGGGTGTCGGGCAACTTCAAGACGGTGGACGAGATCCGCGCTTTCCCGATTCGGGTGGGTGATCGAACCTTCCGCATCGGTGATGTGGCCGACATCCACCGCGGCTTCAACGACCCACCGGCACCGCGCATGCGCTACATGGGCGAAGACGCCATTGGCCTGGCCGTGGCCATGCGCGATGGAGGCGACATCCTGGTGTTGGGCAAGGCGCTGGAAGGTGAATTCGCACGCTTGCAGAAGAACCTTCCTGCCGGCATGCAACTGCGCAAGGTGTCGGACCAACCGGCAGCGGTGAAAACCAGTGTCGGCGAATTCGTCCAGGTCCTGGCTGAGGCCCTGGCGATTGTTTTGCTGGTGAGTTTCTTCTCCCTCGGCATTCGCACGGGCATGGTCGTGGCGCTGGCGATTCCGTTGGTGCTGGCGATGACCTTTGCCAGCATGTATTACCTTGGCATCGGCCTGCACAAGATCTCCCTCGGTGCGCTGGTATTGGCCCTGGGTTTGCTGGTGGACGATGCGATCATCGCCGTGGAGATGATGGCGATCAAGATGGAGCAGGGCTACGACCGTCTTAAAGCCGCGAGTTTCGCCTGGACCAGCACGGCGTTCCCGATGCTCACCGGCACGTTGATCACGGCGGCGGGCTTTTTGCCCATCGCCACCGCACAGTCGAGTACCGGTGAATACACCCGTTCGATCTTCCAGGTGGTGACTATTGCGTTGCTGGCCTCGTGGGTCGCTGCGGTGGTGTTCGTGCCGTATCTGGGGGAAAAGCTCCTGCCGGACCTGGCGAAAATTCACGCAGCCAAACACGGCGCCGATGGTCCTGATCCCTACGGCACGCCGTTCTATCAGCGCGTAAGACGTTTGGTGGAGTGGTGCGTGCGCCGGCGTAAAACCGTGATCGTCCTGACACTGCTGCTGTTTATCGGCTCGGTGGCACTGTTCCGTTTTGTCCCGCAGCAGTTCTTCCCGGCCTCGGGCCGTCTGGAGCTGATGGTCGACTTGAAACTGGCCGAAGGCACCTCCCTGAGCAACACCGCCGATCAGGTCAAGCGCCTGGAAGCCCTGCTCAAGGAACATGCCGGCATCGATAACTATGTGGCCTACGTCGGTACCGGCTCGCCGCGTTTCTATCTGCCGTTGGACCAGCAACTGCCGGCGGCCAGCTTTGCGCAGTTCGTGGTGCTGGCCAAGACCATCGAGGAGCGCGAAAGCCTGCGCACCTGGCTGATCGAAACCCTCAACGAACAATTCCCCGAGCTGCGCTCACGTGTCACGCGCCTGGAAAACGGCCCGCCTGTGGGCTACCCGGTGCAGTTTCGCGTGACCGGTGAACATATCGAAGAAGTCCGCGCCCTCGCACGCAAATTGGCGGCCAAGGTGCGCGAAAATACCCACGTGGTCAATGTGCACCTGGACTGGGAAGAACCGAGCAAAATCGTCTACCTCAATATCGACCAGGACCGCGCCCGCGCCCTCGGTGTGAGCACCGCCAACCTGTCGAAATTCCTCCAGAGTTCACTCACCGGTTCCAGCGTCAGCCAGTTCCGCGAAGACAACGAGTTGATCGAAATCCTCCTGCGCGGCACCGTGCATGAGCGCACCGAGTTGTCGCTGCTGCCGAGCCTCGCCGTGCCGACCGACAACGGCAAAAGCGTGGCGCTGTCGCAGATTGCGACCCTCGAGTACGGCTTTGAGGAGGGCATCATCTGGCACCGCAACCGTCTGCCGACGGTGACCGTGCGCGCTGATATCTACGGCAAGGAACAGCCGGCGACGCTGGTCCAGCAGATCCTGCCGACCCTTGAAGAGGTGCGCGCCGAACTGCCGGATGGCTACTTGCTGGAAGTCGGTGGCACCGTTGAAGACTCTACCCGCGGGCAGAACTCGGTGAAGGCTGGCGTGCCGCTGTTCATCGTGGTGGTGCTGACCTTGCTGATGCTGCAGCTGCGCAGTTTCTCACGCACGGCGATGGTGTTTCTTACAGCGCCTCTGGGATTGATCGGTGTGACGCTGTTCCTACTGGTATTCCGCCAGCCCTTCGGGTTCGTGGCCATGCTGGGCACCATCGCGTTGTCGGGGATGATCATGCGTAACTCGGTGATCCTGGTGGACCAGATCGAACAGGACATCAAGGCCGGGCTGGCGCCGTGGCAGGCGATCATCGAAGCCACCGTGCGACGTTTCCGCCCGATTGTGCTCACGGCCCTGGCGGCGGTACTGGCGATGATCCCGCTGTCACGCAGTGTGTTCTTCGGGCCGATGGCCGTGGCGATCATGGGCGGGCTGATTGTGGCGACGGCATTGACGTTGCTGTTCTTGCCGGCGCTGTACGCGGCGTGGTTCCGGGTGAGGAAGGATGTCGTGTAGGCCTGAGAGTGACGTGGCGCGCTGATTGGGAACCTTTTTCTCTCGCGTGCCACACAAGGTTACCTGTCAGGCAGGTACTTTATTCGGTCGGTTTGATCGCGAAGATAAAGTTTCCATGACATTCATAGAGGCGGAAATCAGATGATTGGCAATTTGTGTATGATGGTGGGTCAAATGTTGTGTGGCCAGCTACCGCAAGCGAGCCACGGTTGTGACTCACATCAGCATAGGCAAAACCGGCTGGAGGAAAGAGTATCGAACATGGAAAACAGATCGATTAACTGGGCTGCGCAACCCACAAGCAGTATCTCGATCCAGAACACCAACACAAACACCCTCATCAGCCGCTGAATGCTTTGATTGTCTGCGTGCGTCTTTTCGCACTCTGCAATTGCAAGAGCCCCGAACACCACGGGGCGTTTGCTTTTTTCACGATAAATAACCGCCTCTGTGATACAACGCCCCCAACACTTTGTTCGCCAGGTTGGCAGCCGTAACCGCCATCGGCGCAAAGACCATTGATCATGACCGACTTAGGATAATTTCATGCTGGGTACCGTTTCGGCGCTGGTGCTGCTCCTGGCTGTGCCCGGGCCGACAAATACCCTGCTGCTGCGCGCGGGCATGCTGCTTGGTTTTCGGACGTCGTGGAAACTGGCCTTCGTCGAGTGCTTGGCCTACGTGCTGCAAGTCTCCCTGTGGGGCGTTGCACTGGTTTATCTGGCCGCGTATTCGCCTTGGGCATTGAAGGCTACGCAAATGGCCGCGGCCTGTTACTTGCTGTACGTTTCCTACCAGCTATGGCAACGCAAGGGCGAAACCATCACCCCAGGCAAGGATCGATTCTCCGGGCTTTATTTCTTCTGGCTGACAGTGATGAATCCCAAGGGCCTGTTGATCGTTTCCTTCATCGCTCCAGCGCACA
Organism: Pseudomonas sp. GW821-FHT05D12; assembly: GCF_059419825.1. Taxonomy (NCBI): domain Bacteria; kingdom Pseudomonadati; phylum Pseudomonadota; class Gammaproteobacteria; order Pseudomonadales; family Pseudomonadaceae; genus Pseudomonas; species Pseudomonas sp. GW821-FHT05D12. The sequence continues at coordinate 4,478 of NZ_JBWKSN010000001.1, read as the reverse complement.
CATTTACCGCGCTGGCGGACTACGCGCTCTTCATGACTACGCTGGCGCTGGTAGTGATACCCGTCGGGTCGGCCTGGATCATGCTCGGCGGTCAATTCGAGGGTATCCGCAAGACCTGGCTGACGCCCTTGAAGATCAATCGTGCGACCTCTGTGGCCATCTGCTGTTTTGCCACGCTCATGATAGGGCGACTGGCTGACTCGCTCTTTTATTGAGCCGGTGACATAAAAACGCCAGGCATCGTGATGAACGATCCTGGCGTTGTGAGGGGGGCACCCAACGGGCGATCTGGAATTACAACGCGCCAAACACCTTCTTCGCCAGGCTGGTCGCCGCTGCGGCCGGGTTCTTGCGAATCGTCTCTTCCTGCTGCGCAATCATCTTGAACAAACCGTCCAGTGCCTGCTCGGTCACGTAGTTTTCGACGTTGGCGCTCTTGGCATCCACGGCGCCAAAGGCTGCGGCCTTGCCGGCCAGGGCGTTGTACTGCTGGGCCACGCCGACCTTGTCGGTGGCGGCCTTGACGATCGGCAGGAACTTGGCGCGGATTTCTTCGCGGCTGCTTTTGTTCAGGTACTGAGTGGCCGAGTCCTGGCCGCCGGTGAGAATGCCCTTGGCGTCGGTCACGCTCATGTTTTTCACGGCATTGACCAGGATCGGCTGGGCCTGGGTCACGGCGGTTTCGGCGGCCTTGTTCATGCTGGTTTCCAGCTGGGTGACCTGGTCGCCCATGCCGAACATTTTCAACTTGTCGGCGACTTTGCCGAGCTTGCCTGGCAGAACGATCTTCACTTCAGGGTTGTTGCTGAAACCGCCGGGCACGCCCAGTTGTTTCACGGCGATCTGTGCGCCCTGGGTCAGTGCGTCCTTGAGGCCGCCGGTGGCGTCGCCCTGGGACAGGCTGCCAAGGTTCAAGGCCATGGCGTTGGCGCCGAACAGCAGGCCGGCGCACAGGGCAGTGAGGCGAAGGGAATTACGGAGCATGGGCGCTTCCTTATGTGCGTAAATCAAGTGTTCGATGAATTCACTGAGCGACCGCATCAACCCGCAGGCGCAGCGGCTGTGGATCCTGGCCGTTGAGCTGCACAGCGTGCCGTTCGGTGGTGATAAACAGTAGCTTGCCATCCAGTTCGATGCGAGCACTCACCGCATAACTGTGGCCCGGCTTGACCTGGGCCGGGTCGTAGCTGAGGTGAAACGGCAGCGGCACCTGGCCTTTGACCGGGCCTTTCTGCTCGGCCAGGACCACCGCGGGCGCGTCTGCCAGGGACACGTCCTGCAGGCTGACGCTCAAGGTGGCGGCGGGCGGCAGGGCAATGCGCTGCAGGTAGAACACTTCGCCATCGAGGTTGGCCTTGGGGGGCGGGCTCATGGATTGGCAGGCTCCGAGCAAGGCGGTGAGGCCCAGGAGGATGATCTTTTTCATGGTACAGCTCCTTTTCAACGGCGCCGGCATCTAACCGACGCCTTATTCAATCTAGCGGCTTTCTTCGGTTTCGACAGGCGCCTCAGCCGCACCGTCCACACGATGCAAGGCCACCTGGCGGATCGACAGGCGAATGTCCGCCGGCAACACGCGTTTGGCGGCGCCTTCGGCGAGTTCACCGAGCAGGTCGTGGTAGCTCAACTTGCCGGCCTCGTCGCGGCGCAGCACATCTTGCTCCAGCAAGGTCTGGATGAAATGTCGGAAAAGGCTCTTGTCGAAGAATTCCGGGGCGTTGAGGCCATGCAGGATCGACAGGCGCTGGGCCATGATCGTGCACAGGTCTTCCAGCTCTTCGGCGCTGATGCTGTTCTGGCCGCTGTTGAGCAACAGCGATATCGCCATGTAGAAGCGTTGCAGGGTCTGGGCGATGCTCTTGGACAGCAGTGTCAGCAGCACGAAGTGCCGCGAACTTGGCGCCGGGCGCAGGTACACGTTGTTCTCGAAACGCAGCAGGCCCTGTTCGACAAACGCCTCCAGCCATTGGTCGATCACACTGTCCAGTTCTTCCAGCGACCAGCGGATAAACAGTTCCGATTGCAGGTACGGGTAGAGTGCGTGAGTGTAGCGCAGGATCTGCTCGCGGCTCATCCGCGAACTGCTCTGGAAGAAGCTCGCCAGCAGCGCCGGCAGGGCGAAGATGTGCAGCACGTTGTTGCGGTAGTAGGTCATCAGGACGGCGTTCTGCTCGTCCAGGTACAGAATCTTGCCGAGGGCGTCGCTCTGTTCCGACAGCAGGTCCATGTCCTTGACGTGCTTGATCAGCGCCAGGCCATCGCCTTCGGGCAGGGTGGTGTGCGGCGAATACGGCACGCGGCGCAGCAGCGCCAGGTACAGGTCGAGCTGGCGGGCCATGGCCTGTTCATCCAGGGCCAGGCGCGTGGTGGACAGCAGCGCCAGGGCCACCAGGTTCACCGGGTTCACGGCTGCCGCTTCGTTAAGATGGCGGGCCACCTGCTCGCCGAGGCGGTTGGTGGTTTCGTTGAGCCAGGCCGGCTTGTAGGTCGGTCCCAGTTCCTGGGCGCGCCAATCCGGTTGTTCGGCGTCGAGAAACTCCGCCAGCTTGATCGGCTCGCCAAAGTTGACCGCCACCTGGCCGAAGCGCTGCTTGAGTGCGCCGACCACTTTGAAAATATCGAAGATCGACTCTTTCTTCTTGCTCGCGCCCCGCAGCTCGCCGAGGTAGGTGCGGCCTTCGAGCACGCGCTCGTAGCCGATGTACACCGGCACGAACACGATGGGCATGCGCGAAGAGCGCAGGAAGCTGCGCAGGGTGATCGCCAGCATCCCGGTCTTCGGCTGCAGCATGCGCCCGGTGCGCGAGCGCCCGCCCTCGACGAAGTACTCCACCGGGAAGCCTTTGGTGAACAAGGTATGCAGGTATTCGTTGAACACCGAGGTGTACAGCGGGTTGCCCTTGAAGGTGCGGCGCATGAAAAACGCACCGCCACGGCGCAACAGGCTGCCGATCACCGGCATGTTGAGGTTGATCCCGGCGGCGATATGCGGCGGCGTCAGGCCGTTCTTGAACAGCAGGTACGAGAGCAGCAGGTAGTCGATATGGCTGCGGTGGCAGGGCACGTAGATCACCTCGTAGCCCTGGGCAACCTTTTGCACACCTTCGATGTTATTGACCTTGATGCCGTCGTAGATCTTGTTCCAGAACCAGCTCAGCACCACTTCGAGGAAGCGGATCGCGGTGTAGGTGTAGTCCGAGGCGATCTCGTTGCCGTAGCGCAGGGCCTGGGCCTTGGCTTTTTCCGGGCTGATCTTTTCGCGCTCGGCCTCGTCGGCAATGGCCTGGCGTACCAGCGGCATGTTCACCAGGCCCTTCACCAGATTGCGGCGGTGGGACAGGTCGGGGCCGATCACCGCAGTCTTCAGGTTACGAAAGTGCACACGCAGGATGCGCTGGGCCATGCGCACGGTGCGTTCGTGCCCTTTATTGTGCTCGATCAATTCACGCAGGTTGATAGGCGCAGAGAATTGCACACGGGTCTTGCGACCGAGGATCAGGATGCTCAACAGCCGGCGCAGACGCCCGGTGACCGCCCAGCTGTCGGCGAACAGCAGCTTCCATGGGCTGGACTCGCTCTCGGGGGACTGCCCCCAGAACACGCTGACCGGAATGATTTGTGCATTCTCTTCGGCGTGCTCGGTCAGGGTGTTGACCAGGCGGGTCAGGGTCGGCGGCGCACCGCGCTTGTCCTGGCGGCCGAGCCAGTCTGGTTCCGGCGTGAGGTAGAAGAATGCGGCGGGCTCCATCAGCGGCCCCACCGACACCGGCAGCACCGGGCGCGGCAGGCCGGCCTTGGTGCACTCGGCATCGACCACGGCGAGTTCGCTGAGGGAGGGCGATTGCAGGACGTAGAACACCGGCCGGCTGCGGTCCAGGTTAAGGGTAAGGGACGACTGGTTGATCGTCTCCGAGCGAACCCAGAGGTACAACAGTCGGCGCAAGGTGCCAAACACCAGACGGCGGAACGGGGAGCGGGTCATAGGCGAGCTGCTTCAAGTGGAAAAAACCGAGCAGGCGCTCGGGTGAGTAGTGTGCCGTATTCGCCGAAAATCGGCAAAAAAGCAGCGATGTAAACTTGAGTTGATCGTTTTTGAGCCTGTCATATACTCGGCAGTTCCAGTGAGCGACTCAACAATAAAAAAGCATGTGGGAGCAAAACAGATGGCAACGCGCGAAACCGGTAATGTGAAGTGGTTCAACGATGCAAAGGGCTATGGCTTTATTCAACGCGAAGACGGCAAGGATGTGTTTGTGCACTACCGCGCCATTCGCGGTGAAGGCCACCGTTCGTTGGCTGAAGGCCAGCAGGTGGAGTACGCCGTGGTGACCGGCGAGAAGGGGTTGCAGGCGGAGGATGTGGTGGGGCTGTAACCTGGGTTTTTGCTACACCGTTGAAACCCTGTGGGAGCGGGGGGGGGGGGGGGGGGGGGGGGGGGGGGGGGGGGGGGGGGGGGGGGGGGGGGGGGGGGGGGGGGG